>PWMF01000180.1 GCA_003559215.1 Natrialbaceae archaeon
CCACCCCGCGGACCTCCACGTCACCGACGGCGGGAACTACCGGGTCAAGAAAGAGACCGCGATCGCCGACGGCACCGACTTCCCCGAGTTCGTCGGCGACTCGGAGAAGGTCACCCTCGAGGAGGTCGGCGAACCCGACGCCGGCCCCGACGAGGAGGTCGTCCGCGTGCTCAACGCCGTCAAACAGGGCGTGATGGACGTCGAGGAGGCCGCGGAACTCCTTGAGTAACGGCTACCGACTCGAGGAGTCGGCGGCCGGAAGCCGAACCGTGACGACGCTGCCGCGGGGCTCGTTCTCCGAAAAGGAGAGTTCGCCCGACGACAGCGACACCGTCCACTTCACCAGCCAGAGCCCGAAGCCGCTCCCGTGCTCGAGAGGGGTTTCCGCGTTGGCCTCGAGCGCAGTGAGTTCCTGCTTCGGAATCCCGGGGCCGTCGTCGGCGACGTCGATCCGCACGGCGTCGTCCTCGTCGACGACGCGGACGGTGACGGTCGGTCGCTCCGAGTCGTTGTGTCTCACCGCGTTCTCGACCAGGTTCGCGATCGCGGTTCGGAAGCTCTCCTCGTCGACGACGGTGACGGGGCCGGCCTCACCGTCGATCTCGGTGACGAACTGCGCTCGCGAGTACTCGCGTCGGGCGTCCTCGATCACCTGTTCGACGACCGTCGCGGCCGATGCGGTCGTCCGACCGTCTTGGGAGTCGATCGCCCGCTCGAACTGGCGGGCTTTCTCGCTCAACTCGACGACGCGGCTCGCGCTCGCTCGAGCCCGCCTGACGTACTCGCGTTCGTCCGGCGGGACCCGTTCCTCGAGGAGGTCGAGGTAGCCGACGGTCACGTTCAGGTCGTTGCGGATGTTGTGGCGGAACACGCGCTGGAGCACGCTGCGTCGCTCGCGCTCGATGAGGTCCGTAACGTCGTTCAGGTAGATGACCCGACCCGTATTCCGCCCGAGACCGTCCATCAGTTCGATCGTTCGAGGCCGAACCACTCGTCGACCGGTCTCCGTCTCGACGACGTGTTCGCCGCCGTCGACGTCGAGTTCGGGTGGGAGTGCCACCTCGACGTCAGTTCCGACCGTGTCGTCGGTGAGCAACTCCCGCGCAGCGGCGTTGGCGTCCAGCAGACGACCGTCGGCGTCGACCACGACAACGCCGTCGTCCAGCGCGTCGAGCAGTCGCGACCGGGCTACGGGTACGACGTCGATGAGACGAGTGGTGAAGATACCGACGCCGAAGAGGACGGCCGTGATCGCGAACCCGATCGGCGTCGGATCGACTGCCGGGTGCGGCCAGCCTAAAAAGACGTACGCGACTCCGACGACCCAGGGGACGACGACGCCGAGAGCGATGACGAACGACTGTTTCTGGTAGATCGCGGGCTGTCCGATCGCCATTAGCAGGAGGAGCACCGTTCCCAGCGCGAGAAGCCCCCATCCGAACGCGGCGAACAGCCAGACCCCCGGCCCCCGGCCCCGTTCCAGGACCGCCGTCTCTCCGACGGTGACGACGGCGAACTCGGCGTAGAACAGCCCGTGGCTCTGGGTAGTGAGCACGACCAGGACGGTCAGTACGGGTCCGACGAACAGGACCGTGACGAGTCGACGGGTCACCCAATGGTCCCGTCCGGAGTACCGCAGTACGAACAGCAGGAACCAGATCGGCGCCGTCGTGACGCCGAGGTACTTTACGGCGGTGAGTACGACGTACGCCGTCGGATCGAGCGTGAACAGTCGAGCCATCGATCCGAGGACCCAGACGGCGACGGCCACGACCATGCAGACGAACAGCCGGCCGAGCGGTTTTTCGGAGTGACTGCGTCCGACGTAGGCCGCGAGCGAGATCATCAGTCCCGCGGCTACGAGGTGGCTCGCCCAGATGACACCCGACCCGGTCACCCCGTACACGGTTATTCCCTCTGTTGCCGAGTGCAGCCCGTTTTTTTCTCCGTCGGCGCTTTCCGGGCTCCGCCGGCGGCGTCCGAACGGCGCTCTCTCATCGTTCTATTTCGCTTTCACACATCAATGAATTTATTGTACGATAGACTAGTATAGTGTTCGAACAGGTTAGATCACCGTTCCCTCGAGACGTTCTTCGAAGCGCTCACCTCGAGCAGCGCTTCCGCAGGGTCCGCCGATCATTTCCCGTGAGTTCGGTCGTATCGTGGATGAGTCTTCTCGAGCCGGGTCCAGCTCAGCCCCATCAACGCCGCGAAAATAAGGACGAACGCAAATCCGGTCAGTCCGACCGGAAGTCCGAGGAGAAACAGCCCGAACGGTCCGATCGCCGACAGCAGTACGCCGAACGACGACCTGGACGGCGCTGAACGCGCTCGTCCCGTCTGCGCCGATCATAGCGACCACTACCTCCGATCGCCGCGAATACGATCTGACGCGTTTCCGACGCCGTCGACCTTCGAGAGTCGTTCGGGATCGACCGGCGCGTACCGGACGATCGAATCGAACGCCTCGAGCGCGAACCGTTCCCCGTCAGTGATCCCGCGGCTCTCCGGGTACTCGAGTTCGTTCGCGACGAACCGAACCGCGACGAGCGCCGTCCGCCCGTTCCCGTTCTCGAGACCCTCTTGAGCCCGATCGAGCAACAGCGCGGCGGTGAAGACGTCGAAAATATAGTGGGCGAGACGCTTGGCCGATAGCTGGGCGTACTCGTCGTCTTCGCCGACGAGCGTCGCCAGTGCGCCCATCAGGTCGTGATACTCGCTCTCGACGGTTTCGACGGTTTCGGCGAGTACCGGGTGAGAGATGCTCTCGAGTCGGCCCTCGATCACCTCCTGCAGCGGTTCGTGTGCGTCCTCTCGCTCCAGGGCCCGCAGCACGTCCAGCGAGAGGACGTTCTCGGTACCCTCCCAGATCGGCAGGACCTGGGCGTCTCGGAGCATGGGGTTGGTGACGAAGTCGTTCACGTAGCCGTTACCGCCGTGGACCTCCATCCCGTAGGAGGCGGTGTCGACGGCCATCCGAGCGGTGCGCAGTTTCGCGATCGGGATCAGCAGTCGCATCAGACGGTAGACGTCGTCGGCTTCGTCACCGTCTTCGGCGGTCCGTTTCGCACGTTCACGCTTCGACAGCAGCCGCGCGGCCTCGAAGACGTACATCGCCGCGGCCTCGTGGTCGACGGCCATGTCGACCAGATCGGCCCGCATCAGCGGGTGCTGATCGATCGACTTCCCGAACGCCTCCCGGTTCGCGGCGTAGATCTTGCTCTCGAGCAGCACTCGACCCATGATCCCACAGGAGGCCGCGGCGTTCGACAGCCGCTCGAGGTTGAGCATCTCGGCCATCTGCCGGAACCCGTTTTCCTCCTCGCCGACGAGGATCGCCTTCGCACCGGTGAACTCGACTTCGCCCGTCGGTACCGAGATCGTCCCCAGCTTGTCCTTCAGCCGGCGATAGAGCTGATCGTTGACCTCGTCGGGCGCGAGGGGGCCGTCCTCGAGAAGGTCGCCCTTCGTGACAGGGTCGCCCGTTTTCTCAGGGTCGGCGTGGGGGACGAGAAACATCGAGAGGCCGTCCGTCCCGTCGGGAGCGTCCTCGGCCCGGGCGAGCGCGAGCGTCCCCTCGGCGTCGACGTTCGAGCAGAACCACTTCTCGCCGTACAGGCGCCAGCACTCCGCGTCGTGGTCGTACTCGGCCCGGGTCTCGTTGGCCCCGACGTCGCTGCCGCCCTGTTTCTCGGTGAGGAACATCGCCCCCTCGATCAGGTCGTCGTAGTCGCGGCTCGTCAGCGCCTTGAGGTAGGGCTCGAGACTCTCGTCGCCGAACTTCTCGAGGACAAGCGCCGCGCCGGCGGTCATCGCCACCGGGCAGTCGAAGCCGGGGTCTGCGTAGCAAAGCAGGTACTGCATCGCGAGATTGTGCGACAGCGGCATCGGTTCGTCGCGTCCCGGCGGGACCTGGAAGGAGTCGGCGACGATCCCGGCCTCGTAGGCGAGGCGTTCGTTCTCGAACTGCTCTGCAGGATACCGAACGAAATTCTGGACTTCGCCGTGTTTGTCGTAGGGTTCGAGCTCGGGTCCGTGATCGTCGACGTAGTCGGCGTTGTCGGCGATCGTGTGGCCGACGGTCTCGCCGAACGCCTCGAGGCGGGGTTCGGCCCACTCGAACTCCTCGTCGGCGTACGTTCGGCGGAGTTCGCGCTGCAGGGTCCGGTCCAGGCTCCAGTAGTTGACGCTTCGGCCCTCCTCGTAGCGGCCGTAGTCAATCCCGTCGTCCATACCCTGCTACTCGGTCCCGATTACCAAAAAACGAAAGCTATCCAACCGATCTCCCGTTGTCGGGCGTTGCTACGCCGTCGCGGGTCGATTCCAGCCGGGGACGCGCCTCTCGAGTCGCGTGCGGGGGAAGACGTACACCCGCAGCGATTCGGGGACGACGCCGTTGGGCGCGACCGTCGCGTGGGGGTAGACGGCGCCGACGACCGGGACGTCGGGCTCGTAGTTCTCGTTTGTCGCGTAGTCGGCGACCGATTCGCCCGTGGCCTGGATCCGGACCGCGTCGGCCCGCAGGTCCGAGACGTCGACGACCGTGAGCCGGTCGCCGGTTTCGCGGTCGACGACGATATCTCCCGACCGGAGCGCGTGACGGTCGCAGTAGACCGGACCGGCTGCGTTCTCGTCGACGAACACCGTCTCGTCGCAGTCGTGACAGCCGACGGCTCGCTCGCCGGGCGGGGGCGTTCTCCCCTCGTTGATTTCGATGGCGACGCGGCGGACGTGCTTGCACCGTACCCCGCGGAAGACGTGATCGGGGCAGGTACAGCGCCCGCCCTCGAGGTCGACGAGGTAGGTGTGGTCGCTCGCGGACTCGACTTCGTAGAGGCCCTCGCCCAGCGCGAGCACCGACATCGGTTCGGTGCGGGCGCGGCGCGAACGCTCCTCGAGGACGTCGTCGGACGGTACTGGAAGCGGTGTTTTCGGTGACGCTGTTGTTTTCATGGGGTGCGTCGGTAGTGATTCGCCGGCTGACGGCCGGCTCCGTGCTCGACTGGCTATTCGGCGATTGTAGGCGACCGACGGAAATAACGGAACCGCTTGCGATCTCCTGCTCGAGATTTATATATAACGTCCCGATTTCGCCGCATCCGCTGCCTCTGGAGTCCGTTCGGAGACGGGAAATCGGACCGATCGGGGCCGCTCGAACGGCGCTTCGAAGCGCTTTTGCACGGGCCGGAGGAATCGTCGGGTAATGCTCGAGCGCGAGCGGATCATCGAAATCGTCGTGGCCGTGTCGGCCGTCTTCCTGATGCTTGGCTCCATGATCTACATCGGATCCGAGTACGGGGGTGCCGATAGCGCCCTCTCCACGGAGGGCGGCGAGATGCTCGTCGGCGTCATCATCGGCTTCATCTTCCTGCTGACCGCGGTCGGGATCGGACTGGCGTACCTGCTGAACGATCCGGCCGACGGCCTCGACGACGATGCGGACGCACAGAACGCGGCGTAGGCGGCGGCCGTTCCTGCCTCGCACACCCCTGTAGCCGCTGGTGAGCAAGAACGCCAGCCCCGTGACTACTCGTCCTCGAGTTCGTCGACTCGTCGCTCGAGGGCCGCGATCCGCCGCTCGTAGCCGCGCTTTCTGTCGAGATACTCGTAGACGCCGATGATCAGCAACAACGGGATCCCGAGGAAGAATACCGCCAGCAACAGGACCGAGAGCAGCTCCGGGCCACCGGGAACCTGGAGTGTCATTGTGGTGTTACTATCGGCCGACCTCACATAAAATTTCGTTCGGACCGACGTTTTCGGCTGCGGATTCGCCGCCCGGTTTCCGCCTCGGCGCCCGAGACCGAGAGTAACGGTCGCGTTGCAAAACGGGTGGTTCGAACGATCAGTCCCCGGCCGCCGACTCCTCGGCTCCCTCGCGCCAGTCCTCGAGATCGTCCTCGTCGGTCTGGTCGATGCGTTTTTCGTAGTAGGCCATCGGATGCGGGATCCGCTCGCAGAGATCGTCCTTGTTCACGCAGTCCCCGTAGGACTGCATCGTCGCACAGGAGGGCGGCGAGTACTCCGTCGGCGAGGTCTCGCCGCCGATGTGGTCGGTCTGGTAGCGCGTCATCTCCTCGCCGAACGAGGAGTTCACGCGGTAGAGTTCGACGATCTCGTCGGTCGACATCCCGATGCTCGTCAGGAAGGCGGTGATCGCAAATCGGGAGTGGTGGGGGAGGTGTTCGCCCTTCTGGATGTCGTCCAGCAGCGCCTTCATACACGGCGGGAACAGGTCGGGGACCACGGTGTCGATCTCGCGAGTGAGATCGAGTTCCGCCAGCACGTCGCGGATCTCGGCGGCCTTGGGCTCGAGGCTCGCCGCGATCGCGTCGGGCACCTCGAAGGGGAGCCCCTCTTCGATCCGCTCGCGGATCGCCTCCCGGAGCAGCGTGTGCAGTTCGTCCTCCTCGATCGGCACCTCGCCGCTTGAGAGCGCCCGGTTGACCAGCCGCCACCGATCGTCGCGAAGCCCCGCTGCCAGCGGGAGGTAGCGTCCGATACCGATTCGGTACCCGTCGTCTACCGATCGGACGGCGTCCTCGAGGTCGAACTCCTCGAGCAGGTCATCGAGATCCAGTCCGGCCGAGCTGACGCTCTTGAGTTCGACGGTCTCCTCGAAGTCCGCCGTGAATCGCTCGAAGGCCGCCGTCGACTCGGCGCGGGCGTACTTGCGGATCAGGATCCCTTCGTCGACCAGCGAGACGAGCACGCGGGCGACGGGATAGGAGAGCAGTTCGGTGCGGGGATCGCGGTGTGGGTCGCCGATCTCGCCGTCCTCGAGCGCGGTACTCACGCGTTGGGTCGCCCGCTCGACGACCGCCCCGTCCTGCTCGACGATCGTCGCTAGGTCGACGGCCTCGGTCGCCACGGCCTCGCGGGCGGCCTCGAGAAACGGGTACCGGGCGTGCAGTCGCTCCATCGGTAACGTAGTGTTACTCGGGGAGGTTAAGCGCCCTGATTGCTCGGCCGCGTTCGGGGGTCGGAGTCAAAACGGTGTTACCCGCGGCAACACGATCTTACTGATTCCGACCGCCGGCCCTGCCTCGAGGGGTCGATTTCAAGGGCGTCCGATGCGTCGGCACGGGTATGCCACGGGTCACTCGAGACGGCGTGTCGATCTACTACGAACGCGACGAGGGGGAGGGGACACCGGTCGTCTTCCTGCAGGGACTGGGCTTCGGGCGGTGGATGTGGCGCTGGCAGCGGGAGGCCGTCGCTGGCGACTACGGCGTGATCGCTCCCGACAACCGGGGCACGGGTCGCTCCGAGGCCGGACTGCCGCCGCTGCTCCCGCGGCTGCCGCGCAAACTCCGAGCGCCGCTGATCTTCAAGCTCGCCGGCTACTCGATCGGCGGGCTAGCCGCCGACCTCGAGGCGGTCCTCGACGACGTCGGGATCTACGACGCTCACATTGTCGGCGCGAGCATGGGCGGGATGATCGCCCAGCGCTACGCGCTCGAGTACTCCCGGGCGAAGACGCTGACGCTTTGCTGTACGACCCACGGCGGGGTCGACGCGGTTCCGATCCCCGACGAGACCCAGGAGCAGATGTTCGACACCCCGAAGGGTGCGAGCGAACGGGAGCTCATCCGTCATCGGATGCGGCCCGCGTTCAACGAGCGGTTCACCAACCGGAACCCGCACCTGATGGATCGCATCATCGAGTGGCGCCTAGAGCAGGACGCCGGCGCGCCGGCCCGCGAGGCCCAGGCGGCAGCCGCCCTCGAGTTCGACGTCAGCGATCGGCTCGAACGGATCCGGGTGCCGACGCTGGTCATGCACGGGACCAACGACCGTGTCCTCCCGGCCGCAAACGGCAAGCTGCTCGACGAGAAGATCCCGGAGACGCGCCTCGAGCTGGTCGACGGCGGCTCGCACTGCTTCTTTATCGAGGACTCGGAGCTGGTCAACCGGACGCTGCGCTCGTTCCTGGAGGACCACGAGTGAGTCATACCGTCGGACGGATCTCGGTGCGGAGTCGGTCGCTCGAGTGCGGTCGTCGTCGCTGACGGCCGCCGGTCGCAACCGATCTTCGAACCGTTTTGCTGGCGGTATCAGTCGCCCCCGGCGAACACGCCGGCGCTCGAGGGATCGCAGACGCGAATCCGGCCGTCGGTTCGAACGTCGACGTCGAACCCGGCGTAGGAAAACCGGAGGCTGTGCGATCGGTTCTCACCGGTTCGGCGGGCGTGCGTACACAGCGAGTCGAGCGCGTCCGGGTCGATGACGGCGTACAGCGGCTCGAGTTCGAGCGGGTCGACGTCGGCGGCGGCTCCGACCGCGTCGAGGACGGCTTCGCTGGCGCTGTCACCGGCGGGATCGAACGTCGCCTCGTATCGTCTATCGCTGGGGTCACTGGTGGAGGGCATACGCTCTCTCTACAGGAAGGATACTGGTAGAACGACTGCTTACCATATCGACGTTTTAAACCCTGGCTCGAATGAGATACCGTCGCACGCGAAAGAGTAGCTATCGAACGTTATCGAACGAAAACGGCAGCGTCAGTCGCTCTGGATCCGCGGCGCCAGCATGTAGGTGACCTGTCCCTGGCCCTCGGCGAACCCGAAGTAGATCTTGACCGGGAACTCCTCGCCCAGATCGAGCGTGACCTCGGCGTCGCCGGGGATCGCCTTGTCCATGTCTTGGAGGTAGTCCAGCGAGAACAGCGAGTGGGCCGGGCCGACTTGCAGGTCGATCAGGTCCCCCTGTGTGAGTTCGAGGTGGACGTCGTCGGTGTCACCCTCCGCGTCGACGTAGAAGTACTCCTCGCCCTCGTCGACGCCCAAGGCGATGTGATCGGAGACCATGTCGGCCGCCTTCACCGAGCGGTTGACGTCTTTCCCCTCGAGGACGACCCGCGCGGGCAGGTCCAGCTCCGGAATGTCTGGCTCCTGGCGGATCGAGTCGGGATCGATCAGCGCCAGGGTGTACTCGAGCCCGTCGATCTGGATGTGGAGCTTGCGGGTCTCCTCGTCGAGTTCGAGCTGGATTAGCTGCCCGGAGTCGGCCATCCCGGCGATGTCCTCGAGTCGGGAGAGATCGACCCCGATCAGCCCGCCGTCGGCCTCGTAGGACTCGAACGCCGTCGCCTCGAGCGAGAGATCAACCATCCCGACGTTCGCGGGATCGACGGCCCGGATTTCGAGTCCCTCTTCCTCGAGATGTATCTTGCACTCGTCGACCAGCACGCTCACCGAATCGAGCGCGCTGGTGAGCGTTTCCGCGCTCACGATGGCCTTGAACATATGAATCGAGGTACGGACGGTCGCCATAAAAATGCACTCTTTACGCGCGAGCGTGGCGCGGGCGCGAGGAAAATACACCTCGGGACGAACTCGACGTCCGTCCCGTCTGAGCCGAAGACGCGACCGCGAGGCTGACGACCTATCGACAGTTCAGACGGTGTCGACGTCGGTGATCTCGAGTCGTCTCCCGTCGTCGGTCGCCGAGAGCTGCCAGCCGTGGGCATCGGCGACGGCGCTGGCGATCCGGAGCCCGCGATCGCTCCGGCTCTCGTCGCTTCCCCTCCCGCGTGTGAACGGTGCGTCGAACGGCGTCGCCGAGCCGTCAGTTCCCTCGCTCTCGACGAAGAACCCGCCGTCGAGGATGCCGACCGTCACGCTGACTGGTCGGGTCGCCCCGCCGTCTGGACCCGCCTCGTCCGTGAGGAGGGCGTCGAACACTCGCTCGAAGAACTGGACAAACCGATCACGGTCCGCAACCGCGCAGAGCTCCGCCGGAATCCGCACCTCGAGTGTCGCCTCCGGGTCGGATGGGGAGGGCCAGCCGGCTTCGGCAGCGGTCGCGATCGAGACCGGCTCGAGCTCCTCGCCGACGTCGCCACCCTGGCCGACCTGCAGACGATCGAGCGCTGTCTGGAGTGTGGCCACCGCTCGCCGCTGAAACCCGACGCGGGGACGGTCGGTCCCCTGCCCGTGATTACCTTCCCGACGCTTCCGACTCCGGAACAGAACCTCAGCTGGATTCCGGCCCAGTTCGTCCCGGAGTCGCGGGTCAGGCGCGGGGTCCTCAGCACCGCACTCATCGTGATGGTACTCGTCGCCGGCATCGCCGGCGCCGTCTCCGTGACGCCCATGCTCGAGGCCCAACCGGCCGACGAGGCGTCGGTCGGGACGGACTGGGAGGAGTACGACTCGATCGTGATATTCAGAAACGACGACATCCAGCCCTGGTACAACCAGGAGGAGATGCGCGCGGTCGACGACGTCTTTATCGAACAGGAGGTACCGGTCACGCTCGGGATCATCCCGGATACGAACGAAAGCGCCCCCCTGACCGACGATCCGGAGCTCTGTGACTATCTCCAGTCGCTCGAGGCCGACCACCCCGAACAGTTCGAGATGGCGATCCACGGGACCACCCACGAACCGGTGACCGACTTCTACGGCGCCAGCGAGTTCGGCGGCCTCTCTGAGGCCGAGCAACGCGAACGACTGGCCGAGGGTGAGGCACTGCTCGCCGACTGCGTCGACTCGCCGTCGTCGACGTTCATTCCACCGATGAACACCTACGATACGACGACCGTCGAGGTGCTCGCCGAGTCGAACTACACCGCCGTCTCCGGCGGCCAGTGGTTCACCGATCAGTACTACGAGACGGACAACGAGACGTACTTCCGGGCGGGCGGGCTCACCCACGTCCCCGAAACTCAGTCGTTCGAGGACTGGAGCGCGTACGAGGAGACCGGCGGGGACGATAGCGACGTGCCGTTTCACGATCTCGAGACGCTGACGGACTCGTTCGACGCGAGCCACGAGCGAAACGGGGTTCACGTCGTGATGCTCCACTACCAGTACTTCACGAGCGACGAGCGCCTCGAGAAACTCGACTCGCTGATCGAACACATGCAAAGCGAGGACGACGTCGGCTTCCTGACGATCGAACAGTTCGCGGAGGGACTCGAGAACGGGACCGTCGAGGAGACGGACGACGGCTGGCGCGTGCTCGAGCCGATCGAGGCGGTGGACCGATGAGCGTCGAACGACCGGTCGGCAGCGCGATTCGCTTCGGACGGACGATGGGGCGTGGTCTCCGGGCCGTGAAGTGGCGCTCGGTCGCGCTGTTTCTCTCCGCGCTGGTGCCGTTTGGGCTGCTGATCAACGTGATGAACGCGGGGACGCTGTACGCGATCGCGCTGCTGGGAGTGCTTTTCGTGTTGTACCTCCTCTGGAGCTACTACGTCGTCGAGTGCGACACCCGGTACGAGTCCTGGTTCGGAATCCGGGCGCTGGCAGCCGGCGGGATCGGCTATCTCGCGGTAATCGTCTGGCTGGGCTGGCTCACCCCCTCGCCGATCGCCGTCGTCCATCTGGGTGCGGTCGTATTGATCTTCGCGTACTACTGGTTTATCGCGTTCATCGCGTTCTTCCACGACCAGATCGGTCGCTCGAAGTACGTCCCCAGCCCGCCGTACCCGCGCGTGACCGTGCTGATCCCCGCGTACAACGAGGAGGGGTACGTCGGCCGGACGATCCAGGCCCTGCTCGACGCCGACTACCCCGCCGACCGACTCGAGATCGTTGCGGTCGACGACGGCTCGACCGACGACACGCTCGCGGAGGCGAGTGTGTTCGCCGCCGCCTCAGAGCGGGTCTCGGTCGTCAGCAAGGCGAACGGCGGCAAGTACTCCGCGCTGAACTACGGCCTGCTGTTCGCCGACGGCGACGTCATCGTCACCGTCGACGCCGACAGCATCGTCGATCGGGACGCCCTGAAACTGCTCGTCGCCCCCTTCGAGGCTAACCCGGAGATCGGCGCCGTCGCGAGCAACGTCACCATCTGGAACCGCGACTCAGTCGTCACCCGCTGTCAACAGCTCGAGTACACGATCGGCGTCAACATCTACCGGCGGGCGTTGGACTACTTCGGCATCGTGATGGTCGTTCCCGGCTGTCTTGGCGCCTACCGCCGCGAGGTGCTCGAGGAGGTGTTCGCCTACGACCCCGACACCCTTACCGAGGACTTCGACGTCACGATGAAGGTCCTCCGGGCCGGCTACCGCGTCTCGGTCAGTGACGCTCGGGTCTACACCGAAGCACCGGCGACCTGGCGGGACCTCTACCGTCAGCGCCTACGCTGGTACCGCGGCAACTACATGACCGTTCTCAAACACTGGCCGGTGGTTACCGATTCGTCCTACGGCTACCTCAGTCGGATCGCGCTCCCGTTCCGCCTGGTCGAGATGTTCTTTCTCCCGCTGGCGAGTTTCGTCATCCTCGCGTACATCGGCTGGCTCGTCGTCACGGGCCACATCGTGACGGTCCTTGCGGTGTTCGTCTTCTTTACGAGTATCGTCTTCCTGATCGCCGCACTGGGAATCCAGATCGAGGGCGAGGACTGGCGGCTGCTCGTCTACGCGCCGCTGCTCGTCGTCGGCTACAAGCAGTTTCACGACGCGCTCAACGTCCGCTGTCTGCTCGACGTCCTGACCGACCGTAACCTCGCCTGGACGCGGGCGAACCGGATCGAACAGGACTCGAGTGCGGAGGGAGAGTCCACACCGTCGGCCGACTGATCTTCCGGTTTCCGCCGTCCCGTTCGTCTCGAGCCGTCCGTTCGGGCTCGAGATCTCGAGCGGGGGAGGCGCTCCCGCCGCGGATCGCTTTCAGCAGGTCTTTCCGCTTCTGTCCCCTATCAGCGCTACGAACCAGCCGATCCGTCGCGAGACTCGTATGTCGACGTCGATCGGATCGGCGCGATCGAACCCATGACACGGAAAGATCACTACTACAACAAGGCGAAACAGGAGGGGTACCGCAGCCGAGCGGCCTACAAGCTCAAACAACTCGACGATCTCGAGAACGTCATCTCCGGCGGCGACACCGTCGTCGACCTGGGGGCGGCACCCGGCGGCTGGCTTGAGGTCGCTGCCGAGCGTGTCGGCCCGCAGGGGCGGGTCATCGGCGTCGACCTCCAGCGGATCAAAGAGCTCGAGATGCCGGGCGGGAGCGACCGCATCGAGACGATCCGCGGCGACATGACCGAGGACCGAACCCGGGATCGAGTCACCGACGCTGCCGGCGGCCCCGTCGATGTCGTCGTCTCTGACATGGCGCCCAACATGTCCGGCGAGTACTCGCTCGATCAGGCCCGATCGCTCCATCTCGCTCGCCAGGCGTTCGAGACGGCGCTCGACCTGCTCGACAGCGGCGGGAACTTCCTCGTGAAGGTGTTCGAGGGTCCCGACGTCGACGCGTTCCGGGCTGACCTCGAGGAGGAGTTCCAGTACGTCCGGGCGACGGCGCCCGACGCCTCCCGCGAATCGTCCTCGGAGCTGTACTTCATCGCCAAGGGGCGACTGACGGGTCCGGTCAGGGTGGGCGACGAGCTCGAAGTCGAGATCATCGACGTCGGCAGCGAGGGCGACGGGATCGCGTCGGTCGAGGGGTACAGGCTGTTCGTTCCCGAGACCGGGGAGGGCGATACCGTCGAGGTTCGCGTCGACGACGTCAAGCCGAACTTCGGATTCGCCGAACGGATCGACCGGGACTGACACGGTCTGTTGTAACGATCTACCGGTGTAACCGCAGGACGGTGGCGGTTGCACCGGAAACGAGTTACAACGGTCGTATGTTGCTACTCTCGTTCGTAGTTGATCCGAACCGTCGTCACCGACTCCTCGGCCGTAGCGACGTACAGCTCCTCGAGATCGTCGAAGACCGCTGGCGGAAGCTCCGGCGTTTCTTCGGGGCGTTCGGCGTCCGCGACGGCGAGTTCGTCGTAGAGGTGGGCTGTTGCTTCGTGAAGCGCGCGCTGGACCGTCTCCGTCGCCGGAAGTTCGACGGCTCCGTCTGACGTATCGGATTCCTGTTCAGTCGTGGAGGGCGTCATGGAACAGGGTACACCGCCCAGCCCCCATAAGCAATCTGGTTCTGTCCATTGGTAATTTCACTACTGGTGCTCGTCGGACTCGAGTCGGCCCTGTCGGTCGTCGATCTCGTCCAAGATGTCGAGGGTCTTACGGACCGAGGCGCGGATCGCGTCACTGCGGTTGACGAACTTGCCGTCGTCGCCGACGTGGTCGTCGAGATCGTCGAGCAGTTCCTGTGGGATTTCGACGCTGATCTTGGGCATGGAAGATCGTTCGCAGGGAACTCCCTTAAGCCGTCGGCGACCTGTCCGGGCTACTCTGGCGTCGGCGTGGCCTCGGGGTCGGGGCTGCCGCCACCGCCGCCGCCGAAGAAGCGGCCGCCACCGGTGAGTACGTACAACACGGCGAGCCCGAGCATGTAGGTCAACGCGATCGGAATCGCCACCAGCAACATCGTGAGGATCCCCTTCGGACTGAAGAACGCGGCGGCCGTGAAGATCCCGACGACGATAGGTCGCCAGCGCTTGAGCATCGTCCGGTAGTTGACGATGCCGCCGACGTGGAACAGCGCCATCGTGACGATGATGTTAAAGAGGAAGCCGACGCCCAGCGTCGTGTAGATCACGAGCCACGAGAAGCTGTTGATTCGGTAGGAGACTTCCATTCCGTTCGTGACGGCGTCGGTGATCAGATACGAAATCACCGCGGGAGCGATCCAGTAGAAGCCGATGAACAGGCCGATCGCGAACCCGCCGATCATCGCGCCGCCCCAGACGAGCATCACTCGCGGATCGCCGCGGACGAGGCCGCGCTCCTTGGCGGCCGGCCAGGACCAGTACAGGATCAGCGGGGCGACGGCGATGATCGCCAGGATCGTACTGACCTTCACCATGAAGATCAACACCTCGACGGGGTGCAAGGCGATGACCAGCCCCGCCTCGTTCAGAATCTCCGTGATCTCCGCCGTCGAGTTCGCGGCGGCGATCTCCTCCTCGCTCATGTCGGTCACCTCGGCTAGCGCTGCGGCGGGTACGCGGTCGACGAACTGGGTGAGGACGACGCCGAACCCGCCCTGGTAGAGCGCGACGAACGTCCCGCCGAGCACGACCATGAACACGCCAACGATGTAGAACATCTTCGAGGTGAGGCTGTTGAAGATGAAGGCGAGGTCGTAGGCGTAGCCGCCAACGTCGTCCTCGGTCGTCTCCTCCTCGGTGAAGGCGTCGAGCATGCCAGCGGCCGTACTCGAGAACAGCCCCTCGTCTTCTCCCTCGTCCGCCGTGGCGGCGCTGCCGCCGGCCGCGCCGCCGGCACCCGCGCCGACGTTCGAGTCGGCGCCAGGACCGTCGTCGGACCGCTGTTGTTGTTGCTGTTGTTTCTGCAGCCCGTCGTACCGGTCGAGGATCGCCTGTGCTTTGTCCCGGTTGTCGTCGTACATCGCCTTCCGGGATTGCTCGAGGGCTTCCTCCTCTTCCATCTCGAGGAAGACCGTCGCCGGAACGTCCTCGATGTCGTCGGCCGCGAGGGTCTCGAAGTCGACGTCCTCGGTGGTCTCGGCGGCCCGGATGTCGCCCTCCCGCGGATAGACGGGCGACTGCAGGACCTTTACGGTGTAGCCGAGCAGGATGAGCCCCCCGACGGTGGTGGCGGCGATGGCGGCGATCGCCAGCAGGCCGAGTACGCCGTAGTCGACGTACAGCTCCCAGAACCCGACCGTTCCGCCCTCGGGCTGGAGCCACGCCGGCAGGTTCGGGTAGAGTTCCTGACTGACGAACGTGAACCCGCCCTGCGTAATGAAGACTAACGCACCGATGGCGACGAGGACGAGAAGCCCGAGGAACTGGAGGAGTCGCCGTTTCATCAGCCCGGTTCCGGTATCGAGTTCGGCCGCACCTCGACGACGGACGTTGGTGACGACCTTTGCCAGCCCGAGGCTGAAGACGTACAGCGCGAACAGCGGCATCGCCCACATGATCAGCGTGAACGGGTCCGGCGGGGAGAACATCGCCCCGAAGACCGTAATGGCGACCGCGGCGTGGCGCCACTTGTCCCGGAACGTTTCGTAGGGGACGATCTCCGTGTAGGAGAGCACGCCCATGAACAGCGGCATCTGAGCCGCGAGACCGAACGAAAGCGTCAGCAGCGCGATGAACTCGGTGAACTCGGTGATCCCCCAGCTGGGGTTGACGCCGGCGTCGAACGCGACGGCGCCGAGGAAGTCGAAGGCGAACGGGAAGAAGATCGCGTAGGCGTAGAAGACGCCGACCCAGAACAGCACGAACGAGGTCACCGCGAAGCCGGCCATGTGGAGCCGCGAGATCGGGACCTTCGATCGGAAGCCGCGCTCGCGGAGCTTCTGACGGGAGAAGTACAGCAGGGCAGGGATCGCGACGATGATTCCGACCAACATCCCGATCTTCGCCTGCAAGAGGATGACCTCGAAGGGGGTGCGGGTAATGATCTCCGTCGCGTCGGCGACGATCTGGTTCATCTCCGAGGTCGCCGTCCGCTCGAGGAAGTCCCAGATCCAGACCCGCAGCGCATAGAAGGATCCGAGGAAGCCGAGGACGAAGACGATAAACACCTTCTGGAGGTGCGTCTGGAGGCTCGAGAGCATCGCGCCGATCGTTTCCCGGCCAGTGTTGATAGCGCGGGCCGTGTCCTCGTCGACGGCAGAGCTCATTTACTGGTGGATTGTAGCTGACATCCGGTTATCAACCTTTCGTGTACGAAACGGCCGTCTCGGGAAACCACGACGGCTTGTCGGCGAGTTCGAGTGGCCGTAAGAAAAGGCCTATAACTGGCGGGGTATCTATATCTCGATAGATGTCGGACGAGTCGGCGACCGATGGGGACGTTGAACCCCCCGAAGAGCCGCGGGACGATCCCGAGGACGATGCCTCGAGCGACGCGGATCCGGAGCCCGACGCGGACGACGAGATGGAGCCTGACGTCGACGACGAGACCGCCGAAGCGGACGACAACATGGCCAAAGGGGACGACGAGACAATCGACACTGACAGCGACACGGCCGATGCCGACGACGACACGGCCGACGCCGACAGTGCGCTCGAGAGGGCCGACGACGCTGAGCCCGAACTCGAGACCGACGGCGAGGGGGTCGTCGGTGACCGTCCCGAGGAGTCGGAGCCGACCTACCCCGATCCCGACGAGGACGTCGGCGGGATCTCGACCCCGCCGGACGACGAGGAGATGCCCCTGGCCGACCACATCGAGGAGATGGTGCTCCGGCTAGCAGTCGTCTTACTCATCGGTTCGGCCGGAACCGCGATCGGACTGCTGTGGGCGTCCCAGGCGATCGACCACGTCTGGAACAACGTCTTCCCCTCCCAGTTCGAGCAGGTTCCACCGCCGCATATCTACCACCCGCTCGAGCTGTGGCTGACCCGGATCAAGCTCTCGGCGCTGCTGGGGATCATGGTCGCACTGCCGATGTTCGTCTACCAGTGTTACCTGTTCATGAAGCCGGGGCTGTACCCCAACGAGCGCAAGTACTACCTGGCGGCCGTCCCGACCAGCGTCATCCTCGCGGGGCTGGGAATGATCTTTTCGTACCTGCTGGTGTTGCCGATCCTCTTCCAGTACTTCACGTTCTACGCCGAGGGAAGCGCGGGGATCGCCTACGCGCTCGGAGACACGTTCAACCTGATCATCACGCTGACTGGATTCCTCGCGATCGTGTTCCAGATCCCGCTGTTCATGATGCTCGCGATCATGATGGGCGTGACGACCCGGAAGTGGCTCGCGGACAAGCGGCTGTACTTCTGGGCCGGCTTTGCGGGACTGTCCTTCCTGTTTACCGTGGACCCGACGATGATGGCCCCCATCCTCGTCGCGATCACGATGATCCTGCTGTTCGAGGGGACGCTGCTACTGTTGAAGTGGACGGGCAGGTAGCCCGTTCCCGCTGACCTGACGGCACCCTCGAGGTTGCGGCGCGGCCGTTCCCGGTTCTCACTCGTCCTCCGACCTCTTCGAGGAGCGGTCCGTCCGTCCGATTCCGCTGGCCGCCGTTGTGAATCGCCGCTCGAGCGCGGATCTAATTCGCATATATCTCCTTATACAGATTGAACGCGATTGGAGATCCGACGTTCGCCGCCGAAAGTCCACCAAAAGGAATCGAATGTAAACGATTACAGTTATACGGGACAGGAACGTGTAGATGAAACATGAATTCGGCCATGTTCGACGAGAAAAGCTGCAGATTTAGGGACGATCGTCATATTGGGGTGGTCGGCAGTGGCGCATAAGAAAGAAGATCAGAAGGCGGGCTGTTACGGCGACGAGGTTCGCGAACACGTCCTCGAGTTCGCCGAAAACGGCGGCTACGAGGCGATTCCGGAGGACGACCGCGAGGAGTGGTTCACCCGGTTCAAGTTCTGGGGGTTGTTCCACCAGCGCGACGGTCAGGAGTCGTACTTCATGATGCGGCTTACCAACGCCAGCGGCGTCCTCGAGCCGGGACAGCTCCGGGCGATCGGCGAAATCGCCCGCGACTACGCCGCTGGTCCCGTCGAGAACCCCGAGTTCGGCAACGGCTGGATCGATCTCACAACCCGGCAGTCGGTCCAGCTCCACTGGCTGAAACTCGAGGACGTTCCCGAGATCTGGGAGCGACTCGAGTCGGTCGGCGTCTCCTCCCGGTCGGCGGGCGGGGACACGATGCGCAACATCTCCGGGAGCGCCCTCCACGGCAAGGTCGAGGAGTACGTCGACTCGAAGCCGCTGCTCGAGCGCTTCCAGGAGGAGCTGCGCGGCGACGACGCCCTGGCGAACATGCCCCGGAAGTTCAACATCAGCGTGACAGGGTCGAAATCCGGCTGCGCGCAGGATACGCTCAACGACATCGGCTTCGAGCCGGCGCGCAAGGAGGTCCAGGGGGAGATAGTTGAGGGATTCAACGTCCGCGTCGGCGGCGGTCTCGGTGGCCGCCAGCCCCGTGCGGCGACCTCGCTTGACGTCTTCGTCCGTCCCGAGAACGCCTACGAGGTCGGCCGCGGATTCGTCGAACTCTACCACGACCACGGTAATCGCCAGAACCGTTCGAAGAACCGCACGCGCTTTTTCGTCGAGGACTGGGGCGAGGAGAAGATCCGCACGACGCTCCAGGAGGAGTACGTCGAGTTCGAACTCGAAACCGCAGGGGAGAGCTTCCGCGAGGAGTACACCTACAACGCTGGCAAACCCGCCGACGCCGGCAAGCGCGACCACGTCGGCGTCTACGACCAGCGGGGCGAGGGCATGCACTACGTCGGGCTGACGGTGCCGGTCGGCCGGATGCCCGCCGAGGACGCCCTCGAACTCGCCGACCTAGCCGACGAGTACGGCTCCGGCGAGCTCCGACTTACGCGCCGGCAAAACCCCGTGATCGTCGACGTTCACGAGGACGTCCTCGAGGAGCTGCTCGACGAACCGCTGCTCTCCGAGTACCGTCCCGAGCCGAGCCCGTTCGAGCGCGGCGCGATGGCCTGTACCGGAACCGAGTTCTGCTCGATCGCGCTGACCGAGACGAAAGCTCGGATGGCCCGCACGCTACGCTGGCTCAACAAGAACGTCGACCTCCCCGACGACGTGGACACGATCAAGATGCACTACTCGGGCTGTACGGCCGACTGCGGGCAGGCGATGACCGCCGACATCGGGCTCCAGGGGATGCGCGCCCGCAAGAACGACGAGATGGTCGAGGCGTTCGACATCGGCGTGGGCGGCGGCGTCGGCGAGGATCCGGCGTTCGTCGAGTGGGTCCAACAGCGGGTCCCCGCCGACGAGGCGCCCGGTGCGATCAAGAACCTGCTCGAGGCCTTTGCCGCTCACCGTGAGGCGGGACAGACGTTCCGCCAGTGGGTCGAGGCGACCGGAACTGAGGCGCTGATCGAGTGCTGCGAGCCCGAGGAGACCGACTTCGAGGCGCCGTACATGGCCGACGCCAAGCAGTCCTGGTACCCGTTCGCTGAGACCGAGTCGCTGGCGGAGGCGACCGCGAAGAGCTCGATGGTTCCGTCGGACGACTGACCGGCGCTCTTTTCGTTTCGTATCGCCCCAGACCGACTATCGGTGATCGGCCGTTCGCCGGTGTGCGTACTCGAGCGCGTCCTCGAGGGTTCCGGGCCCCTCGTAGCGCGCGGAAAACAGTTGCATGAACTCCACGGCGATCCGGTTGCAGCGATCGAACGTCAGCACGGTCCTGACCGGTTTCGTCTCCGAGAGATCAAGCCCCGGGTAGCTCGTCGCCGTGAGCGCGTAGCCGGGGTGGGAGTCGCCCTCGAGGGAGGCAGGAGCGACTTTCACCCGCAGGTCGTCGGACTCGTGGCGGTAGGTCAGGTACCGCAGTTCCCGGTCGCTGTCGGTCGCGCTGTAGTTCCGTTCGGTTTCGATCCTCCACGGGGACGGCACGTCCTCGTCGTCCATCGGCAGTTGCTACCCGTCGAAAGGCTACGTCCGTGTCGTCTTGTGCAATATTTCCGGACGACCGAGTAGAATTCGCCCTGTTTCGAATTTCCCGTCCCGAATCCGATTATACAGTGGACGAACGGGGGTCGAACCTCGGAACTACTGCACGATCAGCGATCGACCTCCCTCGCGAGCAGGGTAAGGTACTCCTCGAGCAGCCGCGGAAGGAGGAACCGTTCGCGGACGGTTTCTCTGCCACGCTCTCCAAACCGATCCCGTCGCTCGTCATCTTCGAGCAGCCGGACGAGTCGATCCGCCGTCGCGTCGACGTCTCTCGGCTCGACGAGGTAGCCGTTCTCGCCGTCTTCGACCTGAAGCGGGATACCGCCGACGTTCGCGCCGACGACCGGCGTCTCCTTCCACAGCGTCTCCGAGACGGTCAGCGCGAACCCCTCCCGGAGGGACTTCTGGACGACGGCGTCGGCGCTCCGCTGGAGAAGGTTGATGCCGACGTCCGGCAGGTTCGTCAGGAGGTGGACGTCTCCGTCAGCCTCGGTTTCGGCCTCGACCTCGCGGTAGATCTCGATCCCCTCGGGATCGTCGTCGGGCATCCCCCCGGCCAGCACGAGCTGGGCGTCGGGGACCGTCTCGCGGACGTTTCGGTAGGCTTCGACCACCCCGAGCGGATCCTTCCAGGGATCGAACCGCGAGACCTGCACCAGCAGCGGTCGATCGGTATCGAAGGGGTATTCGCCCGGGTCGGAACCCTCGAGATCCGTCGGAAGCTCCTCGAGGGATCGATTCTTTTCGGTGAAGGGATCGATCGCGGGGTGGACGATCGCGGTCTCCTCGTCGGGAAGTACCTCGGCATACGCCGGGTGAGTGACGATGGTACAGTCGATCGGCCCGAGCTGGGAGCGGACGAACTCGAGGTAGGTATCGGCTGCCGTCGTCAGGTCGATGTGACAGCGCCAGAGCAGGCTCGCGTCGGGGTACCGATCGGCGAGGACGGAGGCCATCCCCAGGGACTGCGGATCGTGGAGGACGATCGCGTCGTAGCGCTTCTCGAGCGCGGCCGCGTTCTCGCGGGTGACGTTCCGGTACGTTTCGCGCATCTCGTCGGTGAGTGGGGTGTGGTCGCCCTGCAGACCGTTGTGGATAGTCTTGGTGACGTCGTAGAACTCGTCGGGGGCCTCCATCACGTACCAGTCGACGTCGACGCCGGCATCCCTCGAGAGGGGAACCAGCGCGTGCAGGATCTCGGCGACGCCGCCGCCGTCGGCGGTCGTGTTGACGTGGGCGATTCGCTCACCGTCGAGTCGATCAGCCCCGTTGCGGATACCGTCCCGGTGGCTCCGGTCTAGGTAGTCGTCGTACGCCGACAGTCGTCGGTCCGCCGTTTCTACGGAAAGCATTCGTCGTGCGGATAGTTCGCACGTCCTGTCGGATCACTGTTTCTCACGTTTTCAGAAGGATCCACCCGAGGGGGTTCGATCAGTTGCGAGTCCGGGGCGTTACGACGACTCCGATGCGAACACGTCGTCGACGGTGTTCTCCTCACTGGCGTCGCTTTCGGACGCGGGACTGACGCTTCCGGTGCGGTAGCCGTGCAGATCGAGGGTGACGTGGTCGAACCCGATTTCCGAGAGCTCCTCACGGACGGTCTCGACGAACGCCGTCTCGAGCGCGCGCTCGAGTTCGTCCGGCGCGACCTCGATCCGGGCCAGCCCGTCGTGATCCCGCACGCGGAACTGGTCGAACCCCCACTGACGAAGCAGGGCCTCGGCGCGTTCGACGCGGCTGAGTCGCTCCTCGGTGACTTCCAATCCCGTTGGGATGCGCGAGGAAAGACAGGCCATCGACGGTTTGTCGGCGACCGAGAGGTCGTAGCGGTCGGCGATCTCCCGGACCTCCCCCTTGGCGATATCGTGGGCCAAAAGCGGCGAGTGGACCTCGAGTTCCTCGACGGCCTGCAGGCCGGGCCGGTGGCCGGCGCCCGGGTCGTCGGCGTTGGTTCCGTCGCAGACCGTCCCGATCCCGAACTCACGGGCGGTCTCGATCATCTCTCCCAGTCGCATCGTCCGGCAGTGGTAACATCGGTCGTCGTCGTTCTCGACGAACGCGTCGCTCTCGAGTTCGGAGAACTCGACGAGCTTGTGACGGATGCCGATCTCCTCGGCGACCCGCTTTGCGTCCTTGAGTTCGGCCTCCGGAAGCGTCTCGCTTCGCGCGGTGCAGGCGACCGCGTCCTCGCCGAGGGCGTCGTGAGCGAGCGCGGCCACGACGCTCGAGTCGACCCCGCCGGAGAACGCGATCAGTACGCCGTCGCGCTCCGCGAGGTCGGCGCGTGCGGCCTCGAGTTTCGCCTCGAGCGTTGTCATGGCCCCTCGTTCGAACCGGACGGGCAAAAACGCGTTGTCGTTCGGACGGCCCGGCGGTCGCGGATCGAGTCAACGGCGTCGCTCGCCGCTTGCATCCCCGATGGCAGCCACGAGCTCTGCGCGAGCGCTTGCGGGCATGTCGTCGCCGGCCATCCGTTCGTCGAGCCATCGACATCGCTCGAGGACGACCGCGTCCTCGGTCTCGCGGAACCCGTCGAAGCGATCCCAGGGAAGGAACCGAGTGGTGACAGCCCCCGACTCTTGGTACCAAAGCCCGCGCTCGCAGGTCTCGTACACCCGGAACCGTCGAACGCCGACCTGCAGGATAACGGTCGCCACGACCCCAGCGGTGAGGAAAATCGAGGGGAGCCCGTACAGCGTCCCGACGAACGCGCCGACCGATCCGACGCCGAACAGTAGCGTGGCGGCGTGCATCCGTCGCCGTCTCCGTCGGTCGCGGGTCGCGACCCAGCAGGCTCTCGAGTCGCCCGCAGCGCGCTCGGCGTAGACCCAGGTGCCGAGGATCCAGACGACGAGCCCGAGCACTGCCAGTCCGAGCAGCGAGAGCCGCGTCGCCGGCGGGACGCCGGCGAATCCGACGTCCTCGACGATCGCTGTGGCGACGACTGGGACCAGGGGACCGACCACCAGTACCGCGAGCAGTCGTCGACGGCCCGCCGCGACCCACAGATCGGTGCGCCCGCCGAACGCGAGGGCGACGGTCGCCCAGACGAGTCCACAGGCGACGAACAGCCCAGTTCCCCCGATTCCGACCGTATCACCGACGAGGACGCCGGGCAGTCCGGCGTAGGCGCCGGCCGCGATCGACGGCGGATCGACCGAATTCACGCTCCGAACGTGACACCGATCTGTAATATGCATTCTCTCGTGATCTTGCCGTCCGTCTTCTTCGCTCGAGTACTCGCTCGATTTGACAGGCTAGCCGTCCACTGCACGCCGGACCGTTAAGTTCGTGTTTGCGGTAGGTACTACGAGAGCACTATGACCGTCTCCGAACGAATTCGACGACTGCGGTCGAGAAAGGGTTCCTCCGACGTTACCGGAGCGACGGCCGAGGAGTCTCGCGCCGAACACGCCGCACGCGCTGCGATCCGCGGGATCCAGGCGGGAATCGTCGCGACGCTGATCATGACGGCGTTCCGACTGCCGATCCTCCGGTCGCTGCCACCGTCGGCTAACTTCTGGTCGAAGTACGTCAGCGGCGGTGACCCCGACGACCACCCGGTTATCGGGCTGATCCTCCACCTCGTGTACGGGATTCAGGGCGGGATGATCTTTGGCGCGCTGTTCGCCCTGTTCGACGCCGATCGCTCCATCGAAGCCGAACAGCGGGGGCTCGTCTGGGGCTCGGTGTTCGGAATGGGGCTGTCGGCCTTCGGCTCGCAGATCATGCTCAAGGAACTGCTCGACATCCGCCTCGACTCCGACGAACTCGCGCTGTTCCACGCCGCACACCTCGTCTACGGTATCTCGCTCGGCGCCTGGGTCGGCTCCCGAACGGAGGGCGTTGAGGACCCCGAGGAGGAGTACGAGTACGACGACGGAAACTGACCGCTTCGACCGTTGCTATTCTCGAAACTCGTCTTAACAAGACTTAGCAGTCGTATTACGGTCATCCGCCCCAGAACATAACAATCAGTATACCCGTCGAGGACCGAGTGGCAGTATGGAACTGGGCCTCGTCGCCGGCGTCGTTCTGATCGGTTTCGTTCACGGCGTGTTGCCGGACCACGGCTGGCCGATCGCGGCGACATACGCGCTGAACCGAAACCGGCGCTGGCTCGCGGGGCTGCTGGCGGCGTCGATCCTCGGTGTCGGCCACCTGATCAGCAGCGTCGTACTTGTTCTCGCGTACTTCTGGTTCAGCACGTTCGCCGAGTTCGCCGAGGGGCCGTGGCTCCGGTACGTCGCCGGGACGCTGTTGATCCTACTGGGTATCCACGAGTACCGCCACGGCGGTCACGGACTGCACGAGCACGACGATGGTCACGATCACGAACACGGCGGTGCTCACGACCACGACCACGATCACGACGGTCACGACACCTCGCACGACCACGGCACAGATCGCGACCACCACACCAACGGCGGCATCGACACCGCCGGGACGGAACACCACGCCCACGACGACCACGATCACGGAACCGATCCTGGCCTACTCGAGCGGATCCGCGCCGTGCTTCCCGGGGGCGGGGGCCACCAACACCTGAGCGAGGAACACGCAGAACGTGGCCTGTTCGCGCTCGGAACGACCGCGCTGTTGCTCGGGTTCGCTCACGAGGAGCCGATCCAGATCCTGGCGATCTGCGTCGGAACAGAGGCCTGTCTCGAACTAATGCTCGTCTACTCGCTGGCCGTCATCGTCGCGATCATCGCGCCGACGATGCTGTTGATCGCTGGGTACGAGCACTACCGCGAACGGATCGAGCGACTCACGCCGTACCTGCCGACGATCACGGCCGTCGTTCTGGTCGGCATGGGACTGGCGTTCATCGCGGGCGTCATCTGATCAGTTCGTCGCGGCCAACTGCTCGACGTCGGACTCGAGTCGGCTCGCGTACTCGAGGCGAAGCTCGCGGGCGTCGCTTTTCGTCACGTACTGCCGACCGTCGATCTGGGTCGCGATCGGGTGGTAGTCGGCGACCGAGAACCCCATTCGGTCGAGGTAGTCGACGACGGGGTTCGACTCGAGACCGCTTCGGATCGCTTCGCCGGCGAGATCGAACGCGGTCTCGTAGTCGGGGAGTCGGACCCCTTCGTTGGTGACGTGGCCGGCCGCGCTCCCGCCGCCGTCGTCGTCAATCTGCACGTTGGTGCCGTGGATCGTCTCCATTACCGCGTACAGCTCCTCGGTGAGTCGAAGCAGCTGACTCGGCAACGCGGCGTCGGGCGAGCGCCACTCGACCGTCGGCATCTCGTCGCGCAGCCGAACCGGGGTCCAGACGACGTCGTCGACCGAGAAGTTGTCGTCGACCGCCGCCTGCTCGATGCCGGCGTCGAGCGCCTCGCGTTCGAACTCCTCGAAACACTGGTCGAGTCGACGTGACCACTCGCCGACGTTCTCGACGTAGTTCCAGAGCTGACCGTGTCTCGGAAACTCCGCGTACCCTCGCTTGCGGTAACAGTGGGCCCGGGCGCTGTTCGCGACGCGCTCGCCCTGGTAGTACGGCGAGGAACTGACGAGCGCGAGCGCCGGATCCAGCGCGATGAGCGTGTTGAGCTGATCCGTGACGTTGCGCTTCTCGAAGTGGACGTGGGTGCCGGCGCAGTAGTTCGCGTAGTCGAAGTTCTCGCCGATAACTGCCTTCTGGATCCGCCCACGCTCGCCGGGTCGGCGCTCGATCTCGTCACAGTTGATCGGCGTCCCCAGCGGGACGAGGCCCTTGTCGGTTCGGTCGGCCTCCGCGAGTACTTCTTGGAGCTGTTCGACGAACGTCGTCCGAAGCTCCGCCACCGACTCGCAGGGAGGCGTTTTCAGCTCGAACAGCGGTTCGACGAACTCCCGTTCGGTGTGTTCGGAGACGTCCGCGAGCGATTCCGGCGGGGTGAGTTCGCCGTCGCTGTCGATCACCCAGTACTCGACCTCGAGACTCGTATTCATTCTCAGTTGAGAGGCGCAGATAGCTGCTCGGTTCGGTACGACCGTATAGAGCTCGACACGATCTTCTCTTCGTTGGAACGAGGGCCCGTCTCGCGGAAGCAGTCGTGCCTGCACCAGCCTGCCGTATACCCGACAACCACGCCAAGCGGTTTGACCGTCCCCGTGGAAGCGCCGACTATGGCTACGACGCTCGAATTCGCGGAGTTCGCCCGGAGGACGCGATACGAGGACCTCCCATCAGACGTTGGAGAGGCCCTCAAACAGCGATTGCTGGATTCGATCGGGGTCGGAATCGCCGCCGCGGACGTCCGTCCGTCGACGATCGTCGATCGGACGGTCGCCGATCTCGAGGCGGACGGTCTCTGCACCCTCTGGGGCCGCGACAGGGGCGCATCGCCGGTGCAGGCGGCGATGCACAACACGGCGCTCGTCGCCGCTTCGAGCTGTTCGGACTCGTATCTCGCGCCGGCAGAGACGTCCCACCCGAGCGACACCCTCGGGGCCGTCGTTGCGGCCGGCGAGTACGCCGACGCCGCTGGGGAGGAGCTGCTTGCAGCCCTCGCCGTCGCCTACGAAATTCAGGGCGAGCTGGCCTGGAACGCGCCGGTCCGGGACCGCGGGTTCGATCACGTCACTCACACCGTGATTTCGGCAGCCGCGGGGGCCTCGAAACTGCTCGAGCTCGAGTTCGAGGAGACGCGAAACGCGATCGCTATCGCGGCGACGGGTCACAACGCCCTGCGCGCGACGAGAACGGGACGGATCGGCGAGTGGAGCGACGTCGCCTCGGCCGACGCCGCCCGAAACGCGGTCTACGCGGCGATGCTCGCCGAGCGCGGGATGGACGGCCCGAGCGGCGCTTTCGACGGACGAAAGGGGTGGGAGGCGGTGGTTTCGGGAGCGTTCGAGTTCGATCCCACTCCCGGCGAACGCGTCCGGGACGTCACGACCAGACGCTACGTCGCCGAGACCTACGCCCAGTCCGCAGTGGAGGGAATCGTCGAACTCGCCGAGAGCCGAGATCTGGACCCCGGCGACGTCGCGGGGATCAAACTCGAGACCTTCGCCGAGGCGAAGCGCCTCGTCGGCGGCGGGGAGGGAA
This sequence comes from Natrialbaceae archaeon, assembly GCA_003559215.1. Lineage (GTDB taxonomy): Archaea > Halobacteriota > Halobacteria > Halobacteriales > Natrialbaceae > Natronococcus. The sequence goes on from PWMF01000180.1 coordinate 27,351, forward strand.
ACCGCTACGAGATCGACGGCCGCGCCCAGGCGACCCACTCGCTGCCGTACGTCCTCGCCGCGGCGCTGCTCGACCGCGACCTCTCGTTCGCGCAGTACGATCCCGGTCGGATCGGTGCCGACGACGTACAGGACCTCCTCCGGCTCGTCGACGTCACCGCGAACCCCGATCTGACCGAGCGCTTCGAGAACGGCGAGCTGCCCGCCGTCATCGACGTGACGATGGACGACGGAACGACGTACCGGGTCGAGAAGGACGCGTTCTTCGGGCACCCGACGACTCCGATCGGCTGGGCGGGACTCGAGGCGAAGTTCGCTTCCGTCACCGAGGACCGACTCGACGACCGGCGGCGGACCGAAATCGTCGAGACGGTTCGTTCGCTCGAGGATCGCGACGTGACCGACCTGACGGCGTTGCTCGCCCGCGGCTGACGCGCAGGAAGGGGACGGGAGTAGTGAACCCGCCGAGCGAGCACACGGCGATCGACGGGGTGAGTATTACTCGCCTCCGCCCCGAGGAGAGAGACAATGGCTGCTCCTCTCCACTCCGGACAGCTCCTCGCGCGCCTCGAGCGACCGACGGCGGCCGAGCCGACCCGGATCGGTGTGCTCTCGGACGTCCACCTCGCGACGGACGCGACGGGGACCTGGAAGGTGTTCCACCGAACCGAGCGACACCTCGGGGCGGCCGTCGAGGCGGTGAACGACCGGGACCTGGACGGCGTCGTCGTCGCCGGCGATCTGACGCGCAACGGCGTTCCGGCGGAGTTCGATCTGTTCGACGACCTCGCCGACTTCGAGCCGCCCGCGGTCGCGGTACCCGGAAACCACGATTTTCCAACGACGTTCGACGAGCGCGAGTCGCTGCCGATTCCGGCGTTCGAGGACCGGTACACTCCCGGCGGGCTGCCGTTTCGGGTCCGGTTCGGCGACCTCGCGGTGTTCGGTCTCGACAGCCACGCGGCGACGCCCGGCTCGCCCGCCGAGACCTGGAACGGTCGCGTCAGCGCCGAACAGCTGATGTGGCTCGACGAGGCGCTGACCGAGACCGACGCCGACCGATCGATCGTCGTCGTCCACCACAATCTGCCGGCAACGGGCGACCTCTACGAGCGCTACCGCGCGGAACTTCCCGTGGCCGGAGAGGTACCCGGGTTCTCCAACCCGGAGCCACTGGTCGAACTCCTCGTCGGCCACGACGTCGCGCTCGTCGTCACCGGCCACCTCCACTTTCCCGCCATCGAGCGATCCGACGGCGTCACCGAGCTGACGGTACCCGCAGTCTCCTCGTTCCCGCACGCGCTGTTGGTGCTCGAGGTCGACGACCAGGGGACGGTCGTCCGACTCGTTCCGCTGACCGACGGCGACGGAATGGTCGAGTCGATCGCCCACGGTTACGAGAAGGACCGAGTCCTACTGTCGGCCGCACAGCTCGCGACGGTTCCGCTGGTCGACGACTTCGCGTAGCGGTTCGGCTCGAGCGCGCTCTGACTCGAGGTTGTTTCGGATCCGTTGCTCACGCAGGCGTGAGGACGATGGCTCGAGGTCTTATGAACCCCCGCGTGATCGACTACGAGATGCACGAACCCGAGTTCTCGGGACCGACGACCGACGAGTGAGACGATCCGCAACTCGAGCACTTCTCTACCGACGAGCTGAGCAAGGTCGACGATCACTTCGTCCTCTCGGTGTCAGGATTCCCGCCGGAGAATTTTACGGATCTGAAACTGCCCGTCGTCGAATCGAGCGGCGAGCTAAACAAGAACGCCCTACAGACGGCAAAAAGCGGCGGTCACGGGTCCGGTGCGGTCGAGGAGCTCGACGACAAGCTGCAGTCCGACGTCGAGGACCTTGTCGACGAACTGGCAAACGACAACATCGAGGGGGCCGACTTCGACGAGTAGTCCTGGTTACGCGGGTTTCGACGCCGAGGCGTCCCCAGGGTCGTCCTTCCGAAGCAGGCCGACGATTCCCTGTGCGATCATGCCGATGACGACCCACTTCCAGGCCAGCACCGCGACGCCGAGCATCAGGCCGGCGCGGACGTAGTTCCCGCGGTCGACCGCTCGTTTGACGCTTTTGAGTATCGAAACGACGACGAGCGATCGCGACGCCGTCGAACCGAGAAGCCTCTTGAGTACCATACCTTTTTTTACAGCCTTGGCCGGATAACGACCGTCCCGGAGCGCGCAAGTCCTCAAGTGTCCTGCGCCGGACGCTACTGGCCGGGATCCTTGACGGAGGGCAATCCCGCTGTCAGCAGCCGTCGAAGGAGCACCACGACGCCGTTCTGTAATCCTCTGGCAAAGACCGCCTGCTCCGCAGGCTCGTCGGCCTCCGACTCCGGATAGTACGATCCGATCAGGAGCGTCTCCCGATCGACGAGAAGGATTCGACTGATCGCGACCTCGTCGTCGCTTTCCCTTCCGGTGAGCCAGTCGAGTCCCGTTTGGAACACGCGGCTCTTCGGAACCGTCCGCTCGAGCGACCGCGTGACCGAGTCGCTCTGCCCTCCGAGGACGACTGAAAGCTCGCGATCGGTCGCCGCCTCAAGGGCGTCGAACAGCGACTCGGAGAGGATGTCCTCGTCGACGACGAGGAGCGCGATCTCGGAGTCGGCCTCGCCGATCAGCTCGAGCGTCCGGGACTCGATCGCGTCGTGACCCGTCAGCGACCACACCTCCTGGACGGAGCCGTCGTCCTCGAGCTTCTCGGTCTTCGTGTTTTGCAGGTGGGTTTCGAGCGTGTCGACCCGATCGTTGTACCGCTGTCGGAGGATCCGCGTCGCCTCGTCGGTTCCGACGGCGCGGTAGACCTGCGGGCTCGAGTGTTGTACTTCGACCAGCCCCTGTGACTCGAGGACGCGAATCGCGTCGTACACCCTCGTTCGCGGGACCCCGGAGATCTCGTGGATCTCCTTCGCCGTCCCGGTGGGAAGTTTGTTCAACGCCATAAAGCAGCGCGCTTCGTACTCCTGTAGCCCGAGGTCCTGCAACAGGCTAATCGCTTCGTCCGTTGTTTCGTCCTGAGTCATGGCCCAACCACGAATTCGGATATCCGAACATCCTCTGTACGGCGCACGGATGGAAAAGAATTCAGGTTCGGTACCGTTCCGACGACGTCCGGTTCTTCACCCCTTTCACCCGGATAATCACACAAGCTACTTGAGTGCACGCTCGAAAGAGGTGAGTGGCGAGTCACCGTTCTGGCCCAACCACGACGGTGGCTCGCCGATACGTTCCTCGCGAAACGAAGTGGTCCCTACCGATCCGATAGCGACGGCAAAAGTGGTCGGCTCACTGTTCCGGCGGAAATCGCGTCCGTCCGAACCAGAACCGGTCGATCGCCTCGACGGTCGAGACGAACTCGTCCGGATCGACGGGTTTCGTCAGGTAGGCGTTGGCGTTCGCTCCGTAACACCTCGAGACGTCGTCCTCGTCGGCCGAACTCGTTAGCATCAACACCGGCAGTCGCCGCAGCTGCCGGTCGTTTTTGATCCGCTCGAGAACCTCGCAACCGTCGCGGCCGGGAAGGTTCAGATCCAGCAGGACGAGATCGGGTGGCGGGATTCCCGCCCCGTCCGTTCGAGCGAGGACCGCCAGCGCGTCATCTCCCGTGTTGACGGCGTGGAGTTGCGTTTCGACGGTGGTCCGCGCGGTTTTGAACGCCTCCTGGATCAACCGGACGTCACCGGGGTTGTCGTCGATCAAAAGGACGTCGACCGGTTCGTCGACGTGGCGGTGGTGGACGTTAGTCGCCATCGTCGCTGTGAGGAAATCGGGACACTTGGTGACTCCGTCTATCGGCGTCGATCGACGGCGAGCCACGGCTGGTGGTCGGTGAGCGACTCGAGGACGGGCTCGATCTCTTCGAACTGCGGACCCACCTCGACGACGTCCCTTTCCGGATTCCATCGAACAAACCCGTAATCCGACAGCTTCGGGAGGTGGATGTGACGTTGCTCGAGACGAACGGCGTCCGAGAGCTCCCGTTCTCCCGTCAGCGAACCGCCGTCGACCTCGAGCGGAAGCGGTTCGTTCAGGAGCGCGAACAGGATCCGCCGCCGCTGTTCGCTCGCTAGCGCATCGAATACCCTGTCGTAGCTCTCCTTCATTATGACCGTACTTCGGGCCGAGAGCTGTTTATGCCCCCACATTTTCACGGCCCCTCGAGTTTTGATTAACCGAGTGACGACACCGCTGCCCCCGAATCGCCGCTACCGACCCGATCGGAACGCGGACGGGAGCTTTTTCTCGCTTCGCTCTGATACGCCGCTCGAGAACGATGGACCTCGAGTCGATTCCGGGCGTCGGCGAGAAGACCGCCCGGTCGCTGTCGGCCCTCGACGATCCCGAGCGAGCGCTGCGGACGGGCGACGTCGCGGCGATCGCGGCGGCACCCGGCATCTCGCAGGGTCGGGCCGCCCGCATCGCGCGCGGGGCGATTCGCCACGAGCACGACGACCCGGGCGCGTTCCTCGCGACCGACCGGGCCCGCGAGGTCTACCGGAACGTGCTCGGGCTGCTCAAGGAGCGGACCGTCACCGACTACGCGGCCCAGCGCCTCGAGACGCTGTATCCGAGCTCGCGGCGCTCGCGCATCGAGGAGGTCCAGGCTTTCGCTGAGGGGGCGATCGAGCGCGACCCCGACCCCGAGGTGCTCGAGGCGCTCGAGGGCGTCGAACCGCTTCGCGAGCCGGGTGACGTCAGGGTTCGCGAGCGCTGTCTGGCGACGACCGACGCGGAGCGATACGCCGAGGCTCAGGAGGCGATTCCGGAACTTCCGATCGAGATCGTCGAGGACGCACAGGGTCTGGCCGAACTCGCTCGAGGGTACGCGACGGTGATCGCGATCGACGAGTCCTTCGCCGGTATCGCCGTCGAGGGAGACGTCCGGGTCGAACCGAACGCGCTGGAGAACCCCGCCGAAATCGTTCCCGAACGGTCGCTGGCGTTCTTCGCGCGCAATCGGAACCGGCTCCGGGCCGCCATCGAGGTCGACCGCACCGCCGACCTCGATTCGAACTGCGATCTCGACGCGCTCGAGGAGGGGCTCTCCCGACTCGACGAGGACGGAACAGTCGCGGGCGATGCGGAACTCGACAGACTGACCGCGGCCGCCGCCGACGTCGACGCCGCGGCGGGGACGGCCGAAAACGTCGCGAACGACCACCTGCGGGAGGCGATCCGCGAACAGGACGTCACCATCGAGGGGTCGGACCTGCTCTCGCTGGTCGAACGCGGGGCGGGCGTCGACTCGCTTTTGTCACGGGAGCTGGCGGACGAACACACCGCGGCCGTCGAGGCCGCTCGCGACCACGTGATTGACGCGCTCGCCCTCGAGTCCGGAGAGGCCGAACTGGCCCGCCGGCTCTTCACCGACGAACCGACGTTTCCGGTCGAACGCGACGAGGATGCGCTCGGCCGGCTTCGAACCGAGCTGACGGCGGCCAAGGAACGACGAGCGAACCGGCTCAAACGGGAGCTTGCGGCCGACCTCGCCGATCAGCGCGAGGGGGCTCGCCGGCTCGTCCGCGACGCGCTCGAGCTCGACGTCGAGCTCGCGATCGCCCGTTTCGCCCGCGAGTTCGAGTGTACGATGCCGGCGGTCGTCGACGAGGAAGTCGGGTTCGCCATCGAAGGGGGACGCTCTCCGCTGCTCGAGGAGCCCGTCGAGGCGATCGACCCCGTCGACTACGAGGTTTCCGGCGTGGCCCTGTTGTCGGGCGTCAACAGCGGGGGGAAGACGTCGACGCTCGACCTCGTGGCGAGCGTCGTCGTGCTCGCACACATGGGGCTTCCGGTCCCCGCGGAGAGCGCCCGCGTTCAGCGGTTCGACGATCTCCACTATCACGCCAAGACCCAGGGGACTCTCGACGCCGGCGCGTTCGAGTCGACGGTCCGGGAGTTCGCGGAACTGGCCCAGAGCGGCGAGGGGTCGCTCGTGCTCGTCGACGAACTCGAGAGCATCACCGAACCCGGCGCCAGCGCGAAGATCATTGCCGGCATCCTCGAGGCGCTCGCCGAAAACGGGGCGACCGCGGTGTTCGTCTCCCACCTCGCGGGCGAGATCAGGGAGATGGCCGGTTTCGACGTGACCGTCGACGGCATCGAGGCGGTCGGACTGGTCGACGGCGAACTCGAGGTAAATCGCACCCCGGTCAAGGATCGATTAGCCCGTTCGACGCCGGAGCTGATCGTCGAGAAACTCGCCGACGAGTCCGAACTCGAGTCGGTTGCGGCCCGAGAGGACGACTTCTATAACAGGTTGTTAGAAAAGTTTGACTGATAAACAAATCTAAAATAAATACTGTATTTCAAACACGAATTTCGACTGACGCGACGCTGTTAACCAGGAGATAATAAGGTGCTCCGGGTCCACGTCTCGAACCGAAACGGTTGGTTCGGAACGCCGTCGATCTACTGTGAACGAACACACCGACATTAGAACATGGAACGGAGCGCGCCGTCTCAGGACGACGAAGCGGTATCGGACGACGAATTTACCGGCATGAACACGCTCTTGATCGGGATCGACGCGGGCAGTCTTTCGGTCTTCGACGATCTCGACGCCGAGGAGGAGATCCCGACGATCCATCGGCTCTGCACAGATGGAGTGAGCGCACCCCTCGAGTCCCAGATTCCTCCGTGGACGCCGAGCGCCTGGCCATCGATGTACACGGGTGTGAACCCGGGCAAGCACGGCGCGTTCGGCTTCGTCGGCTACGACGGCTACGACTGGCACGTTACCAACACCGACGACGTCAACGAACACACCGTCTGGTCGTTGCTCGACCGCCACGGCTACTCGAGCGTCGTCGTCAACGCGCCGATCACCCATCCGCCCGAGGAGTTCGACGGCGCCCTGCTCCCCGGGTTTATCGGTCCGGAGGATCCGGACTGCCACCCCGACGGACTTCTCGAGGAAGTCCGCGAGGCGATCGGCGATTACCGAGTCTACCCGTCGTACTCTCGGGACGACGACGCGCTTCCCGACTCCGAGAAAATGACGGAGTACCGAAACCTGATCCGGATGCGCGGCGCGGCGTTTCGGTACCTCGCCGATGAGTACGATCCGGACTTCGGGTTCGTCCAGTTCCAGAAGACGGACACAGTCTTCCACGAGTTTTTCGGGGACGAGGAGAAGGTCCAGTCGGTGTACGAGACGACCGACAAGGAGATCGCCGCGATTTTGGAGCGGTTCGATCCCGACCACGTTTTCGTCGCCAGCGACCACGGAATGGGCGAGTACGACGGCTACGAGTTCCGCGTCAACGAGTTCCTCCAAGACCGCGGCTACGTCGAGACGACGACGAGCGGGAAGGGGATGCCGTCCTGGACGCCGATGCGTCGCAAGCTCCGGGAGGGCGAGGAGTCAGAGACCTGGGAGCCGACCTTCACCGAGCGCGCCGCGGCGGTCGCCGCCGAGCGGTTCGGGATCACGGCACGGGACGTCGGCGCGGCCCTGGAACGCGTCGGCCTGGCCGAGACCGTCAAGAAGTTCGCCCCGGGGGGAGTCGCACGGACCGCAAACGAGCAGGTCGACTTCGAGAACTCCCAGGCCTACGTTCGAGCCCGCACCGAACTCGGCGTCCGAATCAACCTCGAGGGTCGCGACCCCGAGGGGGTCGTCTCGCAGGACGACTACGAGGAGGTCCGCGAAGACCTCATCCGCGAACTCGAGGACGTCGAGACGCCCGACGGTGACCCGATCTTCGAGACCGTCGCGCCGCGAGAGCGGTACTTTCACGGCGAGTACGCCGAGGACGCCGTCGACATCGTGACCGTCCCCACCGAGTTCAACCACGCCATCTCCGAGCAGATCGGCGAGGGCTACTTCGGCCCGGCCGAGCCCTGGAACCACAAGCTCGACGGGGTGTTCGCGGCTGCGGGCGAAGGTGTCGACGAGGACGACTCGCTCGAGCGCGCCCACCTGTTTGACGTCGCGCCGACGATCATGGCCTCGTTCGGCCTACCCTACAGCGACCGGATGGACGGGAGCGTGATTCCGGTTGTCGAACCAACCGAGCCGACGTCGTACCCTGCCTACGACGGCGAGGCGGAACCGAATCAGTCCGAGGTCGACGAGGAAGTGACGGACCGACTGGCGGATCTCGGCTACATGAACTGAACGGCGACCGATTCACCGATCGCGGGACCGACACCACGTCCCGGAACGCCGAACTCGAGTCGAGCGACGGCAGCCCCGATATCCGCCTTTCATCGAACGCAGCCGGTTCGACGCTCGGAGTCAACCGACCCGACGACGGAGTGAGGTCCGGGCGAACGGTAGACGTCCAAGACGAGGAATCTCGCCCGAAACCGTTAAACCGACTCGGACGCCGCAGCCGTGATCGCATCCGTGAGCGTGACGACCGTTAGATCCCGTTCTTCGATCCACTCGAGCATCTCCCGGATCCCGTCCTCGTCGACCTCGTCTTTGAACGTGTGCGCACCGACGATGCCGATAGCATTCTGCGCGGCGACCTCGTCGAGTTGCTCTTGGATATCGAGGGGATCGGTGAACTCGATAAAGTAATCGCGGTGTGTGTCGAACGGATCGAACTCGTCGCGGTCGTTGAGCATCGAACCGGGGTTGACGTTCGCGATGCCGTCGTAGTACTCGCTGGCGAACTCGATCGTCCACTCATCACAGACGTCGTACGGCGCCAGTAGGGTGTCGACCTCGAATCCCCACTCCTCGAGCTGGGCCTTCGAATCGCCGAGGAACTCGTGCATGAGTTCTTCGGGGTAGCGCTCGACGGTTTCGCCGGCGGCGAAGGACTCGCCGATCGGCTCGTCGAACTCCAGGTAGCCGCCGATCTCGTCGTTGCCGGAGTCGACGACGGTTCGAACGACCGAATTCCCTCCATCGGTGATCTCGATCTCGTACCCCTGGTGGAAGCCGTGGTTTCGCTCCTCCGGGTAGACGCGCGTGTCGTCAGGTTTGACGTCTTCGACGAGTTCGAACTCGCCCAGCGCGGTATGTGCGGTCGTGTGGGAGTTGATTTCCCAGCCGGCCTCGGCGAGCTCCTCGAGGTGTTCGACGTCCATCCAGTCGTTGTCGTTGAAGTCCTCGCGTCCGACCCACTCGGTGACGATGCCCGTGCTCGCGGGAGCGTCGAACTCCTGGTGAACCGGGAACGCCTGCTCGTAGTCCTCCATCGGCCCGTCGTCGTACGTAAACACCACGGCTCCGCCCTCGATATCCGGGACGTCCTCGGTTTCTTCCTGTTCCTCGTCTGCCTCACCGTTCTCGTCGGACTGATCCGCGTCGTCGCCGTTCGAATCGCTCCCATCGTCCTCGTTCTGTTCGTCGTCTTCGTCTCCGCCGAGGCTGTCGAGACAGCCTGCGGTCGCTCCGAGCGTGCCTGCACCGATGGTGCCGAGGAGTACCCGACGTGTCGCCTTCTCGTTCATCAATACGACTTGATAGTTCCAGTCACCTATTTATTCCTCGGTTAACTGTAGTGTCTGCTCGCTCAGTGGAGTTCGCTCGAGACGTTCCGACAGCGTGAGGGGAGCTGACACTGCTCGAGCCCGCTACCAGTCGTTCTCGTACGGTATCTGACCTGATCTTAATGCGGTTATAATAAGGCCATCCCGACCCAGAGCTTCGAACACTGTGGGTGTCACCGGACTACTACTAGCTGTGGGAGCCACTCGACGGCGTTGCTCCCGGGGGTGCCTGTGAACCGAAACCACTCTGTTGGTTCACTCTCGATCGGTACCGCCAACGGAGTCGCTCTCCTCGTGGGGTTCGTCTCGATACCGGTTCTGTTCCGGTTGCTCGGACCGGCCGGGTTCGGCGACTACACGTTTCTGCTGTCGGTGTTTGCGATCTACATGATCTTCGTCAGTTCCGGGATCGCCGACGGCGTCCGAACGTTTCTGGCCGAGGATCGGTCGACGGCCAACTGGGAGCCACACGTGGTCGGCTACTACTTCCGACTCGCAGTGCTGTTTACGTTCACGGGCGCCTTCGTCTTATTTTTGGGCTCTCGAAACGGGTTCGTCGCGGCGTTGTTCGGGGAGGAGTATACGATCTACTTCTACGGGCTGGCGCTGCTGGGTATCTCCGTCCAGTTCCAGACGTACTCTCGAAAGGCGCTCCTAGGATTTGGACTCAAGCGGCACTCCGGACTCCTCGACGCGCTCGACAAGGTCGCGTTCGTCGCCGTCTCGATCCCGCTCGTTTATTTCGGCTTCGGCGTTCCGGGTGCCCTGGCTGGACATGCGGTCGCGAGCCTCGTTTGCGGCGTCGTCGGGCTGACGCTGATCCATCGCCGCGTATCGCTCTCGAGCGTATTTCGGATCCCGCCACGGGAGTTTCCGCGGAAGAAGATGCTGACGTTCAACTCGATGACCGTCGTGCTCCTCTTTCTGCTCGCCTCGCTCTACCACATCGATATCATTGTGCTCCAGCAGTTCCACGAGAGCGCAGCGGTAGGCAACTATCGAGCGGCGCTGCTCCTGGCGGAGTTCATCTGGTTCGTCCCGATTGCCCTCCAGATCGGGTACGTCCGCTCAACGTCCGAGCTCTGGTCCCGAAACCGGCTCGACGAGATCACCGCTCTCGCGTCGAAGACGACCCGCTATACGCTCTTGCTGACTGCAATTATAGCGGTCGGAATCGCGGCGCTTGCCGACGTCGTGGTTCCGATCTACTTCGGTCCCGACGCCACGCCAGCGATCGAACCGCTGCTGTTGCTGTTGCCCGGCGTGCTCGGATTCGCTCTCGCCCGACCTGTCCTCGCGATCTCACAAGTCGAGGGTGCGCTTCGATATCCGGTTCTTGCGACCGCGGGCGCCGCGGGGATCAACGTCGTGCTCAACTACCTGCTGATCCCGGGTTACGGAATGCACGGCGCAGCGGTCGCGACTACGATCAGTTACGGATCGATGTTCGTCTTTCACTGGTTCTCGGCACAGCGAATCGGTTTCGACCCGCTCGCCGACGCGCGATTCGGTCGAGTAACGGCGACGACGGCACTCGCCGCAGTGCCGATCTTTGCCCTCGCGACGGTCGTCGCGAATCCGTGGTTGGCGCTGCTTCTCGTTCCGCCGTTCGGACTCCTCGTCTATCTCGTGTTCGCCGTCCTCACTGGTGCGATGGAACCCGCGGAGCCGTTCGAGGTTCTCGCCGAGTTTCCGGCACCGATCGGTCCCCAGGCCGAGCCGATCCGCGGACGGCTCGAGGGTGTCAACGGTGATCTTACCGTCGTGGGCTGGTTCCAGAGCATGTTGTTTCTGGCCGGCATGACGCTTCTGCTGTCTGGTGTCCTCCTCGCGATGTTCGGGCCGGACACCGGGGTACCGGTCTTCGGTTGAGCGCTTCCGTCGGCCGTGCGGATCGGTTCGGCTAAGCGTCCAAGCAAAATCGGGCTCTCGATCCGTCTCGATTCGGCCAAAACGCGGTTAGTCCATCGATAATAAAGCGCCGGTAGGCCCGTGTCGAACGAAATGGCACTGGTTAGCGTCATCATTCCGACGTACAACCGGGCGGAGACGGTCTCGAGAGCGATTGACAGCGTTCTCGAGCAGACACACGACGACCTCGAGGTGCTCGTGGTCGACGACGGCTCGACCGACGACACCGCTGCGGTTCTCGAATCCTACGACGACGACCGGGTGCGGCCGATCTATCACGAGACGAACCAGGGGGCAAACGTTGCGCGGAACACGGGCATCGAACACGCCCGAGGAAAGTACGCCGCCTTCCTCGACTCCGACGACGAGTGGGTCCCGGAGAAACTCGAGGCCCAGCTCGAGGTTCTCGAGAACCGCTCGGAGGAGTGGGTCGCGGCCTACTGCGGGTTCGCGTTCGAACTCACCAGCGCTTCCGACCGACTTCGCGGCCTGGCCGCGAGCGTCCTCTCTCGTGCGGATGATCAGCCCAGAATGGAGGGTGGGGAAGAACTCGTCGGTGAGATCCTCGCCGACAACGTTCACACGGGTGCCGGCTCCACGCTGATCGTTCGAACCGACGTCGCGAGGGAGGTCGGCGGATTCGACGAGACCCTTGATCGGTTCCAGGATCCCGAGTTCGTCCTGCGGATCCTCGAGGTCGGAAAGCTCGCGTTCGTCGACGAACCGCTCGTGGTTCGCGAGGAGACAGGGACGCCACCGGCGGATACGATCAGACGAGCCGACGAACAATACCTCTCGCTGTACGCCGATGAGGTCGACCGGTTCGAAGACGAGGGGTACGAGATCCGCTCGAGCCACGACCTGGTGCTGGCGAAGAGCTACTTCAGTGAGGGCCGTCCGGTTCGCGGCTGCTGGCACCTCCTTCGCGCCGGCCCCGAACTTCGCCATCTCCCGGGCGTCCTCTGGTCGGCCGCATCCGGAGCCCGGCGACGTCCCGCCCCGTTTCTCGCTACCGGTTTCGTTCTCCTCGTCGCCCTGATCGGTGGGTGGATCGGACTCCGTTCCTGAGCGGGGATCCCCCGTCGTTTCGACGAAACCGACTGGACAGCCTTACGGCTCCCCTGTTCTTGACGACCTGCTCGAGACGGAAATCACTCCGACCGATCCGCTCGCTCGCGAGACTTGGTGATTCGGGTAGACGGTCGTCCCGGTTACGGCCACCGACGACTCCCGGTCACGCGCAGGGTGACGACCGACGTCGACCGAACCGCACGAGAGAGATCGGTCTCGAGAGAACGTAGCCGATCCGGTGCTCCGTCGTATCCTCGGCGTGGTCGCCGGCTCCGGTCTTGTCGTTCACTCGGTACGCATCAGCTACAGTACGCTCTCGGCGTCGAGAAACCCGCAGAGAAGAGAGACCGCAACCGCCGCCTCGCCGATTAGTGTCCGTTCCGACGCATCGTCCAGAGGTCGTCGAAGTCGATGACCTCGACGTCGGACTCGTTGATGTACTCGAGCAGATCCTCGTAGTCGTCGACGTCCATCGTGTTATCCAGATCGAAATCGTGGAAGTTCAGGACCGTACACTGGTTGTGTTCGGCCGCGGCGTCGACACACTGCATCGCGATGTCGAGGTCGTGACCGATCGTCCGGGGTATCACCAGCGGGTCAAAGCCGTGGACACCCGTGAGGTTCGGGCTGCCGGCCTGGTTGAACCCGCCGGCGTAGTAGTAGTTCGAGGCGACATCGAGCACCTGCTGGTCGAAGTCGTTGTGTGGGAAGACGATGTAGTGACCGCCCTCGAGTTCGTTGTTGACGGCCCAGTTCTTGTCCGTGTTCAAGGCGTCGTCGACTTCTTCCTCGCTGAGGTCCGTAAGCTGCGTGTGCGTCCCGTGGGCGACGATCTGATCGCCGGCTTCCTGGCGCTCGAGGAGCTGGTCGATCGTCATGATACCGTCGCGCTGGTCTCTGGTCCACTGACGGACGGCCGCCTGCACGGCGTTGACGTCGTACTCGTCGTGTAGCTCGCCGGCCGGCTCGTAGAAGTCGTCAAACCCGTCGTCCCAGCAGAGGATGACGTATCCCTCGTCGGCCTTCTCGTGGGTGCGCAGGTCGTCGAACCACACCTCGGCTTCGTCGCCGGTGTTGTGGACGACGAGTCGGATCTCGTCGACCGCGTCCTGTTCGACCGGCGTCGTACTTTCGTCGGCGAAGCCGGGGCACATCCGGAACCAACCGGGGTTCTCGTCACCGTAGGAGATCGACGGAAGCATGTAGCTCGCGTACCCGCCGTAGATGTCCCGGAGCTGGATCTCGAGGGCGATGTTGTGCGGGGTGGTCGTCTGGACGGCCACCGAGAGGTCGAGATCCTCCATATCGGTCGCCTCGTCTAGCTCCGTCGCGACCGCGGCGTTGTCTTCGTCCTCGGCCATGAGGTGGATACTCTGCTCGCCGTCGAAGGAGAACTCGTCGTCCATCTCGGCTTCTCCCTCGAGGACCGACCAGTCGTCGTCGGTCTCGAAGTCGTTGAGCTGGTCTCCGGGCTGTCTGAACTCCTCGCGGCTGTTGTACTCGGTTTCGACCTGGAGCTCGGGCGAGTCATACTCGTCGCCGTTCTCGCCGTTACCGTCGTCGTCACCGTTACCGTCGTCGTCACCGTTACCGTCGTCGTCACCGTTACCGTCGTCGTCGTCGTCATCCTCGTCCGAGAGGAAGTCGGTACAGCCGGCCATGGCCGCCGCGAAGGCCGTCGCACTGGATGCTGCGAGGAACCGTCGTCGGGTGTTCCGTCGTGGAGTCATTGCTGACTCGGGCTAGCGACAGCAATGGTATTATTATGGAGCCAATAGGCCTTCGAAATCCTTCGGTTGAGGATCTTATATGAGAGTTAGCTCCGGAGAATACTGCTGATAGAGCTCCCAAACGACCCGATGACGGCTCAGTGGAGGACTGTTTATTGGTGGCACACACCTGATTCACTTTGTGATCCGCTTAGTGGAACTATAGTTAATGATGGCTCGCCCCCAGTGTATTGTAGTTCGACGTGTGCGTGGTAGCCCTTCCGGTCACAACCAGCGTTACCGGTCACGGATCCACGCCACAGTCACGCAGTGAGGTGGTCTCGAGATGAATACGGAACTCTTCGGCGTATTTGGCGGTACAGAAGCGTTTACCCGGTTTCGGTCGATGGACGAGTTCGACGATGTACTCGTCGGACCGTCGATAACCGTCGGGATTAGAGATTTCGGGCTCGGAACCCCCGGTTGGAGCGCGAGTTACGAGGGTGAAACCGGGTTCTGTGCTATCTGGGGAGAGGTCTACGTTCCGGGTCAGGAAACGAACGCTGCCCGCTGGTTCCTCGACGCCTACGAACGCGACGGTTCCGAGGCGCTGGCCGGACTCAACGGTTCCTATCTTGCGGTCCTCGATACACCGGACGAGACGTTTGTCGCGACCGACTCGATCCGTTCACGAGAGTGCTTCTACACGGACGCTCCGGGAGTTCGCGTGTTCGGTACCGACTCCGCGACGGTCGCGAAAACGATTCCCAACCCCTCGTTCCGCCGGGACGGCATCCTCGAGTTTCTCCATCTGGGCGTTACGCTCGGGGAGAAGACGAGCCTCGAACAGCTCTCTCGACTTCCGATCGACAGTCAGCTACGAGCGTCATCGGTTACCGACCTCGAACGATTCGTCTACGACACCAGAGAGTTCGACTACGCCGGAACGCTTGCGAACCGGCTCGAGCGAGCGATCGACCGGCGGTCGATCCTCCCTGGACGAAAGGGCCTGCTTCTCTCTGCAGGGTACGATTCCCGAACGCTGCTCGCCCAACTCCCGGACCTCGAACACTGCTATACGGTCGGTAACTCCACGGCTCAGGAGGTCGTCGGCGCGAAGCGCCTCGCAGCACAGTATGGCGCCGATCACACCGCGTTTGGACCCGACGAGCGCTACCTCTACGCCGACAGATCGAAAGTACAGTATTCGCAGGGGATCAAGGAGTCACTACACATCCACCACGCAGGATATTCCGACGAAATCGACGTCGATACGATCTATCACGGCCTGCTATGCGATACGTTCTTCCGCGGTCATTTTACCGCCCATGTCGACCTCGAGGTGTTCGGCAAACGGGTTCCGTTCGAACGGCTCGATCCCGACCCCGACCCGATCGACGTTCTTCTCTCGCGGTTCGGCTACAGCCGGTCGACGAGCCAGGAACTGGCCGAACGGACCGCTTTCGGCGTTGATCCCGAATCGTTCGTCAGACAGGCCGTCCGAACGGAATTCGAATCGGTACTCGATCGCTCCGATTCGATCCAGAACGCGCTCAACTGCTGTGGAATCGCCAACCAGCCGTCGATGCCGTTTCACACCCAGCTTGCCGACAACTTTTTTGCGTCGTTTTTGGCTGCGGATACGGAACTACTTGACTGGCATCTCCACGCACCACCGGCGGAACGATCTACGGACACGTTCCTCGAAGCCTGTAAACAGATCGACCCGGAGATGCTTCGCCACCGACCGCCGGACCGGCCGCACAATGTCACGCTGTTCAACGAGATGGAACGGTTCGTTCGCCGCAAGGCGCCGTTTTTCGAGTCCTTCGAATCGCCCTGGCCGGACCGAAAACAGCTCTTTACCAGGTACAACTTCGATCAACGGCTGCTGCCGGAGCTCGAGCAGGTCCACGACCTGCCCGCCAGACACAAGCTTCGTCTCAACGACTTTCTTGGCTGGGTCGAAAGCTGGAACGGTAGCGCAGAGCAGCACCTGCGATGGATCGACCAGAACCCGTCTCTCGCCCAATAGTTCTGCTCGTAATAGGGGTTTTTCTCACTCTGTAAAATGTTTATCCTCGGTTTGAACGTGTGAACAAACGGCCGCAACAGATTTATCGCATGCTATCGAGAGCATATTTATAGTACCAGACGTGTGTGATTGACAATATGCGTCTGACGCCGTTTCGAAAGAACTCCTCTTCGGACTCGAGTGGCGACGAGTCCACCGTTCAAGCGTCGACGTCTGTTAGAGTATTCGAATACAACGAGTCGTCGATCGTGTCTGACGACCGTGAAACCGATACGGCGACAACCGGAGCGCCGGCCGAACTCGAATGGAACGTCGTTTCTCTGCTCGAATCACGCGACGAACCCGTGACGATCGACGAGATCGCGGATCAGCTTTACGATGCCAGTGGGACCGACGATGTCGAAGCCTGGGGCGACGTTCACGAGCGCCTCTCACAGACCGATTTGCCTGCACTCGACGCCTCGGGGGTGGTCGAGTACCGTCCCGAACGTGGAACCGTTAGGCTCGCCGACACCCACTCCACCGGTCGGTGGCCCTATCCGACCGCGTTCGTGTTTGCAGCCTCGCTGGCGCTGCTCGTTTCGCCGATCGTCTTCGAGATCACGGCAGCCGTTTCACTCGTCGGTCTACTGGCTGCCTGTCTCGGGGCCGTGGCTACGATCTATCGGTAGCACCGACGGGAAGCCTACCTGACGTACTGACCGATCGTCAGCGTCGTAAACATCAGCAAGATCAGCGCACTCAGTCCGATACCCGTGATGATCGACAGCAGTGGCAGTTCGAAGATTGCCCCCAGAAGCAAGACCGCACCCGCACCGGCGGCACCGATGTAGTAATCGTCCCAGTCAGTACCTCCCTCGTTTCCGGTGGCGGCGGCCGCGTTCGTGTTCGAATCCGCGTTGAGATAGTAATCGAGCTGGCGAGCGAGCGGCTGTCGTTCAACGACGCCACGGTTCTGTTGGTAGTCGATAATACCAGCCTTGTCCAGTTTCGGAAGGTGTGACTGGTACAGCGGGATGTATACGCGCTGGCGCTGATCCGAGGTTAGTTCCTCGACTGTCGTTCCGTTCTCCCAGGCGGCGACCTGTTCAGCCACGTCACGCATCCGTACGGAGCCATCCGTCTCTTGCAGATACTCGAGAACCATCCGTCGGCGCTCGTTCTGAAGAATATGGAAAATCTCGTCAACCGGAAGCTCTTCATCGTCGGAGACGATATCCGCTTCCCGGTCCTCACCCCGGCTTCGTTCCTCTGTAACGGTCTCTGTCGAACTCATCGCGTTGATCAGTCCGACTCGTGGACCAGTATTAAAGGATGAAAATCGTCCATAGATGAACGGTTTTACTTCATCGAAATCCGTACTAACCTACCCGTTCAGACTGTTTCATATCGTGCACTGTGTGTGTACAGGCCCTGAGGAGCGTTGTTTCTGCATAATCGGGCTATAAAAAATCACATCCGGAACGATTATAAACAGATACGCTCGACTCGCCCCGTCCGATCGCGATTTTCGGAACAGGGCTGGTGTAGATACGAATTTCATTTTGGTGATTAGATTTATGCTGGAAAGAAAGGTGAGTCGTGTTAGTCGACGTACTAGGTTCGGTTGCCGGCACCGACTCAACCCCCACGGTCGCCGCTTATATGACCGATAACTAAACGCTCGAGGGCCACACAGCCTGTAATGAGTGACTCCGACTGGTGGTTTTTCGATCTTGCGCTCGTTATCGCAGCAACCGGTTTCGTTACGTTCGGTCTGTTTACACCGGTGTCGGGGGCGGTTCGCGTTCTTCTGGGGATTCCGCTGTTGCTTTTTCTTCCCGGCTATGCCTTCATCGCCGTCCTGTACCCGGACACATCGGAAGCGGAGTACCGGGCGTTCGACGACGAGACTCAGGGGTCGAACCGGTCCACGCTGAACAGCGGTGGACTCCAACCGATCGAACGATTCGTCCTCTCGATCGTAGCGAGTACTGCGATCGTTCCGGCGGTCGCGCTTGTTGCGACCGTAACGCCGTGGGGGATCACGATCCTTCCGGTGCTCGCCGGAACGGCTCTCGTGACGATCGTCCTCTCGCTAGCGGGGATCGTTCAGCGGTATCGGTGTCCTCCGAACCGCCGGTACACACCCTCGGTGTCGGGCTCGACTCTGCTGTTTTCGAACGCCGGTGACTCGTTCGGCCGATCGGATCCGAGTGCCAGACCATACAACGTCATGTTTCTCGCCGCGTTGCTCGTCCTGGCAGCTGTCGCCGGGTTCGCCGTCGCGAGCCCACCCGACCACGACAGCTACACTGAGTTCTATCTCGAGACGGAGGAAGTCGACGGTGACACCGAGTACCTCTACGACGAGTCGCTCTCTGCGGGCGAGACGGAGTCGGTGACGGCCTACATCGCCAACGAGGAACACGAGGAACGATCGTACGAGACCGCAGTCGCGTTACAGGACGTGAACTACGACAACGATAGCGTCTCCGTCAACGATCAGGACGTTCTCACGACTGACTCCGTAACCGTCGCCCACGGCGAGACCCACGAGCAAACCCTCGCATTCGAACCGACAATGACCGGTGACGACGTCCGTCTGGTCCTGTTCCTCTACGAGGGCGAGGCGCCGGACGATCCGGACGAGGAGAGCGCCTATCGAATGATCAAGCTTCCGGTAACGGTTTCGTAGCGCTCAGAACCGCCGGTCCGCCAGCAAACCGGCTTCTGCTGCTGCCGCTCGGTCCGAACTCCGCACTCGCGTTCTCGAGTCCGACACCACAGCCTATCCAGACGGACTGCGTGGAACGATCCCACCATCGAGGGGGAGACTACAGTGGCCGGATCTTGCCGTCCGCTCGTCCCAGCAGTAGGTAAGTCGACACTCCGGTATCGACGAGGTCGGGAGAGGATTGATAGCCTGGCGTTCGTGTAGCCTTTCGGTATCGGTTGCAGCCGTCACCATCGCGATGCGGAGTCAAACGCCGTTCTCTCGACACTGCGAAGCTACGCTTACACTCTTTTCCGATCGCGATTCGTCGGCCGATCCCGCTTCCGGTACGGGCCGTTGGCTGCCGTCGCTCTCGAGTGCCTGTTTGTTCCGCATCCCCCGTTCGACAGCGAATCGAACCTTCCGTTCCGGCGATCGGCAGGGGCACAAACAGGGCGAACCAAAGCGTCCCAGAGTCCTCGAGTTCCGGCGCCCGAACGATGGGCCTCTCTCGGTTGGCATCGAACCCAGTGCCGACTCCACTCGGCACCCGTCTGACCTTCCTTGGTGCAATCTTCCTTCGAGCAGCAACCGAACCGGTTTCGAGTGGGGTGACTCGTCACCGCACCATGAGCGCCGTTCTACCGTTCGGCGAAGCGTTACCCCATCGAGCCGGAATCGAAGTGATACGCCCAACGAATGGCAGTGGCAGTCTCGAGGCTACGAATGCCGTTCGAGCGGGGATGACTCTTTATTATCGCTCACGGACGGGAGCACGGATCATGTTTGGCTACGGCGCTCTGAGCATCGCTCGATGACGCCGGCTGTAGAAGACGTTCCGCTCGAGTCCCTCCGGGAATCTCGACCGCCGGTGTCGATAGTACTCGACAGACTTCTTTCGGCCGACCGAAGACGGATTCCGGCGAGATCGGCGTTTGGTGCGGTCACGAACCGGTGAGAAACTACCCCTGCGCTGGCGACGGGGTACAGAAGCGTACGTCGCCATTATCGTACACGGACGACTGTGTCGTCCGGCAGATACGCTCTTCGGTCGGGTTATCGGCGTACCCCGGTCCGTCCTCAGCGCTGCTGAAGTAAGTCGCGTCCTCTGACTGGGTCGTTCGGTAGACGACGTAGTCGTGTTCCGCGTAGCTATCCTCGGGAAGGACTATCGACGTCGTCGACGGATAAGCCCCCGTTCGCTCGAACACCGTCTGATAGGGATGATCGGTATGAAGCTGTTGGTCCGGACGGATGTCGGATCCTGCGGGGGACCCGGTCATCTCGCCGATCGTGTCTACCGCCGCGAGTTCGGACTGATCGTAGGCCAGCCGCTCGTGCTGGTCGGAGAACACCGGGTTGTCCGGGTTGCTTTCGGCGGCAAGCATCATCCCACCCGGGAACAGCAGGACGGTCACCAGCAGGAGAGCGACGACCGGTGCGGGCGAGAGGTTCCGACTGAGCGTCCGCAGCCCGATCGCGCCGACGATCGCCATCAACGCATAGAGGAAGGCAAACCACCGCGTCGGAACGAAGTTCTGGATTCCGAACATCGGAAGCCCAAGGACGAACACGAGCATGATCCCGCTTCCGAGCACCAGGGTGAACACCGATTGCTCGGCGCGTCGACGATGGACGATGTAGAGACTCCCCACGAGCATGAGACCGAACAGCACGAGAAAGCCGAGTTCGTTGACGTAGGGGACGATCTGATCGAGCACCGTCGTTCCCGTGTCGGGAACTGCCGCCTCTTCGTCACCCGCTGCGCCCGGCGATGCGAGTTCGAGGAACCCGGCACTTTCCTCGAGTGTTTCACCGAACCAGCCGAGGACCGTTCCCAGGAACGAGTCGTCGCGGTACGGTGTCAGAGACCAGACGAAAATCGCGAGACCGAAGTTGAACACGAGAAGTCCGATCAGGTTGACCGGTTTCTTGGTTCGGAAGATGCTCGTATCGAGTCTGGTGAGCCCCAGCGGGCCAGTCATAAAGAGGATCTGAGCCAGGAACGCGGCGCCGAGGAGAACCAGTACGATAAACGTCGATATCTGGTGTGTCAAGATCACCGCGACCGAGAGGAAAACGAGGAACGCGAAATCGCGACTGGTGTACTCGATACGCATCACGCGGATCAGGGCGTACACGATTGCGAGGAAAAAGATGAGTCCCATGCTGGTCGGGATGAGATGAACTCCCCACATAACGGTGTAGCTGGCGACCGAGAACATTGCGGTCGCAAAGGTCGCCCACCGCGCCGGAACCAAGAGGTTGGCTGCGGCGTAAACGACTAGAATCGAAAGCGGCATCGCGATCCCTATCGAGAGGTACAACCCCATCCGCAACGAGACGTCGTAGACGAGCGAGGACGCGACGACGTACAGGTGGAAAAACGGCGATCCGAAGTGTTTGTCGTAGGAGATCGCTCCGAGCGCCTGTTCCGTGTAGATCGCCTGGGAGAGCTCCGTCATGTGCGTCCAGACGTCGATCCCGATGTACCCCGGCGTCGCGTACAGCGCGGTAAACCGGAAGACGAACGCAAACAACACGAGCTGGAACAGGAGGATTCCGCGATGGAAGTCACGGTCGCTCGTGAACAGTATCTGCCCGAACAGTAACGTCCCGACGGCGCTCGAGATCACGAAAAACAGCGGCGTCCGTGCGCCCTGCAGAACCGTCACGAGGACCATCATCGCCATCCCGACCGTGACGATACTCGGAAGCGCCATCGCCGCCGGCGTCGACAGCGTCGGCAGCGTCCGCTCGCTTTCGTTCTGGTGGACCGCGAGGAGATACAGCGCACAGCCGAGGCCGACGACGATCGGAATCGTATTGATGTAGATCTGGGAGGCAAAAAACCGCAGCGGGAACAGCAACAGCGCGACGATCAGGCCGGCGATCGCCGCCGTCGTGTCGAGTCGCAGCGGCCGCACGTTCGACAGCGACATTCTAGATGCCATGATACGTTTCCTCTCTATCGTCCGTTCGTTCGAGGGATAACTCCGTCGCATCGCGTCCCCGGTCCTCGAGGACCTCTCGATAACACTCGACGAGGCGATCACCCATCGACTCGAGGCTCAATCCGTCGATGGCCTCGCGGGCGTTCGAGCGTCCGGAGCCAGCGAGGACCGATTCGAGTCCCGCCGCGAGCTCGCGGTCGTCGTCGCTGACGACGCAGTTCTCGAGCCCCCCGATCGTCTCGTCGACGAAGCCGACGTCGGTCGAGACGACGGGAACGTTACAGGCGGCGGCCTCCTTGACTGCCATCGGCCCCGCCTCCCGCTTCGAGGTCACGAGAAGCAAGTCGCTTGCGTTCATGTAGTAGGGCATCTCCTCGTAAGGAACGCCCTCGATCGTTCGCACCTCGAGATCAGCGTCGGCACGGTCGGCGACACGCTCGGCCCGTGGATAGTCCTTCTCGCTTCTGTCCGGGTCGTACGGAAACAGTGCGATTCGCTCGTCTTCGTCCCAGCCGACGCGCTCGCGAGCCTCCTCGCGCGGGATCGGTCTGAACAGTTCCGTATCGATCCCGAACGGAATTTCGACGTGGTCGACGTCGAGTTCGCGCGACATCGCCGGGCTCGGAACGATCGTCGCGTCGGCAAACCGGGCGCCGTACCGGCTGATCGTCTCGAGCCAGCCCATATCGCTCATCAGATCGGTACCCCAGAGACTCATCACCACGGGACGCGTCGGCTGGGCGAGTGCAAACGGCGCGACGAGACCGTAGTGTCCGTGAACGAGGTCGTAGTCGTCCGCCCAGACGTGGGAGAGCACCTTCGGATGAAACCGAAGGTAGTCGATCGGCGTCCGCGGCGATTCGGCGGTGTAATCGCCCGGAACGCCGACGACGGTACAGTCGATCCCTCGGTTTTCGAGGACCGAGATCTGCTGTTCGAAGAACGAACGCGTGGTAGTGATGAGGTGGAGTACGTGCATATCGTGTCAGTCGGCGTTGGCGGCGACCGTCGATCGGTCCGGGTCCGTCCTCAGGACGGTCTCGAGCTCCCGGACGATGACGTCGGTGACGTCGACGCGGTCGGCGAGCAATCGATCCCGTCGACGGCGCCAGGTCTCTTCGTCGCGGTTTTCCACGATCGACACCGCTTTCTCGAGCGAACGAGCGTGACGGTCCTCGTCGTTGAAGTTGAACACGAGTCCGTACTCGTCCTCGAGCTCTTGCATGTAGCCCAGCGAGAGCGAGTTCACGTAGACTGCCGGCGTGCCGAGCATCGCGGCCTCGGCGGCCATCGTTGCACCCTCGCCGACGAAACAGTCCGCGTATGCGAGCAGGTCGTGGATCTGATCCGGCGACGTCGTCATCCGGTTGGACTCGAGTTCGTCGGGAAGGGGAACCTCCGAGGTAATCAACACCGTCGCACCGGCGTCCTCGAGTCGTTCGACGGCCTCTATCGGATCGTTGAACCCGCCCTGCCCCATGTCGTGCGAGGAGTCCCAGCTACTCAACCGCATCACGACGAAGGAGTCGTCGGGCTCCAGTCCGGCTTCCTCGAGGACTGTCGGATCGGGGTCGAACCGGTCGGGGTGGAGGTAGGCGAGTTCGTGATAGCCCGGATACTCGACCTTCTTCGACCCGATATCGCCGTCGTAACACTCCGGGGTGCAGATGATATCGGCGAACGGGTATGCGAGCATTTTGATCAGCGTCGCGTGTTCGGTGTCGTAGAAGACGACGCTTTTCGCGCCGACGAGTTTCGCGACGTGGGTCGCGGCGGGGCCGCCGATGGCCGTGATTACGTCCGGTTTGATCTTTCGCGCTCGGGCCAGCAGCCGCGCCTCGTAGGTCGCCTGTACCCTCGCGAGCGAGAACAGCGAGTCCGACTCGCCGGCCAGGATCTCGTGATCGATCTCGTAGTGTTCGAGTAGGTCCCTGACGACTTCGTTCTCCCGAGCGAAAACGTAGACGTCGTGTCCGTCCGACTCGAGCTCCGCGATAGCGTGTTTGAAAAAGTGGACGTGGGCAGGATGCTGAATCGTTACGATTACGCGCATCTATCGTCGCACCTCTCCCGTGCTGTTTCTCGAGCCGTCGATCTCCGTCGCCGTCAGACTGACATCGGCATTCGTAGCGAACGCGAACTCGAACCTGTGCCTTTCATTCGGTAGCGTCCTGCCTCGGACCGTATGACCGCGATACATTATATTCTCCTGTAGATGAATCCCTGGCTGATTGCATCGTCGGCCTCGAACGCACCCGGAACGTCGATCAGCGCAGGGTTATCGTCGAGTGCTGTCGCCATGGTTCCGAGGTCGAGGTCGTCGAACTCCGTGTGCGGAGTCGCCAGCAGAACCCCGTCGAAGCCCGCGAACGACAGCGACTCCTGTACGTCGATTCCGAAGGCCCGGCCAACGGCGTCATCGTCCGCGTGTGGATCGTAGCCGACGACGTCGATGTCGAACTGCTGAAGCTGGTCGATCACGTTCGCGACTTTCGAACTCCGAATGTCACCGACGTCCGGCTTGTACGATAGCCCGAGCACGAGTATTCGACTCTCACAGAGAGTCTTGTGTCCGTCGTTGAGTGCCTTGACCGTGAGATCGGAGATGTGACCGGGCATCGACTCGTTGACGTTCCGGCTCGTAAGGATCAGTTCCGGATCGGCGCCGGCCTGCTTCGCTCGGTGCGCGAAAAAGTACGGGTCGACCGGGATGCAGTGGCCGCCAACCAGCCCGGGCTGGTAGTCGTGGAAGTTCCATTTCGTCCCTGCGGCCTCGAGTACGTCGTGCGTGTCGATGTCCATCTCCTCGAGGGCCATCGAGAGCTCGTTCATCAGTGCGATGTTGACGTCCCGCTGGACGTTCTCGACGACCTTGCACGCCTCGGCGACCTCGATCGACGGTGCGCGGTGGACGCCAGCGTCGACGACGGACTCGTACAGCGTCGCTACGTCCTCAAGGACGGTATCATCCTGTCCGCCGACGACCTTGACGACGCTGTCGAGGGAGTGGTCGCCGTCGCCGGGTGTCGCCCGCTCGGGAGAGTACGCGAGGAAGAAGTCCTCGCCCGCCTCGAGGCCGGACGCCTCCTCGATAACCGGTGCGAACTCCTCGCGCGTGACCCCAGGATACACCGTCGACTCGAGGATCACCGTCGTCCCCCGCGTCAGGTGCTCGCCGACGGTTTCGGCGGCGCTCTCGATGAACGCGAGGTTTGGTCGTTCGTCCTCGACGGGAGTCGGTACCGTGACGAGCACGTAGTCGGCATCGCGCACCGCGGCCGAATCGGTTGTGTAGCTGATGTCTCCGTCGAGGATGGCTTCATCCGAGAGATCCCCGGTCGTATCGACCCCGTTCCGCAGCGTTTCCACCTTCGATTCGTCGACGTCGAAACCGACGACGCGGTAGTCTGCCTGTGCGAATCCGACCGCGAGTGGGAGCCCGACGTAGCCGAGCCCGACGACACAGACCGTCGCATCACGAAGCCGGTCGGTCGTCGACCGGGCGAGTCCGTCCGGCTGATCGCTCTCTGGTCCGTCAGTTCGTCTCTCGGTGTCGCTGAGTGGTGGGGTCATGGTGGTGTGTCGCGTGCCCGACGCCGCCGACGACGCGCGTCGGAGTCCTGTGTGCCAGACGCCCTCGAGACGGCTGACACGCCTCACCCGAACACAGACAATATCATCGGTTTACTATATAGCCGATAAACTGCTCCGTCACACGTCGTTCGGATTTGTCAACAGTGTACCTCCCTCTCAACCCTCACTCAGCCTTGGTTTCGCTTCTCAGGCCCTGTCATCTTATTTCGCTGTTAAGCGAATCTGTTTGACCGCATAATGAAGTTGGATGTCATATTGTGTGCTAATACGGCCGATGTGAATATGTTCTCTCACGGTCGGTCACACCCGAATCTAGCAATCATGGAGCCCAGAACGATCGATACCGTATCCGAATCCGTCTCCAGCGACGTACTGGCCACCGTCAGCGAGGTACACACAGCCGCGTTACTCTCGTCGCCCGACGGCGCAATAGCCCGGGCGGCGGCGGCGTCTCTCGCTGCCAGCATCAGTGTCTCTCATACCGTCCAGTTTCTGGGCGGAACGCCCATCTGGGAGCTCGCACTGGTCGGTGCCGCGGTGGTGATCATCGGCGTGCTCATCGGCGCTCGCCTTCTCGAGGCGCTCTCGAACCGCGATGTCACGCTCGACCCGATGGCGATGATGTCTGCCAATGACGACGCCGAACGGGACGAAGAACCGTCGGATGATGAGCCGACGCACACGTACGAAACGTACATTTCGCCGGACACACCGGATGAACTATTGAGCGACAGAGGACAGATTATCCGGATACTCGTCGAGAACGACGGTCGAACGTACCAGTATCGCATCGTCGAAGAGACCGGCTGGTCGAAGTCCAAGGTCAGTCGCCTGCTCTCGGAGATGCACGATCGGGGGGAAATCGGCAAAGTTTCCGTCGGCCGGGAGAACGCAATCGTTCTCGCCGACCACGGGCCCGGCGGTTCTCCGGAAGCTGACGATCCCTCGGTAACTGTCACGAAGTCTCCGCAGTAGCCGACCCAAGCCGACGTCGCTGGGTGTCTTCTCTCGCGTTTCAGTGCAGGAGCGAATCCGCTTTCGTCCGAGCTCTGGCCCGATAGTCGACTCTTAGCGTGCCTGCGGATCGAGTCCCGCTGGCGCTCTTAGTGGTCGAATAAGGACGTGCCGTGTCTCTGCAACAGAGTGCAGCCGTTCGGCCGACATCGGTATTCGTGCTGTTGTGATTCGTTGGCTACTGTTCTTCGAACTGTTGACTGCGGTCTACGGTGCGGTCTCTTTGCACGATAACGTAATATTACTGACGATACGTGAAGAAACCGTGGAACGGGCCGGCTGTTAGTGGTTATCTGATCCATAGTAATGGGCTATGTCGGTAACGTATCGGGTAACGCCGGGTCAGTGTGCAGGGACAGAAGACCCGGGAGGATTAGATCTATGACATGTTCCAGGACTGCACGCCGTAGTGGCGTACCGAACCGACGCTCGACCGACCCAACCCGCTCTGTTTGCGGTTTCTCCTCGGTTGCCGAAGCCGACCTGGAGGTGCGCGGCTAATGTGTGGGATCATCGCCCGAATCGGATCCGACGACGCTGCCGACACGCTCCTGACGGGACTCGAGAACCTCGAGTACCGCGGCTACGACTCGGCGGGGATCGCCGTTCAGAACGGTTCGGGCGTGAAGGTCCACAAGACCTCTGGCGAGGTCTCGGACCTCAAGTCGAAGCTGAACTATCTACCCACCGGTAACGTCGGCATCGGCCACACCCGCTGGAGTACCCACGGTCCGCCGACTGAGGAAAACGCACATCCACACACCGACTCCGCCGGTGATGTCGCCGTCGTCCACAACGGCGTCATCGACAACTACGCGGAGCTTCGGGCGGAACTATCGGAGAAGGGACACGTCTTCCAAAGCGATACGGACACCGAAGTCATCCCTCACCTGATCAACGAGTACCGCCAGGAGCTGCCGACCGAGGCCGCGGTTCGCAAGGCGGTCGAGACGCTCGAGGGAAGCTACGCGATCGCGGCGATCGTCGAGGACGAGGACCGCGTCTACGCGGCACGAAAGGGATCGCCGCTGGTACTGGGACTCGGTACCGACGACTGGTTCCTCGCCAGCGACGTCCCCGCGTTCCTCGATTACACCGACGAGGTCATCTACCTCGAGGACGGTGACGTCGTCGTTCTCGAGCCCGATTCCTACGAGATCACCGACCTCGAGGGTGAGCCGATCCACCGGGAGACCGACACCGTCGACTGGGATCCCGAGGACGCCGGCAAAGGCGAATTCGACCACTACATGAAAAAGGAGATCCACAGCCAGCCGACCGCCCTCTCGAATACGATCGAGGGTCGCGTCGAGGACGGTGAGGTCGACCTCGAATCGCTGCCCGCCGGCAGCTTCACCGACGTCGAGGAGGTTCAGTTCGTCGCCTGTGGGACCTCCTACCACGCCGCGCTGTACGGTGCCCAGTTGCTGAAGGCGTCGGATATCCGCGCGGAAGTGATTCGCGCGAGCGAGTACGACTCCGCCTCGGGTCCCGTCGACGAAGGAACCCTGACGATTGCAGTCACGCAGAGCGGTGAGACCGCGGACACGCTGCAGGCGGTCCGCAAAGCGGCCGACCGCGGTGCACGAACGCTGGCGGTTACGAACGTCGTCGGCTCGACGATCGCCCGCGAGAGTGACGACGCGATGTACATTCGTGCCGGTCCCGAGGTCGGCGTCGCCGCGACGAAGACGTTCTCCTCGCAGGCGGTCTCGCTCGCGTTGGTCAGCCAGCGTATTGCGGCCGACGTCCCTCACGGCGACCAGGTCGACGACGTCGAACCGATGCTCGAGAGCCTCAATGATCTCCCAGGACAGGTCGAGGAAATCCTCGAGACTACCGACGCCGAGCGGCTGGCGAAGCAGTACATCGACAGCGACGCCTTCTTTTTTATCGGCAACGGGCTCGGTCATCCGGTCGCGCTCGAGGGCGCCCTGAAGTTCAAGGAAATTACCTACGAGCACGCCGAGGGGTTCGCCTCCGGACAGCTCAAACACGGTCCACTGGCGCTCGTCACGGAACGGACACCGGTCTTTGCGGTCTGTACCGGCGGCGACGACGGGAAGACGAAGACGAACGCGATCGAGGCACAGACCCGAGGTGCGTCGATCGTCGCCGTTTCGCCGGACGACCATCCCATCGTCGACGCGGCCGAAGTCCACATCTCGGTTCCGGACACGCATCCCGTCTGGGCCGGACTGCTCGCGAACGTCCAACTGCAGTTGGTCTCGTACTACGCTGCGGATCTGCTCGACCGACCGATCGACAAGCCGCGTAACCTGGCAAAGAGCGTCACGGTCGAGTAGGACGCGTTCCGCTCGATCGATCCTCTCGCAGTCCCTCGACACGAGCTTTTTTATTTATACCGTGTTCGTTCGCCTTCGACAGTGACCTCCCGGTACGGTGTCCGGCCTTTACTGTTCGGTAGCGACGTCGGTCGTATCGCCACCTCGGCCTCGTGAGTCGCCAGACCGAGCCGAGTCGACGTCGCTTCGAGCTGGATCCCCAATCATGTTTCCCAGCGGGTGAGTACGGACTGTCTTCGATCTCGAGGCCCGCCCCGTTGATTCGAGAGCGCGTACTGTCGGCTCGCTGTCCGCTCGGAACGATTCGCCCGAGCGCTGCTCTCGATACGATGACGGTCTCGACACGTAGCGCGGTTGTCCGCTTCGTGAGCGGTTCGATGTCGATCTCGAAATAAGTGGTAGCCTTCCCCTGGAGACGGAGTGTGTTTTTCTGTTCGGCCGACTCGCTCGCGGCACAGTCATCGGACAGCCGTTTCGACGAAATCTCTCGAGAGATCCTTTCAATAGCGAGTAAACGACCGCAGTTCGTCTGTTCTCGGTCGAACGCAGCGGGAACCACGACCCTCCATCGTGTCGCCCCCTCGAATTCGGTCCGGGTCCAGTCTGTCACGGTTTTCCTGTACTGTTTCTGTCGACGCGGTATTGTCGCGTTCGAATCGATGCCCGTCTCGAGTGAAGAGGGAAAGGAGCGTCCACCTCGGATAAGTCCCGTTTGCTACTCGACCGTAAAAAGGAAACGCGTTACGCTACCGCTCTATTCGAACCAGTTGCCGTCGTCATCATCGTCGTCGTCATCGTCGTCGTCGTCATCGTCGTCGTCGTCATCGTCGTCGTCGTCACCATCATCATCGGCAGCATCGTCGTCATCGGCAGCGTCGTCAGCATCGTCGTCATCGGCAGCGTCGTCAGCATCGTCGTCGTCGGCAGCATCGTCGTCGTCGGCAGCATCGTCGTCATCGGC
>PWMF01000164.1 GCA_003559215.1 Natrialbaceae archaeon
AAAATTAGTGGACTCGCTGGGATTTGAACCCAGGGCCTCTTCCTTGCGAAGGAAGCGATCTACCACTGATCTACGAGCCCGCGACCGTTTCTACCCGCGAGATCTACTTGTAGCTTGCGCTTCGGAAACGACGTGGGCCGCGAGCACACGGGGCGAGCCCTCGAGCCTGCACTCCCACACTCCCGGCCTCGAGCCCGATCACGCACTCGCGCCAGTTCGAGCCGTCCTCGAGCCGACATCCAAAACCCCGGCCCGACCCGCGAGCAGCCCGAGCAGGAAGCCCGTGAAGTGGGCCACGAGGGCCACGCCGGGCGCGCCCGTGGCGACCGTGACGACGACCGCCAGCCCGAGGAAGACGAGGTAGGTCACCCACTGGGGCACCTCGACCAGCGAGGCCAGCCCCACCGAGAGGCGGTTCGAGGCCAGCAGGTAGCCCAGCAGCGCGAAGACCGCGCCGCTGGCGCCGAGGACGCCCTCGGTCGGCGTCGCGGGGACCAGCGGCGCCGCGGCGAGCGCGCCCGTCACGAGGATCTGGGAGATCCCCGCCAGCGCGCCGGTCACGATGAAAAAGGTGTGAAATCGCAGCCGGGTCGTCGCCCGCGCGACGGGCCAGCCGAACAACACCAGCGCGACGCTGTTCGAGAGCAGGTGTCCCAGCCCGCCGTGGGCGTAGACGCTGGTGACGATCGTCCACGGATTGCTCGAGAGCGGCGGCGAGAGGATAAACAGGCCCGCGACCAGGGCGACACTGAGCAACGACGCGAGTATCTGGAGGACGAAGACCACCGCGAACACGCCGAGCGTCTCGACGATGGGACTCCCCTCCCGTACTGTTGCCATACCACTGCGTACGTGACGGTGATACTAAACGTTCGGCGCGACCGCTGCAGGCTCTGTCTCGAGGACGGGCGAGCAGACGTGACAAAGCCGTCGCTACGGAACGCGATAAAACGGAAAATCCGCGGTCGAGATCAGTCCTCGAGGACGATCTCGATCGAAACGTCGTTCGGCACCTGGATGCGCATGAGCTGGCGGAGTGCGCGTTCGTCGGCGTCCAGATCGATCAGGCGCTTGTGGACGCGCATCTCCCAGTGCTCCCACGTGGCGGTGCCCTCGCCGTCAGGCGACTTCCGGGTCGGCACCTCGAGGGTCTTCGTCGGCAGCGGGATCGGACCGCTCAGGTTGACGCCGGTGTTGCTCGCGATCTCGCGGACGTCGTCGCAGATGTCGTCCAGATCCTCTGGACTGGTGCCCGCGAGTCGAACGCGTGCCTGCTGCATTTATTCGTTGACCTCGAGGACCTTGCCGGCCGCGATGGTCTGACCCATGTCACGGATGGCGAAGCTCCC
The DNA here is from genome assembly GCA_003559215.1 of Natrialbaceae archaeon. Classification (GTDB taxonomy): domain Archaea; phylum Halobacteriota; class Halobacteria; order Halobacteriales; family Natrialbaceae; genus Natronococcus. The sequence goes on from PWMF01000164.1 coordinate 1,350, forward strand.
GAGTTCGGGAATCTTGCTGGACGGCTCGATGCTGAGGGGCTTCTGTGGTCGGATGGTGACCACAGCAGCGTCACCCGACTGGATGAAGTCGGGGTTCTCCTCGGCGACCTCGCCGCTTGCGGGGTCCATCTTTTTGTCGATGGACTCGATGGTACAGGCGACCTGGGCCGTGTGGGCGTGGAAGACCGGCGTGTAGCCGGCCGTGATCACGGACGGGTGCTGCATGACGACGACCTGGGCCTGGAACGTCTCGGCGACGCTTGGCGGGTCGTCGGCGGGGCCACAGACGTCACCGCGGCGGATGTCGTCCTTGCCGATGCCGCGGACGTTGAATCCGACGTTGTCACCGGGCTCGGCCTTGGGGACCTCCTCGTGGTGCATCTCGATCGTCTTCACTTCGCCGCCCACGTCGCTGGGCTGGAAGGAGACGTCGTCGCCGACGTTCATGATACCGGTCTCGATACGTCCGACTGGGACGGTACCGATGCCGGAGATCGTGTAAACGTCCTGGATCGGGAGTCGGAGCGGCGCGTCCGTCGGCGGCTCCGGCTCCGGCAGGTCGTTCAGGGCCTCGAGCAGGGTACGGCCGTCGTACCACGACGTGTTCTCGGAGGCTTCGGCGATGTTGTCGCCCTCGAACGCCGAGATCGGGATGAACGAGGCGCCGTCGGTCTGGAACTGAACCTGCTTGAGCAGCTGGTTGACTTCCTCGACGACCTCGTCGAAGGTGTCCTCCTTGTAGTCGACGACGTCCATCTTGTTGACGCCGATGATCAGCTCGTCGATACCCAGGGTGCGGGCCAGGAAGACGTGCTCCTGGGTCTGGGGTGCGACACCGTCGTCGGCGGCGACGACGAGGACGGCGTTGTCGGCCTGGCTCGCGCCAGTGATCATGTTTTTGACGAAGTCGCGGTGACCAGGACAGTCAACGATAGTGAACTCGTACTCTTCGGTCGAGAACTCCTGGTGGGCGATGTCGATAGTGACACCGCGCTCTCGCTCCTCCGCGAGGTTGTCCATGACGTAGGCGAACTCAAAGCCGCCTTTGCCCTTCTCTTCCGCTTCTTCGCGGTGCTGTTCAATGACGTGCTCTGGTACGCTCCCCGTCTCGTAGAGGAGGCGTCCCACGAGCGTACTCTTCCCGTGGTCAACGTGACCGATGATGGCCAGGTTCTGGTGTCGTTTGTCGCTCATTGTTGTAGCTCACGCGCAAAGGCGCTTATGTCGGTATCTTTTGCTCGTTGCGGTTAAAACCATTTCGAAAGCGTATTCGGCCGAACCCGACGCCGGCTTGCGGTTTGTGTCCTGTACGCACGATTTCGATTACCGGACGACGGCGTCGAGGTGAGGGCAGTCGAACGCGCCGAACGACCGTCGACCGACGGTACCGGAGTGCAGCGGCTCGCAGACGGCGACTACAGCTCCGGCAGTCGGCCGACGTCCGACAGCACCGCCGTCGCAGTCTCGGGACCGCCCGCGCCCCGACCGCTGTTGTGGAGGCTGCCCGCGTGCTTGGTCTCGAGCTGGACGATGTTTCGCGTCCCCGTTACCGCGAGCGCGCCGTTTTCCGGGACGAGCCGCGGCCCGACGCGGACCCCCTCGCGGGAGGCTTCGCCGATGAGCCGGATCGTTCGACCGTCCTCGGCCGCGAGCTCGAGCGCGCTGCCGGGAATCGACTGAATTCCCTCGACGGTCGCGTCCTCGAGCGAGAACCCGCCGTCGGCCAGCACGTTCGCGAGGATGACGAACTTCAGCGCGGCGTCGGTGCCGTCGACGTCGAACGTCGGGTCGGCCTCTGCCACGCCGAGATCCTGGGCCTCCGCGAGCACGTGCTCGTAGTCCAGCCCCTCTGCAGCCATGCGCGTGAGGATGAAGTTCGCGGTGCCGTTGAGGACGCCCCGGACCGCCGTCACCGCCTGCGGGGTGCAGTCCTCGATCGTCGACAGCACCGGGATGGCCCCGCCCACCGTGGCTTCGAAGCGGATCGAACCCGCACTGTCGGCCTCGAGCGCGCGCAACTCCTCGTAGCGCTCGGCGACGGGTCCCTTGTTCGCTAACACGACGTGGTGGTCGGTCTCGAGTGCGCGCTCGACGTGCGTGAAGCCGGGCTCGGCGTCGCCCAGCGTCGTCGGCGTCGCCTCGATCAGGACGTCGTAGTCGGTCTCGAAGGCCGTCGCCGGGTCGGCGGAGCCGACCGGTTCGCCCCCGACCTTGCGCTCGAGCGCGCGCTCGACGTCGATTCCGTCGGCGTCGACGGCCGCACCGCTCGAGTCGGCGAGCGCGACGACCTCGTGGCCGTACTCGCCGGCCAGATCGGCGACCGACCGACCGACGTCGCCCGCGCCGACGATGGCGAGTCGCATCAGGCCTCACCCCCGACCAGCGGCTCGACGACGGTCAGTTCCTTGTCGGTGCCGATCGCGCGGATCGTTTCGAACAGCCGTTCGGTGCGACCGGAGTCGATCGCGAGCCGGAGTCGGGCGCTCGCGGTCGCGTCGGTGCCGTCGGGTGCCGCCAGCGAGAGGTCTTTGACGACCGCGTCGGCCTCGTCCTCGATCCGTGAGAGCGTCTCCGAGAGGTCGGTCTCGACGAGGTCCCCGACCAGGACGACCGAGAGCTCCTCGCCGTAGTGTTCCTCGCCGGCCTGGATCACGTTGATGCCGGCGTCTCGCAGCGCGTCGACGATCCCGTCGAAGCGCTCGGGCGGGCTCTCGAGGTCGACCTCGACGGGGATGTGGCCCCGCGGCGTGATGTTGCCGCGCTCGTGGTGGATGCTCAGGAGATTGCCGCCGTTGGCCGAGATCGGCTCGAGCGCGCGGAGCAACTCGCCGGGCTCGTCGACCAGCTCGAGGCGGACGGTGTAGGCGCGTACGCCGCCGTCAGTCTCGGGTTCTTCCTCGTCGGACTCGGGCTCGGGTACCTCAGCCATCGTCGTCACCTCCGAACTGTGGGCGTCCAGGCGTCGTCATACTCTGTGACTCCGTAATGGGCGTGTAAAAGGATATAGGACTTCCCAAAACTCTCCGGGCGTGTCAACATCCGGCACGGCCTCTCGAGATCGTACTTAGAGGTGGTCCTCGCCGGGGTTCGAAGAGCCCCAGTCGCCCCGTCCGCCCTCGGTGCGGTCGACGCCCATGATCGACTCGGCCTGGTCGGGGCCGCCGAGACTCTCGCGGGCGTCCGGGATGCGAACCGTAACCTCGTCGATTTCGGACCATGTGATCAGTTCGGCCTCGATGTTGCTCGTGGTAATGTCGCCAACCGAACACCCCTTGCAGCCGCCACCGAGTTCGATGATGACCTCACCGTCCTCGGGATCCGCCTTCCGAACCGCGCTGGTCCCCCCGTGCATATGGATGATCGGCATCTAGCGCGTGAGCCACGTCTCGACTCGGTCTTTGAGTGACACGTCCTGGGAGTCAGTCATCACCCCATCTAGGGACTCGAGCGGTGAATAGGTTTGGTCCGAAACCCTCACGATCGTTCGGTACAGCGCCGACGGACCGGTTCCAGTCCGGACGCGCTCGGCGATCAAGCGCGTCCTCTCGAGCGACCGGGTTGTCAGCGAGAGCGCAACCACGTCTCGCGGCGGGAGGGCGGCTCTCGACGTTCCTCGAGCACGGGCGCTGCGGTCCATCGAGGCGTCGGATCGAGAGGGAAGCGGCGCGAATCGCGGCTCGAACGGCGTTGCCGTCCCGGTGTACTGACACGCGCTGACGACGGTCCGCGGGTGCGCTGGAGCCGACGGACGGTGGCCGGTCTCAGCTTCGCAGTCGTTCCCTGTCGCCCGTTCCCTCGGTGAGGGCGCTGGCGATCGCGCCCTCGAGGACGACGTCGTCGCCGTGGTCGGTGACGCGGATCTCGGGGACGTTGTTCAACAGCATTCCGGAGACGCGCTCGCGGATCGGATCGACGACGAGTTCCTCGTTGTGGAGGGCGACGGCGCCGCCGAAGGAGACGACGATCGGCGCGAACGACTGGACGACGTTCGTGACGCCGATGGCGTTCCAGTGGGCGAGCTGGTCGATGGTGTAGTCGGCCAGCTCGTCCTCGCCGGCAAGCTCGAAGACGTCCTTCGCGGTGAACTCGGGACTCTCGAGGGGGAGTTCCGTCGAGACGGTCGGATCGTCGTCGGCCAGCAGCCGGGCAAAGTCGGGGATGCCGTTGCCCGAGCAGTACGCCTCCCAGTGGCCGTCGTGACCGCAGCCACAGGTCAGCCGGCCTCGAGGATCGACGACGCAGTGGCCGACCTCGCCGACGTTGCCGTCCCAGCCGGCGAGAATCTCGCCGTCACAGCAGACGCCGGCGCCGACGCCCGAGGAGAGCGTGATATACACCATGTCGTCGGGGTTGCGGGCAGCGTGAAACCGCTCGCCGATGACGCCCGCGGCGGTGTCGTTGTGGAGGTGGACCTCGTCGCTGTGGATGAGTTTTTCGATGGGACCCGTCAGCGGGATGCGGTCGATCGAGTCGGGCAGGTTCGCCGGATCGATCACCGCACCCTCTGCGAGGTCGAACGGACCGATCGAGCCGATGCCCGCCGCGGCGATCTCTTCGGGCGCGACCCCGGCGTCGCCACACGCCTCGCGAAGCGTTCGGAGGACGCCCTCGGTGACGTCGATCCCGGTCGGACCTCGCGGCGTCCCGTTGCGACTGATGCCGATCGTTGTCCCGTCGTCGGTCGCGACGGCCGCCCGGACGTTGGTCGCACCGAGGTCGACGCCCGCGTAGTAGACCATACTACAGCACAGCGCCGTCGTTGTACTTAACTACCGGTATCTTCACTCGACTGCGAGTAGCGACCGGGAACCAGTCGGCGTCACACGTATGCTACGGGAACACATACGTATCGTATGGCGACCGATGAGTACGAGACCGACCCGGTGCCGGGTGACACGCTCACCGACGCGGAGCTCGAAGCCCTTCACGAGGTGGAACTCGGCCTCGAGTGGCTCCAGCGCGCCCAAGGCTGTCTGCTCGAGTTTCACCACGCGACGGGACACGGAATGGACCACCTCGACGACGCCGAACGGCTACTCAGGGAAAGCGGCCACGACGAGCTCGCCGACGCCATCCGAACGGAACTGCTCCCCCACGGCGTCGTCGACGGCGACCGCTGGTCGTACGACGTCCTCGAGGACTTTCAGGAGACGCTGCTGGCCGAGACGGCCGCGCTCGAGGCCTGCGTTCGAGCGGAGCTAGTCGACGGCCGACGCCACGTTCCCGAGCGACGACAGGAACGACGGTGGAAAGAGCAGGCGGATCGGGACGAGCCGATAGAACGAACCGCGAGCGAGGACGGGTAGCCGTCCGCCTCGCTCACTCCATCACGTCGAGATCCCGGTAGTAGGTGACCGGACAGGGCGCGGCGAGGATGATCTCCTGGGAAACCGAACCGAGTACCGCCTTCTCGGCCGGCGAGCGTCGGCGTCCGCCGACGACCAGCCGGTCGGCGTCGACCGCCCGTGCCAGCTCGACGACCTCGGTGCCGACGTCGCCGAGCGCCCCGCGGACCTCAGTCTCGACGCCAGCCGCCGAGAGACGCTCCTCGAGGTCGGGAACCGGCGACCGGCGGGCTGCGACCGCGGTGGGGTCGACGTCCTCGACGCGTTCCTCGAAGCCCAGGTTCTCGCGGAACTCCTCGTACTCCGCCTCGGTGAAGGCGTGACCGATCACGACGGTCGCCTCGAGCGGGGCCGCTATCTCGAGGACGGTCTCGGCGAGCCCCTCGGCCCGAACGGTGTCCATCGGCCCGACCGCGAGCAGGACGGTATTGATAGCCATGCGAAATGATACCTGTCCAGCCGCTTAAGCGTTCCCGACCGCGCGGCAGGCCGGCTCGCCGCCGGCTCCCGCCCACTCGACCCCGACCGCGGGGGCGTGCTCGACCGGACGGTCCCGGCAGGCTCGAGTCCGCGGAGTGTTTCGAGAGGGGGCGATCAGTCGCCGTTCTCTTCGGCTCCGCGGACGAACGTTACCGGACACGGCGAGGAGAGCAGGACCTCCTGAGCCGTCGAGCCGAAGACGGCCTTCCCGGTCGGCGAGCGACGGCGGCCGCCGACGACGACCCGGTCGGCGGCGACCCCGGTCGCCAACTCGACGATCGTCGAGCCGTGGTCGCCGATGTCGCCGCGGACGTCGTAGCGGACGTCCGCCTCCTCGAGTTTCCGGCGCAGGTCCCTGATCGTCGAGTGCCGGGAGGCGACCTCGTCGGGACGGACCTGGCCGCTCTCGTCGTCCATCTCGAGGTTCTCGAGCACCTCGTTGTACTCGTCCTGGGTGAAGACGTGGGCCAGAACGACCGTCGCGTCTGCGGGCTGTGCGACTTCGATCACCGTCTCGGCGAGCTCGTCGGTGCGGTCCGCATCGCCCGGACCGACGGCGAGAAGGATCGTCTGTAGCGTCATACCCCCACTATGTATCGGTGCCGACTTAAATACGGGAGTTCCGAAGGTGGATCCGGCGCGTCGGTCGCCGGTTCCGGGTCGCTTTTGCAGCCCGTCGCCGACGAGGGCGGTATGAACGATCCCGATCTCTCGGACCGGACCGTCCTCGTCACCGGCAGCGCGAGAGGCGTCGGCCGCGAACTCCTGCTCGCGACCGCCGACTGCGGCGCGAAGACGGCTGTCCACTACCACACCAGCGCGGACGCCGCCCGCGAGGTCGCCGAGACGGCCCGCGACCGGGGCGCGCCGGAGGTGATGACCGTCCAGGGCGACGTCACCGACCCCGAGAGCGTCGACGGGCTCTTCGCGGCCGTCGAGGCCGAACTCGGCGACGTCGACGTTCTCGTCAACAACGTCGGTGACTTCGCGCCCGCCCACTGGGAGGAGATCGAGTTCGAGAACTGGAACCGGGTACTCGAGACGAACCTCAACGGGACCTACCTCTGTTCGAAGCGCGCGCTGGGGGCGATGCGGGAGGCCGACTACGCCCGGATCGTCAACGTCGGCTACGCCTCGAGCGAAAAGGGGCTGGTGAGTCCGAAGAACTTCCCCTATTTCGTCGCGAAGGCGGGCGTGTTGATGTTCACGCGGATGCTCGCCGCCGACACGCAAAACGAGGGTGTGACGGTCAACGCCGTCTCGCCGTACGTCGTCGAGAACTCCGACGAGTTTCCGGAGGAACTCCCGCGGGACCGCCCCGCGAGCTTCGACGACCTGGTCAACCCGCTGTTGTTCTTCCTCGACCCCGACAGCGAGTACGTCAGCGGGGAGAACATCGAAGTCGACGGCGGGTGGCTTCCCGAGAGCGTGTAGCGGCGTGAGCGACCGAACCGCAGCGTGTCGCGCTGTGGGACGCTCCTCTCGAAGACCGTGTAGGCACTCGTTTCCGGGACTGGCTTTTTCCGCGCGCCCGTCGCGGGAAACGGTATGACACTCCCGGTTGCGATGGGATGGCGCCACCTCCTGTTCGCGAGTTGGCCTGTCGAGCCCGCGCTCGTCGACGCTCGTCTCCCGGACGGACTCGAGCCGGACACCTACGACGGGCGCGCGTGGCTCTCGATCGTCCCGTACCGCAACGTCGCCGTTCGACCCCGCGGCGTCCCCGCGAGGATGGGGTTCGGACTGCCCGAACTCAACCTCCGGACCTACGTTCGCCGGGACGGCGACTCCGGCGTCTACTTCTTCAGTCTGGACGCGGAGGGCGTCCTCGGCGTCGTCGCCGCCCGACTCACCCACCGTCTGCCGTACTACAACGCGCGCATCGAGATGCAGCTGGGATCGAGACACGTCTCGTTCGCGAGCGAGCGACGCCACCCGGGTGCGGCCCCGGTTCGATTCGAGTGTCGGTACGAACCTGTCGGCGAGCCGTTCACACCGGACCCGGGCTCGCTCGCGGCGTTCCTCACCGAGCGCTACCGCTACTACACGACGGGGCGTCGGGGCGAGCTTCGCTCCGCCGACCTCAGCCACGAGCGCTGGTCGCTCCGCCCGGCGACGGTCGCCGTCGAGACGAACACGCTCTTCGAGGCCAACGGCTTCGACGCTCCGGCGACATCCCCGATCTGTTACTACAGCCCCGGGGTCGACGTCGTCTCCTCGCGAAACCGGCCGCTGTGAGTCGGCGACGGGAAGCGATCGATATACCCTGCCAGTACTCCTGTGAACGCCCATGGAATCTATTGGACGGATTCGACGTATCCACGTCGCTCCCGAGCAGGGTGCAACGACAGAGCCGGTCGAGACGGTTCGAGCGCTCGCCGGCCGCGGGCTCGAGGGCGACCGGTACTGTCTCCCGGAGGCCGAAACGGGCGACGAGCACGAGACGGCGGGGACGTTCGCCGACCGCGACGGGAGCGATCTCACGCTGATCGAAGCAGAGGCGCTCGCGGCCCTCGAGCGCGATTACGGTATCGAACTCGAGCCGGGCGTCCACCGGCGAAACCTGACGACCGAGGGGGTCGCCCTGAACCACCTCGACGGCGGTCGGTTCCGAATCGGCGATGTCGTCTGCGAGGGAGTCGAACTCTGCGAACCGTGTTCGTACCTCGAGCGCCACCTCGCCGAAGACGGGGTCCGCGAGGCACTGGTCCACCGCGGCGGGCTCCGAGCGCGAATTCTCGAGGGCGGCGTCCTGACGGTCGGAAATCGGCTCGAGGCGCTCTGAATCGGGGCTGCAGCGCTCGCACACGTTCGGCCGTTCAAACGGCGGAGGCAACATAAACGTACATTGCCGCGCGGTCCCAGGACTCGCATAATGAACGAGCCCGGCGTCCAGTCGCTGATGGACCAGGAGACGCTCGACGAACGGGTGCGAGCCGGCGACGCTCCAGCGTGGGTCGAAGCTCACTGGCGGTCGTTCCAGGACGGGTTGCTCGGCGAGCGGAACGGGACGCCCTTTCCCTGCTTTTTCGGCGCGGAGTCGGTCCAGCAGGGCGAGCCGCTGTACACCGCGGTGCCGTCGATGTCCGAGGCCGACGCCCTGCTGACGCTGCGTGATCGGATCCTCGAGTACCTCGAGGTCTACCGCGAGCACTCGCCGCGGGCCTCGCTGGTCACGTTCTTCAGACCACCCGAGGAACCGCTCTCCGAGCGGGAGTATCACGATACGTTGTGGCACATTCTGCAGACGCTGCACCTCCACGACCCCGAACCCTGGCCCGACGACATTCCGACGGACCCCGATGACGAGCGCTGGGAGTTCTGTCTGGGCGGCGAGCCGATGTTCCCGACCTGTCGGGCGCCGTTCTACGACGACCGCAAGAGCCGGTACTGCCCGATCGGGCTCGAGGTCACGTTCCAGCCCCGCGCGCTGTTCGAGAACCTCGGCGTGACCGCCGACACCCACGCCGGCCAGCAGGCCCGCGACGTCATCCAGGAGCGCCTCGAGGGGTACGACGGGGTCTGCCCCCACGCGGACCTGGGCGACTGGGGCGTCGAGGGCGACCGTGAGTGGCCCCAGTACATGCTGACGGCCGACGACGCCCAATCGCCCGACGAGTGTCCGATGACGGTCACCCGAGATCATCCGAAACCCGGTGCGCAGTTACCATGACCGTCGGCGAGAACGAGGGCGGCGCGGAGCCGGCGCTGGTGCTGATCGACCTCCAGGAGGGGTTCGACGACCCGGCGTGGGGAACGCGTAACAATCCCGACGCCGAACGGCGCGCGGGCGAGCTGCTCGAGGCCTGGCGCGAGGCCGGCCGTCCCGTCGTCCACGTTCGCCACGACTCGAGCGAGCCGGAGTCGCCGCTGCGACGCGGCGAGCCGGGCTTTGCGTTCAAGCCCGAGACGGCACCCGTCGAGGGCGAACCGACGTTCGAGAAGTCGGTCAACAGCGCCCTTATCGGGACAGGCCTCGAGTCCTGGCTGCACGAGCGCGGCCTCGAGCGAGTCGTGCTCGCCGGGCTCACGACCGACCACTGCGTCTCGACGACGGCCCGGATGGCAGAGAACCTCGGCTTCGAGCCGACGGTGGTCGCCGACGCGACGGCGACGTTCGACCGGGCGTTCGACGGCGACGCGTTCGACGCCGAGACGATCCACCGGACGGCGCTGGCCCAGCTCGAGGGAGAGTTCGCGACGGTCGCGACGACGGCGGAGCTGCTGGATAGCGGAGTGTGAGATCGGTGCGCTCGAGCAGTCGGATCAGACGGTACCGATCCCCTCGGCCGCCGCGATGATCGCGAGCGTGGCGACGAAGCCGACGAGCGCGCCACCGAGGAGTTCGGCCCGACCCCGGTTCTCGAGGTCTGCTCCCGCGGCGACGCCGGCAGGGAGGAACTCGACGACCACGAGGTACAGCAGGGCGCCGGCCGCGAAGCCGAAGCTCAGCGCCAGCAGCCCCTCGAAGGTCGTGACGAAAACGTAGGCGACGACGGCACCGATCGGCTGTGGCAGCCCGGAGAAGACGGCCCAGCCGACGACCTTCCAGCGATCCATCCCGTAAGCGATCAGCGGGATCGCGATCGCCAGCCCCTCCGGAACGTTCAGGATCGAGATCGCGATCGCCATGAAGACCGCGAGCGAGGGAAGCGCGAGGCCGGCGATCTCGACGGTTCCGTTGGTCGGATCGACGAACGAGACACCGACGGCGATCCCCTCCGGAACGCTGTGGATCGTCAGCACTGCCACGGTGAGAACGACCGTTTGGGGGTCGACGTCGGAGACGGCGCTCGGAGCGAGCTCGTAGCCGCCGATGACACGGTCGGCGAGGAAGACGAACGCGATGCCGGCGAGGATCCCGAGCGCAACGGAACCGACACCACCTGCGGCGATCCCCTCCGCGAGCAGGCCGAACGCGGTCGCCGATAGCAGGATACCGGTGGCGACACCCCAGAGGACGACGAGCCAGCGGTCGCGGATCTCCTCGAGGACGAAAAACGGGAGCACGCCGAGCCCGGTCGCGAGACCGGTAACGAGCCCGACGGCGAACACGAGCAAGAGATCAGAGAACGGTGACATTGGGCAAGAGATAGTACGGACGGCGGGCGGTGGGCGGACACCCCGTAGCGGGTTACTGTCGGAGTTTGTCGACGAGCGGGAGGTCGGGGAGGTCGACGCCGAGTTGTTGGCGCGCGAACCTCGCGAGCAGCGGGACGTCGTTGGCGCTCAGCAGCTTTCGAATGGCGAGCGGGCTCCCGTTGTTTGCCCGCGTCAGCGTCTCCTCGTCGAGACGCTCGAGATCGGCCATGAACTCGTCGTACCGGTCGTTGTCCGCGAGGTAGAGCAGCCGGGTCATCAGCTGTCGCTTCCTGACGTTCGGTGCGACCTTCTTGTGCCACAGCGAGTCGTACACCTCAAGGTTCTCGGCCGTGGGTTCGACGTTACCGTGTTTCAGACAGCTGTCCGTGGCCGCCGCGGCCATCCGACCGGACTGCATGCACGTGTGGATCCCCTCGCCCCACAGCGGATCGACCGTCGGCACGGTGTCGCCGATAGCCATGAACCGATCCGTGTGAATCTGACCCGGTGGTTGGATGTGTGCCGAACCGCGGTGTTGCTTGCCCTCGATGCGTTCGGCGTTGCGAAAGCGCGGGTCGGTGTCGAGCCAGTGTGAGAGGTAGTCATCGATGCTGAAATCGTCGCGGGCGTACCTGCTGTGGCTGCCGTTCTGGATGTAGCAGACGCCGACCTTGGCGGTGTCTTCTCCGGTGTGGAAGATCCAGGAGTAGCCACCGGGCGCGATGTTGTGATCGAGGCGCAGCATCATCGCGTCGTGGAGGTCTGCAAAGCCGGGGCGATCGATCTCGATCCCCTCGAGTTCGTACTCGATGCCGATGGCGTGGTTCTCGCGTTCCAGATCGCTAACGCCGAGCTTCTTGGCGATCGGCGCGGCCGGTCCGGTCGCGTCGACGACGATCTCGGCGTACACCTCCTCGTCGCCGTTGTAGGTGACGCCGACGGGTTCGCCGTTCTCGACGATCGGCGCGGTGGCCCGTGCGTCGAAGCGGTACTCGGCGCCTTTCTCCCGACTGTCCTCGACGAGAAACCGCTTGAAATCCGCAAACTCGAGAACGGCACCGGGCTGGCTCTGGACGTAGTGGTCCGTCGGGGACTCGAGGACGACCTTCTCGGTGTACTGCATCACGACGTCGTCCGGGATCCCGAAGGAGGTCATCATGGAGGGGAACGTTCCCGCAGTGGACTTGTTGCTCTGGCGCGGGAACTCGTCTTCCGCCTCCGTTTCGAGGACGACGACGTCGTAGCCGCGGATCGCGAGGTCGCGAGCACACTGGGCACCGGCCGGCCCGGCCCCGGCGACGACTACATCGTAACGCTCGTTCATAGTGCTGAAACTGTCTCGCCCCCTAATGAGTTTGTCCAAGCAGTTGCGTCCCCGGCCAGCCAACGGAACCGGGATGCGGCAGCGAGTTCGACGTGGTTCGAGGGAGCACACGGAGCGGACGATCGGGAGTCCGTCGACTCGAGCGACGACGTTACTCGCTGTACCCTTCCTGCATGAACGTCCCCTCGGCCTCGTAGATCGAGAGCAATTCCTCGATGAGCTCTTCGGGGGACTGGCCCTCGTCGCAGTGGCTGTCGAGTCGGTCCTTGAGGTCGTCGCTGATCTCGAGCGTGTGAGTCATATGCGGTCGTCGGTCGTACCCTCGGTCGCAGCGACCAAATAGCTCGGGGGCGCGTGTGCATCCGTCGGCCGATCGAACGAGGCGACTCCGGGGCGAGAGGACGACAGCCGGCACGAGACGGCATCGCGATTATCCCCCTCCCCGAGAAATGGCGATACATGGTAGCGACACTGTCCGACGACGAAGTAGGGAAGAAAGTGATCGACGCGGAAGGCAAAGAGCTCGGCATCGTCGCGAAGGTCGAGAGCAGCCGCGCCTCCGTGGATCCGAACCCGAGCGTCGCCGAGCACCTGCTCGCGAAGATCGGCGTCGAAGGCGAGGACGACGAGGACTACCTCGTCACCGAGAGCATGGTCGACCGGGTCGACGACGACACCGTCGTCCTGCAGGGCGACATCTAGACGCGAGCCGCCTTCGTTCTGCGATCGAACACCTCGAGCGCGTCAAGAGGGATGCTGGTGGCTGAGCCGTTCGGCCACCACGTTCGGCACCGGGGTGTTGCAGTCCTTGCACTTCCAGCTCCGGCGCACTCCGCTTCGGTCCTCTACCATGTCCTGTCTGAACCGCAGCGTCGCGCCACAGGTACACCTGTGGGTCGTCGGGGACATACCCGAGCGTTCGGGCGCTCGACTCAAAGGTCCACTGGTCCGTTACACCTCGTCGCCGGCCTCGAGTGCGGCCTCACAGAGCGTCTCGCGCTCGTCGAAGTACGCGGGCGCGTCGGCCTCGGCCTCGAACTCGACGATGCGGTTCAGCGCCTCCTGTCCCTCGTCGACCTCGGTCTGGAGCTCCGCGGCCAGCTCCGTGTACCCGGCCGACAGCTCCTGAAACGCCTGTATCCGGGCCTGCTTGGCGTCGACGAGCGCCTGCTTTTCCTCGAGGTCCCGTCCCGCGGCCTCGAGGTCGTCGACGTCGGTCCCGTCGGCGGGACCGGTCGCCGACGGCGGCCGCTCGGTCCGCGGAGTGTCGTTCGATCGCTCCTCGAGTTCCGAGCGCAGCTCGGCCAGCCGCTCGTCAATCTCGTCCAGTAGTTCGTTCGCTTCGTCGGTCATCGTCTCGACCCGACCGGACAGCAGGCCCGCCTGGGTGTGACAGTACTCGACGAACTCCGAGATCGACGGGGGCGCTCCGGTGTCGTCGCTCATATCGTATCCGTTCGTGCTTCCGACCGAAGTCAGTTCGGCTCCCCTCGCAGTCGAATGTTACCATATCACTCTGTGTTGGGCTTTCAGACGGGTTAAGTTCCTTCGACCCCTGGCTCGGGTATAATGATTGGTCCGTCAGCGCGATCACCGTTTCACGCCCGTTTCCGGAGGTCTCGATGAGTCGGGACACGATCGAGGTTCGCGGAGCCGAGGAGCACAACCTCAAGGACCTCGACGTCACGATCCCCCGCGAGGAGTTTACCGTCGTCACGGGGCTGTCTGGCTCGGGGAAGTCCTCGCTAGCGTTCGAGACCGTCTACGCGGAGGGGCAGCGACGCTACATCGAGAGCCTCTCGGCGTACGCCCGGAACTTCCTGGGCCAGATGGACAAACCGCAGGTCGAGACCGTCGAGGGGCTCTCCCCGGCGATCTCGATCGACCAGAAGAACGCGGCGAACAACCCCCGCTCGACGGTCGGCACCGTCACCGAACTCCACGACTACCTTCGTCTGCTGTACGCGCGAGTCGGCACCCCTCACTGTCCCGAGTGCGGTCGGGAAGTCGGCGAGCAGTCGGCCCAGAACATGGTCGAACGCATCCTCGAGCTTCCCGAGGGGACGAAGGCGAAACTCGCTGCGCCCGTCGTCCGCGACCAGAAAGGCGCCTTCGAGGACCTGTTCGACGAGTTAGTGTCCGAGGGCTATTCTCGAGTAGAGGTCGACGGCGAGGAACACGACCTCACGCTCGAGAAGCCCGATCTGGACGAGAACTTCGATCACACGATCGACGTCGTCGTCGACCGCGTGAAGGTCTCGACGGAGGCCCGCCCCCGCATCATCGACAGCGTCGAGACGGCGCTCGAGGAAGCGGAGGGCGTCCTCAAACTCATCCTGCCGGACGCGCCCGAGGAGGTCGCCGCCGAACTCGGCAAGGAGTCCCGCCAGACCGGTGCGCTCGGCGACGAGGACGAGGCCGACGACCGCTTCGTCGTCGAGTTCTCGAAGGATCTCGCCTGCACCCACTGCGGGATCGACGTCCCCGAGATCGAAACCCGCTCCTTCTCGTTCAACTCTCCCCACGGCGCCTGTCCCGAGTGTGAGGGGCTGGGCGAGACCAAGGAGGTCGACGAGGACCTCGTCGTTCAGGACGAGTCCAAGCCGCTCAAGCACGTCTTCGAGGCCTGGAGCTACAACCGTTCGTACTACAAGACCCGCCTCGACGCCGTCGCCGACCACTTCGACGTCTCGCTGTCGACGCCGTTCGAGGACCTCGAAGAGGACGTCCAGCAGGCGTTTCTCTACGGCACGAGCCGACAGGTGCTGTTCAAGCGCCAGACCAAGAACGGTACCCGGCGAAAAAAGAAGCGCTTCGAGGGAGTCATCCCGAACTTAGAGCGACGCTACCTCGAGACCGACTCGGACTCGACCCGCGAACACATCGAGGACTACATGTCGGTCACGGAGTGTCCGGCCTGCGACGGCACCCGCCTGAAGCCCGCCTCCCGTGCGGTGCTGGTCGACGGCACCGCGATCACCGAGATCAACGCAATGAGCATCGGCGACGCCCGCGACTACTTCGAGGCGATGGAGGCCGACCTCACCGAGCGCGAGCGCGTGATCGCCGAGGAGATCTTGAAAGAGATCCGCGCCCGCCTCGGCTTCATGTGCGAGGTCGGGCTCGAGTACCTGACCCTCGATCGGGAGGCCGCCACGCTCTCCGGCGGGGAGAGCCAGCGCATCCGGCTCGCGACCCAGATCGGCTCCGGCCTCGTGGGGGTGCTGTACGTCCTCGACGAGCCGTCGATCGGGCTCCACCAGCGGGACAACGACCGGCTGCTCGACACCCTGGAGGAGCTTCGCGACCTCGGCAACACCCTGCTCGTCGTCGAGCACGACGAGGAGACGATGCGCCGGGCCGACAACGTCATCGACATGGGCCCTGGCCCCGGAAAACGGGGCGGCGAGGTCGTCGTCAACGGCTCCGTCGACGAGGTCAAGGCCTGCGAGGGATCGATCACCGGCGACTACCTCTCCGGGCGCAAGCAGATCCCGGTGCCCGACGAGCGCCGCGACGCAGACGGGGCGCTGACGATCCGGGGCGCCCGCCAGCACAACCTCGACGACCTGGACGTCGATCTCCCGCTCGGAAACTTTACCGCGATCACGGGCGTCTCCGGCTCCGGGAAGTCGACCCTGATGCACGACGTGCTGTACAAGGGTCTCGCCAGACAGATGAACGACAACACCTCGGTGATTCCGGGTGACCACGACACACTCGAGGGCCTCGAGGCAATCGAGACCGTCCGACTGATCGACCAGTCGCCGATCGGCCGCACCCCCCGATCGAACCCGGCGACGTACACGAACGTCTTCGACTACGTCCGAGAGCTGTTCGCCCAGACGAAGCTCTCGAAACAGCGGGGCTACGAGAAGGGCCGTTTCTCGTTCAACGTCAAGGGCGGCCGCTGCGAGGAGTGTGGCGGGCAGGGAACGGTGAAAATCGAGATGAACTTCCTCTCGGACGTGTACGTCCCCTGTGAGGAGTGCGACGGCGCCCGCTACAACGACGCCACGCTGGATGTCACCTACAAGGGCAAAACGATCGCCGACGTGCTCGACATGGAGGTCGAGGAGGCCTACGAGTTCTTCGAGTCCTCGAGCCAGATCCGGCGCCGCCTCGAGCTGTTGAAGGACGTCGGGCTGGGCTACATGACGCTGGGTCAGCCCTCGACGACGCTCTCGGGCGGGGAGGCACAGCGGATCAAGCTCGCCGAAGAGTTAGGGAAGAAAGACTCCGGCGAGACGCTGTACCTGCTTGACGAGCCCACCACGGGGCTCCACCACGAGGACGAGCGCAAGCTGATCGACGTCCTCCACCGGCTGACCGACAACGGCAACACCGTCGTCGTCATCGAGCACGAACTCGACCTCGTGAAGAACGCCGACCACGTCGTCGACCTCGGGCCCGAGGGCGGCGAACACGGCGGCGAGATCGTCGCCACCGGCACGCCCGAGGAGGTCGCCCGCCTCGAGGGCTCCCACACGGGACAGTACCTGCGAGACCTGCTCCCGAAGGTCGACCTCGAGGGTCCTCGCGGCGAGCGCGTCGAGCCCGCGACGGCGCCGCTGGACGACGACTAACACGTCCTACGGCGATCGGAACTGTTACCGGCGCGATCTTCCTACTCTCCGAACGAATGAGCGACCGGAAGGAAAGCGTCAAACGCGGCTTCGCCGTCGCCGGCGCCGTCACGCTTCTGCTCGCGGTCGGCATCGTCGTCCTCGCCGGGACGACTCCCGTCACGCTCCTGCTGTTCGCGTGGTTCGCGACGGCGGGCGGGCTGTTGCTCGTCGCCGGCGTTCGCGAACGAATCTCGCTGGGTGACACGGGGGTCGGCTGGCCGCGGATCGGAGCCGTCGGCCTGGCGACGCTCGCGCTCGGTTCGACGACGCTCGGCTTCACGCAACTGCTCGCCGGCGCCGGCGGCTGGACGCTGCTCAACGGCGTCGTCATGCTGTTCGTCGGGTTCGCGCTCGTCCTGTTCGCACTCGAGTGCTGGCTCGGAGGTGCGGGGATGGATCCGGAGACGTTCGCGGTCGACTGATCGCGAACGGAACGGATTTGATCGGGGCGGCTCGAGCCATCGTATGGGCTCGGACGACCGGTGTCAGATGGGCGGCTGTACACGAGCGGCCGACCGTACGATGACGTTCAGAAGCCACGAGGATATCGACGTCTGTGCGACCCACTACCGGCGCAACGTCGCGATCAAGTACGGCGTGCTGACTTGCGTCTCGATCGTCCTCGCCGGACTTGGGCTCAGCGTCTACTGGTTGGCTCTCTGATCGATCGTCGACGGTTCCGGGGGAAGCTTTCTGCGCCTCGAGCGCCTCCGTTTGGGTATGGCGACCGTCTACGTCGCGTTGCGCGATCGGCTGCTCCGTGCGGAGGGAGACGAGGAGTGGACGACGACGACCGCCCTCGAGGGCCACGACCTCGAGTGCCTCGCCGCCTCGCCCGACACGCCCGAGCGGGTGTTCGTCGGCACCTTCGAAAGTGGGCTCCACCGCTCGACGGACGGCGGCGACTCGTTCGACTCGCTCGAGACCGGGTTCGTTCCCGAGCGCGAGTCGGGGTACGGCGGCGCCGAAAACCTCGAGAGCGACGCCGTCACGGCGGTGACGATCAGCCCCCACGATCCCGACGTGGTCTACGCCGGTACCGAACCGAGCCGGGTCTACCGCTCGACCGACGGCGGCGACTCCTGGACCCACCTCGAGGGGCTTACCGATCTCCCCTCGGCCGGGAGCTGGTTCTTCCCGCCCAGACCGCACACCCACCACGTCCGCTGGCTCGAGGTCGACCCGTTCGATCCCGATCGGCTCTACGTCGGGATCGAGGCGGGAGCGTTCGTGCTGAGTACGGACGGCGGCGAGAGCTGGCAGGAACGGCCCGAGGGCTCTCGGCGGGACAACCATAGCATGGCGACCCACCCCGATCAGGAGGGGCTCGTCTACTCGGCCGCTGGCGACGGTTTTGCAGTTTCGACGGACGGCGGCGAGTCGTGGGACCACCCCCAGGAGGGACTCGAGCACCGTTACTGCTGGAACGTCGTTCCCGACCCCGGCGATCCGGAGTCCGTGCTCGTCTCGAGCGCCAGCGGCGCGCGATCGGCTCACACGGCGAGTTCGGCGGAGTCGTACGTCTACCGCAGTTCGGGTGGAGAGCCCTGGGAGCGCCTCGAGAGGACGGGATTGCCTACGGGCGAAGACGTCGTTCGCGCCGAGTTCGCCGCCGGGACCGAGCCCGGCGTCGTCTACGCCGCGAACAACCGCGGGCTGTTCCGGACCGGCGACTTCGGCGACTCCTGGGATCGCCTCGAGGTAGCGTGGCCGGAGAGCCTCGAGGCGCAGGCGCCCCGAGGGCTGGCGGTGCTCGAGGAGTGAGCCAGCCCGGTTCAGATCGGTTCTGTACTCGAGGCGCGGGAAGTCTATAGCACGCGCTCGGTTCCTCCCGGTAGCGCGGGGATACGTTTTCTTCTCGACTGGCGCGATCGGAGTCGGGCGGGTCGTCACCGACCGCCGCGACGGGGCGGGCCTCCGGCCTCGATCGTGAGCCACTCCGCGAGCAACTGCTTCGTCGCGTCACTGCTCCGGACGCCGTCGTGGTCGGTCTCGAGGCGGACGTTCTCGGCGCCCTCGAGGACCGGGCTCTCCGGTCGGACGAGGAAGAACTCGTCGGTACTCCCCCGGATCGTGTAGTAGTCGACGCCGTCGTCGTTCGGCGTCTCGTCGGGCGTGTTGAGTTCGTACAGCGGCTCGCCGGGCGTATCGGCACAGTCGTGGGAGATGAACTGGCACGGCCGGGTCGTCCCCGGCCCCTCCTCACAGCCCGGCCCACAGGTCCAGGTACCGTGGTTCGCGCCGGCGAGTCCGACGACCGTCTCGACTCGGTCGTACCGCTCGGGGTGAGTTTCGAGCCCGTCCATCCAGCACCGCAGCCCGGTCACCCCTAGGCTGTGGCCGACGAGCTGGACGGCGTCGGCCCCGGTTTCGGCGCGGATCCCGTCAACGAACGCCTCGAGCTGGGCCCGCATCTCCTCGTGGGTCGACCCCTCCCGACCGAAGGTGATCGCCCAGAGCTCGTCGCCGAGAAAGCCCCGCTCGAGGAGGTAGTCGGCGTGCTCGAGGAAGTCACAGGCGTCCCGGGTGTTGCCGTGAGCGAAGACGACCGGGGTGTACTCGAACCCCGGATCGGTACCGTGGAACTCGTGGCCGCCCCAGCCGCCGTAGCCGTCGGTCTCGAACGGCAGCCGCGAGTCGTCGGTTCGATCCTCCTCGCAAGGGTTCCCGGTTCCGATCTGCAGTCCCGCGAGCTCGTCGTCGCCGTCCTTGAGGTGATCGTCCGCCGCGGCGACCCCGGATCCCGCGACGCTCGCCGCGGTCGCGGTTCCGAGTGCGCCGAGGACGCGCCGACGGCTCGGGCTCGGGGATTCGGATTCAGGTTCGTCCTGTCGCATACAGTGACGGTCAGGTAGCTCAAGAATAACACCTCGGCATGAGCAATCATGCCACCCCACGTCCCCGACCGAGGACGCGACGCGTTGTTCCGACGGCACTGGGCCGCTTTCGGAGTCGTCAGCTCCGACGAGGATGACGTCACCCGCTTCGAAATCCTTTTAGGCGCTACACGGGGATACTAGCGTAACTGAGTGATATCATGGACGTCGACATCATTTCCGAAGAGGAAAACCCCATGTTGCACCGCACTGACGTGACCTTCGAACTGTCCCACGACGACGCCACGCCGGAGCGACTCCAGGTACGGGACAGCCTCGCGGCGAAGATGAACAAGGACGCCGACGAGGTCGTCGTCCGCAAGCTCGACACCAAGTTCGGCATGCGAAAGACCGTCGGCCAGGCGAAGGTCTACGAGACGGCCGACCACGCCCGCGACGTCGAGCAGGAGCACATGCTCGAGCGCAACAAGATCGTCGGCGACGCCGACGAGGCCGAGGCCGAAGCGGAGGAAGCGTAAATGGCCCGCTACGAGCTCTACGACGACGACGGCAGCAAGAACCGCGAGGAGTGTCCTCGCTGTGGCGACACCTTCCTCGCCGACCACGGCGACCGGCTGCACTGCGGGAAGTGTAGTTACACCGAGTGGGAATAGCGAGCCGAACCGCTCTTTAGCCGCCGATACCGATCAGTAGCCAACTAGCCGTGAGTTCTCACACCCGCGTTCTCGGCATCGAGGGCACCGCCTGGGCGGCCAGCGCCGCCGTCTACGACGCTGCGACCGACGAGGTCCTTATCGAGAGCGACGCCTATCAGCCCGAAAGCGGCGGCATCCACCCTCGTGAGGCCGCCGAACACATGCACGACGCGATTCCTCGAGTCGTCGAGACGGTCCTCGAGCACGCCCGCGAAACGTACGACGGGGCCGACGGCGAGCCGCCGGTGGACGCCGTCGCTTTCTCTCGGGGCCCAGGTCTCGGCCCCTGTCTTCGGATCGTCGGCACGGCCGCGCGGGCACTGAGTCAGTCGCTCGAGGTGCCGCTCGTGGGGGTAAACCACATGGTCGCCCACCTCGAGATCGGGCGCCACAGCTCCGGATTCGACTCGCCGGTCTGTCTGAACGCCAGCGGCGCGAACGCCCACCTGCTGGCGTATCGCAACGGTCGCTACCGGGTGCTGGGGGAGACGATGGACACCGGCGTCGGCAACGCGATCGACAAGTTCACCCGCCACGTCGGCTGGTCCCACCCCGGCGGACCGAAGGTCGAGGAAGCCGCGGCCGACGGCGAGTACGTCGACCTTCCCTACGTCGTCAAGGGGATGGACTTCTCGTTCTCGGGGATCATGAGCGCGGCCAAGCAGGCCGTCGACGATGGGACGCCCGTCGAGGACGTCTGTTTCTCCCTGCAGGAGAATATCTTCGGCATGCTGACCGAGGTATCGGAACGCGCGTTGTCACTGACCGGAAGTGACGAACTCGTTCTCGGTGGCGGGGTCGGCCAGAACGCCCGGCTCCGGGAGATGCTCGAGGAGATGTGCGCCCAGCGCGGCGCGAGGTTTCACGCGCCCGATCCCCGCTTCCTGCGGGACAACGCGGGGATGATCGCCGTACTCGGCGCGAAGATATACGACGCCGGCGACACGCTTGCGATAGCGGACTCGCGGGTGGATCCGGATTTCCGGCCCGATCAGGTGCCGGTTACGTGGCGAGCGAGGAACGAGCGGAGCGAGTTCCTTGGAAACGCGAGCGGCGACGAACGGAGCCGCGAGCAGCGAGACGAGTCCGACCTGACGATCGGCCGTGAGGAAGGCAGCGTCCAGGGTGCCGAGGCGCTCGTCGACCTCGAGCCCGACGCGGGCCGGGTAACGAAGCGTCGCGAGCCGAAAACGTACCGCCACCCCGAACTCGACGAGCGGCTCCGTCGCGAGCGGACGCGCATCGAGGCGCGACTGACGAGCCTCGCTCGACGGGAGGGCGTGCCGACGCCCGTGCTCTCGGACATCGACGGGCGCGAGTCGCGCCTCGAGCTCGAATACGTCGGCCGGGAGGACCTTCGAACGGCGCTCTCGCCGGAACGGGTCCGCGAGGTGAGCCGACACCTCGCGCGGCTCCACCGGGCCGGGTTCGTCCACGGCGACCTGACGACGCGAAACGTCAGAGTCGGCCGTGCGGACAGAGACCACGACCACGACGGACCGAGCCGGACGTACCTCATCGACTTCGGACTCGGCTACCACACCGACCACGTCGAGGACTACGCGATGGATCTGCACGTCTTCGACCAGAGTCTCGTCGGCACCGCGGCCGACCCCGACCCCTTGCGGGCGGCCCTACGAGAAGGGTATCGTGAAGTGGGCGAGGAGCGCGTGCTCGAACGCCTCGCTGACGTCGAGGGGCGGGGCCGGTACGTCGACGACCAGTAGCGCTCCTACTCGTCCCCACCGGAGTCGGTCGTCGTATCGATCCCGAACAGGTAGTTGCCGCCGCAGAAACACGTCATCGCGTTCTGGAGCAGACCGAGCCCGGCGATCCCCGCGATCGCTGCCCGTTCTCGTGCGTCGTCCCGATAGGCTGCGGCCGCGACGACGAGCAGCCAGATCCCGAGCACGCCTCGAACGATACGATCGAGTCCGCCGACGTTCCGTTCCATGCGGGAGCGATCGACGCGATCGCAGTTAGCTGTACCGTCGAACCGGGAGTCTCTTGGGGTGACCGCTCGAGGAACGACCGATGAGCGACGTCCTCCTCACCGGCTACGAACCGTTCGGCGAGTTCGAGACCAATCCCGCCCGCCGGCTCGCGAACCGACTCGACGGGACCGAGATCGGCGAGGCGAGCGTCGTCGGGCTCGAACTTCCCGTCGTCTTCGATCGCGCGTCCTCGCGGCTCGAGGCCGCCGTCGACGAGCACGGCCCCGACGTCGTCTGCGCGCTCGGGCTGGCGGGCGGCCGTCCGACGCTCTCGCTCGAGCGCGTCGGGATCAACCTGCGGGACACCCGCGGGGTGGCGGACAACGAGGACCGCGAGGTCGTCGACGAACGAGTTGCGGAGGACGGACCCGACGCCTACTTCACGACGCTGCCGTCCCGGGAAATGAAGGGGACGATGTGCGACGCGGGCGTCCCGACGCGGCTCTCGACCGACGCCGGCACCCACTGCTGTAACGACCTGCTGTACGCCGCGCGCCACCTCGTCGAGACGACCGACCGCGCGTTCCGGGCCGGATTCGTCCACGTCCCGCTCTCCCACGAGCAAGCGGCGGTCCGCGACGAGGGCGAGCCGAGTATGAGCCTCGAGGCGATGGAGCGAGGGCTTCGCGTCGGGCTCGAGGTCGCAGTCGACGGCGGTTCTGCGGGGGAGTCGGAGCCGCCAGCGTAGACGCCGACCGCTCGAGGACCGCGCCGGCGCCCGGTTTCGTCGCAGGCTGCGCACACAATACTCTTAATCGTGGACGACGTTCGGTCGCGCATGGCAGACAAGCCAAGCTCCGGAGAGGTTTTCGGCGTACCGTACAACTTCGATCGGCCGAGCATGGGTCGGATGCTCTCCTCGTACTGGCAGCCCGGCGAGGGGATGCTCGTCGAGAAGCCGTTCGGCGTCGGCTACACGCTGAACCTCGCGAACTGGCGCTCGTGGATCGTCGTCGCGATCGCCGGCGCGCTCCTCTGGCAGGAACAACAGGGCGTCACCGAGGGAACGGAAGGTACCGAGGACGAGCCCGTCGAGGTGATCGTCGACGACGACTGAGCCCGTTAGGCGCGGACCACCGGTTCGTCCGCAGTCGATTTCGTTCCCCCTAACCGCGTGGTAGCAACGCGAACCCTTTTTCGACGGATCGCCGATATACGAGTATGGTTTCGGACAGGGGAACCGTCTGGGAGTACGAGACGGTTCGTCCACCCCGCGCGGCGACGATGGAGGAGGCGACCGATCCGAAGGAACTGCTGAACGAACTCGGCCGAGACGGCTGGGAACTCGTCAGTACGATCGAGTACAGCGGCGGCGGCACGAAGTATCTCGTGTTCAAGCGGCCGGCCAAGGGTGACACCGATGGGTGAGAGCGAGAACGCCGACGAGAACCAGATCAGCACCGGCGACACGATGCGCGAGCGGGCCGACGAGAGCAAGATCAAGCTCTGGCTACTCATCGGCGCGAACCGGCAGTTCGTCACTGGCGTGCTCTCGGTGACGTTCTTCGGACTGTTCATGCTCGGAAGCATCGTCGATCCGACGCTTTCGGATCTGCTTCAGGAGCGGAACGTCATCGAATCGCTGTACACGCAGATGATCGGCGCGCTGATCACCGGCGTCACCCTCGTCGTCACCATCAGCCAGCTGATCATCTCCCAGGAGAACGGCCCGCTCGGCGTGCAGCGAACGCGAATGAGCGAGACGATGGACTTTCGCGGATACATCAAGGAGCTCACCGGCAAACCGGCGCCAGCGGATCCGTCGGCGTTCCTTCGCGAGATCATCGACGCGACCCAGGAGCGCGCCGAGACGCTCGACGAAGTCACGGAGTCGACCGACAACGATCAGCTCAGAGACGAGGTCGACGAGTTCGTTGACAGCATCACGGGCAACGCCGAGACCGTCCGCGAGAAGCTCGACGGCGCCAAGTTCGGCACCTTCGACGTCGTCTACGCCTCGATGGACTACAACTACTCCTGGAACATTTTCCAGATCGAACGCCTGCTCGCCGACAACGAGGACGACATCGACGGGGAGCAACGCGACGCCCTCGAGGATCTCCGAACATCCTTCGCAATGTTCGGACCCGCTCGAGAGCACATCAAGACGCTGTACTTCCAGTGGGAGCTCATCAACCTCTCTCGGTACATCCTCTACGCGGCGATCCCCGCCTTGCTGGTCTCGGGGATGATGCTGGCGTTCGTCGACACGGCGACGGTCACCGGACGGATCCTCGGCGTCGAGACGCTCCTCTGGCTCGTCGGCGCGACGTTTACGATCACGCTCGTCCCGTTCTTCCTCTTGACCTCGTACATCATGCGGGTCGCGACGGCGGCGAAACGGACGCTGGCGATCGGTCCGCTGATCCTGCGGGATTCCCAGCGCTAATCGGCGTCCCCCGCGGGCAGCCGCCCTACTCGACCGACACCGACGTTCCTTCCTCGCCGGAGCGGTAAATCGCGTCGATCACGCGCTGGACCGTCAGGGCGTGCTCGGCCGTGTTCAACGCCGGCGGCTCGCCGGTTTTGACGGCCTCGAGGAACTGCTCGTCGCTGCCCTCCCAACCCGTCCGATCGAGCGAGCCGCCCGTCAGCGTGGAGTCGAGCAGGTGGTCGGTCCCCTGCGTGCCCGCCTGGTAGATCGTCAGCTCCTCGCCGCCCAGTTCGAGCTCCGCGCCCGCTTCGGTGCCCCGAACGACGAAGTCTTTCGTGTCGTCCTGGTTCGCCGCCCAGGTAACCTCGAGCGAGATCGTTCGATCGTCCGCACAGCGGATCATCGCCGTCGCCGAGTCCTCGACGTCGAACACCGCCTCGTCGGTCTCGTCGTACCAGTCGCCGGGGTCGACGTAGTCGTCGCGGTGGCCGAACTCGGTGCGGGTGACCGCGAAGACCTCCTCGACGTCAGGGTAGCCCATCAGGTACAGCGCGTAGTCGATCGCGTGGACGCCGATGTCGACGACGGCGCCGCCGCCCGACAGCTCGCGGTTGGTGAACCACGAGCCGACACCGGGGATGCCGCGCCGGCGGACGTAGTTCGCGTCGACGTGGGTGATCTCGCCGAAGAACCCCTCCGCCTGGTGGTCCTTGAACACCTCCGTCGCCGTCGAGACGCGGTTGTGGAAGTTGACCATACAGAAGCCGTCGGCGTCGGCCGCCGCGTCGGCGATCCGTTCGGCGCTCTCGAGGTCGCTCGCCAGCGGCTTCTCGCAGAAGACGTCGTACCCCCGCTCGAGGGCGGCGACGACCGCCTCCTCGTGGAAGGCGTTGGGCGTCGAAACCGCGACCGCGTCGATGTCCTCGTCGTCGTACATCGCCTCGAACCTCTCGTAGGTCACGGCGTCGTAGGTCTCCGCGAACTCCTCGCGAGTCGACTCGACGAGATCGGCGCCCGCGACGACCTCGTGGCCGAGCGTCTCGGCGTTGGTCGCGTGGGTCTGTCCCATGAATCCGAGTCCGACTACCCCGAGCCGGACGGTGTCAGTATTACTCATACACCGAGTAAATCAGCACACCGACGAAAGTGTTGCGTGTGGCGGTCGACCGGGCGCTCGATTCCGGTGACGGTTCGCCCGCGGCCCGGGACCGACGAGGCTTTGGCGCCCGTGGACGGTTTTTCGTACATGACCGTCCGCTTCGTCACGAGCAACGAGGGCAAGGTTGCGGAGGCCCGCGACTACCTCGAGAGGATCGACACCGTCGAACAGGTCGACTACGACTACGCCGAACTCCAGAGCGACTCGCTCGAGGAGATCGTTACTCGCGGGGCCGAGGACGCCTACACGGAGCTCGGGAGCACGGAACCGGTACTGGTCGACGACACAGGTCTGTTCGTTGAGGCGCTGGACGGCTTTCCGGGGCCGTACTCCGCCTACGTCGAGGACACCCTCGGGATCGAGCGAGTCTGGCGACTCGCGAGCGAGGAAGAGAGTACGCGAGCGCGATTCCGGACGGTGCTGGCCTACGCCGACGGGAAGCGCACGGAGACGTTCGAGGGCTCGGTCGCGGGCACCCTTGTCGCCCCACGGGGTGAGGGCGGGTTCGGCTACGATCCGATCTTCGAGTACAACGGGAAGACGTTCGCCGAGATGGACACCGAGGAAAAAAACGCCATCTCCCACCGCGGACGGGCCCTCGAGGCGTTCGCCGAGTGGTACGGCGGGCGGTAGCTGACGAGTTCGCGCGTCCTGCGGTCGGGGGTCGGTCTTTCGTCCGCGACGGGACGACCGAGAGGACGACAAGTACCCGTGGACGGTCTCGACGCGCGGCTCGAGTCGTAGTCTCGGAGTGTTGATTTCGGCTTCGAACTACTCTGATCGACCCACCTGCGTTGCGGTGGCGCGCGCTGGCGGACGGCGAGCAAAGCGAGGCGCGAATAGCATGAGCACCTCGGAAAGCGAACGGTGACTACGGGGAACCGTGAGCAATCTACGAGACGTCCGCTAAAGCCGTCGCGAGGGATGAACGAGGGAGTGACGCGACCGAGTGAATCGGTTGGGGAGGGGGTGGCAGCCCGTGCTGGCGGTGTGAGTGCGTTACGGACAGATGAAGCACGTATTGTTTTGGGTGGTGGATAAATATGGGGCCTATTCTTACTGCGAATCGACTTCTTCGTAGTACTCGATAATCTCCTTCAAACACCACTGGTTGAGTCCTTGTGATGCGAGCGTGAAAACCACCGTTGAGACAGGCTTGCGTTTGTACGCCGCGTAGAGGCCATAGAGCCCGATTGGGATACTCACGGTGTTTAGGATCTGCGGGTAGCCGAGACCGATGAAGCGGTGACCGTCGTTACTCCAGCGTTCTTCAGCTCGTACGACTTTGTACATCCAGTCATCCAACTCTTCACTCGGTTCGGGGAATAGCACCGGATTGATGATCAAGAACAGAAGAGTGAGCCCCAACAAATTCCATTTCCGATGGTAGAGTGCGCCCACGGCCACGAATCCTGCTGCCATTCGACTCCACCCGCTCTTCGGATTGGAGTGTCTACCCCACATATTCTCCATCTGCAGCAACTCTTTGACCATATCGACTATCTCTAAAATGAGAGGTTCCACTCTCCGATTAACATTTCGCCACAGCGTTCAGTAAGCAGACCTACGTAACGGATCGATGGTTCGACCGATTCGTATCTACGCTCGAGGATCGGTGTCCGGCCCCGGATATTCGTCGCCGACGGTCGCCTCGTAGAGGCTCTCGGGATCGAACAGGCGGGCGAACGCGTCAGGCGGGCGAACGCTGACCGAAACGCGGGGCTGGAGCGAGAGCCCCGCCTTCGCGGAGGTGAGCCGGTCGTCGTACGACAGCAGGTGGGCGGCCGCCCCCTGGTAGGCCGAGGCGAGCGCCGGGTGGTCGTCCTCGGGCTGGTCGACCGCGACGCGCTCGGCCTCGAGTCGCTCCCGGTGGGCGCCTGCGAGCTCCGGATCGGCCAGCGAGGCGACCAGCCGTTCGGTCTCCGCGAGCAGCTCGTCGCTCGCGAGCAGCTCGAGCCAGGAGTGACGACGGACGTGATCGAGCGCCTCGCGGGCCTCGCCGCCGACGAGCAGGTCGGCCGCGAGCACCGCCGAGTCGGCGACCACTCGGGTCGAGTCGGGCTCGCCGCGGCGCTCGCTCATTCCTCGCCACCCCTTCGTTCGTCGTCGGCCGCTCGAACGTCCTCGAGGTCGATCCCGTACTCGCTCGCCCGGTCGAACAGCGACTCCCAGCTGGCGGTCATCGGCGGAGGGTTCGCGTTCGGGGGCAAAAGGTCGTCCGCCTGCGTCGACCCGACGGCGTCTCGACTCGGCGTTCTCAGCTCCGCCTCGAGAGCAGCCAGAAGACGACGGCCCCGAGCACGAACGCGACCCCGACGTTGACCGCGAGG
Source organism: Natrialbaceae archaeon (assembly GCA_003559215.1). Lineage (GTDB taxonomy): Archaea > Halobacteriota > Halobacteria > Halobacteriales > Natrialbaceae > Natronococcus. The sequence continues at coordinate 29,598 of PWMF01000164.1, forward strand.
CCGACGATACCGACGCCGACGACCAGCGCGAGCGCGCGCCCGTCGTCGACGGGGGCGAACGCCGCGCGGCCGAGCTCGAGGGCGACGACGACCAGCAACACGCCGAGCAGGGCGAGCGGGAAGGCCGCCAGCAGGGCGCCGGCGGCGACCAGCGCGAGCGCGAGGTAGCCGATCCCGAGCAGGACGTTCGCACCGCCGGTTCGGGCGCCGAAGGCGTACTTGCCGGCGAGGCCGCCGCTGCCGTGACACATCGGGACGCCGCCGATCGGGACCGCCGCGAGGCAGGTGACGCCCATGCTCTGGGAGAGGTCGTCGGCCCGGACGTCGCGATCGTAGAGGTCACCACAGAGCAGCGCCGTCGCGATCGCCGCATTGCCGATCGTCATCCCGAGCTGCGCGACGGTGGCCTCGAGCGCGCCCGTCGAAAACGCCGGCCCGCCCGCGGGGAAGAGTGCAAGCTCGGGCACTCGCGGCGTCGGCGCGCCCGCGGTCGCGACGGCCACGATACCGCCGAGCAACAGGACAACGAGGACGCTGCTCTGCCGGTAGCCGACCAGCACGAGGACGGCGACGACGGCGAGTCCCGCCGCCGCGATGGGGAGGCTCTCGAGTGAAAGCCCCACCGCGGACTCGAGCAACAGCAGGGCGACGGCGAACTGCACGCCACGGATCACGGGCTCGCCGACGACGCGCTGGACCTCCCCGACGAGGCCGAGCCGGCCGACGACGAGCAGGACGACGCCGGCGAGCAGTCCGGCGGCGGCGAGTTCCGGGTACGAAAGGGAGCCGACGATCGCCAGTCCGATCAGGGCTTTCATCGGCTCGACCGAGAGAGGCATCCCGTAGTACAGCCCCCAGACGATCTGGAAAACGCCGAAGCCGACGAGGACGTGGGGCAACGAGACCGACGTCGTCGCGGCCAGCGCCACGACGAGCGGGAGGACCGTAACCGAATCTCCTAGCGCACCCGTCAGTTCGGACGTCGAGAACTCGAGATCTCGGCTGGTCTCCGAACCGGTCGAGTACGCCATCTACCCGCCATTTGGCGGGGAGAGACTTGACGCTTATCAGTAACTCTGTGCAGTTCATTCACTCGAAGATTGAAACCGTATCCGATTACGTCTCGAGCGTTCGGTCGAGGATCGACTCGAGGTCGGTTTTCGCGTCGGCCGGGAGTTCGCTAAGTGGACGGCGCGGACGGCCGACCGACTGCCCCCGCATCGCGAGGGCGGCCTTGACACCGGGGACGCCGAACCGAGAGGTAACGGCGTGGTTGAGTTCGACGATCGCGGCGTTTCGCTCGCGGGCCGCGCCGGGTCGACCCTCGCTGTCGAGCCGGTAGATCTCGGTCGCGAACTCGGGAACGACGTTGGCGACCGCGAGCACGCCGCCGTCGGCGCCGGCCGCGAGCCCGGCCGCGTAGACGCTCCCGCTGCCGACGAGGACCGAGAAAGCGTCGTCGGCCCGATCGAGCAGTCGCTGGATCGACTCGAGGCTCCCGCTCGAATCCTTGATCCCGGCGACGTTCTCGTGGGTCGCGAGCTCTGCGACGGTCTCGGGGGCCAGCGCCCGACCGGTGAACTTGGGGACGCTGTAGAGGTAGACCGGGATCGGCGAGGCGCTCGCGACCTCTTCGTAGTACGCGACGAGGGCCGCGTCGTCGGTCCCGTAGTAAGAGGGCGTGACCACGAGCGCGGCGTCGGCGCCGGCCTCGGCCGCGCGCTCGGTCGTCTCGAGGGTCGGCTCGAGGCCCTCTCGGCCGGTGCCGGCGAGCACCGGGAGGTCGGTCGCCTCGGCGACCGTCTCGACGACCGCGACGCGCTCGTCGGTCGTCAGCGCTGGCCCCTCTCCCGTCGAGCCACAGGGAACCAGGAAGTCGACGCCCGAGTGCTCGAGCCACTCGGCGAGCGCTCGCAGTCGCTCGTGATCGACCGCGCCGTCCGCGAACGGGGTGGCGATGGGAACGCCGGTGCCGTGCATGAGCCGAGGTACGGCCGTCGGCCACATGGAACGTGGGGTTCGGGCAGGGCTCGCTGCGGACGGGAAGAAAGGGTACTCGAAGGGTTGAGACAGGGTGACACGCCGTCCGAGCTACTTTGGGTGGCGCCGACGAGTCGCCGGTATGGAACTGCGCCACTTCGAGCCGGGAACGGCGGACGCTCGGGCGATCACCCGAGTCAACGCGCTGGCCTTCCGCGAGGCCTACGACGAGTTGCTCCCCGACGAGGTGCTCGCGGGGTTCGAAGCCGATCCGTCGGACGAACAGCTCCGCGAGCACGCCGACCGGCTGCGCGAAGATCGCAAAGGGATCTTCCTGGCGGAGCTCGAGGGACGGGTTCGGGGGTACGGCTACGTCCGGTGGGACGAGGGGACGAAGGCGTTCGTCGGCCGGGACGAAGCGGGCCTCAAGGAGCTGTACGTCGAGCCCGACTACTGGGGCGAGGGGGCCGGGACGGCGCTGCTCGAGCGGTGTCTCGAGGCGCTACCCGAGGAGACCGAGCAGCTGCGCCTCGAGATGCTGGCGGGAAACGAGGTGGGACGACGGTTCTACGAGGCCCGGGGGTTCGAGCGAACCGGACGCTCCGAGTTCGAGATCGCGGGCGAGGCGTACCCGACGGTGATCTACGCGCTCGAGACGGCGGCGCAGCGCTGACGGGCTCACTGTGTGACCCGGGGACGATCGATCCCGTCGACGGCCCGTTCAGTCGGCCGAAATCGAACAGCTCCCCTCGTAGGCGACGTCCTCGATCGATTCGATCTCGGGCTCGTCGCCACAGACTGGACAGTCGGGATTTCGCAGGACGTCGACGGTGTCGAAGGTCATCCCCATCGCGTCGTACATCAGCAGTCGGCCCTCGAGCAGGTCGCCCTTCTCGAGGAAGTACTTGACGACCTCGGTGGCCTGAATACAGCCGACGGTGCCCGGAAGCACGCCGAGCACGCCGGTCGTCGCGCAGTCGGGGACGGTGCCGGGTTCGGGTGCCTCGGGGAAGACGCAGCGATAACACGGCGGGTCGTCGGTCGCGTCGCCGTCCGGTTCGGTCCCGTCTTCACTCCGGTCGTTCGTAAACGTCGTCACCTGTCCCTCGAAGCGGTAGATCGCGCCGTGAGACAGCGGGGTTCCGGTAAGCACGCAGTGGTCGTTGAGCAGGTAGCGGGTCCCGAAGTTGTCGCTGGCGTCCAAGACGACGTCGTACTCGCTCACCAGACCCCCGACGTTGTCGGCCGTGAGTCGCGTCTCGTGGGTGTCGACGTCGACGTCCGGATTGAGCGCCGCAACGTAGTCGGCCGCGCTGTCGACCTTCGGTCGGCCGACGTCGTCGTCGCCGTGGACGATCTGGCGCTGGAGGTTCGAGCGCTCGACGACGTCGTCGTCGACGATCCCCAGCCGACCGATCCCCGCGGCCGCGAGGTACTGAATCGCCGGCGATCCCAGCCCCCCCGCGCCGACGACGAGGACGCTGCCCTCGAGCAGGCGCTGCTGGCCCTCGGGGCCGATCTCGTCCATGATGACGTGTCTCGAGTAGCGATCGAGCTGCGTCGCATCGAGGCGGAGTTCGCTCATATCGGTCTTTCGTCCGAGACCGAGAAAAGTCCGCGGGTCGGCCGAGCGGATCCGATTCGGCCGCGGGATCCGGCAGATTACTGGGTGAACCACGGATTTTAATACCGTGGTTCTCATTGTCACGGGTATGGCAACCTCACCCAATGATGCCGGTGACGATGTCTTCGACGAATTCCTTTCGGACCGCGGTCACGCGGTAGAGCGAGTGGGGTGGGAGCAGGAGTATAACAAGAAGCAGTGTCCGGACTGCGGCGGCCTCCACGAGCAGTCTGCCAGTACCTGTACCGTCTGCGGGTGGACGCCAACCCCGTAGTCGGCGAGCGCGGCAACCGTGCCGATGAGAGTCGGTCCGACGGCGGTTTTCCGGGCGTAACCCACGTCACTTATGGGTATTGCGCCCTTGCACAGCTACAATGGCTACCACGGAGACGAAGGTCACCCGGTTGTTCGGAGGACCGGGGAGCGGGAAGACGACCGCGCTGCTCGATCACGTCGAAGAGATCCTCGAGCAGGATGGGGTTACGTTCCGAGATATTCTTGTCGTTTCGTACACTCGAGCGGCCGCACAGGAGGTTCGCGAACGGCTGGCCGAGCGCCTCGACGAGAGCCCGCGTGCGCTGCAGGGCAACGTCTGTACGATGCACGCGAAGGCCTACGAGCTGCTGGATCTCTCTCGAAGCGACGTCATCGGCGAGTCCGACAAGGAGGAGTTCTGCGACGAGTACGGCATCGAGTACGAGGACGAGTACTCGGGCGCGGGCCGTCGCACCGCCCGGTCGACGACGATCGGGAACAAAGTCATCGCCACCAGCCAGTGGCTCCAGCGGACCAGCCGTGAGGTTTCCGACTGGTACGACGTCCCCTTCCAGTGGGACGACGAGGAGGTTCGGCTGCCGCCGGAGATCGACGATCGCGCCCAGGAGGGCAACAAGTACACGCCGACCTGGCCCTCCGACGACGACCGGATCGACGTCCCCGAGGCGATCCGGGCCTGGCGCAGCTACAAGGGCGAGCAGGGCAAGATCGGCTTCGCCGACATGCTCGAGCGTGTCAAGCAGCGCTCGCTGCTACCGAACGTCGACTACCTGGTGATCGACGAGTTCCAGGACATCACCACGCTCCAGTACGACGTCTACAACGAGTGGAAACCCCACATGGAGCAGGTCCTGATCTCCGGCGACGACGACCAGGTCGTCTACTCCTGGCAGGGCGCCGACCCCGCCCTGCTGCTCGAGGAGGGAGTCGACGAGGACGTCATCCTGCCCAACTCCTACCGACTTCCCTCGAACGTCCTCAACGCGGTCAACAAGGAGATCCGCCACATCGACCAGCGCCAGGATAAGGACCTCAAACCCCGCAAAGAGGGCGGCTCGGTCGAGGCTCGCGCGAACGCTTCGATGCTCGACGTCGTTCGGATGGTCCGGCGCACGCTCGTCGAGGGCGACGGGACGATCATGCTGCTGTTTCGCGCCCGGTACCAGATGTTCCAGTTCATCGACGAGTTCATCACCGAGGGGGTGCCGTTCCGCTCGCTGACCGACCAGCGGATGTGGACCGATCGGCTCACCCAGTACGTCCGCGCCGTCGAGGCGATCGACCGCGGTGACGACGTCAACGGGCTCCAGGCCCGCCGGCTCGCCGACATGCTTCAGGACTCGGCGTTCGGCACCAACGAGCGCGACGCCCTCTTCGACGAGATCGACGAGCGCCAGGAAGAAGCCGACGTCGAGGACTTAGAGGAGCTCACCGTTCCAGCCGGCGTGATCGAGGACCACGCCCCGTTCATGCCCGGTCCCGCCTCGGCCGGCGACATGGTCCGGAAGGTCACCAACTTCCAGAAAAAGAGCATCCGCTCGTACTTCAACATCGGCGAGTATCAGGGGATGGACACCGACCGCGTTCGCGTCGGCACCATCCACTCCGCGAAGGGACGTGAGGCCGACCACGTCTTCGTCGGGACCGACCTCACCGAGAAGGTCGTCGAGCAGATGGTCGCGACCGTCGACGATCCGACCGATATCCCCGGTTGCGAGGAGTTCACCAAGACGACCTCGCCCGTGCCCGTGCTGACGGACAACGAACGCCGCGTCTTCTACGTCGGCATGTCCCGGGCCCGCGAGCGACTGTACATCCTCGAGAACCTCGTCGACGGCGCACCGACGCTGCCGATCGACGTCCTGCTCACCAACCAGCTGACCGATCTGACCCTCGAGGAGCTGCTCGAGCAGGCACAGGCACCCGACGGCGAGGCGGAGGAACTCGAAGCCGAAGCGCCGTGACCGGCGACGCGCCCGTCGAGTCCGCCCTGCGTGCGGCCCTCGAGCGCGAGGGAGCGAGTGCCTTTGTCCACGCCGGCCCCGCTTGCGATCCGGCGATACGGTACTGTCGACCCGAACTCGAGCGAGAGTCCGAACGGAATCGCCGCGCCGTCGCGTTCGACGGCCGCGAGTGGCGGGTTCGCTCGGCGTCCGGCGCCGAAACCAACCCGGCCAGCGAGTTGGCCGACGGGCTCGCCGCCGACGGTCTCGAAGGAGCCGTGCTGACCCCGTCCCGGATTCCTCACGACGCCGCGCTCTACCTCGAGAACGCCGGCTTCACGCTCTCCTCGACCGACGCCGTCGAACGGTCCAGAGCGACGAAGACGGCCGGCGAACGCGAGCGGATCGAGACCGCCCAGGCCGCCGCGGGGGCCGGAATTCGGCGCGGAGCCTCGCTGGTCGCGAGCGCCGACGCCGTCGAGGGACGACTCGCCATCGATGGTGAGCCCCTGACCGCCGAGCGACTCCGGACCACGATCGACGAGGGGATCGTCGCCGCGGGCGGGTTCCCGGACGGCAACACCGCGGTCTCGGTCGGCGGCGGTCCGGTTCGATCGGGAGTTCCGATCGTCCTCGAGACCGCACCGCGGGAGCCGTCGGGGTACTACGGCGGGCTCGCCCGGACGGTCGTTCGCGACGGTGACGGCGGCGATGAGCGACGCGCTCACGTCGGCGTCACGCGTGCGTTTCGCTCGGCCGCGTCGATGCTCACGGCCGACGTCCAGTCGGTGACCGCCGTCGAGGCCGACCTCGAGGCCGAGGTGCGGGCGTTCGGATTCGAGGACGAAATCCGCACCCACGTCGTCGGCGTCGGCCTCGAGCCCGCGGAACGCCCGAACCGCGGACGCCAAGAGATCGGTGAGGGAGCCGTCGTCCGACTCGACGTCGGGGTCGAAATCGAGGACGGCCGAATCCGACTGACGGAACTGCTCGCGGTCGGCGAGTCGGTCGACTGGCTCGAGTCGATCCCGCGGTCGCTCGATCCGGCGGCGCTCGAGTGAAGCGAGCGATTTCCGGTACAACTCCCCACATATATATCCAGGGGTTGCACACGCAGCCGTTCCCAACGTGTATAGTAATCGGTCTTATTGAGGCGTCTCGAGAAACTATCGCATGAGAACCGTGACTCCGTCCAAGCCAACCAACATTCTTCTCGTCGAGGACAATCCCGGCGACGCGGCGCTGATCAGCGACGCGTTCGACCAGGTTGCCGACGACGTTCGAGTCCACACCGTTTCTGACGGCGCCGAGGCGATGAGCTATCTCTCCGATCACCGCGAAACCGGCTCGTTCCCCGATCTCCTGTTGCTCGATCTCAACGTGCCGCGAGTACACGGGCTCGACCTGCTCGAGAGCCTCCAGGAGGAGTCCGAACTGACCACGCTCCCGGTGATCGTGCTGACCTACTCCGAAGACGAATCCGATATCGCCGAGAGCTACGATCGACGCGCGAACGCCTATCTCACGAAGCCAAACGACCACGACGAGTACGTCTCGCTCGCTCGAGCCGTCGACGAGTTCTGGGTCAGAACGGCCCAGCTGCCGACGGCGGCGTAGGCGGTTTCGTTCGGACGGAGTCACTCGACACGCCTCGAAAAGTCCGATCACCGATCACCGATCGTCGGCGTCGTCTGGATCCTTGCGTACCGTTCCGATCATCCGTTTTGCGACGGCGGCGGGAACGTCCGAGGGAAGGGTAAGTCGCTGCTGGACGAGCACGAGCCCGATCGCGAGACCGATCAACACCACGCCAACGGCCGTCTCGCCGCGGATCAGGAGGAACTCGAGTCCGGCGAGCGCGGCCGGCAGCGCGAGCACGAGGGTGCCCGCCAGCTTGATCGTATCGATGATTCCGGCCATCGACGCCGGCTACGAAGGGGGCGGTCAAAAGCGCGGCGGCTACCGATCCGTCACGGAACTGGAACGCATCCGCGTTCCGGAGCGGTTTTATCCGTCGGCTCGCACCTTCGGATATGTTCACGGGAATCGTCGAGGAGACCGGGACGATCGACACTCGCTCCCGGACCGAGGACGGGCTCCGGCTCCGGATCGGCGCCGACGAGGTCGCAACAGGGCTCGAGCACGGCCAGAGCATCAGCGTCAGCGGGGTCTGTCTCACGGTCGAGCGCTTCGAGGACGGCGCGTGGTTCGAGGTCTTTCTCGCGAGCGAGACGGTCGAGCGGACGTATCTGGGCGGCCTCGAGGAGGGCGAGACGGTCAACGTAGAGCGGGCGATGCCAGCGGACGGCCGGTTCGACGGCCACGTCGTCCAGGGTCACGTCGACGCGGTGGCGACGGTTTCGAGCATCGAAGCGGTCGACGAGGACTGGTACTTCGAGTTTGAGTTACCGGCGGGCTACGAACGCTACGTCGTCGAGAAGGGGTCGATCACGCTCGACGGAATCAGCCTCACCGTTGCGGATCTCGCCGACGACGGAAACGTTACCGTCGCCATCATTCCCACGACGTACGAGCTGACGACTCTCTCCGAGAAGGACGTCGGCGATCCGGTCCACCTCGAGGTCGACGTCCTCGCGAAGTACGTCGAACGGCTGCTCGAGGCGCGCTTCGAGTAGGTCAGACGGACTGTTGTACGTCATTGACGGTGCAGCCGCGACCCGTTCTGCGGTTGCACTGGCAAACCGTTACAGCAGACCGTCTCAACGCTGGCGGATCGGAGGGTCGAACTCGGTCCGCTCCGGCGACGGCGCGTCGCCGGTGTCGCCTCGAATCTCCCGGTAGGTTCGCCGGTAGCGGGCGATCTTCCGGTAGAGGTAGTAGCCGATCGCGAGGTCGAAGACGATCACGTACGCGACGAACGCGACGCCGAACCCGATCGGGTACAGCGAGGTGAGGATCTCGGGGACGATCCCGACGGTGGTGTTGTAGGTGGCGTGGACGAACGCGGCGATCAGCAGTCCCTTGACGACGATGGGGCCGGCGTACTCGCGGTTGAACTTCGCCAGCCCGAGGTAGTAGCCAGCGATCGCGGAGTAGATGACGTGACCGGGGCCGACCAGCGCCCGCTGGGTCGCGATGTCGGTCGCCGCGGCGAGGGTTCCGACCTGGGCCTCCGCGACCGTGCCCGCGACGTAGATCGTGTTCTCGATGGCGGCGAAGCCGAGTCCGGCGATCGCTCCGTACACTGCGCCGTCGATAACGGCGTCGAACGTGTCGCTGCGGTACGCAAAGACCCGGACCGCGAGGAGCTTGACCGTCTCCTCGACGGGGCCGACGATCAGGAAGAAGAAGAAGATCGTGCCGAGCGCGCCGAACAGCTCGAAGTACGGCCTCGTCACCGAGTTGACGATGGCCGCGAACGTCGCGAAGAGGACCGCGAGGATAAACGTCGCGACCAGCAGCCCCAGCGGCTCGTTCGTCGTGATATCGGAGTACCAGATGAACGCCGCCAGCAGGGCCGCCGGGACGACCGAGAGCCCGAAGAAGAGCGCGAGCCACGGATCCTCGAGTACGAGCAGGCCGGGCTGGACGAGCAGAAAGGCGGTGATCGCGAGGGTGACCCCGATGATGATCGCGTGGAGCCCGTAGGCGATCCCGTTGTACGTCGCGACCGAGAGCCGGTCGAGGGCGTTCCGCGGCTCCCACGTCGAGACGTCCTGGAGGTCCGTCGACTCGTCGCTGGCCCGTTCGACCGGGTCGCGCCGTCGTTTCATGCGACGGGCTACTCTGCCCTGGCCGGTAATAGTTCGGTACGCCGAACCCCGGGCCGGCACGTCCTAGTATGATATTACATCTCATGATCAGTATTAGGATCGGGCTTATGTGTACTCGATCGTGAGAACGGATCAGGATGTACAACGCGAGTCGCGGTATCCACTACACCGCCCCACCGGGTCCCGAAGACGAGAACGAGTCCGAGTCGACGCCCGCGGAGGCGGCCGAGCCGGAGACGCCTGCGAGCGCCGACGACGCCTCGTCGCCGGCCGAAACCGGCCTCGCCGCCGACGACTGACGAATCGAACTCGGAATCCACAAGAGGATTCCGTGCTAGCGTCTCGACATGCACTTCGATCAGCGAACGCAGCGGGCGCTTCGCGAGGTCGGCCTCGGGACCGACGAGCTCCGGGCCGCCTCGGAGGCGGTCGTCGAGGCTGTCGAGGAGGACGCCGACGCGCTCGAGGTCTTTTTCGACGCCCACGAAACGGTGTACTCGGACATGGAGATGGTTCACTCGAGCGCCGACTACCCCGAGCACGCCGTCGGGGATCTCGATCTGACGACCCACGCCGACGAGATGCGGGGCTGGCTCCGCTTCGACACGTGGGGGGTCTACGTCGAGGACGGGCGCGTGCTGTCGGACGGCTCCGTCGAGCTGACGCTGGGGCCGACGATCCACGACCGGGTCCGGTTTGCACCCGACCGCGAGACGCTGCGGTGATCGCCGTGTCGGCGACCGAACCACCGCTTGCGGAGGGTCCACGATGACGACCGCTCGAGTGCGGGGGATCTACACGACGGCGCTGACGCAGCTGCTGAACGACGACGGGCTTGAGGTCGTTCAGGCCTCCGACCCGATCCGCGAGCGCTTCGAGGCGGAGTCGTTCGCGGCCGCGCCCGCCGACGTCTCGCTCGAGACGACCCGCGACCGCCAGGGTATCGAGGTCTCGGGCGCGTCGGAGTCGGTCGCGGCGGCCGTCTCTCGGCTCGAAGCGCTCGCTATCGATACGTTTTGCTGGGACGACGACACCCCCCGCGGCGCGGTCTTCGACGCCGAAGTGCTCGAGGCGGAGGGCGGGGGCGGCGCCGTCGTCGACCTCGGCGAGGGCCGCCGGGGGTATCTCGAGTACGACGACGTCGACGGCTACGTCGATTCGGGAAACCGCTACCGCGTGCAGGTCCGGGAGCCGACGCCGCCGTGGGACGACGACCACCCCCGCGTCGCGCCGGGGCTCGAGGCCGCGGGCGGGCTCTGTACGCTCTCGCGGGATCGAAGCGGCGTCTCCGCGAGTCTTCGCGGGGAACGGGCCGAGGAACTGGTCGGGATGACGGACCTCCTCTCGGTCGACGTCCCCGAGGGCTGGGGACTGCGCTGGCACCGTCCGGCCGCCGAGGCGGATCTCGAGGCGATGGAACGGGCCCTCGAGGACGCCGTCGACCGCGCCCGCGGGCTCGAGGACGAACTCGTCGACGCACCCGAGGAACCCGGATCGCCGGATCGACTGGCGGCGCCCGAAGAAACCCGCTGGCTCTGGTTCGGCCGCGACTCTCGCTTCGCGCTCGACGAGCACCGACGCGAGGTCGAGTCGACGATGCCGGGCCACCACCGGACCAAGGCCGCAGACAGGGCCGCGAGCGCCGCGGTCGACTTCGCAGAGGCGGTCTGCGGGTCGACCGACGGCAGCTTCGCGAGCGAGTTCCCGTTCGACGCCGTCTCCCGCCAGTTCGGCCCGCTCGAGGGAGACCGCCTCGAGATCGGCCACGGGAAACCCGACGGCCGCCTGATCTCGCTGGGTTACGGCAACGTGACCGAGTGGGATCCCGAAGGGACGATCACGCTCGAGCGCTCGATGCGCGGCGGCGGCACGTACGACGCCCTCGGCGTTTCCAAGGAAGCGGGCGACGTCGCGGTGACGAAGTTCCGCGAGGGTCGGTGGTGGTATCCGACGACCTACAGGGATAGCGAGGGGGCGTCGAAGGGGACCTACGTCAACGTCTGTACGCCCCTCGAGTTGTTCCCGGACTGTGTGCGGTACGTCGACCTCTACGTCGACGTGATCCGCACGCCCGACGGCGCGGTCGAGATCGTCGATCGCGGGGAGCTCGAGGACGCGATGGACGACGGCCTCGTCGCGACGCCGCTGGGGGAGAAGGCACTCGAGGTCGCCGAGGCCGTCGAGCGCGCGCTCTCGAAGTGATTGCAAGGTGGCGGTCGGCGGGACGACGCGGATCGTTTGGCGAGGGGATCGCGTCCGCAGGTAGAGAACAAAAAGCTGCTTCGGAATGAAGCAGTCTCGTGAGGGGGTGGTGGCATCCAACTCATCACGCCCTCACAGCACCCCGTGGTGCGTGCGGGAGGTGTCGGGCTCGACATATATAATTACGTGATCAGTCCCCGCTTCGGGTTTCGCGTCGCGGCATGGTTCAGTCGGCCGCGAACCTCGACACCCCTTCCCCCTCGAGTTCGGCGACGTCGGCATTGTACAACTGGGGGACGTCGATCGAGTCCGTTGTCTCTTCTGCAACCGGGACCGATCGAGGCACCACCGGGGAGACGAACCGACAACCGAACTCCTATCACCTCCGCGGGCAAAACGGATCTGTATGACAAAGCGGGACGTCTCGCTTCCCGACGAGGCGGAAGCAGGAATGCGCGAGTTCATCGACGAGGTCGATCGGCGCCTCTCGAGCGACGAGGATACGTGCTCGGTCGTCGAGGACGTGCTGATCGACCTCTCGGGAGACCGGGAGGCTTACGAGCGCTGGAAGGGTGGCGAGTCGATGACGCCGGCCGAACGGGTCCGACTCCAGAGCTACGATCCGTGTAACACCACCCTGGAGAGCGAGTACTACGCCGAGAAAGACGAGGAGGCGTTCCGCCGGTCGAAACACATCCAGTGGCTCTGGCGGCAGTTCGACAGCCTGCCGATCGCGGACAACGTGGAGTTTGCGCTGCGGTTCAGACGGATGCTCGCCGATCACCTCTTCGAGGAGTGTGGCGAGAGCTGTCGGTTCTTCAAGGGCGTGACGTTCACCTACGGCCACAACATCTCGATCGGGGACAACACTGTCGTTCACGACGACGTCCACCTGGACGACCGCGGGAAGCTGACGATCGGCGACCGCGTCTCGGTCTCCGACGGGGTCCACGTCTACAGCCACGACCACGACGTCGTCGACCAGACCGAGGTCCGCAACTACCACACGATCGTCGAGAACGACGTCCGGCTGACCTACGACTCGATGGTCCGCGCCGGCTGCAAGGTCGGCGAGAACGCCATCATCGGCGCGCGGGGGATCGTTCAACACGACATCCCCGCGCACCACATCGCTATTGGCATGCCGGCCAAGAGCGTCAAGATCAAACCCGGCTGGGAGGACGCCGCCACCCCGATCGAAGAGGCCGGCGTCAACCGTCAGGAACAGCGCCACCTCGAGTACGATCTCCCCGCGGATCTCGAGGTCTTCGACGAGTTTCAGCGCGATCTCCGCCCACCGCAGTAGCCGCGAGATGAGGAGTCGGGCCGAGAACGGAATTGGGGAGCTCGTTCAGCGACGGACTACTGTCACGGGACGATGAGGGAGGGAATACCCAAGTGCGTTGAGACCGTATCACACGGTGATGGAGCTCTGGGGCTGGCTCGTCGGCTACGTGGTGCTGTTTGCCCTCCTGCACCTGTTACTGTACTACGTCTACGTCCGCCGCGAGGACGGCGACGGCGTCCAGTCGCCGTCGGTCGCGGACCCCGGTCGGAGCCAGTCCCGTTCCTCGCCCGGCACCGACCGCTATCCCTCGGCGTCGGACGGCGTCGGCGACCCCGATAACGGCGAAGCCGAGGTTGACGGGGAGACGATCAGGTGTCCCCACTGCGGCGCCAGAAACGACGCCGATCAGACGTTCACCTACTGCTGGAACTGCGTCTCGGGACTCCGCCAGTAACGTCTGACTACCGCGCTCGCGACTACTCAACGCCGTGTTGAACGGCCGGAGAACTGTTACGTCGCACCTAACGTCGGCTTGACCCGCCGAACGACTGCAACCGTTCCTGGACCCGTCGGAAACGATTTCCTCGCTTTATCCGCGGCGAAACCTATCCTCGAGTCGTTTCGGTGACGGCGCGAAGCGGTCACGAACGATTCGATATGGAACGAACGGAGCTCACGAGCGTCGACGAGGGAAAACGCGTGCTGAACGCCGACGGGACTGCAGTCGGCCGCCTCGTCCGGGTTGACGACGGCTACGGGTACGTCGATCCCGATCCGACGATCGTGACCACGCTGCGTGCCAAACTCGGCTTTCGACCCGACGGGACGGCCGCCCACCCCCTCGACGAGGGAAGCATCGAGGAGATCACCGACGACGCCGTCCGCCTTCGGGGGACGCTCTAACCGATCCGGAGAGAGACCCGACCCGCTCGAGCAGCCGATCGACCCGGGACTCCGCCCGACGCTTGGCGATGATGACCGGACACTCCGCTTCGCGGCCGACGGCGTCCGCGACGGAACCGATCACGGGCGGGCGCACCAGTCCGGTGCCGGTCGCGCCCAGTACGATCAGATCGTGCTCGGCCGCGGCCTCGAGGATCCCCGTCGCCGACGAGGGGGCGTCGACGAGCCGCTGGTCGACCGGAACGGCCGGGAACGACGCTGCGGCGCGACGGAGACGTCGCTGCGCGGTGCCTCGGTCGGCCATCGGTCCCTCGTCGGTCATTACCGAGAGGACGGTGACTCGGGCCCCGTTCATCGCGGCGATCGCGGCGGCGACGTCGCTCGCTAGACCGGCGTGGGGGCCGCCGACCGTCGGCACCAGCACGGTGTCGACGCCGTCGGCGACCGTCCCCATCCGCTCGACCAGCACGTCACACGGCGGTCGACGCAATACGGGATCGACTGAGGTACCCAGAACCGCGTCGGCGGTGCTGGCGCGTTCGCGCCACCCCATGAGCAAGACGTCAGCGTCGACCTCGTCCACGACGTCCCGGATGGCCCCCGGAACGTCGCTGTCGACCCGGAGGTCGGTCGTAATCGGGACGTCCGAGACGCTCTCGGCTCGCTCGAGCAGCCGCGTGCTTTCCTCGGCGTACTCGGAGACGATGTGCTCGTCGGAAAACAGCAGGAACGGCGAGTTGACCGGCTTGTGCTCGATCGCGATGGCGTGAATCCGACCATCGTGTCGGATCGCCAGGTCCGAGGCCGTCCGCAGGAACTGCTCGACGGCCGCGGGATTCGACAGCGCGACGAGAATCGTGTACTGTTCCCCCATACCATACCTTCACGGGCCAGGAGCAAAAGGCTCACCCGCCGGCATCGACGGTAACAGTACGTTCGGCCGCGTCGTCGGGGCTCTCGACCCGAACGGGGAACGTATCTGCGGTGGCGACCGGGTAGGTCTCGTACCCGAGGACGACCGTCTCGGTCGTCCCGAACGGTACGGTGACGGTGGTACTGTCGACCTGTTCTCGATCCGTCCCGACCAGGAGCTCGATCTCCTGGGTCGTGTCGCCGACCGCCATCATTCCGCCCTCGTTCTCGACTTCGATCTCGACCTCGAGCCGATCGCCGCCCTCGAGGGGCTCGTTCGTCCCGAGGATCTCGACCGCGAACGGGGGTCGGATCTCGGGACCGTCGACGACCGCCTCCTCGCTGGTCCGGCCGTCCTCGCAGACGGCCCGCGCCGCGGTCGGATAGCCGGCGGCGACCCAGCCCGGACCGGTCCGGGCGAGCGTCGCCTCGTCGCGTTCCCCCTCGAGGTGATCGACCCGAACCACCGTCCGGTTCTGTCCCTCGATCCAGACGACGCGGTCGAGCCGTCCCTCGGGATCGCGCGCGACGAGCCTGCTCTCGACGACGTCGTCGGTCCCGACGGTCGCGTCCGGGTCGGGGTCGCTGTCGAACGACTCGATCGTCGGCCGACCCCGTCCGTCGGGAGCGACCTCGAGCGTCCAGTCGTGACTCGAAGATCCCGTCTCCGTGGGGACGGTCACGCCGACGCCGTAGGTGCCGCCCGTCTCGGGCGCCGCGAGGTAGGCACCGGTTCCCGTCAGGAAGGTGTAGTCGCCCGCAAGCGCGAGGTCGCCCGCAATCGCGTCGTCGGCCTCCCACTCGAGGTCAGTCGGCTCGAGCCGACGTCCTGCCGCGACCTCGAACAGGACCGATGTCCCGGGCTGCACCGTGATTTCGTCAGCGTCGGGTCTAATCGTCGCGCTCTCGCCGTCGTCAGTGCCGACCACGGTGACGGTTCGCTGGTCGGCACCGGCGTCAGTCTCGACCCGGACCGGAAACGACTGGGTGCGCCGGACGCGGGGCGTTTCGTAGCCGAGAGTGATCGATGCCGTCTCGTCGCCGTCGACGCTGACGGACCGTTCTTCGACGGTCTCGGGGTCGTGGCCAACGACGAGGCGCGCGTCGACGGTCATCGCCGTTCGACCCGCGAGATCGGCCGTCACCTCGAGGCGCTCGCCGGCCGCGACGGGCGCGTTCGTCTCGCGGAGCCTGACCTCGACCTCTTCGGTTTGGGTTCGACCGACGGCACCCGACGTGGCTGCGAGCACCGCTCCGGCCGCGATACCGCCGAGGACGCGACGGCGTCCGTATCGTCGTGACTGTCGTTCCCACCACATGATGCTCGAGGGACGTCGGGCCGGTGCGATAACTTCCGGGGATCGTTACCTCGATAAGGAGTGATTCACGGGTCGTCGGTGGTCGAAAACGAGCCGTTCAGTTACGGAGAGCGTTGTAGCCGGTGCCTACGGAGTTCAGACGCCGGTGGAGTACCGGAGGATGCCGGCGAACCCGCCGAAGGCGTTGTAGAGCTGTTCGCCCTTTTCGAAGTCCGTCGAGATGAACTTCGTCTCGGTGCCGCGCTGTTCGGCGATCTCGATGAGGTGGTCGATGGCGTCCTCGCGGTCCTCCTCGCTCGCCTCGACCTCGCTCCCGCAGTCGCTACAGCTGTGTTCGGGTGTCGCCTTCCGTCGGTCGACGACCTCGCGATCGGTGTTCCCACACTCCTCGCAGTCGTAGGTGATGACGTCCCGTCGCAGATCCTCGCTGATCAGCAGTCGGTCGACCGCGCCCATCATGAGGTTTCGTCGGGTCTGTTCGAACCCGTAGGTCGCGAGGTCGCCCGCGTTGAGTTCCTCGAAGAACTCCTCCATCTGCTTTTTGTCCTTCATCACCTCGGCGTCGGCCAGGGCGTCCTCGGCGTTGTCGACGAGGTCCTTGAGGCCGGACTCGTCGGTGTAGGCGACGTCGAACTTGCCGATGACGTTGTCCTGGATCTCGTGGTGGAGGTAGTCGCCGTCGAGGAACTCGTCTTTCGTCGGCGACGGGCCGCCAACCAGAATGCCGTCGAGTTCGTGGCGTTTGGCGACGAACAGGTCGTTGGCCATGCCGGCGACCTCCTGGTAGAAGTTGTCGATCGCCTCGAGGCGCAGCCTGGCGAACCGCTGTGCGGACTGGCCACCTTTGCGCTGCTTGCCCGGAACCAGCGAGGAGGCGGACTTGACCGCCTCGACGCGTTTGCCTTTCAGCCAGCCGACGTTTGCCTCTCGACGATCGAGGACGATCAGCCCGTAGAGACCCTTGTCGGCCATCATCTCCTCGAGCGGCTCGATGAGGAAATCGGAGTCGCAGTGGTAGCGGAAGGATTCGACGGGCTGTGGCGGGCTCTCGAGAACCTTCGTGACCATCTCGGTCCGGCCCCCGCCGGAGTCGACCGCGCCCGAGAACACGACCATCCCGTTTTCGGGCGGATACGTGTCGTAGTACCGCAGCCGGTCTTTGATGCTCGTCAGCGCGTCCTGGACGGCCGTCCGGGTCTGCTTGGACTTGATGTTGGCCGCCTCGCTGTGTTCCTGCGTGACGTGGGTGACGACGTCGCTGATCTGGCGGTCCTCGGGAATGTAGATCGAGACGAGCTGCGTGCCGGAGCCGTCGAAGTCCTTGAGATCCTCGATGACCTTCCGGAACTCGTACTTTTTCCGGTCGGATTGCTCCTGTTCGGCCTCCTGGCTCATTGGGCGTACAAAACGGTGCTGTGGCTAAGTATCCTTTGACACGCGCTACGGGCCGACGTGCGTTCACGCGGCCCGCGGGCCGTCCGTGCGGTCCGCGGACGGCTCCTCGGAACCGCCGCTACATCGAGCGCGGGGCCTCGACGCCCAGAATCGAGAGGGCGTTGGCGACCGTGTGCCTCGAGGCCGCGACGAGCGCGAGGCGGGCCTCCCGGACGTCGGGCTCGACGTCGTCGGCCAGCACCGGACACTCCCGGTAGAAGGCGTTGAAACGGTCGGCGAACGTGCGCGTGTAGGTCGCGATCTGGTGGGGCTGGAGGTCGTCGGCGGCCTCGTCGACGACAGCCGGGAACCGCGCGATCGTCTCGAGCAGCTCCCGTTCGGCGGGATCCTCGAGCAGGTCGACGTCGGCCGCGGAGTCGAGGTCGATATCTTGGCCCTCAAGGTCGGCCGCTGAGTCGAGTCCGGCCTCTTCCAGAATCCCACAACAGCGCGCGTGGACGTACTGGACGTAGGGCGCGGATTGGGCCTCGAAGTCGAGCGCCTGCTCCCACTCGAAGGTGATCGCCTTCGAGGGCTGTTTCGAGACGATGTCGTACCGAACTGCACCGATGCCGACCTGGTGGGCGATTCGCTCGATGTCCTCGTCGGTCAGCTCGTCGTCACGGATCCGGTCGTCGAGGCGGTCCTCGACCTCCTCGCGGGCGCGGTCGATCGCCTCGTCGAGCAGGTCGTCCAGGTCGACGCCGGTCCCGCGCCGCGTCGACATCTTCCCCTCCGGGAGGTTGACGTAGGAGTACAGCACCTGCCGAAGCGGATCGGTGTCGTTGCCCAGCAGCTCGAGGGTGGTCCGAAGCTGGTCGGCCTGGAGGGTGTGGTCCTCGCCCAACACCGTCACCGCGTTGTCGTACTCCTCGAACTTCCACTCGTGGTGGGCCAGGTCTCGCGTCGGGTACAGCGAGGTGCCGTCGGCCCGCAGGAAGACGAGATTCTTTTCGATCCCGTGGTCGTCGAGCTCGAGCTGCCAGGCGTCCTCTTCGTACACCGCTTCGTCGAGCTCCTTGAGCCGCGCGACGAGGTCGTCGGTGTCCCCGTTGCGCATGAAGCGGGTCTCCTTGACGAACTCGTCGAACTCCGCGGGCAGGCGGGCGAGACACTCCTTCATCCCGCCCAGCACCTGGTCGACGACCTCGCTGACCCGCTCGTATGCCTCGTCGTCGCCGGCCTCGAGCCCCTGCATGATCGACTCGATCTCGGCCTCCGCGTCGGCGACCTCGTCCTCGGGGGCGTTCTCGAGGAAGGCGTTGCCCTTGCGGTAGTAGCGCACGAGGTCGTACTCCGGGCGATCGCGCTCGGGCTCGCCCTCGAGGTCCTCCTCGTCGAACGTCTCGTAGGCCCAGGTGAAGACGGCCATCTGTCGGCCCGCGTCGTTGACGTAGTAGTGGCGATCGACGTCGTAGCCGGCGTAATTCAGGAGATTCGCGACCGCGTCGCCGATGATCGGGTTCCGGGCGCGGCCGACGTGGACCGGTCCCGTCGGGTTCGCGCTGGTGTGTTCGACGACGACGCTCTCCTCGCGATCCTCGAGGGCGCCGTAGTCGGCGGCCGTCGCCGTCTCGAGCGTGTTCTCGAGGTAGGCTTCGCTTGGCAGGAAGTTGAGGTACGGCCCCTGGGTCTCGATCGCCGCGACGTGGGTCAGTTCGTCGGCGTCGATCTCGGCGGCGATCGCTTCGGCGACCTGTGGCGGCGGGGCGCCGGCCTCGCCGGCCAGTCGGAAGGCGACGCTCGAGGCGAGGACGCTGTCGACGTCTTCCGGCGGTTCTTCGATCCCGAGATCGTCGGTCGGATAGCCGAGCGCCGAGAGCGCCGTCTCGAGGGCGCTCTCGACCTCCGCGCGCAGGGAGAGGAACATACCCGCCCGTATTCAGGGGGCAAGTAAAGGAATGTCGGGTTCCGTTCCGGACCGCGGCTGCGACCCCGTCAGGTTCGGTTTCGGAGTGCGGCGACGCCGTCAGGTTCCGTTTCGGAGTACGGCGGCCCCGTCGAGCCTTGAGATGGACGGGCGCAACGTCAACCGTAGCAGGGGCTTCCGACGAGTGCATGACGACGCTAACCGAAGCCGACGAAACCGACGAAGCCGAGTCCGAATCCGAATCCGAAGAACTGGACGCGCTCGAAGATACCCCCCTCTCGTCCGGGGATCCGGTGACGGTCGCGGCCGCGATGTCGGTCGCGTACTCGTGGTACCTGTTCTACCTCAAGGAGGACAAGGTCGCCGGTCTGTTCGTCGGCCTCTGGGCGCCGACGCTGCTGGGTGCCGCGGCGTACTTCCAGCAGAAGGAGCTGTACGCGAAACTCGAGAAGGGCCTCACCTTCGCCTAAATCCGGTCGACTCGGGCGCGAAGAGACCGCAGTAACCGTACGATTCTCACTCGATTTTTAGCCCGCTGCCAGTCAGCGGCACGACGACGTCCGCACCAGCGTCCAGCACGCCGTCCTCGCGGTAGCGCTCCAGGGCGGCCGGCGCGACCGCACAGGTCGGCTCGACGTAGAATCCGCTGCGGTGAAGCCGCTCCAGGGCGTCCTCGATGGTGGCCGGCTCGAGGGCGATGGCGTCGCCATCGGTCCGCTCGATCGCCTCGAGGATCTCGTCGAGGCGGGCGGGCTCGACGATCTGAATCCCGTCGGCGACGGACTCGGTGTGGCCGGGTTCGGCCGCGACCGTCTCGCCGAACCGGTTTGCGACGGGCGCGTAGCCCGCCTCCTGTGCGGCGAGCAGCCGCGGCAGTTCGTCGATGATCCCCGCCTCGAGCAGCAGCGAGAACCCGCGGTAGGCGCCCAGGAACAGGGTGCCGTGGCCGACCGGGAGCACGACGGCGTCGGGCGCCGTCCAGTCGCGCTGGGCCGCGATCTCGAGGGCGAACGTCATCGTTCCGGCGTAAAACGCGGGGTTCCAGGCGTGGCTGGCGTACCAGCCGTCGCCGGGCTGGCGAGTGGCGACGTCCGCTCCGGCGTCACCGCGACCGTCCCTGCCGTCCTCGCTTCCGCCCTCGACCGCCTCGATACAGGCGTCGGTGACGTCCTGCCGACTCCCCTCGATCCGAACCGGTCGGGCGCCGGTTCGCTCGATCGCGCCCAGCTTCGCCGCCTTGACGTCCGCTGGAACGTAGATCTCCGCGTCGATTCCGGCTCGAGCCGCGTACGTCGCGATCGCGGCGCCGGCGTTGCCCGAAGAGTCCTCGAGCACTCGTTCGACGCCGAGTTCGGCCGCCCGGGAGAGCGTCGTCGTCGCACCCCGGTCCTTGAACGACCCCGTCGGGAAGACGTACTCGAGCTTGAAGGTGGCGTCCCACTCCGGGGCGTCGACCAGCGGGGTGAACCCCTCACCCAGGGAAACTCGCTCGTCGATCGGGAGCCAGGGTGCGAAGTTCCAGAGGCCGCGACCGGGCTCGAGTTCTAACGCGGTCGGATCGTCGGGGAGCGGTCGGTCGGCGAACTCGAGGGGACCACCGCAGTCACAGCGCCACGGCTCGTCGGGGCCGGCCGCGTAGGCGGCGCCGCAGTCGGGGCAGGTGAGATCCGACCCCATCTCAGTACTCGTCGATGTCGGTCGCGACCGAGCAGACGTACTCTCCCGTCGCGACCTGCGGGAGTCGACGGCTCCGCCAGAGGATTCCGTCGCTGTCGGCGGTCACCGTCTGTTTGGGCTCGCCAAAGGGCGTCGTCACGGTAAACAGCGTGTCGCCGGTGCTCACCCGGTCGCCGAGGTCGGGCTCGAGATCGACGAGCCCGCCGGCGGGCGCACCGAACTGCTCGAACCCCTTTGCGCGGGTCTGGGGCACGGGGCTCCGATCGCCCTCGAGGAAGCCGTAGTAGCGGAGCACGTTGAACACGCCCTCGACGCCCTTTCGGATGCTTTCCTCGTCCCAGCCGACGCAGCCGCCGAGCTCTGGGTCGACGGTCGGGATCCCCTCGTCGGGCGCCGCGCGGGCGAGCTGGCCCTCGGGTCCCTTCTGATCGAGGATGTAACCGCAGCCGAAGACCTTCGCGAGCTCGAGACACTCGCCGTGAAGCCGGTGGCGGGTACCACAGCGGACCCGAACCTCGTCGATCATCCGGCTGGTCGATCCCTGGTGAAGGTCCAGGATGAGATCCGCCCGGGTAGCCGCCTCGAAGGTCGAAGCCGCGATTCGCTCGCTCGAGGTGCCCGCTGCGTTACCCGGGTACGCCCGGTTCATCTTCGTGTCGTCGATCGGGTTGCGGTGTTCGGCGACCTGGAACCCGTGATAGTTGACGATGCCGACGATCAGGAGGGTGCCGCTGAGTTCGGTCGGGTCGAGCTGCGGGACGACCCGCTGGACGACGCCGACGCCGTTGAGTTCGTCACCGTCGCTGGCCGCTTGCAAATAGAGAGTCTTTCCGGATTCCGCACCGTTTACGACGGCGACGGGGAGCCCGAACGGGCTCCCGTCTCGGGTCTCGCCGACCTCGAGACGACCCGTGTCGATCTCGCCGGGATCAGCGCTCGCCGTTCCGAGCGTCGTTGTCATGTGTAGAGGGGTTGAACCCGTCAGCCTTTATGGATTCGGTTAGACCTCACTACCACCGGAATCGCCCGAGCGAACGATCACCGATCTCGAGGGGAACCGGTCGGCAGACGCCGTGGAAGCTTTTTACCCGGCCGAGCCGGAGACTATCGCGTGAATCGACGCACGATCCTCGCGGCGTCCGGAGGTGCCCTCTCGGCGACCGTCGCCGGTTGTGCCGGCGTTCTCGAGACGGACGACGCCGACGACGACCTCGCGGTCGAAGAGATCGCCGACGGATTCGAACACCCCTGGAGTCTCTCGATCGTGCCGGACGACGGGCGGCTGCTCGTAACCGAGCGCGAGGGGACACTCGCCGTCCTCGATCCGGACGACGGCGACGTCGAGGACGTCGACGGCGCGCCGGACGTGCACACGGAGGGACAGGGCGGCCTGCTCGACGCCGCCTTCCATCCCGACTTTCCGGACGAGTCGTGGCTCTACCTCACCTACGCGACGGCCAACGACGACGGCGAGTCGACCACGGCCCTCGGCCGGGGGGAGCTCGATCTCGAGGCGGCGAGCCTCCAGGGGTTCGAGGAGCTGTACGTCGTCGAGCCGTTCGTCGATTCGGACGGCCACTACGGCTCCCGGGTCGTCTTCGGCGACGACGGCGCGGTCTACGTGACCGTCGGCGACCGCCAGTCCAAGGAGTTCGGCCCTGACCACTACTCCCAGGACACGACGACCGAGATCGGGTCGACGCTGCGGCTCGAGCCGGACGGTTCGATCCCCGACGACAACCCGTTCGTGGACGAGGACGACGCCGAGGACGCGATCTTCAGCTACGGCCACCGCAACGCCCAGGGGATGACCGTCCATCCCGAGACGGGCGAGCTCTGGCAGTCCGAACACGGCGAGGAGGACGGCGACATGCTCCGGATCGTCGAGGAAGGCGCCAACCACGGCTGGCCGGTCGTCCACTACGGCTGCGAGTACGGCACCGACGAGCCGGTCGGCGACGAGTTCGACGACCGGGACGACGTCGTCGACCCGGTCTACTACTGGGAGTGTAACAGCGGCGGGTTCCCGCCCGCGGGGATGACGTTCTACGACGGCGACGCCTTCGAGGAGTGGGAGGGCGACCTGTTCGTCGGGAACCTCGCCGGGGAGTACCTGGGCCGGTTCACCGTCGACGGCACCGACGTCGAGGAAGTCGATCCGCTGCTCGAGGGCCAGGGGTGGCGGATCCGGGACGTCGTAACCCACCCTGACTCGGGTGCACTGTACGTCGCGGTCGACGACGCCGACGCCCCGATCGTTCGGCTGACACCCGAGTAGGGAAGCTCGTCTCGAGGGACGGACACGAGTTTCAACGATTCCGGGTCCGTGTTTCGGTGAAAACGGAGTCAGTCGTCGAGGCGCATCGGCTGTCGACGACGGTACGTGAGCGTCCGCCACACCCACTCGACGGGTCCGAAGCGGAACCGTCCCAGCCACCACACCGACAGCGGGATCTGGATCGCCCAGATCAGAACGACCACGCCGAGCAGCTCCGCGCGGCTCAGCTGGCCGAACAGGCCGAGGCCGTGGCCGTAGAAGATCGTCGTCGCCAGGACGGTCTGGAGCAGGTAGTTCGAGAACGCGGTGCGGCCGACCGCCGACAGCGCCCGGACGACGACCCCGTCACGGACCCGCCGACAGAGCAGCATGATTCCGGCAAGATACCCGATCGCGAGGAGCAGGGAGCCCCAGTAGTTGAACTGAAACGCGAGCGTGATTACCGGTAGCGTCTCCCAGGCCAACGCCTCCCGGACCCACACCCCGACGAGGACGAGCGCGAGCCCGGCCCCACCGAAACCGGCGAAAACGCGTCGGTAGAAGCGCGTGCTCCGCCCGTTGGTGATAATATCCCACTTGTAGAGCGCCATACCGATGATCATCAGCCCGCCGAGCATCCAGAACGCCTCGAAGAGGAATCCGAGCGTGTGAAACTCGAAGACGACGGGGACGCGGTGGGCCAGCTGATCGACCCAGCCGCTCCGGTAGATCTCGATCTCCCGCTCCGGCGAGAACCCCCCGCCGAACGAAGCGAGCAGCTCCGCCTCGAGTTCGGCCCGCCCGTCCTCGGGAAGGGTGAAGTATCCCAGGCCGGCCAGGAGGTAGAGCAGCGACGGGATCGCGAACATCGCGATGCCGAGGACGAACTGGCGGGCGGGCTGCCACCGCCACACCCAGACGACGAGAAAGCCCGAGAGGGCGTAGAGGACGAGGATATCGCCGTACCAGAGCAGGTACGCGTGTCCGAGACCGATGACGAGTAGCCAGAACGTCCTGGCGAGGTGTAGCCGCCGACCGGGCTGGTCCTTTCGGTCCTTCGACTCGAGGAACAGCACGATCCCGGCGCCGAACATGAAGGTAAACAGCGTCACGAACTTCTGCTCGAAGAAGACGTGACTGACCAGCCAGGCGAGGTAGTCCGCGCCGGTGAAGTTTCCGTAGAGGACCGGGTTGATCGACGCCACCGCCGGCATTCCGAACAGCCAGATGTTGATTACCAGGATCCCGAGCAGGGCGAATCCGCGCAGCGCGTCGAGGGCGACGATCCGGTCGGTCGGGGCCGTCGGCCCGGGCCCGTCGGGAGCAGACATCGTCCCCGGGTCGTCGGGTGTAGCAGTCGACGCCGAACCGCCGTCTTCGTCCGTCATCTGCCGGCGTGACGACTCCGGACGGTCAGTACCGTCAGGGATGGTTCCCTGCCCAACGAAACGGGGGGGCAGTCGTCCGTCGATTCCCCGCGTGCATGGGCTACAGCCCGCGAAGTCGAATCTACGAGAGTTCCAGACGAGGGTGCGGGCTGTGGCATGATGCGGTCAAATACGAACGTAGCTGTATATGTTCTTACTGTTGTTTCGTCGGGAACACCGATCCCGTACTCCGGACGATATCGGCCGTTTCGCTACCTCGGTTCTATCGACTGATTGGGAGGCAGAGCGACCTAGAGGAACGGCTGGTAGTAGTACGGGCTGACGAACCCCTCGATGAACGCCGCGATCGCGAGCACGATTCCGAGGCCGACGACGACCCAGAACGCCCGCTCGAGGGCCTCGGCGATGTCACGTCGGCTCGCGCGTCCTCTGAACGCCCGCCAGCCGACGAGACCGAGCCAGAGTCCGAGCGCGCTAGCGACAAAGATCGCGGGCACCTCGAGGATCCCGTGGGGAACGACGAACGCCGCGAGTTCGACGATCTCGACCTCGAGTCGGGCGACGGCACCGAGCACGACCCCGTTGAACGCAAGCGAGAACAGCGCCGGAATCGCGAGGGCGAGCCCGCCGAAGGCGGTGGTGTACGCGACCGTCCAGTTGTTCCCGAAGAACTCGAGGGCGGCCGTCGGCGGGACGTGTCCCTCGAGGCGCTCGTCGATGGAGGTCTCGACCGTCCCCGCGAGGGGTTCGGCCAGCTCCCAGCCGGCCCAGAACGTACCGACGGCCGCGACGACGACGAACGCGTGCAAGAACGGCGTCGCCCGAACAAACGAGAACATCTCGGCCCAGCCCCGCCGGAGCCCGTCGGCGAACCGACTCCGGAACGGACGCTCCGGTGCCGACGGCGGGGAGAGCTTCCCCTTCGGACCGCCGTACAGCGCCGTCTTCAACAGGTCGAGGAACGGGAAGACGAGCAGCGTCGTAAGCAGCGTTCCGAGGGAGGGGACCTCGGCGACAACGAGTAGCCCCGTGAGGACCGACAGCGCGACCAACGCGCCGACCGCGAGGACGTAGTAGAAGCCGGCCGCGATCGGGTGTCGACGGAGGAATCCGAGGGTCGCCGACAGCGAGCCGAACACGCCCGCGTCGTCGACGACGACGGCGACGGGAGCGAAGGCGAACACCGCTCGAATCGCCGCGAACGCGACGACCGCCACCAGTAGGGTCGGCAGGATCACGACGACGGCGGCAACGCCGGTCCCGGTCGCGGGCGCGAGGACGGCACCGAGCAACACGGCGCCGACGAGCGCGATCGTCCCGACGGCGAGCCAGGCGGCGATCTCGAGCAGGTAGAGCCCGACAAAGCGGAGCCAGAACCGCCCTGCGCCGGCGAGACCGATGACGAGCCCGCGGTCGTCCCGGAGCCGCCCGTAACAGGCCGAGAGCTGGGCGGCCGAGACGGCCGCGTAGAGGGTTATCGCCAGGACGATCGAGCCGAATATGACCATGACCGCGAGCAGCTGGAGCTCGAGCGGCAACAGCTGCTCGGCCAGCGGGGCGACCTCCTCGGTCCAGGCATCGAACGCCTCCGGATCGGCCTCTGGATCGGGAGGGTCGGGGACGCCGGTCTCGAACTCGGTGAGGACGCCCTCGAGGCGCCCGGACAGCTCGAGGTAGACGAAGGCCGCAGCGATGCCCAGAAACGGAAGAATGCGGACGATCGCCGGGATCGCGGCACCGAGCAGGTAAAAGGGCAGGATATCGGCGGGCCGACGCCGGAGCACCGCGACGGCGCCGGCGACCGCATCGGACAGTGTCATAGTATCGAGTTTCTCGATTGACGGGTTAAATCATCCGCTCGAGGAATCCGAGCCGCGAACCGTGGGGCCATGGTGAGGATCAGTTGTACGTCCGATCGTCGAACGTGTCGCCGTCGCTCGCGTCCTCGGACCCGGAGTTCGACAGCCGTGGGGTGAACCCGCCCGTGAGGATGACGGCGACGACGACCAGCGCCGCCGAGAGGACGACGAAGTCGGCGCTCGGATCGTAGCCGGCCAGTCCCGCGCCCGTCGAGACG
The DNA here is from genome assembly GCA_003559215.1 of Natrialbaceae archaeon. Lineage (GTDB taxonomy): Archaea > Halobacteriota > Halobacteria > Halobacteriales > Natrialbaceae > Natronococcus. The sequence continues at coordinate 56,482 of PWMF01000164.1, forward strand.
ACGAAGATCGCGACCGTAAAGACGACCGTCGCCAGCGCCCCGACGACGACGATGCCGATCACGCTGCCGAGCAGTCCGCGGAGGACGTTTCGTACTGCTGTCATAGGTGTCCGTTTCCGGTCCGGGGTCGTAGTGGTTGCGGCTGCGGGAGGTGTCAGCGGGCCGTTTTCGTGCGATACGTCGGCAGATGTCGTGGAGACGTTTAGGTGACTTACTCGCGTACCCCGCGTATGGTCACGACCCTCACTGCGGACCGGCTCGCGGAACTGCAGGACGACGACGAGGAGTTCGCGCTCGTCGACACGCGTCCCGAGGACAGCTACGAGGCCTGGCACGTTCCCGGAGCGCTTCACTTCCCGTTCGGCCCCGAGGAGGAGCTCGACGGCCGCCTCGAGTAGCTCGAGGAACTGATCGGCGACACCGAGCGGGTGATCACCATCTGCGCTAAGGGGATCTCCTCGGGGTACCTGGCGACCCGGCTCGAGTCGGCGACCGACGCCTACGACGTCGAGACCGTCGACGACGGGATGGAGGGCTGGAGCGGCGTCTACGACGCAACCGAGCTCGAGGGGACCGGCGCCGCCCGGATCACCCAGGTCCAGCGCCGCGCGAAGGGCTGTCTCGGTTACGTCGTCGGCTGCGGGGAAACCGGCGAGGCGGTTATCGTCGATCCCACCGCGGACACCGACGAGTTCACGGTCGCCGCCGAGGAGGCCGGGCTCTCGATCGTCGGCGTAATCGATACTCACGTCCACGCCGACCACGTCTCCGGCGGCCGCCAGCTCGCCGACGAGCTCGAGGTCCCGTACTACTTAGGCGAGCGAGCGACCGAGCGCGACGTCGAGTTCGAGTACGCCGCCCTCGATCGCAACGAGGTGGTCGCGGTCGGCGAGCGCGAGCTGAAGGCGATCGCCGCGCCGGGCCACACCAGCGAGATGATCAACCTCCTCGTCGACGACCGGGCGCTGCTGACCGCCGACACCCTACACGTCGGCTCGACGGGACGGACGGAGCTCGAGTTCAGTGAAGACGAGGGAGAGGAGGGCGCGCGGCTGCTCTACGAGACGCTCCACCGGACGATCCTGGCCGAACCCGAGAGCGTTCGCGTCCTCCCCGGTCACGTCACCGTTACGGCCGACGGCGAGTTCGCCCACGGCACCCCAGGTGAGGAGATTTCGACGACGATTCGGGAGGCGCGCACGGGGATCGACGTTCTCGAGCTCGACGAGGAGGCGTTCGTCGACCGCCTGGCTGACGCTGGCGAGAAGCCCGCCAACTACGAGGAGATCATCGAGCGCAACCGCGGGGCGCTCGAGCTCCCACCGGAGAAACGCGTCGAACTCGAGATGGGACCGAACAACTGTTCGGCGTGACCGCCGTCGGTCGCTCGAGTTGCCCCGCGGACGTTCCCTCGCCGATTCGGTACTGACGGTCGGCCAACCCGTCTGCTACTGACTCGTCGATCCACCACGGCTCACCGACCCGCTGCCGGCTCGCCGAGTAATGCGGCACTCATCCGCCCGCAGACGTAGGCGATCGCGTTCGCGACGTGGACGAAGACGACCAACAGTGCCGCGCCGAGCGCACCGGCCAGCGCCACCTCCGGAACCGTTTCGATGGACCAGACGAGCGGCTCGCCGTTGAGTTCGCCGAACTCGGCATCGGTGGGGTATCGAAGCGGCGCGAGGAGAAGTTCGACGATCCACGCGAGCGCGATCACGCCCAGAAGAGCGACGACGGAGACGAGCGTCTTCATCGAGAGGAAGCCGACCGCCCGCCAGGTCGAGGGCGCGTCGACGTACGCGCGGAGCCGCGATCGAGTTTCGGGAGCGTCGGCGACGTCCTCGTACCGCTCGAGGTCGAGCCCCAGCAACACGTTCGCGAGTCGTCGTTCGAGCCCCGCGGCGATCCTGGCGCCGAGGAGGGTGACGAAGAGGATCGCCACGCCGACGAGAACGAGCGTCAGGAGCAGGCCCAACAGGACGCCGAAGCCGAACGTGAAGTAGTACAGAAAGCCAAGCGGGATCGCCAGAAACAGGTACAGGAGGTTCTTGTACGTCTGGCGTTCGACGAGGGCGCCGACCGCCCGTCGTCCGGCGCGTCTGGTTCGTGCAACGGAGACCATGGACAGCTGAACAGTTCAATTCTGACATCAAAAATCCTCGGTCACCAACTACCGGCTGTACGTCTCGAGACGAACGATCGCGCCGCCCTCGAGTTCGAAGAAGTCGGCGAACGCGAACAGCACCGACTCCGTCTCCTCGTCAACCACGCGACCCCGAGCCGCGACGTTCTCGCCCTCGGCGAGGACGACCTCGAGGTCGTGGCGTGTCCGCTTGTTCGGCCGTTCCTCGCGCATGAACTCGACGAACGCCTCCCGGTCCTCGAACCGGCGGTCCGGACGCTGCTGAACGAACTCGGGGTGGAGGGCGTCCTCGAGGACGTCGTACTCGTGAGCATCCAGCGCGTCGTAGTAGCGTTCGACGAGGGCGACGGCGTCCATACCCCACGTAGCGACCCGACTATCAAAAACGGCAGCGGTCCGGAGGCGGCCGTCGCCGTCGCGTTTCGCCGTCCTGCTGTCGCTTCGCGTACAAAAGCGAGATGCAGCGAACGCTTACTTCCGTGCCCCTCGATACCACGCACATGGCGACGACCGACGACTTCCGGACGGCGATCCCGCTCGAGGAGCTGCGGGAGCAGGGGCGCGCGCAGGTCAGCGTCGACGGGACGCCGCTGGCGCTGTTCCACCACGAAAACGAGGTTCGGGCCGTCGACAACCGCTGTCCGCACATGGGATTTCCGCTCTCGGAGGGGACCGTCGACGACGGCGTCCTCACCTGCCACTGGCACCACGCGCGGTTCGAACTGGCCTGCGGCGACACGTTCGACCCCTGGGCCGACGACGTCCGGACCTACCCCGTCGAGATCCGCGACGGCGACGTCTACGTGAATCCGAACCCCGAACGGGACCTCCCGCCCGACGAGCACTGGGCGAGCAGGCTCGAGACCGGGCTCGAGGAGAATCTCCGGCTCGTCCTGGCGAAGGCGACGATCGGGCTGCTCGACGCCGGCGTCGATCACCGCGAACCGACGGCGACGATCCTCGAGTTCGGTACCCGCTACCGCGAGGACGGCTGGGGACCCGGGCTGACGATTCTGGGCTGTCTGGCGAACGTGATGGACGACCTCGAGCCCGAGGATCGCAAGCGAGCGCTGTACACGGGTGCGCGGCGGGTCGCGAACGACTGCGCGGGCGAACCCCCGAACTTCGACCAGCCCTCCTTTTCGACCCGCGAGGTCGAGTTCGACCAACTGAAGCGCTGGTTCCGCGACTGCGTCGAGGTCCGGGACGCCGACGGCGCGGAGCGGTGTCTGCGAACCGCCGTCGCCGCCGACCGCTCGGAGAGCGAACTCGTCGAACTGGTCTTCGCGGCCGCGACCGACCACCCCTATCTCTCGACGGGCCACGTGCTGGACTTCGCGAACAAGGTCTTCGAGAGCCTCGAGCACGCCGGTCGGAAACACGCCGACGACGCACTCGCGGCGCTGGTCGAACCGCTCGTTACCGCCGAGCGAAGCGACGAACGATCCTCGTGGCGCCGGCCCGTCGATCTCGTCGGCCTGCTCGAGGACGTCTACGGGGGTGACGTCACCGAGACGAGCGGGCTCGAGGAGATAGTCGCCGAGGGCGAGGGAACCGCCTGGTCGGCTCCGGCGGGGTTCCGGGAAACGCTGCTCTCGGACGATCCCGAGGCGATCGTCGACGCGCTCGCGGCCGCGATTCGGAAGGGAGCGACGAGCGAGGACCTCGCGAGCGAGGTCGCACACGTGGCCGCGACGCGGGTCGCGCGGTTCGGCACCGGTAACGAGTTCTCCGACTGGAACACGGTCCACCACACGTTCACCTACGCGAACGCCGTCCACGGGGCGACCCGCCGGACCGACGCCGTCGAGCTCTACAGGGGCGTCTTCGACGCCGCAATCAGCGTCTACCTCGATCGGTTCCTCAACACGCCGCCCGCGCCGATCCCGAAGCCGGGCGCCAATGAGACGGGGAGAGAGCCCGAGGACGTCCTCGAGGCCCTACTCGAGACGTTTGACGTCGAGGGCGAGGTCGACGAGGCGGGGCGGCTCGTCGGCGAGTTCCTCGACTGCGGGGGCGATCCCGGGGAGCTGAAGCGGACCCTCGGTCACGCGTTGTTGCGCGAGGACGCCGGCTTCCACACGATTCAGAACCTCGAGGCCGCGTTCCGGCAGTTCGACATCGCCGAGGAGCGGACGGCGGAGGCGGCGGACGAGGTTCCCGATCTCGAGGGTCGTCGTCGGGTGCCGCTGATCGCGACGGCGCGGTACATGGCCGCGCACTTCCCGACCAGGCGCGAGACCGAGCAGACGTTTACGATCGCCGCGCGGCTCAATCGCGGGGAAGCGATCCACGAGGAGTAAACGGAGCGAAAGCCCCGAAACCGGTGAGGGATCGACTGACCGGACTCGAGGCCGTCGATACTACTTTGTGCACACTGGTCGAAGGGTTGTCATATGCGGCCGAGTGACCTCGGGTTCGCCCTCTTTCCCGTCGCGATGCTTGCCTACCTCGGTGCGGTCGGTTACGACCTCTCGTTCACGGCGTGGACGGCCACCCTGTTCGTCGCCGCAACGGGCGGGTTCGCCCTCGCCGCCGCCCTCGCGGTCCGTGCCGGCGCTCGAACCTCCGTCGCGCTCTCGCCCGCGGCGTTCGCGCTCGTCCCCTGGCTCGGCGACCTCGGGCTCGGTCCGCACTTCGTCTCGCTCGCCGCGGTCGTCCACGCGCTCCTGTTCGTCGCCATCGGCGGCGTCGTGCTGATCGCGCTCGAGTACGCGATTCGAAACCGAGAGCGAGCGACCGAGTCGGTCTCGAGGCGGACGCTCCTCGCGAGTCTTGCGGTCGGCATCGGCCATCTCTTGGCCGTGGCCCTCGTAGCCGAAGCGGCCGGCGACGCCGTCTTCGGTATCGCCGCCGAACTGTTCGACGCACAGCCGATCGAGTACGCGATGCTCGCGCTCGCGGTGGTCGGCCTCGTCGCGCTCGGCGCGGTTCCGACCCTGTTGTTCGTTCGCTGGCGGCTGCGGTTGCCCGCGATCGTCGTCGCGGGCGGGTTCGTGCTCGCGGCCCTCCGGACGTGGCGCTACGTACAGGAGACCGTCCACCTGGGCGCCTCGCCGTCGCCGATGATCTCCTACGCGGTGCTCTGGTTCGTGCCCTTCGCGCTCGCGCTGGTCGTCGGCGGCCTCGAATACCGTCGGTTGCACGGCCGATCGAAGCGGGGTGTGACGCCGAACTGAGATCGCTCCCGCGGGGCATCGACCGGCTTTTCTCGACGGCGCCCGTACCGCGAGTCGACCGTGGACTGTCACGTCTACTACGAGGGCGACGACGACCCGAAGAAGTGCACCGCGCGACGGCTCGAGCAGTTCGACGAGGCGACGCTCTACCGCAACATGCGCCAGGTTCCCTACGGCGTCGTCCTCAACCCCCACGCCGAGCAAGCGCTCTCGCCGGCCGACGCCGACGAGGGTCTCGGGACGCTCGTCGCCCTCGACTGCTCCTGGGAGTCCGCCGAGGAGGCTGCCTTTCGAATGAACGGCGTCCACCGCGCACTGCCCTTTTTGGTGGCCGCGAATCCGGTCAACTACGGCCGTCCGTTTCAGCTGACGACGGTCGAGGCGCTGGCTGCCGCGTGCTGTATCTTCGGCGACCGGGAGCGAGCCGAAGCGCTGCTCGAGCCGTTCCGCTGGGGGGAGACGTTCCTGACGCTGAACGAGGAGCCCCTACGTCGGTACAGCGAGTGTGCGGACTCGAGCGAGGTCGTCACGGTCCAGGAGGAGTATCTGGCCGACGAGGAGTCGGCGTAGCGAGGGCCACACGTTAGCCGACCGGCTCGGCGTCGCGCTCGCGGCGCGCGAGCCACGATTCGTAACACGCGTAGCCGAGCGAGACCCCGCCGACCAGCACCAACAGCGGGAGCGCGAACAGTATCTGACCCGCACCCTCGGCGGCACTCGAGACCATCGCCAGTACGAACGTTCCGGCGAAGGCGAGCAGTACCGTCCCCCGTGGCCAGAAGAACCCGACGATGCCGACGAACGCGGCACCGCCGACGATCGCGACGGCGATCCCGCGTCGGCTGAGTCTGTCGGTCAGGTAGAGCCGGTCGAGCCACGTCGGGAGGCTGTCGTGGCGAACGAGGAGCCAGCCGGCGACGACCGAGGCCGGACCGCCGACGAGTACCGCGACCAGCGCGAGCGCGAGCGGCGAACCGGCGAGCGCCTGACAGAGGGTAACAGGACGGCAGCCGCGACGACCCACGCGGCGAACCCGCCGTACAACCCGTACGGGGCGTACACCAGTGCCCGACGGAGTGGGGTCTCCGCCGGCAGCATCGAGCACTCGCGAGCGGAGCTCGACATGGTCGGCAGTTCGTGTCGCCGAAGAATAATTATTCGGTCCGGGACTGGTTCGCGACCACAGCGGTTATATGGACGACGGGCCAACGGAGCGACATGCCAAGTTTCGACGCCGCCACAAACCGGACGCTCGAGAAGATGATTTGCATGCGCTGTAACGCGCGCAACGCGAAAGACGCCGACAGCTGTCGCAAGTGTGGTTACAAGAACCTCCGACCGAAGGCGACCGAGCCGCGAGCGGCCTAACTCGGTTCTCTGCGGAGTCTTCGACCCTCGAGCGGGTTCGTTCGGTTTCAACCCTGGACGAGTTCGTCGAGTTGGTCCTCGAGCGATCGCTCGACGGCCGAATCCGTTCGGCAGTAGGGCCAGGCCCGCAACCAGCCAGAGCTGCGCCGTCGCGAGTCGCCTCGAGTGAAGCTCCACGCCGGACCAGACGGGGACGAACTGCGTCATCGCGCCCACGATCGTCAGCGCGATCTAGCCGATCAGAAGCAGGTGGAGCTGGGCGTCGTCAGCCAGTCCCGTCGACGCGGTGACGGACAGGACGGTTCCCGCGACGATCCCGACGACGAGAAAGCAGAGCCGACCAGGAGGTGCTGGAGTGGAATCGCGATCGGCGGCGTCCGATCCGTCCGGAATCGTACTCATATCTCGTCGTTCGAACCGGGCGACCGTCGCCCTGCTCCCGAACTCGTTCAGCACGAGCGTCTGGTTCCTTCGGCACAACGATTCCACTATGGAGTCTCGCGTCGACGTCCTCGACCGAACCGACGAGACGGTACTCGTCCAGCACAACGACCGCGTCCCGCAGTTTCTCTTCCCGAAACTCGAAGAGCGCGGCTACACCTCCGAGACGCTCGAGCGGGAGGAGGACGTGGTAACCGTCATCTGGATCCCCTGAGAGATCGGTAGTCCGTCCCCCGTACTCACGGGAGCGACCGCTACTCGTCGGGATACTTCGGCTCCCGCTTCTCCGCCCGCGAGAGCGCCGTCTCCACGACGTCGCGCACGTCGCCGTGGAAGACGCTACCGTGGCCCGCGTACATGTGTTCAACCCCGTCGGGCATGCGCTCGAGGAGGTCCTCGATGCTCTCGACGAGTCGCTCGCGGGACTGGCCGGCCATGTCGGTGCGGCCGAAGCTGCCGTAGTCGAAGGCGCCGTCGTCGTGGACGACCACGTCGCCGGAAAACAGCGTCGTCTCGGAGACGAACGAGACGTGATCGTCCGAGTGGCCGGGCGTGTAGACGACGTCGAACTCCTCGTCCCCGATCCGGACGGCGTCGCCGTCCTCGATCGCGTGGTCCCGCTGGGGATGGTGGTCGTAGGCGTACACCTCGGGATCGAACGCCTCGCAGACGGCCTCGAGCTGCTCGACGTGATCGCCGTGCTGGTGGGTCATCGCGACGGCGTCGACCTCGTCGGTGTGCTCGCGGATCTCGTCGACGACGCCGTCCCAGGAGCCGGCGTCGACCAACGTGGTTCGATCGCCGACGACCAGGTAGGCGTTGCAGGTGAACGTCTCGGCGTTCTCGGTGACGTGATGAACCTCCATACGGGGTCGGTCGTGAGCCGACGGCAAAACGGTACTGCCGGATCCGCAGGCGTCGGTGGCGCCGATGCCGTCGGCGCGACGTAGCTTCGGGGTCACGGACACGGTCCGCGAGAACGACCGTCAGCCTGGTTAGGCGATGTTTAAGGTGATTGAAGGTGAACCACCACGAAACTTTTCAGTCCCGCTCTCCAAGTGTACACCGTATGGGATTCGGGAGCTACGACGAATCCGAACAGCAGGAGGTGGATGCTGATTTTGACGACGACGACGCCGTCCAGTCGGAACAGAACCATCACCACGGATCGATCGAGTTCGAGAACGGCGCCTCGAGCGACGAGCTGCTCGATCGACTCGAGGAGATCAAGGACGACCCCGAATGAAGGCAGGGGCGCGGGCGCTCGGCGTCGCCGAGTCGTTCCGCGGCGAATCGGACACCCCGAGTGAGTGGTGTCGGAGTACGGTCGCCGGTACCGTCGTCCGTGCCGACCGCGTTCTGGACGGCGTCGGCTACCGCAGGTGTACCGTGGGTGACACCGATGCGACCGAGGCCGTCTGTCGGCTCGTCGACGACCTCGGTCGCCCCGACGTTCGGTACGTGCTGATCGGCGCCGTCGCACCCGCCTGGTACAACGTTCTCGATCTTTCGGCGGTACACGAACGCGCCCAGCGACCGGTTCTCGCGGTTACCTTCGAGGAGAGTAAGGGGCTCGAGGCCGGCCTCGAGGACGCCTTCTCCGGAGCGGCGCTCGAGGAGCGCCTCGAGCGGTATCGCCGGCTTCCCGAGCGACGCCCCGTTTCGGTCAACGATGAAACGGTCTACGTTCGCAGCGTCGGCCTCGAGTCGGGCGAGGCGGCCGACGTCGTCCGCGACTTTACCCCCGAGGGCGGGCGTCCGGAGCCGATTCGGGTCGCCCGACAGGCCGCTCGAGCGGCCGACGCGTACGCGGACTCGCTCACCGTCGGCGAGTGAGGCCGCCGTCAGCGGCCGGCCGTCGGTCCTCGATCGTCGACCGGCAGCTGCGACCCGAAAGGCGTAGTAGGAAGCCGTCTGAGGGACGGCTATGGGAACGATGGAGGATCTCTGTGTTACCGAGTGTACCCGGTGTCCGAAACTCGTCGAGTCGCGGAGTCGGATCGTCAACGGCACCGGTCCAGAGGACGCCGACGTGCTGTTCGTCGGCGAGGGCCCCGGCGCGCGAGAGGACGAGCAGGGCGAGCCGTTCGTCGGCCGGAGCGGATCCGTGCTCGACGAACAGCTGCGAACGGTCGGTCTGGACCGCGACACCGTCCGGATCACCAACTGCGTGCGCTGTCGCCCCCCGGAGAACCGCGACCCGACGAAAGCTGAACTCGAGAACTGCCGGGGCTACCTCGAGACGGAAATCGATCGGCTCGAGCCGGACGTGATCGTCACGCTCGGGAAGGTGCCGACCGAACACCTGCTCGAGCGATCGGTGTCGGTAACGAAGGAGGCCGGCTCCGTCGAGGAGGTCCGCATCGAGGGAACGCCGCGTCGACTGTTGATCTGTGTCCACCCCGCGGCGACGCTGTACGACCGAAGCCAGGAGGAGACGTTCGCGGACGCCCTCCAGCGCGCTGCGGAACTCGCGGACGTCGACGGAACTGGGGGCGGACAGACCCGCCTCGACGGGTTCTGACGCGTCCGCTCTGTCTCGATAGTTTCAGAGGGGCTTCGAGAGGGTGCTTGCGGTGGCGCGCGCTGTCGAGGTGTCCGAGCGACAGCGAGGTTCCCTCGACGACGCCGTGTGAGGTCTTCGCGAGTAACACGAGCGAATGGCTTGCAGAGCGTGCTCTGCCAGGGGATGAGTGATCGAACGGGAGGAACGATCCGTGAGCGAACGAATCAGCTGGGGAGGACGTGGAAACTCCCCGTCATCGGTGTGAACAGATGCTCGAGGTCAAGACAACGTTGTGCGACATCGGGGCGATACCGAGGAAACAACGCTGTGCGCCAGCCGGCAGTCAGCAGTCGGCTCCAACGGGACGATCACGCCTTCGATTTTCGGCACCGGGGAGATTCCGCTCCCTACACCTCGTCGCGGTCCGTAAACGAGTAACGCCGCGCGATCGCCCCGTCCTCGAACTCGTGGAAATCCGCGAAGGCGAAGGCGACGTCCTCCCCGCCCTGCCGGCCGGTGAACGAGCCCCGAACCGCGACCGTGTCACTGTCGACGACCAGATCGTCGACCTCGTGGTTGCCTTCCTCGAGCGGACGCCCCTCGAGGTAGAACTCCCGGAGCTCCTCTCGGCCCTCGATCGCGCCCTGCCCCGGACGCTCGTAGCGAACGTCCTCGGCGAACAGCGCGACGAGATCGTCGTAGCGTTCGTCGTCGACGGCATCGTAGTAGTTCCGTACCACGGTTTCCGGATCGGCTTCGACCATAGGGGAAGCTACGGACGGTGCGGGTAGTAACTCCTGGGTTCGCGCTCGGGCGTCGGGCCGATCGCCGGTTCGGCTCGAGTCGGGTGGTTCGGATTGGATGGGGTAGCTCGAGTCAGCTGTTTCGGCTCGGACGGTTTGGTTCGCCCTTTCTGTGCGGCGTTTCGAGCGGCTCCGAGCGCCGAGAACTGCGCGAATGACAATACACTTCTTTCCGCCCCACCGAAGTCAGAGCATGAGCACCGTCACGTCCGACCAGCAGCAGTCGCTCGCCGACGTCGTAGTCGTCGACTACGGCCTCGGCAACCTCCGCAGCGTCACCCGCGGGCTCGAGCGCGCGGGCGCCGACGTCGAGATTACCGACGATCCCGAGGCATTCGCCGACGCCGACGGGGTCGTCCTGCCCGGCGTGGGCGCGTTCCGCGAGGGGATCGAGAACGCAGACCCGCTCCGAGAGGACTTGCTCGAGGTCGCCGACTCCGGCACGCCGCTGTTCGGGATCTGTCTCGGAATGCAGATGCTGTTGACGACCAGCGAGGAGGGGGCGAACGAGGGCGAGTCGGCCGTCCAAGGACTCGACCTGATCCCCGGAACGAACGTCCGCTTCGCCGAAGGCCAGAAGGTCCCCCACATGGGCTGGAACCAGCTGTCACTCGAGCGCGACCACCCGCTCGTGGCAGGAGTCGACGGCGTTGAATCGGAAACCCAACGAGAAGACGGATCCGCCAGCGGCGGATCCGTCGACGGCCGATACGCCTATTTCGTCCACTCCTACTACGCAGTCCCCGACGACGAGGACGCTGCGGTGGCGACGACCGACTACGAACTCGACTTCCCCTCGATCGTCGCTAACGAAGCCGGCAACGTCTTTGGTACCCAGTTCCACCCCGAGAAGAGCGGCGAGACGGGACTGAGAATCCTGCGGAACTTCGTCGAGATCTGTAGCGAGGAGTAGCGATCCGGGACTCGCGATCGCGAGTAACGTTTTAAGATCGTTCGCACGCCACTGCGAGTCATGTATGCCATTCTCACCGACGATCGGGATCTCGCTCGAGCCGGGATCGGCGATCGGAGCTACTACTTCACGGAGTACGTCGACGGACGACAGCAGGAGCCACTCGAGGGGACGATCAGCTCCGTCGCCTGCTGGGGTGACACGGCGACAGTCCACGACGAACCCGAGCGGGCGGCCGTCGACGCCGACGGGACACGGGCCACCCCCGACGCCAAGGGCCACCACTGGGGCACCGTCTGTCCGACCGATCCCGACTATCGCGAGGGGCTGCTCGAGCGAATCGGACGGCTCGAGGGCGACATTCGGCTAACGACGCTCGGCTTTCCCGGGCCGGAGTTCTGTCGGTGCGAGCGCTGCGAGCGGCGGTTCGCCGCGAGCGGTCGCGACGCGCGCGACGCGTGGCGAGCCGACGTCCTCACGGCCTTTGTCGCAGAGGCGGCGAGCCGGGCCGACGGCGACCTGACCGCGACGCTGTACCCGGATCCCTATCCGGGGAACCTCCGGGAACGCGCGGGACTCGATCCGGAAACGCTCGCGACCCACGTCGACGGCTTTCTCGTCCCGCTCTGTGATCCCGGCTACGGGACGAGCTACTGGGTCGAGTCGCTGGCCCGCGGGTTCGCCCGACGGCTCGTCGACTGCGGAGTCTCGCTTTCGATCCAGCTTTCGGGAGCGGAGATCGACCCCGAGCGGCTCGCTGACGTCACCCGACAGGTTCGGTCCCATGCCGACGAGATCGTCTACGGTACGTACCCTGAAGATGCTGAGACGGTTCGAGAGACGATTGATCGGCTCCGGGAACGCAACGTTCCCGATCCCACTCGTGAGGTGTGATTTGACGATCGTTTCGGAATTGCTGGATTCGAGTTCCGGTTTCGAACGTGTCCTCGAGTAGAACTGGAGAGGTGGAATCCCGAAGAGACACACCCCGCGTTGCCGCTGTATAGCGTCCGAGAGGAGGGCGGGGGTTAGAGGGGGACCGGGCGGTCGGTTCGCCACAGATGTCCGGTTCTCGATCAGAGGTCCGGCTATGTCGATGGACTATCCGACAGTCCATCAGATCATGCTGCGGCAGTTCCATCGGATCACGCAAGTTTGCCGGTGTTAGAATGCATAGCCGGAGAGTAGTGATATCCCGTTCGAAGGAGTCGGCCGCAGAATCGGAGCGAGTCACCCATAGAATCGGGGCGAGTCACCCGCAGAATCAGGGCGAATCGTCCGAGAATCGAATCGAATCGTCTGCGGGATCGGATCGGCTGAACGGCCTCCGAACCGAACTGACTGGTCGCTACTTAGTCAATCTTTTTCCCGCCCCAATGAAGACCACCACTATTAAATACCATTACTGATTTAAAGTCCAGTAGCTATATCGAACGGAAGTTAGATGGGCAATCGAACGGCAACCGGTTCCGGTCGAAACCGACGTCTCGAGATCCGCCTCGTCCCGTCCGATCGCGCCTGCTTCTACCATCCTTCCAGCCGTTCGGTCGTCCCCCTCTCTCCTGCCGTACTTCCCGTCGTTGCTGTCTGTTCCCTCCGTCTTCTGATCTTTCGTATCGTCACCTTCCAACCCTCCCATCTCTCGTCCCACCCACCGTTTCGGCTCCCCATCCCTTCTCTCCGTTACAGCGGCAACGCGGGGTGTGTGTGTATCTATACAGCGGCACCGAGGGGTGAAGATCAAGGTCTTAATAGGCTCTATCCGAGGATGTGAACCCATACAGAAGAACTCCGGTGTGTTCGCGATCGAACGTCACCCGACGTGATCCCGTTCCGCCGACCTCGTTTGCCGATACAGCGGCACCGAGGGGTGTCCTCGAGGCCGCCGTGTCCGTCACCGGCTCACCGTACTCAGCCCCAACTTGCCGTACCCGGCACCGACTCCAGAACCGACCCACCGTCCCTAGAATCGACTCCCCACGAGAGCCCGTCCTCATACAGCGGCACCGAGGGGTGTCTCCTCGAGCGTAGTTTCCGGTCGACAGACTACGGGAGACACACTCATACAGCGGCACTCCGGAGTCCCCGAACGGCCTATACAGCGGCATCGAGGGGTGTCGTTCCCGTTTCTTAGAACGCAACGCAACGAAACCAAGGGAATTACAGCGGCAATCCGGTTCCGAACGTTTACAAGCCACCCCTCCCGATAGTCGGAGTAGCTGAATGTCGGACTCGATGGACTACTTCGGCAGCGAAACCGAGATCTTCCGGAACAAGGAGCTGCTGCAGGTGTCACACCTCCCCGACGGCGACCGCATCATCGGTCGCGAGGACGAGCTGACGAACCTCGCGAACGCGATCAAACCGGCCACGCGGGGGAACACGCCGAACAACGTCCTCGTCTACGGGAAGACCGGGACCGGCAAGTCGCTGTGTTCGAAGTTCATCACGAACCAGGCGATCGACCGTGCCGAGGGCAACGACGTCTCGATCGGAGTCGCCTACGTCGACTGTCTTCAGGAGTCGACCGAGACTCAGGCCGTCCAGTCGACGGCCCACCAGCTCAACGATCAGCCCGAGACGGGAATCTCGATACCCCATTCGGGGCTGAGCACCGCCGAGTACTATCGGCGGCTCTGGCGGATCGTCGATACCGAGTACGACGTCGCGCTGATCATCTTAGACGAGGTCGACAAGATCGAGGACGACGACATCCTAATGCAGCTCTCACGGGCGGTCGAATCCGGCAAGCTCACCGACAGCACCGTCGGCGTCATCGGCATCTCGAACAAGGTCCGATACAAGGACTCGCTGGACGAGCGGATAAAATCGAGTCTCTGCGAGCGCGAGTACGTCTTCTCGCCGTACGACGCCTCACAGATCCGTGAGATCCTGCGCTCGCGATCCGACGCCTTCCACGACGGCGTCCTCGAGGACGGCGTCGTCCCTCGCGTCGCCGCCCTCGCCGCGCGCGAACACGGCGACGCGCGTAAGGCGATCGACATCCTGCGTTTTGCCGGCGAGATCGCCGAAGAGGACGACCTCGAGGCGGTCACCGAGGCCTGCGTCGACCACGCCCACGAGCGTGAGGAGACCAGTCGGCTGGCCGAACTCATCTCGAAGAGCCCGAGCCACGCGAAGCTCGTCCTCGAGGCGATGGCGCTTTTGACCCAGCAGAAGGAAGGCGAGGACGCCCCGGTGACGACCAACGAAGCCTACGACCTCTACAAGCGGCTTTGCGATCGAGACCGTTCGGATCACCTGAAACTCCGCCGGGTACGGGACATCCTCTCGGAGCTCGAGTTCCTCTCGATCATCGAACAGGAGCGCAAGTGGGCGGGCAAGGGAAAGGGCAACTACATGGAAAACCGGCTGATCGACGATCCGGAGGTCATCATCGCGGCCTGTAACGAGTCTGACTAGAGCAGCTCGCGGACGTCTGAGTACCACATGTCGTGGTAGTCGACGTGGCCGACCCGGCGGGCGATCGCCACCGCGAGGGCGTGCCAGCAGAGTTCGGTCGGATCGTCGTCATCTAAGTTGTACTCGCTGTCCTTGCAGGTACAGCCGCCGTCCTCGACGATGTACTCGTCGTCGTAGCCGACGACGATCGTGAAATCGCGGTAGGACTTGACGCGGTGTTCGCCGACCGCCTCTATGGCGCGAACCCCGCGGTCGCCGTGGAGCGTCGAGATCTGGTCGACGACCTCCGGCGTAAGCTCGCCGGTCTCCTCGAGCCGGGCCTGCCAGCGCTCGACGGGGTTCGCTTCCGACACGTCCGAGACTCGGGAACGGACCGTCAAATCGGTTTGGTTGTTCGTTCGGGCCGATCGGGGACCGTCTCGAGCATCGATCGATATCGTCCCCTCTGTCGACGAGAGAACGCGGGTTCCCGTCGACGGAAGCGTCGCTCGGCGTCCAAAAGAACTCGAGAAGGATCTTCGACGTGCGGGACGGACGTGCTACTCGTCGTCCGCCTCGCCCTCGTCGTCGCCGCCTTCGTCGTCCGCGTCATCCTCGTCGTCCGCCTCGCCCTCGTCGTCAGTCTCCTCCTCCCCTTCGTCGTCGTCGGCTTCCTCTTCGCCGTCTTCGTCGGCCGCCTCTTCCTCGTCCTCGATCTCGGAGTCGGGCGTCGCGCCCTCGAGGACGAGCGTCTCCTCCTCGTCTTCGTCCTCCTCGAGCGTGACGGTCTCTTCGACGTCGTCGAACTCGCCGTCCTCGCTTTCGGCGGTGATCGTGTACTCGCCCTCGTGGATGAGGTTGACGTCGGAGAGTTCGCCGTCCTCGATCCCCTCGGCGTAGGTGGAGCTATAGTCCTCCTCCTCGTGTTCGATCAAGACGCTGAACCCGGTCGAAACTGGCTCGCCGTCCTCGGTCTCGAAGGAAAGCGTGAGAGCGCCGGGGTCGTCCGTCTCGAACATCTCGTCGTCGCCGTTTTCGGCGTCGTCATCGTCGTCCGAACAGCCGGCGAGACCGACCGCGGTCAGGGCCGCAGCGGTCGTTGTGAACTGCCGGCGGGAGAGCGGTTGTCGTTCCATACGATATCAAGTTCGGTTCCTCGTGATAAACTTTCAGATTGCCTACCTATTGAGTATCGATACCATCCACCACTCCCGTCGAGAGCCGACGGATCCAGCGGAAGATCACGCGCTTTTTCGACCTCCGCCGACGAGAGACGGTATGCGCGTCACCGAGGGTGGGATCGAACTCGAGGTCCCGGGCGAACAGACCGAAGGGATCGAGGAGTCGGTGTTCTACAACCCGCGTCAGGAACTGAATCGAGATCTGACGATCGCAACGCTTCGGGCCTACCGCGAGCGCGAACCCCGTGCCAAGTCGTACCTCGACGCGATGACCGCGAGCGGCGTTCGCGGGACGCGAGCCGCCGCGGACGGCTGGGACGTCTCGTGCTGTGACGTCGACGAGGAGGCGGTCTCGCTCGCCCGCGGGAACCTCGAGCGAAACGACTGCGAGGCGACCGTCGTCAACCGCGACGTCAACGCCCTCATGCACGAGGACGTCTTCGACGTGATCGATCTCGACCCCTACGGGACGCCGATGCCCTTCGCCGACGCCGCCTTCGCGAACTGCCGGGATCTCGTCTGCGTGACCGCGACTGATACGGCACCGCTGTGTGGCGCTCACTTCAACAGCGGCGTCCGATCCTACTCTGCAGTTCCCCGGAACACGGACTACCACGCCGAGATGGGCGTCCGGATCCTGCTGTCGGCGCTCGCGAGAAGCGCGGCCCGCTTCGACGTCGGCGTCGAGCCGATCCTGACCCACGCGACGAGTCACTACGTCCGAACCTACCTCGAACTCGAGCACAAACCGACCGCAGCCGACGCCGCCCTCGAGGAGCTGGGCTACCTCTCGCACTGCGAGGACTGTCTGTACCGCGAGGCGACTCCGGGACTGATCGCCGACCCGCTCGAGCGGTGTCCGCACTGCGACGGCACCCGGATCCTCGTCGCCGGCCCGGTCTGGCTCGGCCCGATCCGCGACCGGGCGTTCGTCGCCAACGTTCGCGAGCGAGTACCCGAGTCGTTCGGCACCGCCGAGAAGGCTCGAGAGCTGTGCGAGACCCTCAAGGCCGAACTCGACGAGCCGACCCACTACGACCAGCACAAGCTCTGTCGCAACTGGGGGCTGCCCGCCAACGCGATGGACGATTTCCTTGGAGACCTGCGGGAAGCCGGCTACGACGCCTCGAGAGCCCACTACGGCGGCACGACGTTCAAGACCGACGCTTCGGTCGGGGAGATCCGGGCGGCGACCGCGGACTCGCTCGAGTAGCCTGCCGCTCGCTTCCGCTCGTCTCGAATCGCATCCGCACGTGCCGTCTTCGCGGGCGCTGCAGGCCAGTGCCACCCACTGCATATTTAGCCACGGGCCGAACGCTTCCCCGTGCTCGATTCCAGCCGCGCGCTCGAACTCGGAACACGGCTCGTTCGACTGGCCCGCCAGGAGCAGCTGACGCTTCTGGCGGCCGGGGTCGCCTTCTACGCGTTTCTCTCGCTCGCGCCGCTTGCATTGCTCTCGCTGGCGCTTGCGGCCTCGGTCGGCGGAGAGGCGCTCGCAGCGCAGGTAACCGACACGACCGACGACGTGCTGACGCCGTCGGCCCAGGCGCTCCTCGCCGAGACCATCGTGGACGAGGCGGGTCAACAGGGAGCGACCGTCGTCGGAGCGCTCGGCCTGCTCTGGGGCTCGAGCCGCGTGTTTCGAGGTCTCGATCGTGCGTTCTCGTCGGTGTACGGCACCGTCGACTCGAAGTCGCTGCTCGATACGTTCTGGGACGCGACGATCGTCGCCGTCGCGATCGTAATCGGGCTCGCGATCGTCACCGGTATCGAAGTGGCGGTTCGGTTCGTCCCGTTTACCGGGCAGTTCGTCCTCGGCCCGCTGTTCGTTCTGCTGGGACTGATCGCCGCGTTCCTGCCGCTGTACGTGATCTTTCCGGACGCGGACGTCGACGTTCGCGAGGCGCTTCCCGGAACGCTCCTCGCGGCGGTGGGATGGTTCGTCCTCAGTCGCGCGTTCTCGCTGTACGCGGACCTCGCCGGACAGTACGCCGTCTACGGTGCTCTCGGTGCCGTCTTTCTCGTTCTCGTCTGGCTGTACGCCGGGGCGATCATCCTCGTCTTCGGGGCGACGCTCAACGCGGTGCTCGCGGATCGGGAACTGGATCGGCAGCTACAAAGTCCCCGCCCTCGACAGCTTTCGACAGAAGCGATGACTGATGACGCCACGGGTGCCGACGAGGGGACCACGAGAGATCGTCCGGATCCGGACGACACGGATCGTACGAGGACGTACTCGAGCGCCCGCACTCGGGATCGGGCGGACGACGCTGACGCGCTCCGCGAGGAGATCGAGCGGCTCCGCGACCGAGTCGACGAGTTCGAGACGTCGGTCGAGCGCCGTACCGTCGAGAAGGAGTCGCTCCAGGCCGAACTCAAGCGGTACGTCCGTCGTCGGGTGCGACGTGGCCACGCCCACGGCTGGGGTCCGTACCTCGTCTTACTGTACGGAACGGCGATGTCGATCGCGGCGTTTTACTTCTTGGCGGGAGGCTGGGCGATCCTGGCGATGCTGGTCGTCTGGACCTCGACGCTCGGGCTGTACGTCCTGATGGTGCTGCTCGGTGCCGGGCTCACCGTCCTCGGCGTTCCCGGTCGCCTTCGGAACGCGATCGGAGAGCGACGCTCCTAAGCTCCGACAGAACCGGACAGACCGTTGACTATATCCTCTCACCCGCCGTAGTCGCTCCCGATGTGGTTCGAGTCGGCCCGGGTCGAAGCTGTCAGGGACGCGTTCCCTGAGTGGCTGGCGTTTCTCGTCGCCTTTCTCTCCCATCTCGGCAGCGTCTGGTTCGTCGCGCCGGCGGTCGTCCTCGCGTTCTGGTATCTCGACCCCCATCGGTTCGCCTCCTGGATCGGGATCGTGCTGGGGTGTTACGCCGTCATGATCGGGCTCAAAGGGTTCTTCGAGACGCCGCGTCCCGGCGTCGATCCCGCCGTCGCGGTCGAGTCGTTACCCCTGCCGGTCGCGGTCGTCTACGCCCCTGCCGTCGAGATCAGCACGTCGAGCTTTCCGAGCGGCCACGCGATGGCCGCGGTAGTGATCTGGACGATGCTCACGCTCGAATTCGACGTCGGGACGCGACACCAGCGAGTTGCAACCGCGGTCGCGGCGGTCGGCCTCGTCTCGCTCTCGCGGGTCGTCGTCGGCGTCCACTTTCCGATCGACGTCGTCGTCGGCGTGCTGATCGGGCTGGGGTACGTCGCGGCGATGCTGACGATCCGAAGTCGGGTGTGGACTCGAGGCCGTCACGCGGCCACGACCGCCGTCTTCGCGACCAGCGCCGTTCTGGCGTCGCTGGCGCTGGTGACCGACGGACGGGTCGATACCGTGGCCCTGCTCGGCGGCTCGGTCGGTGGCTTGCTCGCCTGGCGGTACGCGACGCCGCCGCGGGAGCCCTGGGACCGCACGCTTCGAGGGGCGCTCCCGGCCGTGCTCGGCTCGGGGCTGCTCGGCGGGATCGCGCTGACGCTGCTCGTCGTCGACAGCCATCTCGTCTGGTTCCTCGTCGGCCTGGTCGGCGGCACCGTCGTCGTCGGCCTCCCCGCACTCGCCGCGACACGGTCCTCGATCGCCGCGTTCCGGCAGCCGGCGAGCTAACCTCGGATCCCCCGTTTTGCTGGACGAGGCGCCGTCTCCCCGTTCGACCGAACTCCGAGCGACGTCGCGCAGTGCGTTCGGGATGAGGTGCACGGATGTTCCCGCTTGTTAGCTTTCTCGGCTCGCTCCCCGGGCATCCCCATTACTAATTCTCACTGGTTCGAGCAAATCACTCATCTACGGCCTGCAGTTGGATGTTCGTAAACTTCTAAAGGGTGGGATGTGAGGAATTATGTGATGACGTACGAAAACCTCGACGCAAAGCTAGTAAACGCCCTGCTGGGCGACGGGCGGGCGAGCCTCCGGAGCCTCGCGGAGGAGCTCGACGTCTCGGTGACGACGGTCTCGAACCATCTCTCCGATCTCGAGGACGAGGGCGTGATCGAGGGCTACACGCCGCGAGTTAATTACGACGCGGTCGGCTACGACGTCACCGCCGTCATCCAGCTGCAGGTCGAGGGCAACGCCCTTCCCGACATCACGGACACGCTCCGGGAACACCGACAGATGACCAGCGTCTACGAAGTCACCGGCGACTACGACGTCATCGCTATCGGTAAGTTCAAGGATACCGACGGGATGAACGACCAGATCAAACAGCTCCTGACCGATCCGGATATCAAAGCGTCGAACACGAGCGTCGTCCTCAACGCCGTCTCCGAGAACGAGCAGTTCGAACTCGAGATCGAGGACGCCTGACAAACTCGCTTTCAGTCCTCGGTCTCGAGCAGCGCTTCTGCTGCCCGCTCCCGGTTTCCCGCCTGCGCCGCCCACAGCCGTGCGTAGGTTCCGTCTCGCTCGAGCAGTTCCTCGTGCGTTCCTCGTTCGACGACCCGGCCATCCTCGAGGACGAGGATCAGGTCGGCGTCCTTGATCGTCGACAGGCGATGCGCGATCGCCAGCGTCGTCCGGTCCTCCGTCAGTCGATCGATCGATCGCTGGATCTCGAGTTCGGTCTTCGTGTCGACGGCGCTGGTCGCCTCGTCCAGGATGAGCACCTCCGGATCGGCCAGCACGGCCCGGGCGAGCGCGACTCGCTGGCGCTGGCCGCCCGAGAGCTTGATGCCGCGCTCGCCGACGCGGGTCTCGTACCCCTCGGGAAGCTCGCTGATGAACTCGTGGGCCTGGGCCGCCCTCGCGGCGTCCCGAACCGCGTCGTCGGACGCCTCGAAGTGACCGTACCGAACGTTCTCGGCGATCGTGCCGTCGAAGAGGAACGTGTCCTGGCTGACGTAGCCGACGGCCGACCGCAGATCCGCCAGCGCGACGTCGCGAACGTCGTGACCGTCGATCCGCACCGACCCCTCCTGGACGTCGTAGAACCGAAGCAGGAGTTTCAGCAGGGTCGACTTGCCGGCTCCAGTCGGGCCGACGAACGCTACCGTCTCGCCCGGTTCGGCCTCGAAGGAGACGTCCTCGAGGACAGGTTCCTCGAACGCGGCGTCCGAATCCCTGTCCGCGTCGGCGTGCTCGGTGTCGGCGTAGCTGAAGGAGACGTCGTCGTAGGCAACCCGGCCCTCAACGGGCTCGAGGGCGACCGGATCCTCCGGGTCGGCGACGTGAACCGGAATGTCCATCAGCCCAAACACGCGCTCGCTCGAGGCCTTGGCGTTCTCGTACTGGTCGACGATGTTCGACACCTCCGCGAGCGGGTCGACGATCCGCTGGGTCAGAAAGAGGAAGACGACGAAGTCACCAACCGAGAGGGTTCCCGTCAGCGGGCCGGGTGCGGTCCCGGTCGTGAGCCAGAGCCCGCCGACGAGGAACGTCCCGGCGAAGGCGATCCCCGCGAGCAGCTCCATCCCCGGCCGATAGACGTAGCTCAGCTTCAACACGGCCATCGTGCGATCGAAGAAGTTCCGCGAGGATCGGCGCACGCGATCGACCTCGTGGGCCTCGCTCGAGGTCGCCTTCGTCAGCCCCATCCCGGAGATAGCGTTCTCGAGACGGGTGTTCAGCCGGCCGACGGCCGAGCGCTGGCTGACGTAGCGGGGTTCCGCGGCTCGCATGAACCAGATCGTAAAGACGACCATCGCGGGCACGGCAAACAGCGTCACGAACGCCAGCTGCCAGTTGAGATAGAAGAGCACGGCTGCGATACCGCCGACCATCACCAGCAGCCGCGCCGAGTTCATCAGCGCGTCGTCCAGGAAGCGCTCGAGGTTCTGGGTGTCGTTGTTCAGCACGGCCATGACTTCGCCGGTCTGTTTCTCGTCGAAGAAGGCCGTGTCGAGCCGTTGCATCTTCTCGAAGCTCTCGACCCGAACCGCGTGCATCACGTCGTGGGCGAACAGGTTGGCCGTGACGCCGTAGATCCAGGTGAAGACGGCGACGACGAGAAACGAGCCGGCGATAGCGACGACCGTGAACCAGAACTGATCGGCGTTCCCGGTGGGTAGCCAGGCATCGGGAACCAACGGGAGCGAGAACGGCCCCTCATCGAGGAATATCGCGTCGATGGCGACCCCGAGGATCAGCGGCGGTACGAGACTCGCCATCCGCGCGACGAAGTTGGCGAGCATCCCCGCCGAGAACCAGCCGAGACGGCCCGGCGCGTACTCGCGAAAGAGCCGCGAGAGCGGGCGATCGACCGCCTCGCGGTAGGCGTCGAACGGCGTCTCGTCGTCGTGGGAACTCACTGGCGGTGCGGTACCGTTTCGAATCGTAAACGTTCACCGGTTCGGGTCGCGGTGACGCGTCACGTCCTCACCCCGCCCGTCACCGGATATAGAGAATGATCGCCCCGAGTGCAAGCAACAACAGCCCCCACCAGAGCGAATCGCCGGGCATGACCTTGAGGATGAGCGTGACGATACCCGAAGAGAACAGCGACCAGCCGATGGTCGTTTGATATGCCATACGCGTCGTAGTGCATCGAGATCAATAGTTCACCGGCCTGCTACCCCCACCTCACGGTTGCCGCGGGATCCACCGCGGTACTCGTTCCCGATATCGCTCGTAGGCGTCGCCGTGTTTCGCCGCCAAGTGGGGCTCCTCGTACTCGAGTATCCGGTTGTGGAAACCGAGCCAGCAGCCCGCGGCCCACCAGGCGACCAGCACCGACCGGTACAGCAGTGCCTGCCCGCCGATACACAGCAACACGGCGACGTACATCGGATTCCGGACGAAGCCGTAGGCCCCGCCGGTTACCAGCTCCGGGGGTTCGTCGGACGGCGACGGCGTCCCACCTCCTTCGTCCGAGAAGCGCCACGCGGTGTGGGCGTACAGCCCAACTCCGGCGAGAATCGATCCGAGACCCGTCACTCGAGCGACTCCTACCGGAATCGGAAACTCGAGTCGATCACGTCGAGCCAACAGCCACGGAACGATCCCGGCGACGCTTCCCGGGACGAGCGCGGAGAAGACGGCCGTCTTCAGCAGAACGAACGGTTGTGCCATAGCGAGGTCTTCTACGCGTCGATGCAAAGCGTTTGGCAGCGGCTACGGACCAATACGAGCGACGAAAAAACACGAAATCGCGATCGTCAGCAAACGGTGCGGGACGCCGGGTCGGAAAGGAGTAGGCAGGTCGCTTCGAACCGCGCTTACATCGCGCCGCCCATGCCACCCATGCCGCCCATGCCGCCCATGCCGCCGCCGGGGGCGCCCTCTTCGTCGCCGCCCTTGTCGGTCGAGAGGTCGCCGGCGGAGATGATGTCGTCGATCTTGAGTACGAGGTTCGCGGCCTCGGCAGCGGAGGTCACGGCCTGCTCCTTGGCGTGAGCCGGCTCGACGACGCCGGCCTCGAACGTGTCCTCGACGTCGCCCGAGAGGACGTTCAGGCCGGCCGTCATGTCGCCGTCGTCGTGGGCCGCACGCAGGTCGACGAGCGTGTCGATGGAGTCGAGGCCGGCGTTTCCGGCGAGCACGCGCGGAACGAGCTCGAGCGAGTCGGCGAAGGCCTCGACGGCAAGCTGCTCGCGTCCCGAGACGGAGTCGGCGTAGTCACGGAGCCGCGAGGCGAGTTCGACCTCGATGGCGCCGCCGCCGGCCAGCACGCGGCCGTCGGAGACGGTCTGTGCGACGACGTCGAGCGCGTCGTTGACGCCGCGCTCGAGCTCGTCGACGACGTGGTCGGTCGAGCCGCGCAGCAGCAGCGTGACGCCGTGGGCGTCCTCGCCCTCGACGTAGAACAGCTCGTCCTCGTCGTCGCGGGTGACGTCGCCGTAGCCGAGGTCCTCGGTCGTCGCGTTCGCGAGGTCGGAGACGATGTTCGCGCCGACGACTTCCTTGAGGAACTCGAGGTCGGACTTCTTCGCGCGGCGGACCGCGAGGATGCCCTCCTTCGCGAGGTAGTGCTGGGCGAGGTCGTCGATGCCCTTCTGGCAGAAGACGACGTCGGCACCGAGGTCGGCGATCTGGTCGACCTTCTCCTTGAGCTGTTTCTCCTCGCGGTCGAGGAACTTCTGGAGCTGGTCGGGATCGGTTACGGAAACCTCGGTGTCGACGTCCGCTTCGTCGACCTCGATCGGCGTGTTCAGCAGGAGAATGTCGGCGTCGGTCGCCTCGGTCGGCATGTTGTCGTGGACCGGATCCTTGTCCACGATGCCGCCCTCCAGCAGGTCGGACTCGCCGGCGCTGCGGCCGGTCTGGGTCTCGATGTTGAGGAACTCGAGGTCGACGACGTTGTCGCCCTCGTTGTTCTCGACGGTGACCTGGCTGATCGCGTCGATGATGAGCTGGGCGAGGTGCTCTTTGTTGACCTCGGTGCCCTTGCCGGTCATCGAGGTTTCCGCGACCGAGCGCAGGAGCTCCTCGTCGCTGGTGTCGACGTCGGTGGCGATGTCGTCGATCTCCTCGCGGGCCTGCTCGCTCGCGAGGTGGAAGCCCTTGATGATCGCCGTCGGGTGGATGTCCTGCTCGAGGAGGTCCTCGGCGTTCTTGAGGAGTTCACCCGCGATCGCGACCGCAGTGGTGGTGCCGTCGCCGGCCTCGTCCTCCTGTGTCTCGGCGACTTCGATGATCATCTCGGCCGTCGGGTTGTCGATGTCCATCTCCTGGAGGATGGTGACGCCGTCGTTGGTGATCGTTACCGATCCCATCGAGTCGACGAGCATCTTGTCCATTCCCTTCGGGCCGAGTGTCGAGCGAACGGCCTCGGCGACCGCTCGAGCGGCGCGAATGTTGTAGTCCTGCGCGTCCTGGTCCTTGACGCGCTGGGAGTCCTCGCTCATCACGATCATCGGCTGTCCCTGCTGCATTCGCTGGCTCATAGTCAGCTGATTCATTGATTGTCCTTCTATATAAAAGCACTGCTATCAATCGTCACCACGATCTCGAGTCGCTCGCCGAACGACGGCTGAAACCACGGCACTGCGGACCGGTACCGGCCAGTCATGAGACGGAATATCATAGCTACCGGCGCCGGAACGGTCCGATCTCGCAACTATATTTAAGTGACTTCGCGCCGGCCCTCACGACTCGATCGGTTCGACCAGCGACGGCTCGTCCGTGCTCGGATCGTTGACGGCCGTCGACACCGGATAGGCTCGTAGGTCGTCGCCCGGGTACGGTTTCAGACACGACCGCGGATCGTCAGCGGTCAGCCACTCTCGTTCCCGGCCGGGCTCGAGGATGACCGCCATCCGGTGGTGAAGCTCCGCAACCAGGTCGTTGGGCTCGGTCGTGACGATCGTAAACGTCTCGAGCGGTCCATCGTCGGCCTCGCCCTCGAGCCCGCCGCCGAACGCGTCCAGCCCCGACTGGGTCGTCTCGGGCTCCCAGCGCTCCCATAGTCCCGCCATCGCGAACGGACTATCGTCCTCGAAGGCGACCCGGTAGGGCTGTTTCCCACCGTCAGCTCTCCGATCTGACGAGGATCGCGAATCTCCGATTCGCTCACCGTCCTCGGTTTCGGCCCATTCGTAGAAGCCGTCAGCAGGGACGAGACACCGTCGAGACTCGTAGGCCGCCCGAAAGCTCGGCTTCTCGTCGACCGTTTCCGCGCGCGCGTTGATGAGCCCGCCGCGGTCGTCGTCGGCCCACGAGGGAATCAGCCCCCACTCGAGCCGGTGGAACTCCTCGGGCGCCTCGTTCGTGATTACCGGTAGTTCCTGGCCCGGCGCCGCGTTGTACCGCGGCTCGAACGGCGCCGTCGACTCGGGGAAGCGGGCGTCGAACCGCTCCTCGAGCTCCTCTCGATCGACGGACAGCGTATAGCGACCGCACATACGAACGATTACGTTTCGGACGGGCAAATACGCCCCGCTCGAGGCTCGATCGCCGACCGTTCCGCCACGCGAAACGGTCGCCCAAGCGTCGGTTTCCCGCCGCCCGAGCTCGGTACGTCCCTCGTACTCATCACGGCGTTCGTGCTCGAGGCGGATATGCAATCGAACGAGGATTCGGAGTACGAAGCACGGTTCGGCGAGGACGGGTTCTTCGAGGTTCGCGAGTGTTCGGCCCCGAACCGTTGGATCGCCTGCGACAGCCCGGTCGAAATCGAGCAGTAGAGCGGCGGTCGTGACTCGAGAGGGAGGGGTTGCTCGCGGCAGAATACGCCAGGACTGGGATTTGAACCACGTCCGAGAACCTGCTCACATTGTTCGCAGAACCTCGGCCTGATTCAAACCCCGTCATTATCGTTTTTCGCGTTCGGTTGACTCGCGCCGCTACGCGTCGCTTGCCGGTGTGAAACGCGAAAAACGCCAGGACTGGGATTTGAACCCAGAATCCCAAAGGGAACACGCTTTCCAGGCGTGCGCCTTACCGTTCGGCCATCCTGGCTCGGGTTATCCTAACCGCGTCCGTCGTTTAACTGTTACGAGACGCGGTCACTCCGCGCGCTGATTCGACCACGCGGCGATGCGGTGCTCGAGCAGATAGCTGCCGACCCCCGCGCCGATACCGACGAGGGCGGCCACGAGCGCCCCCTGGGCAATCGACACGAGCGGTTCGACGAACAGGGCGTACCCCTGGACGAGCACCAGAAAGGAGAGCGCGCCGACGACTCCCCACAGGAGGGCCGACTTCGCTCGTCGCGAGAGGCCGAGGAGGTCGTCGTTCGAGTGGCCGGTCATCGCTTCTCACTCGAGAGTCCGCCGCGTCGCCCTTACCCCGTTCGATCCTACGCGAGGACGTCGACCTCGTACCCTTCCTCGCGCAGATCCGCGAGGAACCGCTCGACGTGGTCCGTGCCTCGCATCTCGAGTTCGATCTCGACCTCGGTGTCGCTCATCTCGACGTCCCGCGAGGTTCGATCGTGGTGGATCGCGTAGATGTTCGCCTGGTGGGCGGTGAGGATCGCCAGCAGCTCCTCGAGCGAGCCCGGGCGATCCTTGAGTACCGTCCGGATCTTGAGGTACCGGCCCGTCTCGACCAGCCCGCGGACGATGACGTTGCTGAGGGTGTTGAGGTCGATGTTGCCGCCACACAGCGCGGGGACGATCGTCTCGCCCTCATCGTAGTCGAACTTCTCGAAGAGGACGGCTGCAAGCGGCACCGCACCCGCCCCTTCGACCACCGTCTTCGATCGCTCGAGCAGGTGGACGATCGCCATCGCGATCTCGGGATCGGAGACCGTGACGACCTCGTCGACCCGCTGTTGAATGTAGGGGAACGTCCGTTCGCCGACGCTGCGGGTGGCGATCCCGTCCGCGATCGTGTCCACGCCGTCCAGCGAGACCCGTTCGCCCTTCTCGAGGGAGGGGGCAGCGCTCGAGGCACCCTCGGCCTGGACGCCGATCACGCGCGCGTCGGGTTTCTTTCCCTTGACTGCCGTCGCGATCCCGCTGATGAGTCCGCCTCCGCCGATCGGGACGACGACGGTGTCGACGTCGGGACAGTCCTCGAGAATCTCGAGGCCGATCGTCCCCTGGCCGGCCATCACGTCCTCGTCGTCGAAGGCGTGGAGGTAGGTCCGGCCCTCCTCGCGTTCGATCTCGTGGGCTCGGTCGGCAGCCTCGCTGTAGTCGGTACCTTCGAGAACGACCTCGGCGCCGTAGTTTCTGGTTGCCTTGACCTTCGAGATCGGGGCGTGCTGGGGCATGACGATCGTTGCGTCGACACCGGCCCGGGTCGCGGCGAGGGCGACCCCCTGGGCGTGGTTGCCCGCGCTGGCGGTGACGACGCCCGCTTCCTTCTCCGAGGGCGACAGCGTCGCGATCCGGTTGGTCGCGCCGCGGATCTTGAACGCGCCCGTTCGCTGGCTGTTCTCGAGTTTCAGGTGAACCTCGGCGTCGGTCATCGACGAGTAGGTGTACGAGTACTGCAGCGGCGTCCGCCTGGAGGTCTCGCGGACCCGATCCTTCGCCTCGAGAATATCCGATAACTGAAGCATACGCTCGAGTAGTGGGCACGTACTGTAAGGATTTACTATCGGGAATCGGTGTGTCGGCTACCCCCTCAACCCGATAGTCTGTGTTGCCGGTAGGGCAACACGACAGGGAATACAGGATTGCACGGCGTGTGACCTGCGACTGTAGTCGCGGGTGGAAACACCATAAAACCCATGCACCCGGAGCGGAAGTGAAACCGCAAGACGGCGCCGCAGTCTATCGGCCGTCAGACGCTGGACAGACGTCCGTCATTCGCTCGCTCGTATCACGACACCACGGTTCGAAACGTACGTTCGAACCCGGTCCTCGAGCGAGGAGCCGTCGGGCCAGTCGACCCGTTCGGCGACCCCGAGTCGGTCCGGGTCGCCGACGTAGATCCAGCAGTCTCCGTCGTCGTCCTCGCGTGGCACCGGGATCCGCTCGTACAGGCCGCGGTCGACACCCTCGTACCGGTCGAGCGCTTCGAGTCCGCGCTCGTCGACCGAGAGGAGCCGTCCCTGGATGCGGTCGCCGGGCGCCAGCGTCGGATACTCACCCTCGACCCGGTGAAGCCCCTCGAGGACGGCCGTCGAACCGAGCTCGTAGTCCGCGTTCGGGACGCTCCGGAGGACGGTCTCGACCCGGTCGGGATCGGTCAGTGTTCCGTAGACGAACACCGTTTCGCTCGAGCGCATCGTCGACATGAGAGCGTCTCTCTCACGCGTCGCAAAAAGTAGCGCCGGTTTCCGCCGACCGACACCGCCCGTTCGGTCGGCCTACCGCTCCTCGAGGGGGACGAACTCCTGATCCTTGGGACCCGTGTACCGGGCGCGTGGGCGGATGAGCCGATTGTCTTCCTGGTACTCGACGACGTGGGCGATCCAGCCGCTGACGCGGCTCATCGCGAAGATCGGGGTGTACAGATCGATCGGGATGCCCAGCTGGTAGTAGACCGAGCCGGAGTAGAAGTCGACGTTCGGCGCGATCCCCTTCTCGGCGAGGCCCTGCTCCTCCGAGAGGTACTGCTCGATCGTCGTCGTGTAGTTGTACCACTTCTCCTCGCCGTCCTCGGCGAGTTCCTTGCTGCGTTCCTCGAGGATCTTCGCGCGGGGATCCTTGACGTTGTAGACGCGGTGGCCGAAGCCGGGAATGCGCCGTCCCTCCTCGTTTGCCTGCTCGACCCACTCGCGGTGATCGAGGTCGCTCTCGTCGATCTCCATAAGGACCTCCATGACGTCCTGGTTGGCGCCGCCGTGAAGCGGTCCGGAGAGGGCGCCGATACCGCCGGTGACCGCGCTGTAGATGTCGGCCATCGTCGAGCCAATAACCATCGCGGTAAAGGTCGACGCGTTGAGTCCGTGGTCCGCGTGGAGGGTAAGCGCCTGGTCGAACGTCTCGGCCGCCAACTCGTCGGGCTCCTCGCCGGTCAGCATGTAGAGGAAGTTCGCCGCGAGTCCGAGATCGGGATCCGGCTCGACGGGCTGCTCGCCGAGGCGGTAGCGCTCGAACGCCGCGAGGACGGTCGGCAGCTTGGCGGTAATCCGTCGCCCCTGTCGGAGCGTCGCCTCGAGGTCGTCGGGTTCGGCGTTCTCGGACTCGTATGCCGAGAGCATCGACACCGCCGTCCGCAGCGCCGCCATCGGTCGTTCATCCGCCTCGGCAAGTTGTTCGACCGTTTCGAGAACGTCGTCGTCGACCGACCGCTCCTCGGCCAGCGACGCGGTAAACGACTCCAGATCGTCTTCGGTCGGGAGCTCCCCGTGCCAAAGGAGATAGACGACCTCCTCGTAGCTCGCGCCGCGAGCGAGGTCCTCGATCGAATAGCCGCGGTAGATCAAGCGTCCGGCGTCGCCGTCGACCGAGCTGAGCCCGGACTCTGCGACCAGAACTCCCTCCAGCCCTTTCTCGAGATCGTCAACCATACTCGGGCTTTCGTATAGTAATGGAAAAGTATTATCGTTTGCAGGCCGCGTGAACGGGGTTCTCGGCCGCGTCAGAGATTACACTCGTCGAACAGGGGATCGACGTCTGTCGACAGACGGTGGGTCGGGGGTCGGCGAAAGCCCGGGATCAGGAGTCCTGGCCCAACTTCGTCCGGTTGATCCGTACGCCCGCGGGGGTGACGATAATCTGGTCGTCGCCCTTTCGGACGATATCGCCGTCGACTTCTTGTGCGACCTGTCGCAGTTCGTCGACGATGTGTTCGACCGTGCTATCGTTGGTTCGAAGGCGGGTGATGTCCGCGAACACGATATCGCCGTCGTAGACGGCGTCCTTGATGGCGACAGCGTCGGCCTGGCCGCCGATCTCGGCGATCCGAACCTGCATCCGTGCCTCGGCCGACTCGGTCGAGATGTCGTCGAGATCCAGTTCGACGTAATCGTCGGTGGTGGTCGTGGACTGTCCACCGGTGCCGACGATCTTATCCATAAATCCCATTGACGATATCCTGCGCGGCCGCCAGTATAGTTCTTACGTCAGACGACGCGGTAGATCGACGTCACTCCAGAAACTGTTCGTCTCTATCCCCTCCAGACATATATTATACATTTTACTAATCAGTTATTTATACTGTGACCTGTACGAGTATCATGTGATTTGAACACACATGCCCAGTGAAGATTTCTCACGACGGACGATTCTTCGTGGCGTAGGCGCAGGCGTCGCCGGGACAGCCCTCGCCGGACAGGCGTCGGCGACCGACGACCGGAACGGCGAGTACGTCGTCGGCGTCGATCCTGATCGGGGGCTCGAGCGGGCCCGCGAGGCCGCCGAAGAGGTTCGGCGGGAGCTCGACTTCGGCTCGATCGGTCGTGCGGTGTCCGGCCGCTTCTCCGAGAACGCCGTCGAGGCCCTCGAGAACAATCCGAACGTTCGCTACGTCGAGCCGAACGGACTGATGTGGGCGCTCGAGCAGGTGACTCCCTACGGTATTGAGCAGGTCGACGCGGACCTCACGATCGACGAGGGCGAGACTGGCGACGGCGTCAGCGTCGCGGTCATCGATACGGGGATCGACGCCCAGCACGAAACCCTCGAAGCTAACCTCGGCGAGGGGTACGCGACGGAGGACGCCGCGTGTACGACCGACTGCGGCGGTGGTCCGTTCGGCGGGGGCAACGACATCGACGACTGTCTCGAAGAGTGGGACGACGACAACGACCACGGCACCCACTGTGCGGGAACCGCGGGCGCAGCAGACGACGGGACCGGCGTGCTGGGCGTCGCACCCGACGCGACGCTGCACGCGGTCAAGGTGCTGCAGTGCGACGGCGGTGGTACCCTCGACGACATCGCCGCGGGGATCCAGTGGTCCGCCGATCAGGGCCACGACGTCCAGAACATGAGCCTCGGTTCCGACACCGACTCCGACGTGGTCAGGGACGCGGTCCAGTACGCCGACGAACGGGGGGTGGTGATGGTCGCAGCCGCCGGTAACGACGGTCCGTGTACCGACTGCGTCGGCTACCCCGCCGCCTACGACGAGGTCATCGCCGTCTCTGCCACTGACGAGGATGACGACCTCGCGGACTTCTCCTCGACTGGCCCCGAAGTCGACATCGCGGCGCCGGGCGTCGACGTCCTCTCGACGATTCCGCGGGACGACTACGACGAGTTCTCGGGGACGTCGATGTCGTCGCCCCACGTCGCTGGCGCGGCCGCGACGCTCATCGCGGCAGGAACCGATCCCGCGGACGTCCGAGGCGAACTGACCGCGGCCGCCGACGATGTCGGACTCGACGACAACGAGCAGGGTGCGGGTCGACTGAACGTCGCCGACGCGCTCGATATCGAGGACGACGACGATGACGAGGACGACGACGATGACGAGGACGACGAGGACGATGACGACGAGGAGCCGTCGAGTCCCGATATCGACACGTTCGACGTCTCCGCGCGGACCTCCGGTCGCTGGAACCGAGCGGACGTCGACTGGGAGGTCTCCGACGACGACGGCCTCCTCGAGTCGGTGACGAGCGAGCTGCTCGCCGCCGACGGGAGCGTCCTCGATAGCGAGTCCTCGAGCGTCAGTGGTTCGAGCGCCGACGGCGAGCACGAACTACGCTCGGACGACGACCCCGAGGAGGTTCGCCTCACCGTCGTCGACGAAGGGGGCAACGAGACGAGCGACACTCGTTCCTACTAGGCTGCCGGGGGCCACTCTTTTTATCAGATCGGTCTATGGTCTCGCGTATGACGTTCAGCATCTGCGTTCGCGAAGCGTACGAGACGCCCGACGGAGAGACCCACGACCGGTTCGGGGTCGCGGTCACGACCCGGCTTCCGGGGGTCGGAACGCTCTGCCCGTTCGCCAGCGAGAACGGCGCCGTCGCGACCCAGAGTCTGGTCAACGTCGACCTCGGCCGGGACGGGATTCGCTACGTCGACGACGGACTGGCCGTCGACGACGCCCTCGAGGCGCTGCTCGAGGCCGACGACGGCGCGTCCCAGCGCCAGCTCCACGGCGTCGACGCCGACGCGACGTTCGCCTTTTCGGGCGAGGACTGCGAGGGCTGGTTCGGCGACCTGGAGGGCGATCACTACACGGTCGCTGGGAACCTGCTCGTCGGAGAGTCGGTACTGGAGGCGACGGCCGACGCCTACGCCGAGAGCGCGGTCCACGAGACGACCGACGAGACCGCAGGCGCGGGGGTCGGTGCCGACCCCCTCGCGAAGCGGCTGATCGACGCCCTCGAGGCGGGCCACGGCGAGGGCGGAGACAAACGCGAAGAGCTGCCGATTCAGAGCGCAGCCGTCGTCGTCGAGACGACCGAGGACTACGAGTTCACGCCGCCGTACAACGACCTACGGGTCGACGCCTCCGAATCGCCGATCGAGGACCTGCGGGAGACGTACGAGCTGGCACTCGAAGGTTACGAGGACACCTTAGACCGGTACGAGGACGCCTTCGAGGAGGACTCCCTCGAAGAGGCCGCGGAGTAATCCGTGGAGCTACTCGAGAACACGCTCGAGGTCGAGCTCGAGGCGTTTCTCGCTCGACCGCTGTTCTGCTTTCTGGCCCAGCGGTCGGATAGCGGGCCCCGAGTCTCCCCGCTCTGGTTCCTGTGGGAGGACGAAACCGTCTGGATCATCGCGCAGCTCGAGGAGCGCTCGTACCCGGATCGGGCGCGACGGCACCCCGAGACCGCGCTCGCGGTCGTCGACTTCGATCCCGCTACGGGCCGGGTCGAACACGTCGGCATGCGGGGCAGGGCGTCGCTCGAGTCGTACGACGAGGAGCTGGCTGGACGGCTCCTGGAGAACTACCTGGGTACGCGGCGAGAGGACTGGCCCGCGGCGTTCGTCGACCTCGATCCCGACGCGTACCGGCTGCTCGAGTTTACGCCCGAGACGCTCGTCGCGCGGGATCAGTCGTACCCGGTATCGGCGACTCGAGGGCGGAACGACGGTTAGCCGGTGAACTCGTAGAGCTCGTCGCCGACGTGGTGCAGCGAGTCGACGACCTTCCCCTCGTCGCCGACCATCTCAGACCCCTCGACGCGGGCTCGACCGACTGCTAGTACCTTCCCGTGGGACTCCTCGGCGATCAACACGAGGTCGTCGGGCGAGACGTCGTCGCTCGCCTCGGTTATGCCGGGACGCATCACGTCGGCGCCGTCGCTGACGAAGGAGATCGCACCGCTGTCGACGGTGACCACGTGCTTCTCGGGATCGTACGCGTTCGCGCCCCGAACCGTCAGAAACGGTTCCTCGTCAAAGAAGGCGACCTGCGGTTCGCCGTCGATCAGGACGACCTCCCAGTCGTTCTCCTCGAACTCCACGCGTTCGTAGGTGTCGCCCTCCGGGGAGACGCCCAGCTGCGCCGACAGCATCTCCTCGATCTCGGAGATGGCGTCGCTGCGGAGGTGGTGGCGAGACTTGACCTGCATACCCGGGGTGAGGACCGGTCGGAGTATAAAACGCCCGTTCCCGCGACCGACCGCTTCGACGGAGACTCCCGTCGAACGGCAGGTGTGCCAATCGCTAAGTAGGTCCACGCGCTGGTCGATAGTATGTGGTTCTCTCGGAACCGCGACCCGTCCGTCGTCTGTCCCGCGTGCGGATCCGAGATCTCGCGCTCGAGCGCCCGGGAGTACGACAAGTACGGGGACCGCTGGGAGCGCGAGAACAAGCGCTTCGAGTACCTCTGTAAGCCCTGTTACGGCGAGCTCTGTCACCTCCCCCGCGAGGGACTCGAGGCGTTACTGATCGAACTCGAGGACGAGGAACACCCCTGGGAGACGTTTCTCGCGGAGTACGTCGCCGCAATCGAAGAACGGGACGGGCCGCTCGAGGAGGAGTCCTGAACGTGTCCGTCCCGACACGACTTTCACCCCGACCTTCGTAGGCCAGCCTATGAGCGACGACGCACAGGCCCAGGCCGGCACGGCCGAGGGTCAGGGCCCGGTCGAGATCTCCGAGGAGGTCGCACGCCACCTCGAGAACAAGCGCGAGGAGCTGTTCGAGAAGTTCGAAATCCGCGACGAGTTTCCCGAGACGGTGCTCGAGGAGGCCGAAGCGCGAACCGAGGGCGTCCAAGCCGAAATCGAGGAAGAGGTCGACGAGCGGAAAGATCTCCGGGAGCTGACGACGTGGACGACCGACCCGATCGACGCCCAGGACTTCGACGACGCCCTGTCGATCGAAGAACGCGAGGACGAGTACGTCCTCTGGGTCCACATCGCCGACGTCACCCACTACGTCCACCCCGACTCCGAGATGTGGGACGAGGCCGTCGAGCGCGCCAACACGGTCTACCTGCCGGGGTACACCATCCACATGCTCCCGCCCGTCCTCGCGGAGACGGTCTGTTCGCTCGTCCCCAACGAGGACCGACTCGCCCACACCGTCGAGATGCACCTCGACAAGGAGAACCTGGGCTACGAGAACATCGAGATCTACAAGTCAGTGATCGAGTCCGATGAGCGGCTCACCTACACGCAGGCCGAGAATCGTCTCGAGGACCCCGACGCGCCGTTACACGAGGAGAACGTCCTCGTCCACGAGGTCGCAGATCAGATGCACGAACAGCGCAAGGAGGACGGCTCGCTCGTGCTCAACCCCGCCCGCGACCGCGCCCACACGATCATCGAGGAGTGTATGCTGAAGGCCAACAAGGCTGTCACGCACGAGCTCATGTGGTCCCGCGGCGTCGAGGCGATGTACCGGGTTCACCCCCAGCCCAGCCCCGACGAGTGGTCCGAGGCGCTGCGGGAGATCCAGGACCTCGAAGGCGTCTCGATCCCCGGCGACAAGTGGGAAGACCCCCGGAAGGCGGTCAACGCCACGCTCGAGGAGGCCCCCGGCCGCCAGCTCGACAAGATCCAGTGGGCGGTGATGAAGGTGATGCCCCGCGCGAAGTACATGAACGACCCCTTCGGCGGCCACCACGCGCTGAACTTCGAGATCTACGGTCACTTCACCAGCCCCATTCGACGGCTCTCGGACCTGATCAACCACTGGATCGTCTACCAGAACGACGTTCCCGAGAACCTGATCGAACTCTGCGATCGGGCCAGCGACAAACAAAAGGACGCCGAGCAGTGCGAACGGGAGTACAAGCAGTTCCTCCAGGAGGTCGGCCTCGACCCCGCTGCGGTCAACAACCGCGGGATCGAAGTGGTCGACGACCCCGAGTAGGAGACCGACGGCTCGAGCGACGGTGCCGTCGTCGGTGACGAGCACGCTCCGGGCCGATCGCCGGGCCCGAAGCGGACGGCGTTCCACGAGCGAGCCACGATCTAGCGGTTCGTCTTACCGCTACTGCCGATACTCAAATCCTGAGAAATTGACAATATATTTTATTAGATAGTATACAAGTACGGCTGGAGTCTGGATCCCTGTCACACGCTCCAGGACTCCGTTTTCCCGTTGTCGTAATCCGGTGAGTCGGCTCGCTTCCCAATGAAAGGAGTGCCGCCGGTGCCCTCACTCGATCTCGATCCGGTGATCGTCCTCGTGCTCGTCGTCGACGATCGGCAGTCGAACCTCGAGGACGCCGTTGTGATACGTCGCCGAGATCGCCTCCTCGTCGATGGCTTTCGCGATCGGAACCTGTCTGGCGACCCGTCGCGAGCGAAGCGCTCGGTAGGCGTCCGACCCCTCTTCTGCGTCAGCATGGGCACGGACCGACAGCACGCCGTCGCGGAAGGAGAGGTCGATGTCCGCCTTCTCGAAGCCGGGTAGGTCCATCACGAAGACGTAGTCGTCGTCCATCTCCTCTAAGTTCGCTACCCCGTGATCTCTCGCGGCTGGTTCGGCAGCGTCGGCGCTCTCGAGCGTCGGTCGGCCGAACCCGTGGTCATCGGCTGGGAACTCCGTGTCCCAGCTCGAGCGGAACTGGTCGAACATGCGGTCCATCTCGCGGAACATGCGGTTCATTTCATCAAAGGATCTCATAACTGATCGAGATATATAGATCATGGTTAATAATAAAGATTCCGAGACGGGAGATAGCACGCTGCTACAGCGCCAGATCGCGAGCGTCGGTGTCGTCGACGCAGTCCTGTTCGTCGCCGAGTTCCTCGCAGGCCTCCCGGAGCAACCCGTCCAGAATCTCCGGCGTCGTCGGGTGGTAGGCTCGTTTGGGAACCTCGCGGACGTCGACTTTCATCTCGACGAGTACCTGCATGGTTTTGGCCATCACGTCGGCGTGGAGGTGCAGCCCCTGGAATCCCAGCACCGTCCCACCGTCGGCGTCGACGACGAGCGTCGCTCGCCCCTCGGGGTGGCCCTTCGTCTTGAAGACGCCGTCGCTGCTCGCCTCGCGGGTGACGACGATCGTCTCCATCTCCGTCTTGGCGGCCGTCTCGGGCGTGTGGCCGATGCGGGCGAACGGGTACGTTCCCAGCCCGGAGAAGATTACGTGGTGTGGGATGTTGGCGTACGGCTCGCACTCTTCCTCGCGAGCGTGGCTGACGATGTTCTGGGCAGCCGCGAATCCCTGTTCCTTCGCGACGTGGAGGATCGGCTCGCGGCCGTTCGCGTCGCCGACGACGAAGACGCGGTCGTCGTCGCTCGCCTGCATCGTCGACTCGACCCACCCCTCGTCGGGCTCGAGCCGGGTCTCCTCGAGCCCCAGCCCGTCGAGGTTCGGCCGTCGGCCCGTAAAGCAGTAGAGCTGGTCGGCCTCGACGACCCGTTCCTCGGCCTCCTGCTCGGCGTACAATCGCACACCGCCGTCGTCGGTTCGCTCGAGGCGCTGCTCGTCGGTGTTCGTCAGCACCTCGATTCCGAACTGCTCGCGGTAGAGTTCGAGGATCGTCTCGCCGTACTCGGGCTCGAACTCGTCGAGGGGGTGGTCATCGTGTTCGATCACCGTGAGGTCGACGCCGCCGGCCTCGCTGAGGTAGGGCGCGAGCTCGAGCCCGATGTAGCCAAAGCCCATGACGATCCCCGAGTCGGGAAACGAGGTCGCATCGAGGACGTCCGCACTCCCCATGAACTCGACGTCGTCGATTCCCGGCAGGTCGGGGACGTTGAGCGTCGATCCGGTCGCGACGACGACGTAGTCGGGCTCGAGCCGTCGGCCGTCGACTGCGAGGACGCGGTCGTCGACGAACCGCGCGGGCTCGCGGAGGAGCTCGACGTTCTCGCGGTCGGCGAGGTCGTGGACGTGCCCGCGGCGGTGCTGGGCGAAGCCGGAGATGTGGTCGTCCTTGCGGGCGACGACGGCCGCGGGATCGACCTCGGGGACGCCCTCGAGGCGGTCGTCGTGGCGCGCCCGGAACCGGTGGTCGGCGGCCGAGAGAACCTCCTTCGACGGCATACAGCCCCGCAGGATACAGAGCCCGCCGCCGGGATCGCCGTCGTCGATCAGTGTCAGTTCGAGTCCCGACAGCTCGTCGGCTCGCTCGAGCAACCCGTCGGCGACGGCGACACCCGCGCTCCCGTACGCCCCGACAATCGCGACGTGAACCATGCGTGGGCTACGACAGCTGGACAAAAAGAGGTTCTGCAGGCCGGAGCTATCGGGAGATCCCGCTTTCGTCCTCGGCGACGACCGCCTCGACCTCCTCGCGGGTAACCAGGGCGACGTCGCCGGGGATCGTCCGCTTCAGCGCGGCCGTCGCCGCGGCGTACTCGAGTGCGGTCTCCACGTCGTCGCCCTCGAGCCGGCGAGCGAAGAAGGCCCCCGAGAAGGCGTCGCCGGTGCCGATCGGGTCGAGCGTCTCGGTCTCGTAGCTCGGCTGTTCGACGACTTCGCCGTCGTTCCAGGCGACTGCGCCCTCGGCGCCGCGGGTGACGATGACGGTCTCGAACCCGAACGTCTCGGCTAGCTCGTCGGCCAGTTCGCGAGCCTCGCCCTCGAGACCGAGCACGTTCCGGGCGTCCCGGGCCGCGACGACGAGCACGTCGATCGCCGGGAACAGCTCGCGCAGACACTCGTCGGCTTCCTCGGGCGGCCAGAGTTTCGCCCGATAATTGAGGTCGAAGGCGGTCTTCGTCCCGTTCTCGACGGCGGTCTCGAGCAGCTCCGCCGTCGTCTCCTGCAGCGTCTCCGACAGCGCGGGCGTGATCCCGGTCGTGAAGAAAAGTTCGGCGTCCTCGATCAGCGCCGTCTCGAGCTCCCCGGTCTCGGCGGTCGTGACCGCGGCGTCGCTCCGGTCGTAGATGACGTTCGTTCCGCGGGGCTTGCCGCCGTGTTCGAGGTAATACGTGCCCTGCCGACCCTCGTCGCTCCAGACGATCTCGGTGTCGATGCCGTACCCCTCGAGTTCGCCGACGACGCGCCGACCCAGCGGCGAGTCCGGCAGCTTCGAGGTCCAGGTCGCCGACGCCGAGCCCAGCCGCTGGGCCGCGATGGCGACGTTACTCTCCGCACCTGCGGCACGAACCTCGAGCTCGGCCGTCTCCTCGAGCCGTCGCTGATCGGGCGGCGAGAGCCGCAACATCGTCTCGCCGAAGGTGACGATCTCGCTCACTCTGTTACCCTCCGATCGATCCCGTCGGTACTCGCTGGTGTGCTCATGTGCGGGTGATCGACCGGCTGCGGTTAAGATGTGTCGTTCGACGCTACGGCGGATCGGGCGACTGCGAGACGACGGCACCCGCTCCACGCTGCTCGAGATCGATCTCCCGGCCGAACGCCTCGAGCAGCGCCCGGCTGGTCTCGACGTGGTCAGTCACCCGCGGGATCCGAACCCGTCCCCCCGCGAGCGCGAGGAAGACCAGGAGCTGGTCGCCCATGTGGCGGTCGACGGCCGCATCCCCCTCGAGGAACCGGTTCGCCGCGTCGGCGGCGTCCTCGCCGACGCGCTCGGCCGGCTTGCCTCGCTCGCCGAGCGCGCCGAACCCGGCGACCCCGGTACCGTGATCGACCCTGATCACCAGCGCGGACCCCGGGGAAGGGCTCTCCGCCGTTCGCTCCTGGCGCTCGAGCACCTCGAGCCCTCCGTCCTCCCCGCTTTCACTGGCGGCGCTTCGGCCGGCACCCTCGAGCTCGAGCCGCACGAGGGCACCCTCGAGCTGGCGGTGGGCGACGTCCTGATCAGCGAGCGATGCCGATTCGGTCGAGTAGAGCCGGACGCCCTCGAGTTCGCCGCGCCGCTCGAGTGCCAGGGGCTCGAGACTCGAGGGGGCGATCCGCAACGTTACTCGTCCGCCGCCGTCCGGATAGAACCCCCGACGGTCGACCTCGCAGGAGGCCACGAGCCCGTGGGCTCCGAGCAGCGGGAGCTTGACCTGCCGGAAGTAGTCCAGCGGCGGCGACCACTCGACGTCCGTCCCGCCCGTCGCGGTCACCGACAGCGGCGCCTCGAGCGCCGTCGCCAGCGGCAGGAGAGCGTCGAACAGCAGCGTCACGCTCCCGGCCGTCCCGATGTCGACGGCGTAGGAGCCACCACCGAGGCCGCCCGAACCCGAGCGCCCGGGATCGAACTCGATCGTCTCCGAACCGAGGTCGGCTCCCGACACGGTCGCGTCGGTGACCGCGGCGAGGGCCTCGAGGACGGCCAGATGCTGGTTCGCCAGTCCCGGATTCGGTCGATCGCCACGGACGTTCTCCAGCCGAACGGGCTCGTTCTCGAGCACGGACAGCGTGAGCGCGGTCCGGAGGAACTGCCCGCCGGCGTCCGAGCCGTCGAGTTCGCGCATGGCTCGGGGTACGGGCTCGAGTCACCTACCGTTGCCGAACGAAAAGAGCCGCTCTGGAACCGTTCAGGTCCGCTGGACTGTGTTCACCGCGTTGATGCGTCCGGCACCGAACTCGGCGCTGCTTCGCCCGTTGACCAGCTCCGCGCCGTGGGCGATGTTGTTCTCGACCTGATTGGCGTTCATGTCGGGCTCGAGTTCGCGGACGAGCCCGACCAGGCCGGCGACCTGCGGTGCGGCCATCGAGGTGCCGGCGAACCATGCGTACCCCTCGCCAGGGACCGTCGAGAGGACGAAGTCTTCCTGTTCGTTCTCGTCAGGATCCGCTCGACCACCGCCGGGTGCCCCGACCTCGATCGCGTTCGTCCCGTAGTTCGAGTAGAACGAGAGCCCGTCGCCGGGGCCGGTCGCGGAGACCGTCACCGCACCTTCGACCGTCCCCGGGAGGTAGTGCCAGTTGTCACACTCCTCTACCTCTTCGCCGTCGACTTCGTACGTCCAGCAGGATTGTCCCTGCTGCAGGTTCGTGGCGTCGTTCCCGGCCGACGTCGTCGAGAGCGTCCCGCGGCGGGCGACGTCCTGCATCACCCGCTGGACCGCGATGCGGAGCCCCTCGCTGTTCGCCTGGGCGGGCTGGGGCGCGGCGCCGAGACTGTAGTTTGCGACGTCGGCGCCGATCTCTGCAGCGTACTCCGCGCCAACGAGGATGTCGGCAAACGAACTGCTGTCCGGTCCGAGTACCCGTACGGAGACGATCTCGGCGTCCGGAGCGGTGCCCGTGACGCCCTCCGCACCGCTCGCTGCCGCGATCCCCGCGACGTGTGTACCGTGGTCACCGGTGTCGCCCTCGTGAGCCGTTATTTCGCCCTCGTTGACGACCGAGACGCTCAGCTCTTCATTGAAATTCCCCTCGAGATCCGGATGCGTTCCATCGACGCCCGTGTCGGCGATGACGATCCGGGAACCCTTGCCCGTGGCGTGGTCGTGGGCCTCGAAGGTGTCGGTGATCTCCTTGTCCCACTGCTTTTCGGTATGCTCGGCGTCGTCGGTCGTCTGCGGATCGGCGCTCTCGACGGGGTCGGCGAAATCGACCTCGAAGTTCTCGGTTACCCCGCTGACGCCCGATACCGACTCCAGGTCGCCCTCCGATCCGTCCGGACCGGAGACGATCGAGACCGATCCGCCCGCGAGTTCGCGGGTGACCGAGAAGCCCGCGTCCTCGAGCCGTCCCCTCGAGCCACCGGTGACGACGTAGGTCGCCGTCGAACCGGCGCTTCCTGCACCCACCATCCCGACCGACAGTCCTGCCGCCGTAATTCCCTGCAGCACCCGCCGCCGAGTTTTTGTATGTTGTGTCATAGCGACACAAAAGTTCATCATGGTTAGTGATGTAATCGTTGTGGAACCGGTGATCGAGAGGGGATAAAATATCTGCGGCAACGATCGAATTTTGGAAAGTTCTGGCAGACAGTCGCGTCGTCACTTCCTTCGCTCGAGGAGCGGTCGCCAACGACGTGGACGATCGGCTGGCGACGCTACCGAGAGCCGCGACGGCGCTGCGCGTAGTCGGGTTCCCGACGATCGTTCTCTGGGACACTCATCCCGACGAAGAACCCGAGGTACAGGCAGAGCACCACCAGCCACCCAACGAGTGTGAGTAACATACTCATTTTCAACAATGTTTTCACCACTGTATTAATATAAGTGTCTTCTGCTCGAGCGGGCGGTACTGGCGCCGACTCGCCCCTTCGATCAATCGCGGTGGCGAGTACGGCTTCGAACGGTAGTCAGCCGGGGTGGCCGGGGTAGTCCCGCTCGAACCGGTCCTCGATCTCGCCGGCCTCGAGGCGGACGATCACGGGTCGGCCGTGCGGACACGAGTAGGGGTTCTCGCAGTCGTCGAGCGCCGAGAGAAGGTCGACGACTGAGCCCTCCGTCAGCGAGGTGTTGCCCGTGATCGAGGGGTAACACGCGAGGTCGCCGAGGAACTCGTCGGCAAGCGCGTCGATCGTCTCCGCGCCGGCCTCGCGGTCGCCCTCGACGAACGAGGTGAGGACGTCCCGCAGCCGTTCGGGCTCGAGAGTCTTCTCGAGCACCGCGGGAACGGTCGTCACGGCGACGGTACGGTCGTCTGTTCGGTCGGCGTAAAAGCCCAGCCGAGCGAGCGCGTCGCGGTAGCTCTCGAAGGCCTCGGCCTCCGCTGCGGTCAGTTCGAGCTCGACAGGCGAAGCCAGCGACTGGGCGGCAGGGTCGTCGGCGAAGGTCTCGCGCAGGCGCTCGTAGTTGACCCGCTCGTCGGCGGCGTGCTGGTCGATGAGGACGAGCCCGTCTGGTGACTCACAGACGAGGTACGTGTCCCGGTACTGACCGAGGACCTGCAGCGAGGGCAGGGAGTCGAACTCCGGGGCTTCGCCGTTAGCGGCCTCGCCACCGAGCGTTCGCTGCTCGGTCGGTCCCGAAAAGCGACGGCTCGAGTCACCCTCGTCTCGACGTGCGGGACCGTCCGAACTCGAGTCGGGACCGGCTGCGGGTTCGGCTACCCGATCGCTCGGTTCGACTGCCCTCTCGGCGTCCGTCGCGGACGAATCGAGGGGCGCGTTCGCGGCGACGTCTTCGGTGCTGTCGGTCGCCGGGCTCCCATCGGCAGTCGGCTCGATCGGTCGGTCGTCGGCCTGCGTCCCCCCACCGGAGTTCGACGGCGCCGGAGTCGATTCGGCGTCGGCTGCCGG
Organism: Natrialbaceae archaeon; assembly: GCA_003559215.1. Classification (GTDB taxonomy): domain Archaea; phylum Halobacteriota; class Halobacteria; order Halobacteriales; family Natrialbaceae; genus Natronococcus. The sequence continues at coordinate 99,099 of PWMF01000164.1, forward strand.
CGAGTCGACCGCGTCGGCATCAGTCGACGACGGGTCGGACGCGTCAGCGCCAGGTGCTCGAGACGTCGACCGATCGCTCGAGGAGCTCGAGTCCCGCCGTCCCGGGCCCGCGGCGGCCGGCCGCCCCCCCGATCCGGAGCCACCGGGCTCGAGCCGGGCTTCGTCGGGCGCCGACCGACCGCGGGGCGCACCCGAGCGCAACAGGCCGTGCTCGAGCAGTGCCGACTCGACGGCCGAGTCGACCTGCCGGCGCACGGCGTCGTCGTCGTCGAAGCGCACCTCCCGCTTTCGGGGGTGGACGTTGACGTCAACGGCCTCGCCGGGCACGTCGAGAAAGCAAACGACGAACGGGTAGCGATCGCCCCCGAGCTGGGTGCCGTAGGCGCCCATGATCCCCTCGCGGACGGCGTCGGCCGAGACCGCGCGACCGTTGACGTACGTGGCGAGGTACTCGCGGCTCGAGCGGTTCGTCTCCGGGTGCGAGATCAGACCGGTGACCGACTCGAGTGGTCCCACGGGGAGTTCGTCGCCGTCGGCCTCGACGGGGATCATCGACGAGGCGACCTCACGACCGTACACCGCCAGCACGGCCGCCTGCAGGTCACCCTGGCCCGTCGTCGCGAACACCTCGCGACCGTCGTGGGTCAGCGAGACCGCGACGTCGGGGTTGGCCAGCGCGTACCGGGTGACGACGCGGTTGACGTGGGCGAACTCGGTCGCGGTCGTCTTGAGGAACTTCCGGCGCGCGGGAGTGTTGTAGAAGAGGTCCGCGACCTCGACGACGGTTCCGGCGGGACAGCCCGTCGGCTCGACGCTTACGACATCGCCGCCCTCGTAGACGAGTTCGGTGCCGGCGCCGTCAGCCTCGCGCGGCCGACTGCGGATCGTCAACTTCGAGACGGAGCCGATAGTGTGTAAGGCCTCGCCCCGGAATCCGAGGGTGGCAACGCCCGACTCGAGATCCTCGAGCCCGTCGATCTTGCTCGTGGTGTGCTGGCGGACCGCCGCCCGGAGGTCGGCCTCGCTCATCCCGTGCCCGTCGTCGGCGACCCGAATCAGCTCGGTCCCGCCCGCCTCGACGGTGACGTCGACGCTGTCGGCGTCGGCGTCGAGGCTGTTCTCGAGGAGCTCCTTGACCGCGCTGGCAGGTCGTTCGACGACCTCGCCGGCGGCGATCCTGGCGACGGTGTCCTCGTCGAGCTGGCGAATCGCGGTGTCGTCCGGAGTGGGCGTGTCCTCGCTCATGGTATGTGGGGGTGGTCGGAGGACCGGTCGCTCCCGATGCTCATCGGTAGTTCGTACTCAGAGGGGCTGGTTAGGTCTTACGCGTCCAGCGATCGGGGATGACCGACGCGAGTTCCGGCGAAAGAACGAGCACACTGCGCGTCCAACCCAACGATCGATGCCCACCGGCCTCGAGTTCGTCGACGGCGACTCGCTTCTCGTTTTGGTGCTCGTCATCGCGGTCGCACTCGTTCACCTCCTCCCCAACCGGTTGCCCGTCTCGAGCGGCCGATCGCGTCACGGCCTGCTTTCGGCGGCTGGTGGGGTCTCGATCGTCTACGCGTTCCTCCACCTGTTTCCCGAACTCGACGGCCGCCGGGAGTCCCTCGAGGGCGTCGACGTCCTCGTCGGCTCGCTCGCCGGCCACCACATCTACGGGCTCGCGTTCGTCGGTCTCGCGCTGTTCTACGGGCTCGAGCGATTGGCGGCGGTCTCGCGCTCCCACGAGTTCGAACGCGACCTGGGACCGTTCGCCGACGAACCCGTCTTCTGGATCCACGTCGGCGGCTTCGCCGTCTACAACGCGTTCATCGGGTACGTGCTCGTTCGGGGGGAAACGGGCGCCGAGAGCGCGACCCTGTTCGCGGTCGCGATGGCGCTGCATCTGTTCGGCAACGACGCGGCGATGGAACAGCACCACCGGGACGCCTACCGACGGATCGGCCGGTGGGTGCTCGCGGCTGCGGTGTTGCTCGGGGCCGGCGTGGGCGCGGTCTACACGTTCGGTGACATCTCGCTCACGATCCTGCTCGGCCTGCTGACCGGCGGCGTCGTCTTCAACGCGATCAAGGACGAACTGCCCCGCACCCAGGAGAGCCGGTTCTGGGCGTTCGCGGCGGGAGCAGTCGGCTACGGCTCGATCCTGCTTCTCCTGTAGCGGCCGCGTTTCGAACGCCGTCGCTCCGGTCGATCCCCGGGACCACGAGGGGCGCGCGACCGCGACGGCAGCTTCCGGCTCCGCCCTTTTCGAGCCGGCCGTCGTCCGTCCGGTATGGACCTGCGACGGGCCGGTGCCGTCGCTCGAGACGTCGCGAGCGTGATCCGCGAGCACAACGTGACGTTCATGGCGGGCAGCATCGCCCACGCCGCCTTCCTCTCGATCCTTCCGCTCCTGTTGTTGCTGTTTATCCTCGTCGGGGCGGTGGGCAACGACTATCTGACCGAGCAGATCACGGTATTGGCCCGCCAGCATCTGAGCCCCGCGGGTGAGGGGCTGGTGTTCGAGGCGCTGACCCATGCCTCCGAGCGCGCCGGCGCGTCGCTGATCGGCGTCGCCTCCCTGCTGTGGGGAATGCTTCGGATCTTCCGCGGACTCAACACCGCGTTCGACGAACTCTACGGCGGCGGAGAGAGCTCGTTCGCAGAGAAGCTACTCGACGGCGTCGTCGTCTTCGCCGTCATCCTGATCGCGACCGTTGGGGCCGGCGCCGTCGCGGCGACGCTGGCCACGGTCGACAGCACGCTCGTTGAGACGCTCTCCCCGCTCGCGTTGCTCCTCGGCCTCTCGGTCGCCTTCTTCCCCATGTACTACGTCTTCCCCGACCCCGATATCGGCGTTCGTGAGGCTCTGCCGGGGACGGCCGTCGCCGCGGCGGGCTGGGTCCTGCTCGAGGTCGTCTTCGGAATCTACGTCGGCTTCGTCGACACCGTCGGCACCTACGAGACCCTCGGAGCGGTCATCCTGTTGCTCGTCTGGCTCTACGGCAACGCCCTCGTCCTGCTCGTCGGGGCGGCGATCAACGTCGTGATCGGCGGCTACCACACCGACGGACCGGACCGGAATTCGGGCGACGAGTCGGACACAACAGAAGCCGTTCGCGTGTAGTGGTTCGTGCTACCTTCTACAGCGAGAGCGTCCCGCCGTTTACGGCCACCTCAGAACGCAAGCGTTCTGATGGGCGATCGAGTCACGAGGTGTCTCGTCAACGGCACGAAACGGTAGCACGGTTGACGGCACGGCCCGTGTGCCTCAAGTGGGACAGTCACGACTGGCCGGAGATGCAACACTCGCCCCGTCCCAACGAGGGGCACACAACGCAGACCTGCAAGTTGCCTCCGTGGTCGTTCGAGACGGCTCGCCGTCTCGTGAGTGAGCAAACGCTTTGCGTTTGCGATCTATGCAAGATCTCCGGTCTTGCAGTATGACGAGAGAGCTTCGCTCTCTCGAACCACCTCGGCATAGCCGAGACTCCCAGTGCGAGGAAATCCCGGCGTCGGCGGGCTATGCCCCGACTGTTCGCGGGATCTTCGATCCCACCCAGTTCACGCGGGGGAGGGTGTCATGCGAGCCGCCGAGCGCCACCCAGTCGTTCGGCCAACCGCCGTAGCTCGTCAGCCTCGATCGGCTTGACGGTGTAGGCGTCCGCCCCCTCGGATTCGGCCCGGAGCGACTCCACCTCGAGTCGCGATCCAGTCATCACGACCACTGGAACCTCGACGAGGCCCCCGTTGGCTCGCAACTCGGCTAACACTTCCTGACCGTTTTTCCGCGGCAGATGCCAGTCGAGCAGGACCAGATCCGGACGCGGCGCGTCGGCGTACTCGCCGCGCTGGCGGAGAAACCGCAGCGCTTCGACACCGTCTTCCACAACGTGTCGGTCGCTCTCCATCCCCGCTTCCTTCAGCATCTCTTCCGTGTATCTGACGTCCGCTGGATTGTCGTCGACTATCAGTAGATTTCGTAACACCCGTTCCACCTCTCTTACAATCACTGAACATCCAGTAGCTAATAAATGTATTTCAATATCTCTGATTGTGGATCGTTGCTACTAGTTATATATTATATAAATACAACCGATAGTATAGGGATCGAGAACCGGGAGTGGACGCGATCGCCGTCTACTCTTCGAGGGTTCGCTGCCACTCCTGTACCTTCGAGAGGAGCTCCACGGGCGAGGTCTCGTTCACGTCGACGTCCCCGAGTTCCTCGAGTACCCGTTCGGTTTCGGCGTCGAGCGCTGCCGCGTCGTTGTCCTCGGCACGCGATTCGTGCGATCCGCCGTCGGTGTTGGCCGCACCCCTGAACTCCCCGCTCGAGACGTCGAACACCGTCTGAACCGGCTCGCTCGAGCCGCCGCCCTTCGCTTCGATGGCCTTCTCCTCGCGCAGGCGCTCGAGAACGTCCCGAGAGCGGTCGACGACGGGTTCGGGCACGCCCGCGAGGTCGGCGACGTGGATCCCGTAGCTACGGTCCGTGGGGCCGTCCCGGACGGTCCGGAGGAAAGTGACGTCACCGTCGCGCTCGTCGGCCGCGATGTGGACGTTGGCGACGCGGGGAAGTCGGTCGGCCAGCCCCGTGAGCTCGTGGTAGTGAGTGGCGAAGAGCGTCTTCGCCCGGACCTCGTTGTGGAGGTACTCCGTGGCGGCCCAGGCGATCGAGATACCGTCGTAGGTGGCAGTCCCGCGGCCGACTTCGTCGAGAACGACCAGCGACTCCTCAGTGGCGGTGTGGAGGATGTTCGAGAGCTCGCTCATCTCGACCATGAACGTCGAGCGCCCCTGTGCGAGTTCGTCGAGCGCCCCCACTCGTGTGAAGATGCCGTCGACCAGTCCGATATCGGCCGTCTTCGCGGGGACGAAGCTGCCGATCTGGGCCAGGAGGACGATGGCGGCGACCTGGCGCATGTACGTCGACTTCCCGGACATGTTGGGTCCGGTGACAACGAGAAAGCCCCGGTCCTCGTCGAGGCAAACGTCGTTGGGGACGAACTCGGTCGTCTGCTCGACGACGGGGTGGCGACCCTGCTCGATCTCGAGGCGGTCGCCCCCGTGCAGCGCGGGGTTTACCCACCGGTTCTCTGCGGCGTGGGTCGCCAGACTCGCCAGCACGTCGAGGGTCGCGAGCGCTCGGCCGACGTCCTGCAGGAGCTCCGCGCGCGCGGCGACATCCTCGCGGAGCGCCTCGAACAGTTCGTACTCGAGGTCGCCGCGTCGCTCCTCCAGACGCAGCATCTCGCGTTCTTTCTCCTCGAGTTCGTCGGTCGTAAACCGCTTGGAGTTCTTCAGCGTCTTGATCTGCTCGTAGTGGTCGGGAACGCCGTCGGCCGCGGACTTGCCGACCTGGACGTAGTAGCCGTCGGTCTTGTTCCGATCGACCGTGACGTGGGAAAGTCCGTGGCGACGCTTCTCCCGGTCGGCGAGCCCCTCGAGCCACTCCCGTACCTCTTCGTGGCGCTCGATCACTTCGTCGAGTTCCGCGTCGTACCCGTATTGGAACAGTTCGCCCTGGGTTACCGTCGACGGGGGATCCTCGGCGATGGCGTCCTCGAGGGTCTCACGAAGCTCGCGGGCGGCGTCCCGATCAGGACGCTCGAGAATCTCGGCCAGGGGCGAGTCGGCGAGATCCGGGTTCGCGGCGACGATTTCGGCGACGGCCGGCAACACGGCGAGAGTCTCTCGGACCGCCACCAGATCCCGCGCGTCGGCGCTGCCGTGGCTCGCCTTCGAAGCGAGTCGGGCCAGGTCGTAGGTCTCGCCGAGCGCGTCCTGGATCTCGTCGCGGGCCAGCGCGGCCGTCGACAGCGCCGCGACCGACTCTTGGCGGCGCTCGAGGACCTCGAGCGACCGGCGGGGCCGCTGGAGCCACTCCTTGAGCAGGCGGCCGCCCGCGCTGGTCGCGGTGTGGTCGATCGTCGCGAACAGCGATCCATCGCGTTCGCCCTGCATGGTTTCGGTCAGCTCGAGGTTGCGCTGGGTGGTCGCGTCGAGGGTGACGTGGTCGTCGCCGCGGTGGGCCTGGATGCGAGTCATCGAGGCTAACACGCCCGCTCCGGTCTCCTCGACGTACTCGAGGACGGCGCCCGCGGCCGCGACCGCGGGCTCGCCGACACCGAGGCGGTCGACGGTGCCGTCCCCGAACTGCTCGCGGACAGCGTGGCTCGCCCGTTTGGGTGCGAAGGCCTCGGTTTCGTGGAGGGTCAGCGTCGCCTCGAGGCGCTCGCGAACCAGTCCGAGCAGGTCGTCGTCGGCCCGGACCTCGGGACCCGGTAGCACCTCGACGGGGTCGAATCGGTACAGCTCCGTCAGGGTCTCGTCGGCGTCCTCGGCTTCGGCGACCAGAAATCGGCCGGTCGTCACGTCGGCAAACGCGAGGCCGTACGCGGGGTCGTCGCCGCGAGCGCTCGAGTCGTCCACGATCGCGGCCAGGTACTGCGCGTCGGCGTCGCTCGTCTCGAGCAGGGTGCCGGGGGTGACCACGCGAACGATCTCGCGGGCGTGGCCCGAATCGGTCTCGTACTGGTCGGCGACGGCGACCCGGTAGCCGCGCTCGACTAGCGCTTTGAGATAGGGCGTCAAGTCGTCGACGGGAACGCCGGCCATCGGGTACGACGAGCCGTGCGAGGACTTCTGGGACACCTTTAGCTCGAGTTCGTCGGCGACGGTCTCGGCGTCCTCCGCGAAGAACTCGTAGAAGTCGCCACACTGCATCGCCAGCAGATCGGCCTCGGTCTCCTCCTTGAGCGAGAGAAACTCCCCCACGATCCCCGTCGCCTCGGTCATACGCGGAGCCTGGCTCTCCACCGCAAAAACCCTGCGGGATCCGCGGCGAAAGTGATCCCCGACTGTAGTTAGTCGATGACTGTCACGGCAGCCACTACGGAGGTCTATGAGGATCGCTGGCGTATGCTATCGTACTCCCGATGGCTGTTCCCGACCACCGCGTGCTCGTTCCGGTTGACGTCCTCGGCGGCGAAAGCGTCCCGCAGACGGTGATCGACGTCCTCGCGTCGGTTCCGGTCGTCCTGCTGGGTTACCGTGAGCTCCCCGAACAGACCGGAACCGACCAGGCTCGCGACCAGTACGGCTCGCGAATCCGCGCCAAACTCGACGAACTCCACCGCGTCTTCGAGGACGCCGGCTGCCTCGACGTCTCGTCAAGGATCGTCTTCACGCACGATCGGTTGAAGACCTTCGAGCGCGTCGCCGTCGAAGCTGACTGCGACGCGGTCCTGTTGCTCAACCCCGCCCCGGTTCTCGAGCGGGTGCTCGTCGCGGTCCGAGGCGACGTCAACCTCGAGTACATCGCCCGTCTCCTCGGCGCGCTACTCGTCGGCACGGATCTCGAGGTGACGTTCTTCCGCGTCGTCGCCGACGAGGACGACCGAGACCACGGTACCGGACTCCTCGACACTGCCATCGACGAACTCGTCGACGCCGGCGTCGACCGCGACCGGATCGACACCTCGATCGTCGTCGACGGCTCGCCGACGCGGGAGATTCTCGAGGCCGCGGCCGACCACGACATGCTGGTCGTCGGCGAGAGCCGGCCATCGATCCGCCGGTATATTTTCCGCGACCGTGCGAAGACGCTGGCCAGACAAACCGCCGACCCGGTGCTGGTGATCCGCGGGGAGTACCTCGAGGGAGACGACGGTGACGACGAAGACCCGACCAGTGAGACGGTAGCGACCGACGACGCCGACGTGATCGAAGGCGGTTCCTGATCCACTTTCGACCCGGCGTCTGTCGGGACGGAGGCATCTACGGGGAACCAAGCCGGGGACGCTGTGTCGCTCGGAAGCGGGCGTCTTCCTCAGTCGCGAGCGGTGTCCGCCGTTCGGTCGTCCAAATCCGCGTCGGTTTCGTCGACGTTCCGGACGACGAGTACCGGGCCGACCGACTCGGCAGCGACGCGTTCGGCCTCCTCGCCGAAGACGAGCGTTAGCAGCGACGGCGCCCGCTCGCCCATCACGACGGCGTCGTGGCCGGCGGCCCTATCGAGCAGCGCCTCGAGCGGCGGTTCGTCGACCGCGAGTTCGGTTCGGATGTCGATGCCGCGATCGGCAAGGGGGATCGCGGCCGTCTCGAGGAGCTCCCGGCCCGCAGGCTCGTCGTCGGTCGCCAGAAAGAGCGTGACGCCGATCTCCCGGTCGCCGACCAGTTCGGCAACGAACGAGACGATCCGCTCGACGGCGACGTCGCCGGTGAGCGCCACGAGGAGCCGATCGATCGGACCGGTCGCACCCGGGATGGCGTAGACGTCCGAGGCCGTCTCCCTGGCGACGCGCTCGAACGTTTGCTTTCGATCGTGGGTGAACACGAGACGGTAGTCGGCAGTCCCCTCGTCCGCGCCGAACTCCGACGCGAGATCCTCGAGCGCGTCGGTAGCCCGGTCCTCGTACTGGAGCCGCGCCTGATCGGGCGGCGTCTGCTCGGGCAGGACGTGATAGCCGAGCACGGTGACGTTCATCGGCTCGAGCAGTGACGTCAACCCGGCCGAGACCGATTCTCCTTTCAGTATCGCCAGCGGAACGAGTGTGCGTGTCATAGTGATCCTTTCAGGTCGACGTCGCGGGCGTAGTAGAGGTACCATCCGGCGGTCGCGATCATGATCCCGACGCCCACGAGCTGCGATGCGGGCTGCATGAACCCGATCAGCGCGAAGCTGGCGACCGCTCCCAGCGCCGGCACGACGGGGTAGCCCGGCACCCGGAAGTCGGGGTCGTACCACTCGGGCTCGTCGCGGCGCAACGCGATCAGCGCGACGCAGATCAGGCCGTACATGATGAGGTGCAGAAACGAGGCGACCTCCGCGAGCAGTTCGACGCGCCCGGTCGCGGTCAGCACGAGGATCGGGCCGCCCGCCATCCCCAGCGCGACGTGAGGCGTCCCGTACCGGAGGTTGATACGACTCGCTTCTCGGGGGAGCAAAGCGTCCTTCGAAACGGCGTAGATGGCTCGAGACGTACTCAGGACGGAGGCGTTGGCGCTGGACATCGTCGCGAGCAAGCCGCCGAAGACGATCGCGAACGCGCCGGCGGCGCCGAGGTAGTGACGACCTACCTCGACCATCGCGGTCTCGCCGAACCCCGCGAGCTGCTCGCTTCCGAACGCGCTCGTCGCGACGAAGATCGTCGCCACGTAGAGCACGCCGACGATCAGCACCGAGCCGACCATCGCCAGCGGCAGGTTTCGGCCAGGGTCTTTCATCTCCCCGGCGACGGTCGCCACCTGCGCGAAGCCGAGATACGAGGTAAACACGAGCGCGGCCGTCGTCAGCACGGGCATCGTGCCGAACGGAGCGAACTGCTCCGGTGCGGTTTGCTCGCCGACCAGCCCGACCGCGTCGAGCCCGCCGTACCCGAGAAAGACGAGCAGAATCGACAGCAGCAGTGCGACGATCCCGTTCTGGAGTTTCGCCGCGTTTTCGGTTCCCGTCACGTTGAGGACGGTAAAGCCTGCACCGAACAACAGTGCAAACGGGATAACGAGGGTCTCGCCGACCGCGATTCCGAGTTCGGCGAGCGTGTCGACGGCGTAGTAGCCGAAGCCGACGAGATAAAACGCCGTCGCGAACACCAGCCCGAACCACAGCGAGAGGCCGACGACGGCCCCGGCGAGGGTGCCGAGCCCACGGGAGATGAAGTAGTAGCCGCCGCCGCTTTTGGGCATCGCCGTCGCGAGTTCGGAGGCCGGCAGCGCGACCAGCAGGGCGACGGCGGCCCCGATGGCGAACGAGGCCGCCGCGGCGGGTCCGGCCTGCCCGGCTGCGAGCCCCGGAAAGACGAAGATTCCGGCGCCGATCATCGTCCCGATCCCGATCGCGAGCCCGCCCGAGAGCCCGAGCGTCCGCTCGAGTTCGGCGTCGTCGGTGATCGTCGCCTCCTCGGTCTCGACTACCGGTTCGGTCTGCGGCGACTCGCCTTCGATGTTCGCGCCCCCGGCCGGCGGCGGATCGTCCATACTGAACGTACTCTTAGCGGGACGTATATTTCTGCTGCGCACGACGACGGCCGAGTCGAGGCCGGGGAGTTCAGAACAGCAGCCCGCCGAGCGGAACCTCCTTCTCTCGGTCGGGTTCGACGAGGATCGGATACCCCTCCTCGTCGGGCACCCCGACCGTCAGCGCCTCGGATTTGAAGCCGGCGATCCGGACCGATCCGAGTTTCGTCGCACACAGCACCCGTCGTCCCTCGAGTTCGTCGGGCTCGTAGTGGTGATCGAGCTGCGCGGCCGACTGGATCTCGCCACCCTCGTCGCCGAGGTCGATCCGGAGCTTGGTCATCTTCGGCTTGTTCGCCTCGGGGAAGGCTTCGGCCTCGAGGACCTCGCCGACCCGAATATCGACGTCGAACGGATTCTCGACCATACCCCGACGGCGACTCGCGATCGCATAGTTCTAGGGCCGACGACAGTATCTGCCGCCGCGGAGAACATCGAATATACGAAAATCCAATATCGTTGCTACGAATGAGGGTGTATGGATCGCCGTCAGCTCCTTTGTTCGGCCGTCGGTACCTCGGTCGCCGCGGCGCTGGCCGGCTGTGTGTCCTCGGTCGAGGACCGCCTCTCGGATCCGGGCTCGATCGGTGACCGCGATCCCGCGCCACTGACAGGTGGGACAACCACCTGGCCGGGCGAGGGGTTCGACGGCGCGAATACGGGATTCAATCCCGACGCCGAGTTGCTCGAGGTGGAGCCGTCTGCGGCCCCAATCACCCGAGACGGTTCCGGTATCGACACCACGCTCGGCGGTGGCGGCGTCGCAGTCGTCGACGACCGCTGTTACTTCGGTACCGGTTCCGGCGACGTCGTCTGTCAGACCGCTCCCGGCGAGCGCCGCTGGGAGTACGAGGCCGATACGGCCGCGGGCGTCCGTTCGATCCCGTCGCTCGCCCGGGACGTGGTCTACGTCAGCTCCGACAACGGAACGTACGCCCTCGACGCCGAGGATGGCGAGGAGCTCTGGACGAACGACGACGCGTTCGTTCGCTACGGTTCGTCCGTGCTGACGACCGATCACCTGTACGCTATCGGCGGCGGCGGCGTCGTCGCGCTCGATGTCGAAACCGGCGTCCGCGACTGGAGCGCGGACGCCCCGCACCCGCACGCGCTGGCGGTCGCCGACGGAACGGCGTACACGGCGAGTTCCGTCAGCGACGACGGCGGCGTCGCCGCGCTCGCCGACGGCGAGGAGCTCTGGACGCGCGACGATCTCGACGATCACCGGGCGCCGCCCGTCATCGCGGACGACGTCGTGCTCGTCTGCGACGGCGACGGCCGCCTCGAGG
>PWMF01000130.1 GCA_003559215.1 Natrialbaceae archaeon
CACCGGGATCGCCGGCTTCGGGTTCGCACTCGTCGGGACGACGGTGCTAGCGACGGTCGTCGACCCCTCGGTCGCCGTCGTCCTCATGATCGTCCCGATCCTGGCGACGAACGTTTCGCTGCTCGGCGAACTCGAGCCTCGGGACGTCCGCACGTGTGGCCGGCGGTTCTTTCCGTACGTCGTCGCGACACTCGTGGGAACGGTGATCGGGATGGCCGCGCTCGAGTCGATTCCGACGGAGCCGCTGCTGGTCGCGCTCGGGGTGGTGACGCTTTCGTACGTCGGCGTGACACAGCGAACGATCCCGGTTTCGGGACTCGGCGCGGTCAAACGCCATTGTTTCGTCGAACGAACGGGAATGATGATCGCGCTGGGCGGCGTCTCCGGATTGGTCTTCGGGGCGACGAACGTCGGCGTCCAGATCGTCGCCTACGTCCGGAGCCGCGGTCTCGATCCGGGGCTGTTCGTCGGCGTGCTCGCGCTCGTGTTCCTCGGGATCAACGCCGTTCGGGTCGGCGCGGCCGCGGCGTTCGGGCTGTATCCGTCGGTCAGCGTTGCACTGATTTCGGTCGCACTTGCAGTTCCGGCGCTCGGCGGCGTTTTCGTCGGGCGGCGCGTACGACCCCATATCGGGAAGCGAAGCCGGCGGCTCGGCGTTCTCGGACTGCTCGCGATCGTCGGTGTTCGCCTTCTGCTCGCCGGACTCGGCATCGCCTGAGCGGGCGAAAAATCCTCCGCGTGGTGCCGTTTAGCTCTGTCCGTTCAACACGATGTAGTCGACGCCGAGGATCCGGTCGTCCTCGTTGAGTTCCCGTTTTGCCTCCTCGGGAACTAGCCCGTCGACGTTGTACACCGTCAGGGCCTCCCCGCCGATCGTCTCGCGAGCGTTGAACATCCCCGCGATGTTGACGTCGTACTTGCCCATCACGCTGCCGATGAGGCCGATTACGCCCGGCTCGTCGGTGTTTCGCGTAACGACCATCTTCCCGTGGGGGATCGCATCGACGCGGTAGCCGTCGATCCGGACGATACGGGGGTCCTCGCCGGCGAACAACGTCCCGTCGACCGATATATCGTCGTCGCCGTTGCCGACCGTCACCGAGATCAGGCTCTGGAAGTCCGCGGCCTGGCGAGTCTTGGACTCGGTGACCTCGACGCCGCGGTCCTCGGCGATCTGGGGCGCGTTAACCGCGTTGACCTGCCACTCGAGCGGTTCGAAGACGCCCTTGAGCGCCGAGGCGGTGACGAACTCCAGATCCTCGTCGGCGATCTCACCTTCGTAAGAGACCTCGACGCGCTCGGTACGGTCCTCGAGCAGTTGGGCAGCGACCTTGCCCGCGGTCTCGGCGATGTCGATGTACGGTTTGACGCGGGGGAACGCGCTCTCGTCGATCGAGGGGGCGTTCAGGGCGTTGGCGACCGGCTCCTCGAGGAACGCGGCGGTGACCTGCTTTGCCGTCGAGGTCGCGACGTTCTCCTGGGCGGCCTCCGTCGAGGCGCCGAGGTGGGGCGTGACGATGACGTCGTCGTGCTCGAGCAGCGGTGAGTCCTCGGCCAGGGGCTCCTCCGCGAAGACGTCGAGCGCGGCGCCCGCGAGGGTGCCGTCCTCGACTTTCGCCGCGAGGGCGTCCTCCTGGACGATGCCGCCGCGGCCGACGTTGACGAGGTAGCCGCCCTCGAGCAGGTCGAGCTCCTCCGCGCCGATCATCCCCTCGGTCTCGGGGGTCAGCGGCGTGTGGATGGTCAGAAAGTCCGCGCGCTCGAGACACGGCTCGAACTCGACGAGTTCGGCGCCGATCCGTCCGGCGCGCTCCTCGGAGATGTAGGGATCGAAGGCGACGATGTTCATCCCCAGCGAGTCGAGCTTCTTGGCGACCTCCTGGCCGACGCGGCCGAGGCCGACGACGCCTAGGGTCTTGCCGTCGAGTTCGGCGCCGAGGTAGTCGCTTTTGGCCCACTCGCCGTTTTTCAGACGGATGTGGGCCTGCGGGATCGAGCGAGCGGTCGCGAACGTCATCGCGACGGTGTGCTCGGCCGCCGCGCGGACGTTGCCCTCGGGAGCGTTGGCGACGATAACGCCGTGATCGGTCGCCGCTTCGATGTCGATGTTGTCGACACCGATCCCGGCCCGACCGACGATGACGAGCTCCTCGGCCGCCTCGAACAGCGCCTCGTCGACCTCGGTCCCCGAGCGAACGATCAGTCCGTGGGCGTCCGACACCGCCTCGAGCAGGTCGTCGCCCTCGAGTCCGTACCCCGTTTCGACCTCGTGGCCGGCATCTCTGAGAACGTCCAGACCCGCGTCCGCGATCGGATCCGTAACGAGCACCTTCATGCGCGAGACACCGCCTTGGAACGGGTAAACCCTTCCGTTGTCGGCACGGGTGGCAAAAACCGTCACCGGACGCAAAAACTGCCTCAGATCGTGATCAGGACGGCGCCGACGACCACCAGCACCGCTCCCGCGACCACCCCCCTCGTCACCCGCTCGAGGTCCCGCAGGAGGACGGCGGCGAACACGAGCGTGAAGAACGGTGCGGTCGCGACCAGCGGGTCGACGATCGCGATCCGTCCCGCCTCGAGCCCGAGTGCGGCCATCAGCGAGAGCATCGCGACCGTCGTCAGGAGTCCGCTGACGGCGAAGTACCGGTAGGACTCGCGGGGCTTCTCGAGGGCGTCGCGACCGCCGACGGCGAGCGCGTAGGCGACCAGCGCGATCAGTCCGGCCGTTTCGTTTATCGCGACGGCCTCGAGCGCCGAGATCGGCGTTTCCAGCATACCGTACCGGCGGGCGACGTTAGCGACAGCGAACGTCGCAGCGGCCAGGACCGGCCACAGCAGATCCCGAGGGGTCCAGCCGCCGAGGTCACCGCCCCTCGAGAACGTCAGCGTCGAGACCCCGGCGACGAGGATCACGATCCCGGCCCCCGTCACCGGGCCGAGCGGTTCGCCCAGAACGGCGAGGGCGATCAGCGTCGCGAACAGCGGCCGCGTGCTGAGGATCGTGCTGTTGAGGCTCGCGCCGACCTTATCGACACCGACGAAGATCGCGATCCGGCCGAGCGCCGTACCGATCACCCCCGCGAACGCGAAGACCGCCAGGATCTCGAGGGTCAGCCCGGCGAAGGCCGACCCCCCGTAGAGAACGGCGATCGCGAGCCAGTACCACAGTAGCTGCACGATCACGACGACCAGCGCGGCCTGGATCGAGCCACCGCCGCTGGCCATCCCGCGCTTGTCGAAGATCGGCGCGAGCCCCCACAGGATCGCCGGCACCAGCGCGAGCGCCACGACCTCGAGCCCCGTCTCGGTCATGCGTTGTCGTCACCCGTCCATCCGTCACTGGGCATCGACAACAGTCGACACAGGATATTGATCATCGTTGCGGTACCGGCGGGGGTCGACGTCCGTATAAAAAGCCGCGAGTACGACATCCAACAGTATATTACTCGCCCTAACCACGGCTTACACGCCTTCGATGTCACTCCCGACGCACCCGTGGCGGTGGCTACAGCTCGACGGGGCCGTTCAGCCGGCGCTGTCGACGTCGCTGCTCGAGTGGGAGTGGCTGTTGCTCTCGTTGATCATCGTCGGCTCGTATCTGCTGGCCCGGCTCGTCCACTGGGCCGGCCGACGGTACCTTCGACCGCTGGACGAGGACGCGCCGACGACGTTCGGACGGGCGGCCGTCGAGGAGATCTACACGCCGCTGGCGATCTCGATCCTCCTGGTCGGGATCTCGGTCTCGCTCCAGGCGTTCGGCATCGTCGAGGCCGAGTCGCTGCTCAGCAATTCGGTCGCGACGGCGCTGACGGTGCTCTGGGCTCGCGCGGCGATCCGGATCGGGACCCGCTGGCTCGAGGTCGCAAACGGCTCCGAGAACAACTACGAGTTCGCCCCGATTTTCCAGAACTTCTGGAAGATCGGGATGTTCGCCGTTGCCGCGCTGGTCATCGTCTCGATCTGGAACCTCCAAGTGACGCCGTTTCTGGCGTCGGCGGGTGTGCTGGGCATCGTTATCGGCTTCGCCGCTCAGGACGCGATCAGCAACCTGATCGGCGGCATCGCGCTGTACTTCGACAACACGTACAAGCCGGGCGACGTCATCCTGCTCGAGGAGGGAATGCGCGGCACCGTCATCGACATCGGCATCCGCTCGACGACGGTGCTGACCCCCGAGAACACGATGGTTACCGTCCCCAACGCCGTGTTGAACTCGACGCAGGTCGTCAACCAGACGGCGCCGCGGCGCCACATCAGGATCGACGTGCCGATCACGGCCGCGTACGGGACCGACTACGAGACCGTCGAACGGATCGCCATGGAGGTCGCCGAGGACGCCCCGATGATTCGCGACTCGCCGCGGCCGCGCGTGCTGTTCGACGAGTTCGGCGACTCCGCGCTCGTCTTCGAACTGCAGGCGTACATCACGCATCCGTTGACCGAGAAGCGAGCCATCGATCAGCTCAACCGCCGCATCTACGATCGCTTCGCCGACGCGGGGATCACGATCCCGTTCCCCCAGCGCGAACTCTCCTTCCTCGAGGAGTCGGCCGGAGCGGACCAGCGCCTCGACTTCCGCGAAGCCGACGAACCGAGGGGCGGACGCGACGAACGGGTGGACGAATCCGACCAACCCGCGGAATCGCCGCCGAGCGGTCCGAGTCCCGACGAGTAAGAACGAGTACGAGCTCTCGGGGAGCGACACGAGGCTCGATTCCAGACCGGTTCACGCGGAGCCGTCCGCGGTCGTCGTTTCGATCGGCGCACGCTCGAGCAGCCGGGGTAGGGCGGCGACGGCGGCGCCGATCGAAACGAACAGGGCGACCGAGAGCGTCGTCGAGAGAACCATCGAAACGTCGACGGCGACCGAGAGCATCTCCGGTTCGGAACCGACCTCACCCGCGGCGGGGTCGCTCTCCTCGGGCGCCCACTGCGTGACCGTTCCGAGCGCGACCAACGGGACGACGTAGGTCGCGGTCAGCGTCCCGACGAGGACGCCGGCGCTCCGGAGACTCTCGAGGCGAACGTACCGGGCGAGCAGGTAGCCGACGAGTCCAAGAACGAGGAGCGGAACCATCGCCGAGACGTGAGAGGCGAACATCCCCATCGGGGCGTGCAGCCCGCGGGCCGCTTCCTCGCCCTCCATAATTACCGCGCCGTGGCTGCCGAGCATCGTAAAGCTCGAGATCACCCACTGACTCGGTTCGTTCTCGACCTGCGCGAACAGCCCGGTTCCGAACAGCGATCCGGCGAGCTGGTAGCTCGCCAGGAAGACCGCCGCGAACGCGCCCAGGCCCAACGCCGCGCCGACCGCCCAGGGCGGGGCCTCGACGGTCGGCCGACGGTCGCGCTCGACCGACCGGTCCGGGTCGCCGTCCCCGTCGTTCGGGTCGTCCTCCGGGGACTCGTCCTCGAGTGACGGCCCCTTGTCGTACTCGAGTCGTCTCTTCGTTGACATGGCGCGACAGTGGAAGCGCGTCGCTAACAGCTTTCCGGTGCGGTTCACCTCGAGGCAGCTCCGAACGGGTCCGGCCGCTCTCGGAGCGGAACCTGAACTGGTTTATCCCGGGCCCCACAACGGACGAGCGATGACAGTCGTTGCGTTCGATTTCGACGGGACGCTCTCGGACTCCGAGATGACCGTCCTTCTAGGGAAGCAGTGTGGCGTCGCCGACGAGATGGCCGAGATCACCGAACGGTCGATGAACGACGAGATCGAGTACGCTGA
>PWMF01000158.1 GCA_003559215.1 Natrialbaceae archaeon
CGCGCTCGGCGGCGTCAGCGAACGGTCAACACCGGACAGCGCGCTCGTCGCAGGACGCGAACGGTGGTGCTACCCAGCAGGTCGCCGGCGGCCCCGCCTCGTCCCCGCGTTCCCATCGCGATCAGATCGCCCTCGAGCCCGTCTGCGTACTCGAGGAGTTCCTCGTCGGGAACTCCCCGGAGGACGTCGGTCTTCACCGACAGGCCGCGCTCGCGGGCGTCCTCGGCGACCGCCTCGACCGCGTTTCGGCCGCCCTCCTTCAACAGCCCGACCATGCTTCGGGAGGTCTCCTCGAGGTCGTAGCTGGTCGTGTCGACCACGTAGGGAACGTAGACGGACGCGCCGTAGGTCTCGGCGAACTCGAGGCCGCGCTCGGCGGCGCGTTCGGCGGCGTCGCTGCCGTCGGTGGGGATCACGACGCGGTCGTACGAGATCGCGTCGACGGCCGGTGCGTCGTCCTCCAGTCGAACCGCGATCACGGGGCGGCCGGCGCGGGCGATCACGCGTTCGGTCGTGCTTCCGAGCCCGATCGCTGGGTCCTCCCGAGTGCGGGTTCCCATCGCGACCAGATCGACACCCTCGCTCTCGGCGTACTCGAGGATGATCTCGTGGGGATTCCCCTCCCGAACGGCCCGCGTCGTCTCCACGTTGAGATCCGCCGCGCGCTCCTGGACGCGGGCGGTCGCCTGTCGTCCCCGCTTTTCGGCCCGTCTCCGGAGTTCGTCGCGCGCTTGCTGATCGAGACCGACGGGTTCGGCGCCGGTTTCGACGACCGAGAGGACGTGAACCGTCGCGTCGAACCGTCGAGCGAACTCGAGCGTGCGGTCGATCGCGCTGTCGGCACCATCGCTGCCGTCGATCGGAAGGAGGATCGTCGAGTACATCAGGATCACCGCGTGGTACGCGGTCGACCCACAAGAAACATTGCCGAGCGAGCGACGGGCGTTCCGCCCCGGGCTATTTCCTTCGCGGCCGCGTCAGTATCCGCAGCCATGACTGCTCCCAGGTTCGGCCACGTCGACCCTCGAGATCTCGCGCTGTTTACCGATCGATACGAGCTGACGATGATGCAGGGGTACCACGAGACGGACTACGACCCGCTCGCGACGTTCTCGGTGTACTTCCGATCGTTGCCGTCGGATCGCGGCTACGCCGTCGCCGCGGGCCTCGAGCAGGTGCTGGCGGCCCTCGAGTCGCTCGAGTTCGACGGCGACGCACTGGCGTTTCTCGCCGATCAGGGGTTCGACAACGACTTTCTCGCGGCCCTCGAATCGTTCTCGTTCAGCGGCGAGATCCGTGCGGTTCCGGAGGGGACGCTCATCTTCCCGAACGAACCCATACTCGAGGTGACCGCGCCGATCCTCGAGGCACAGCTGCTCGAGACGCTGGTGCTCAACCAGGTCGGCTACCAGACGCTCGTGGCGACGAAGGCCGCGCGGATGGCCGACGTCGTCGCCCGTCGCGGGGACGACCAGGAGCTGGTCGACTTCGGCTCCCGGCGAGCCCACGGCGTCGACGCCGGGCTCAAAGCCGCCAGGGCCGCCTACGTCGGCGGGTTCGACGGCACCTCGAACGTCCTGGCGGGCGAGCGGTTCGGGATGCCGACCTACGGGACGATGGCCCACTCGTGGGTTCAGAGCTTCGAGACCGAACGGGCGTCGTTCGAGGCGTTCGCCGACAGCTACGGCGACGACGCGATCTACCTCGTCGACACCTACGACACCGTCGCCGGCGCCGAGCGCGCGGTCGCCGTCGCCGACGAGCGCGACGTCCGGCTTGGCGGCGTGCGCCTCGACTCGGGGGACCTGATCGAACTCTCGAAGGCGGTCGACGACATCGTCGGCGACGCCGGCATCGTCGTCTCCTCAGGCGTCGACGAGTTCTTCCTCCGGGACTTTTTCGACGCGGACGGAATCGCGACCGCGTTCGGTCCCGGGACGGCGCTGACGACGAGCAAAGACGCCCCTAGTAGCGGCGTCGTCTACAAGCTTACCGCCGTCGAGCGCGACGGCGAACTCGAGCCGAGTATGAAGCTCTCGCCGGGGAAGGTGACCTACCCAGGACAAAAAGAGACCTACCGCGTCGAGCGGGACGGCTCGTACGTCCACGACGTCCTCGCGACGCGCGAGGAGTCGGTCGACGGTCGGCCGCTGCTCGAGACGGTCGTCGAGGACGGCTCGCTCGTCGCCGACCTGCCAACCCTTTCGGAGGTCCGCAAGCGAACCCGGAGACAGCTCGAGCGCCTCCCCGAGGGCCACCGACGGGTCTCCGACCCCGATACCTACGAGGTCCGGATCAGCGACGGGCTCGAGGCGCTCAGGCAGCGGACCGAACGGGAGATTGTGGACCGCGAACGGAAGGGGTGAGCGCGCGACGAAATCCGACGCAGCCCGTCGGTAATCGGTCCATTCAGTGTGGAATATGTTACATACATATGTATGTAATAGATGTCCATCGGACCCCGGCTATTCGCCGCGGCCGAGGACGGGTATCGGGAGCGACTTCTCGGATCGGCAACCGAACGGGAGCGCATTGTCGGCCGACCGGCGGATCGTCGGCGCGGGTCGGTCTCGGGAAGGGGCGGGTGGACGAAGAGCGCGTCGCAGAGGAACGCCATCGCAGCCAGTGCGCCGAACAGTAGTCCAAGGTGGAACGCGACCGACGTGAGCAGGCCGACCAGCGCGCCGCCGAGCAGACAGACGGCGATGCTGCCGAGGAGTTCGTCGTAGTAGTCGGCCATCGGTGCTCACCTCGTCTGGAGGTACGGAGCGTCAGGAGATAACGCCACCCACAGATTCCTACCGGGCGGGAACGATAGGACGAGAAGGACCGACCGAGGAGCCGACCACCGAACCGTCGGCGACCGGACTGTCGTTCGGGTTACTCGGTTTCGATCTCGATGTCACCGACCTGCGTCGACTCGTGGTACGTACAGATGTACGTCGTCATCTCCTCGGTCGCGGTGACGCCCTCGAGCGTCGTCTCCTCGCCTTCCTCCTTGACGTCGTCGCTCTGATAGTCCTCGATGATCTCGCCGTCCTCGTCTCGAATTTCCAGGTTGTGGAGGATCCCGTCGGCGTTGACCCACCTGAAGTCGTACTCCTGACCCTCGAGGGTGATCGTCGGGTTGTCCTCGCCGTCAATGAACTCCGGCTCGAGCCCGGTCCAGACCTCGGCTCGTCCCTCGAAGGCGAACTCGTCGACGTCCCCCAGTCCTCGTCGGCTGTCTCCTCGTCCGGCTCTGCGTCCTCGTCATCGGTCGGCTCCTCCTCGTCGTCGTTTCCACAGCCCGCGAGGAACACGACGGTCGACGCGCCCGCGAGCCGTAACAGGTCTCTCCGTCCGGTAACGGTCATCGGATCGTCGCTACACTGAAGGCGTAATAAACACCGTTCGCGACGGCGATGACAGTCGCGGACGGTCGGTAGTTACCGGTCCTGTCGCGTGCGAGTCGTCGCCGAGCGGGGCGTTCCCAACCGTGGGCCGAACTACGAGAGGGTCTGTCCGCCCGTCTTGCGCCAGGTGACCTCCTCGATCTCGAGTTCGAACACCGACCACTCGAGGGCGTCGAGATCCTCGTCGAAGATTCGCGGCTTTCCGAACCGCCCGATCATCGTCGCTTCGTCGAACGCCTCGCGCTCCTCGTCGGTCAGTTCGTGGATCGGCCCGACGGCGACGACGCTCCAGGAATCGTCTGGCGGCTCGACGGCGTACAGCAGGACGCAGGCCTCGGTCGTCGCCTCGAGATAGGACAGCTTCCTGCTCGTGCCGTCGTCGGTGAGCCTGAAGTACAGCGCCCCGTCATCGTAGTAACAGCCGACGGGGATCGCGTAGGCCGATCCCCCGCTCGCCAGCGCGAGTATGGCGGTGTCGGTCGTTTCGAGCGCCTCGAGGAGTTCGCTTTCGTCCATCCCAAACGTGTACACGTACCCGATTCGATCGAGGGACATACCGGCCCTACGGACGGCGTCGCTATGAATCGCCCCCTCCTACCAGCGCGGTTTCTCGACCGGCTGTGCCGCGTCGTCCGGGCGCCCCTCCGGAGCGCGGTCCGCCGACCCGTGCGCCGAGCGAACCGCACCGACGTTGAGCGCCGTGATCACGTCGGTCCGCGTAACCAGTCCCGCGAGCCGCTCGCGGTCGTCGAGGACGACGAGGCGGCCGATATCGTTTCGCTGCAAGGAGACGAGTGCCTCCCAGGCTTCCTCGGCCGGCGGGAGCGTCTCGAGGTCGGTCGTCATCACCTCCCGAACCGTCCGCGAGTCGCGTTCGCCCGGCGGGACCGTCCGGGCGTCCTCGAGGGTGACGACGCCGACGACCGAGCCGGTCTCGACGACTGGAAACCCCGTGTGTCGGTGTTCCATCATCGCGTCGAGCAACTCGGCGATCGTCGTCTCCGGGTCGACGGTGTCGAGTTCGTCGGCCGGCGTCATCACGTCCGCGACGGTAATTCCCTCTATAGCGGCCTGGATCGCGGTCTGGCGGGCTTCTCCCGTCGCCGCGATGTAGATGAAGAAAGCGATCGCGATCAGGAAGATGTTGAACGCGAGCAAGCCGAACAGTCCCAGCAGGAGCGCGAACAGCTTCCCGACCTGTGCGGCCTGTGCCGTCGCGACAGCGAACGGACGATTCCGGCCCAGGATCGCCCTGAGGACGCGCCCACCGTCCATCGGGAACCCCGGTAACATGTTGAAGGCCGCGAGGACGACGTTGATCACCGCCAGGTACGCGAAGAGGAACTGGACGGTCTCGAGGGTCGCCGGCACCGCGAGGACGAGCGCGTAGAACCCGACGCCGAGGCCGACGCTGACGATCGGTCCGGCGATCGCGATCGCCAGCTCCTGGCGCCAGTTCGTCGGCTGCTCGGAGAGCTGCGCGACGCCGCCGAGCAGCCAGAGCGTGATCGAGTCGATCGGGAACCCGTAGCGGATCGCGACGACCGAGTGACCCAGCTCGTGCAACAGGACGCTCGCGAACAGGCCGATCGCGGCGGCCGCGCCGAGCAGCCACGGCGTCGAACCCGTCGTCACCGTCTCGAGGTCGATCGCCGTGCCGAGTAGCCCGTTGAGAATGGGCACGAGATCGGCGATCTGGATCGCGATGAGCCACGCGAACACCGGCAGGATCAACAGGAAGGTGACGTCCAGTTTGATCGGGATCCCCAGCAGCGAACCGATCCTAAAGCTCCTGAACATGGGATCAGTACGGCTCGAGCGACCTTAGCTCACCGCCTCACTCGAGCAGTCCGATCCGAACGGCCGGGAGGATCCGCCCGATGCCCTACAGATCCGAGCGCCGGAACACCAGCTGGCTGACGCCGAGCAACACGACGGTCATCGCGACGAGGACGACGACACCGACGAGATCGTACGTCCCCTCGAGCAGGATCTCGTTCGGGTCGTAGTACCGCATCGGTGCGATCGCGCCGAGTTCCTCGTAGTCGGTTTCGACCAGCAGCGACTCGACGAGAAACAGCGCGAACGTGACTCCCAGGGCGACCCGCTGGGCGATCCCGACGCGGTCGAAGACGACCGAGCACAGCAGCCCGATCCCGGCGCAGGCGAACAGGTAGGGGATCGACAGCAGGTGGATCGCGAGGACGTCGGTGACCGACAGCGGCTCGTCGATCAGCCGGCTCCCGAGGAGGATGACGGGCGGGGTGAGGACGTTGACGACGACGATCGGGACGCCGATCGCGGCGAACTTCTCGGCCACGAGTCGGGCACGGGAGATCGGCATCGCCAACAGCGTGTCCATTCGGCCCCGATCGACGTCGTCGGCGATCACGCCCGCCGCGGCGTAGGCGACGTACAGCCCCAGTAGGATAACCCAGCCGAACGTGTACAGTTCGAAGGCGAGAAACCCCTCGAGCGAGGCCATCGTCTCGATGCGAAATACTTGCAGCATCTCCTGGGGGTAGGCCTCGAGAAGTTCATCCCCGCCGAGGGCGTCGCTGAACGAGGGGTAGACCCAGATGACCAGGGCCGCCAGCAGCGCCATCCCGGCTGAGAGGTAGACGCTCCCCTTGAGCCGGTTTCGCCCCTCGTAGCGGGCGATCTCAAACATCCTCCTCACCCCCGTAGAACCGCATGAAGACGTCCTCGAGCGGCGCCTCCTCGATCGAAAGATCGATCAGCTCGTAGTCGGTGAGTCGCTCGAGGACGGTGTTGATATCGCCGGTAAAGGTGAAGACACACTCGGTGAACGCGGCCGTCGGGTCGCCTCCCTCGTCGCCGTCGGAAACGCTCGTCTCGAGGTCGTGGACGCCCTCGAGTTCGAGGACGCCGGCCGGGATCGGGTCGACGCTGCGGATTCGAATCACCTTGCCGCTGCGTCGCAACAGCGCGTCGACGGGTTCGATGGTGACGAGCCGTCCGTCGCGGATGATCCCGACTCGATCGCAGAGGCGACGGACCTCGCTCAGGTTGTGCGAGGAGAAAAACACCGTCACGCCCTGCCGGCGTTCGGCCCGGAGGAAGTCGGCGAAACGCTGTCGCATCAGCGGATCCAGACCGTTGGTCGGCTCGTCTAAGATCACCAGGTCGGGGTCGTGCATGAACGCCGTCACGATCCCGAGCTTTCGGGCGTTTCCCTGGGAATACTCCCGAACCCGGCGTTCGACCGGCGGATCGAACAGCTCGAGCAGTTCGTCCCGTCGGCTCTCGCCCTTGATCGAGGCGTGGAGGTCGAGGATGTCGGTGCCAGTCATCTGTTCGTCGAACCCGGGTTCGTCCGAGAGGTAGCCGATCCGCCGCTTGGCCTCGAGGAGCGAATCCTCTTCGCGAACGTCCCGACCGAGCACGCGGGCCGTCCCCGACGTCGGTGCGATGAATCCGAGGAGCATCCGGATCGTCGTCGTCTTCCCCGCGCCGTTCGGGCCGAGAAAGCCGAATATCTCGCCCGTTTCGACGGTGAACGTCACCGAGTCGTTCGCGACGACCTCACCGTAATCCTTGGTGAGTCCCTCGAGTTCGATCGCGGCCATGCCGAACGTTACAGCGGCCGTGGATATATGACTAGTTGAACAGTTAGACAGACGGCGCGAACGGACGCCGTCGCTCGCGAGCACGGAACGAGGAGGCGCGCTGTGACCCTACTCGAGGGAGACGGTGCCGTCGGATCGCACCGTCACGTCGTAGCCTCGATACTGGAAGTTCAGTCGGCCGTTTCGCGACGCACTCGGGGTCGTCGTAAAGAGCTCATCGATCGCGTTCGGATCCACGGCGTCGTAGAGCGGGGGCTCGAGTTCGACCGGGTCGATCCCCTCCGCGTCCGCGACGGCGTCGACGACGCGCAGACTCGGACTCCGCGGCGAGTGTGGTGGCGATCCTGACACGTTAGATCAGCAGCTGGACGTCCGATTCGGCCATGTGTTGCAGCGCCGTCGCCGCGCCGACGCCGGTCGTGACGCCGTCGTAGAAGTCGTCCTCGTCGTACTCCATCAGCTCGACGGTCATCTGGCAGGCCTGCAGTTCGACCCCGCTCTCGAGGGAGACGTCTATCAGCTCCTCGATCGTCGCGGTGCCGTTCTCGTCGATCCGTTTCTGCATCATCCGGGTCGCCATCGAGTCCATTCCCGGCAACGCGGCGAGCGCGTTGGGCAGTGGCATGTTGGGGTTGCCGACCGCGCTCAGCTTGAGCTTCTTCGATTTCTCCTCGTGGAGGATGTCCAGTCCCCAGAACGTGTGGAAGACGATGACCTCCCAGCCGAAGGCGGCCGCGGTGCTCGCGAGGATCAGGGGTGGGTACGCCATGTCGAAGCTGCCCTTGGTCGCGACGATGGTCATCTTCTTCTGATCGTCGCCGACTTCGGTCTCGAGACCCGCGACCTTCTCCTCGAGCTCCGCGATTCGCGCCTCGAGTTCGGCCTCGCTCATCGATTCGCCGTCCCCGGTCGGTGTTTGGGTCTCCGTGCTCATCTTACGCCGTCTTCTCCACGTAGTGGGTGTACAGGTCGCCCTCCTCGACCTGCTCGAGGAGTTCGACGCCGTCGGTGCCGTCGGCCCAGCCCTGGATGTCGCTCATGCTGCCCGAGTCGGTCGCGAGGACTTCGAGGACGTCACCCTCCTCGAGGTCGTCGATTGCCTGTTTGGTCTTGACGATTGGCATCGGGCAGGACTGTCCTTTCACGTCGAGGGTCTCGGTTGCGGTGGGTTTGGAACTCATAGCGATCTTTGTGCTCTATATTGGAGCTATCACACAATATCAGCTACGAGCATAAAAGCGTATCGATGATTGCACAACCCTCGAACAGCTCCACGTTTGAAACGGACCGAAACTGTCGTCCTTTCGATCGCTCACACGCGTATACAAATATGTGAGCCGTCTATGATCGGTCACCCGTATTGTGTATAATGGGAAATATTGTGCAAACCCTTATGTGGGTTCGGCCGGTACTCTGGGGTGTACAACATGGACGACATGGACTTTCCCACGCCGGACGCGTCGGTCGAGTCGGTCACGGCGAGCGAGTTGAAGGCTCGCGTCGATGCCGGCGAGGCGGTGACGCTTCTCGACTCGCGGATGCAGTCCGACTACGAGGAGTGGCGCATCGACGGTGACACGGTCGAGTCGATCAACGTTCCGTACTTCGAGTTCCTCGACGAGGAGATCGACGAGGACGTGCTCGCGAGGATCCCCGACGACCGCGGGGTGACGGTCCTCTGTGCGAAAGGCGGTGCCAGCGAGTTCGTCGCGGGCGCGCTGAAAGACCGCGGCTACGAGGTCGACCACCTCGAGGAGGGGATGAACGGCTGGGCGCGGATCTACGAGGCCGTCGAGGTCGAGCGCTACGAGGGCAGCGGAACTCTGCTGCAGTATCAGCGTCCCTCGAGCGGCTGCCTCGGCTACCTCGTCTACGACGACGGCGAGGCCGCCGTCATCGACCCGCTGCGCGCGTTCACCGAGCGGTACCTCGACGACGCCGCGGAACTCGGCGTCGACCTCAAGTACGCCATCGACACGCACGTCCACGCGGACCACGTCTCGGGTATTCGTGAACTCGTCGAGAAGGGCGTCGAGGGCGTCGTTCCCGCGGCGTCAGTTGATCGCGGTATCACCTACGCCGACGAGATGACCCTGGCCGAAGACGGCGACGAGTTCCGGGTCGGTGACGTGACGATCGAAACGGTCTACACGCCCGGCCACACCTCCGGGATGACCTCCTACCTGATCGACGGCGAGTTGCTCGCGACGGGCGACGGCCTGTTCATCGAGAGCGTCGCCCGCCCGGACCTCGAGGAGGGCGACGAGGGCGCCGAAGACGCCGCTCGCCAGCTCTACGAGTCGCTCCAGGATCGCGTGCTCGCGCTTCCCGACGACACCCTGATCGGCGGTGCCCACTTCAGCGACGCGGCGGTTCCCGCCGAAGACGGAACCTACACCGCGCCGATCGGCGAGCTTCGGGAGAAGATGGCCGCGCTGTCGATGGAGGAAGACGAGTTCGTCGAGCTGATCCTCTCGGATATGCCGCCCCGGCCGGCCAACCACGAGGAGATCATCGCGACGAACCTCGGGCAGCAGGAGACCGACGACGACGAGGCGTTCGAACTCGAGCTCGGCCCGAACAACTGCGCCGCCAGCCGGGACTCGCTGGCGGATGACTAACTCCCTCGACCAGCCGAATGGCACCTGAACTCATCGCACCCGCGCTGTACGAGACCCTCTTTCCCGCCGGAATCAGTCGGTACGCCGTCGGCGGGCTGCTCGTCGGCCTCGGCGCCGTCGTCATCTATTTGGGCACCGGCATCGCCGCCGGCGCGAGCACGTTCCTCGAGTCGACGCTGTCGTACGTCTCGGACCAATCGCGGTTCCAGCGGTACGTCGGTTCGCGCGACTGGCGGGTCGTCTTCACGCTCGGGATCGTCGGCGGCGCGGCGATCTACGCGCTGACGTTCCAGTCCGGCCTGGTCTCGAGCGGGCTTTACCAGTCCGGGACCACCGGGGAACTCCGGGAGATCGGTGGCGTCACGATCTGGATGACCGACGTCCAGCCCTGGCGACTGTTCCTCGGCGGGATCCTCGTCGGGATCGGCACGCGGATCGGCAAGGGCTGTACGTCGGGTCACGGCGTCTGTGGGGTCGGCTCGGCTTCGAAGACCTCGATCGTCGGCGTGCTCACGTTCCTGCTCGTCGCGATCGGGACGGCACAGCTCGTGATGGCACTGGGGGTGAGTCCGTGAGCGAGATTCTCGCCCGAGAATCTCGGAAACGCGAACGGGGAGGATTGCGAGGATGAGCGGAAGCGAATCCTCGAATAGCAAACGGCGACCGACGGGAGCCGTGAGCGATCGACCCGTGAGCGGAGACCGACATCCCCTGTTCATGCCGCTGATCTTCGTCGGCGGCCTGATCTTCGGGTTCGGGCTCGGCTTCAGCCACATGGCCCGTCCCGAAGTCGTCCTAAACTTCCTGCAGTTCGAGGACTTCGGGCTGCTGTTCGTGATGGGCGGCGCGGCGGTCGTCACCGGTCTGGCGTTCGCGCTCGTGCCGCGACTCCGCGAGCGGGCGCCGCTGACCGGAGCCGCCTACGGCCGTCGGCTGAAGTCGTTTGACCGCAACGTGCTGATCGGCGGCGGGATCTTCGGCGTCGGCTGGGGCCTCTCGGGGATCTGCCCCGGCGCGGCCTACGCCAGCCTCGGCGTCGGCAACGTCACCATTCTGTGGGCGCTGGCGGGGATGTTCGTCGGCGCCTACATCCAGGGCGTCTGGCGCAGCCAGCGCGCCGCCAGCGAATCGACGCCGACGGGCGCCGACTGACGTCCACTCGCTCGGCTCTCCGATCTCGAAGGGGCGCGATCGCCCGGTTTCGCAACTATTAGGCGCTCGAGAAGCCAACCATCGGCTATGGAAGAGCTATTCCTCCGGGCGGCACGTGGCGAACGGACCGAGCGCCCGCCGGTGTGGATGATGCGACAGGCGGGCCGGTACCTCCCGGAGTATCGCGAACTGCGCGAGGACTACTCGTTTCTCGAGGCGATCTCGACGCCCGAGATCGCGACCGAGATCACCCTCCAGCCCTGGGAGCGGTTTCGGCCCGACGGCATCGTCATGTACTCGGACATTCTTACCGTGCTCGAGCCGCTCGGCTTCTCGTATCACCTCGAGTCCGGCGTCGGCCCGGTCGTCGAGAACCCGGTCGAGTCACCGGACGAAACCCGCCGGGAACGGGGTGACGTCGAGGAGGAACTGTGGTACGTCGGCGAGCTCCTCGAGCGGCTGAGCGACGAACTCGGCGAGCAGGCCGCGGTGTTGGGCTTTACCGGCGGCCCGTTCACGCTCGCGGCCTACGTCTGCGAGGGGACCCCCTCGCGGTCGTTCATGGACGTCCGCCGACTGCGCGCAGAGCACCCCGAGGCGTTCGAGCGACTACTCCGGGCGTTTACCGACATTATCGTCGACTACGTCCGGTTCCAGGTCGAGTCGGGAGCGGACGCGATCCAGCTGTTCGACACCTACGGCGGCCTGCTCTCTCCGGCGGACTACCGACGGTTCCTCCTGCCCCTTCACCGAGAGATCGTCGACGCGGTCGACGTCCCCACCATCGTCTTCGTGCGCAACGTCAGCGGCAACCTCGACCTGCTCGAGGAGACCGGCGCGGACGTGGTCAGCCTCGACTGGACGGTCGAACTCGAGGAGGCCCGGGCGGAACTCGGCGATGTGGCGATTCAGGGGAACCTCGACCCGGCGTTGCTGTACGGCGATCCCGAGACGGTCAGGGAACGAACTCGAGACGTTGTCGCGGCCGCGGGCGATACGGGGCACATCCTGAACCTGGGCCACGGCGTCGACCGCAACGTCCCAGTCGAGAACGTCGAGGCGTTCTTCGAGGCGGCGAAAGCGGTCTCGCGTGAAACGTAGCGGACGTCCCGAGATCGAGGGTGATACGGGAGCCACCCTCGGGATCGGAACTCGCGGATCGACGACCCAACCGCCGTCTGCCCGTGGATCGCCAGTCGGTCACTCTCGGTCGAGTACGACGGGGACGTCTCCGAACCCACCACCGTCGTACCGATACGCTGTCCACCCGACGTTTCTGGCGCCGTCGGTATCCGCCTCGTCGTCACCGATCATCGCGTAGGTGTCAGCCGGAAGACGCCGTTCGGCGGCCCGATACGGGGCCGCGTTCGGTTTGTGCGCGCCGGCCTCGTAGGACGCCACGATCGCGTCGAAGTACTGCTCGAGGTCGTGCTCGCGGAGTTTGTACCGCTGCCATTCGGGGACGCCGTTCGTGAGTACGCCGAGCGAGTCGTCCGCCGACAGTCTCTCGAGGTCGCGGTACGCGCCCTCCGGCGGGTGACAGGCTCGAGCCTCCTGCCTGCGGAGTTCTTCGGCGAGTTGGTCCGACTTCGAACACCCGATAACGCTGGTGAACGCTCGCCTCACCGGATTCGGCTCGTGGGCCTCGAACGATTCGTAGAAGGCGTCGTTGTACTGCTCGATCCACTCCGCCCGCAGTTCGTTTACTACCGATTCGAACGTCTCGGCCAGAATCTCGCGATAGCCGCGGCGCCACTCGAGCAGCGTTCCGTCGAGATCGAAGAATATCGCCCTCGTCGTCATCTCGTCGAGCTACAACGGCATGGTTGATGTGCGTTCTCCTGTACTCACCGACGGCCACTCGAAAGAAGGACGCTACTACTTTGGGACGCGAGGGATCCGACACGTTTCCTAACCCACTTTGGCAACGAGCGACTGCGGGCTGGGTCGCACGTTCCAATCGGACCCCCCGGAGCCGGCGACTCTCGGACTCGGTAGCAGTACTCGAGCGAGTCCTACTGCGGCGGCAGTCCCGCGTTGTAACAGTACGTGCCCGGCTCGGACCGACACTCGCACTGGCGGAGCTGGTAGTACGACGGCTCGAAGCCCGACAGGAACGGCTCGACGGTGTCGGCGAGCAGCGTCGCGAACCGCGGATCGTCGTGGGGAACCGGCACGCGGTGGAGCTCGAGGCCGACGTCGGCGGCGTCCTCGCGGAGGTCGATGTCGAGTTCGACCAGGGTCTCGGACTGCTCGTGCATGAAGCTCATCGGCTCGACGACGACCCGTTCGGCCTCGCCCTCGAGGCCCTCGACGACGTCCTCGGTGTCGGGCTCGGTCCACTCGATCCCGCGGTTGGCGTGGTTCTGGTAGCCGATCTCGTAGTCGCCGAGCCCGAGCATGTCGGCGATCGCCGACGCGTGCTCCTCGACGTACTGGTCGTACCGGCTGCCCTCCGCGAGATACTTCTTCGGGGTCCCGTGTGCCGAGAAGACGAACGCGGTGTCGGGGTCCTGGAGATCGACGCCTTCCTGGTCGACGAACTCGCGGATCCCCTCGGCCCGGAGTCGGTTGTACGCCGGCACCCGGTGCCAGCCAGTGATAGCCGTGAACTCCGGCTCGTAGCCGTCGACGTCCTCGATCGAGGACTCGAGGGAGTCGATCGCGGAAACCGTCGTCGAGGGGCCACACAGCGGATAGATCGGCACGGCGATCACCGAGTCGATCCCGTCGTCGGCCAGCGTCGCCGGGAGGTCGGTGATCAGCGGTTCCATGAACTGCATCGCGTGGTAGAGCTCGACTTCGTGGCCGCGCTCGGTCAGCGCCGACTCGAGGGCGTCGGCCTGAGCGCCCGCCTGCTCCTGGAGCGGCGAGCCGCCGATCGACTCGTACTCCTCCATCAGGCTCGGCAGCCGTCGCTCGGCCAGTTCCCGCGAGCGCTCCCACGCCGCCTCCTCGGAGTCGGCCTCCTCGAGATCGGCGTTGTCGAAGAAGATCCGGGTGAGGTACTCGAGTACCGTGTCGCGGTCCGGTGCGGCCGGTTCGCCGAAGTTCAACAGTACGACGCCGGTTGTCATAGCCGGCCGTTAGGACGGTGCCGGTATAGGTACTTCGAAGCCGGAACCCGAGGACGCCTGCTGGCCGCCGTCACGCCCGGAACGCCCCCTCATTCGACGGGTGTCGCCTCGCCGGCGAGCTCGTCGGCGATCGCTCTCGCGGTTCGGATGCGTCCCGGGATCCCGGGCCGGCCAACGAAGTTCGTACAGAGGTGGATTCCCTCGGGAAGCTCGAGATCGTCGATCGCCGTCCACGAGCGGTCGTACGCCGGCATTCCGGGCTCCCAGCGGTGGACGTGGATCGGCGTCGCCGGGGCGCCGGTGATCCGCTCGAACTCGGCGGCGCCGACCCGGCCCAGCTCCTCGTCGTCCGCCTCGGCGAGCAGCGGGTAGCTCAGCGGGTCGATGTAGCACGTGAAGAGCCCGTCCCGGTCGAGAAAGCTCGAGTTCCAGGTGAGGCCGCTGATCCGGACGTCCGACCCCGGCGGGACGAGCGTCCCGATCCCGGTTCCGTCGAACGTCGACTCGAGAAAGACCATCCCGATCGGGTTGTAGTTGAACCGCCGAAGCGTCGCCTCCAGTTCGGAATCGACCGGCGCGAGCAACTCGGCGCAGACCTCGGCGGGCGCCGTCAGGACGACCTCGTCGACGCGCTCGCTCCCGTCGGCGGTGTGGAGCTCGTACCCGTCCGCCCGCTCGCGGATCGACTCGACGGGCGTCTCGAGGTGGATCGAGTCAGCGTGGGCCTCGTACAGGCCGTTCGTCAGCTCGCCCAGCCCGTTCTCGAAGGTACACATCGGCGGGGTGTCGCGATCCTCGAGCAGCTTCCTGGCGACCCACAGGAGGACGCTTCGCTCGATACCGGCCTTCTCGAGGACGCGCCCGAGCGAGTACTCCACGAGCATGTCTCGGGGGTCGGTTCCGTACAGCCCGCTGTACAGCGGTCCGAGGTATCGTCGCGCCGCCTGCGTCCCGAACGCTCGAATCAGGTAGTCGTCGACGGTCTCGTTCGGCCGCGGCGGTCCCATCAGGGGCTCAAGGAGCATCCGGAGCTTTCCCGTGGGGGTGAGCAGGTCGGTTGTCAGCGCTTCCCGGACCGACAGCGGCGCCACCTTCAACTCGCCGTCGTGGTAGACGTAGATCGGCTGCTCGTCGTCGCCGAACTCCAGGCGATCTCGGAGCCCGAGGTCCTCAACCATCGACTCGAGTCCCGGCGTCAGCCGAAGTCGCTGCGGTCCCAGCTCGACGACGTGATCGCCCACGCGTCGGCTCCGTACGACTCCGCCGGGTTCTTCGCGCGCCTCGAACGCCGTCACGTCGACGTCTCGATTCGCGAGCGCGTGGACCAGCGAGAGTCCCGAAATCCCTGCTCCGACGATACCGACCTTCATTATCCGTCCTTTCGAGCGAAGCCTTTTCGATGTATCGTCACGCGGCCGACGCTGTCACGCGGTCGATCGCTCCGGTACCAGCTAGCCGTGTCGCTCGACCGGCTCGAGCATCTTGGGGGACCACACCAGTCAGCGTAGCAGTCGACCAGCACGACGTCGTGTTCGTCGACGACGTCCCGAAAGTGGCCCTGTCCTTCGATCGCGATCGGTTCGTTCGGCTATCGGTTCTCGGTTCGTCGGCAACGGCGCTCTTCGAAATATTTCCTTCGGTGGTTCCGGTTCGAGGGGAACTCCTGGCCGTGCTTATAGTCCACAACAACGTACATTCGAACGTGATTGAGCGACGACGACGGATGCTCCGGAGGGAACTGGAGTGACTGAACTCGAAATCAGCGCCGTCCCGACCCGAGGTCGTCGCCGTGAGTCGTCCACTGACGAATACTTATTCCCTCGACGGTACGAGTAGTAGTATGGGGACGTCCTCGAACGCGGTTTCGACCGCGTCCGACCGGTCGACGGCACCGACGGAGCGACCGGTCGTCCGGCGGCAGGCAGCGTTCGTCGTGCTCACCTTTTTCGGGATGATGAGCGGGCTGCTCGGCGGCTGGTTCGGCGCTCCGGAGTCGTTCGTGTGGGGCAGCTACGCGGTCGCGTACGTCTTCGGCGGCTGGTACGGACTCAAGGAGAGCGTCAAGGCTATTCGGGAACCCGCGGTGGAGATCGATCTCCTGATGATCCTTGCTGCGCTCGGAGCGCTGTTTATCGGCGCACCCTTCGAGGGAGCGATGTTGCTGTTTCTGTTCTCGTTGTCGGGAGTCTTGGAGGAGTACGCGATCGGCCGGTCGCGAACCGCGATCAGATCGCTTATCGAGATGCGCCCGGAGTCGGCCCGGATCCTCAACGACGGGACGGAAGTGACGACGCCGATCGACGACGTCGAGGTCGGCGACGTGTTCGTCGTTCGCCCCGGCGATCGGCTGCCGCTGGACGGCGTCGTCGAGTCCGGCGAGAGCACGGTCGACCAGTCCTCGCTCACCGGCGAGTCAGTGCCAGTGACGAAAGAACCCGGCGACGAGGTGTTCAGCGGAACGATCAACGAGACGGGGAGCCTCGAGGTGCGGGTCTCCCGCAAAGCGGAGGAATCGGCGATCTCCCGGCTCATCCACATGGTCGAGCGGGCCCAGGAGAAGCGAGCGCCGACCCAACAACTCATCGATCGCTTCGAGCAGCCCTACGTGGTGAGCGTCCTCGCGCTGACCGCGGTCGCGATCGCGCTTCCGATCGCGATCCTGGAGCACCCGTTCGACTCGACGTTCTACCGCGCGATGAC
Organism: Natrialbaceae archaeon; assembly: GCA_003559215.1. GTDB lineage: Archaea > Halobacteriota > Halobacteria > Halobacteriales > Natrialbaceae > Natronococcus. Next base: position 16,536 of record PWMF01000158.1, read on the forward strand.
GCTCATGGTCGCGGCCTCGCCCTGTGCGGTCATCATCTCGACGCCGGCGGCGGTGCTCTCGGCGATCTCCGCCGGTGGCCGACAGGGCGTCCTGTTCAAGGGCGGCGAACACATCGAGACGGCGGGCAACGTCGACGCCGTCGCCTTCGACAAGACCGGGACCCTGACGGAGGGCAACACCCGACTAACCGACGTGAGCGCTCGCAGGGGGGCGGCAACCGACGGCGGCTCGGGCGACGTTCTAACGGCCGCGAGCGGTTTCGAGGCGGACCCCGAGGACGGATTGCTGGCGATCGCCGCCGCCGTCCAGTCGCGGTCCGAACACCACCTGGCCGAGGCGACCGTCGACGCCGCAGCGGAGCGGGGCCTCGAGATCCCCGCCGCGACCGGGTTCGAGGCGGTCGTCGGCAAGGGCGTCCGCGCGACCGTCGAGGGGCGAACGCTCCACATCGGGAATCCACGGTACGTTCGGACCGAACTCGAGGGACGGCCGATCGAGGGTCTCGAGGACGGCCTCAACGCCGTCCACGAGCTGGAAGCCAACGGGAAAACGAGCGTCCTCGTCGTCGAGGAAACCGACGAGCGGCTCCGCGTCCTCGGCTGGCTCGGCTTTAGCGATACAATCCGGGACGACGCGGCCGAGACCATCGAACGGCTCCGCGAGCGCGGCGTCGAGCAGATCGTCATGCTCACGGGCGACAACGAACGGGTCGCCCACTACATCGCCGAGGAGCTCGGGATCGACGAGGTGTACGCGGAGCTACTTCCCGAGGAGAAAGTCGACCACATCGAGGCGCTCCAGGAGCGCCACGAGGCCGTCGCGATGGTCGGCGACGGCGTCAACGACGCGCCCGCGCTCGCGACGGCCGACATCAGCATCGGGATGGGCGGAGCGGGAACCGACGTTGCCCTCGAGACGGCCGACATCGTGCTCATGTCGGACAGGCTCGACCGACTGCCGTACGCGTTCGCGCTCAGCAAGGAGACGCGACGAACGCTGTACATCAACTTCGCAATCGCGTTCGGCGCGATCGCGATCATGGTCGTGGCGATCCTCACGGCGGGGATCCCGCTGCCGGTCGCAGTGGTTGGCCACGAGGGGTCGACCGTGCTGGTCAGCCTGATCGGGTTGCGGCTGCTCCGGTTCGACGGCTGATACGGAGCCGTCGACGCGCTACGGTCGTTCCCGATCGGGCAGTTGCAAGTCCTCGAGGGGGTTCACCGTTCGGAACGGTCCCCTCAGGCCGATTCCACCGCGATCTCGAGGGGAGTCTCGTTTTCCACGTTATCGGTAACTGGACAGCGGTCCTCGACGGCCTTGAGCCACGCCTCGAGAGCGTCGTCGTCGGCATCCGACTCCACCCGAATCGTCACCTCGAGGTTTTGGAGTCCGGGCCGCGCGTCCGACGGCTCGCCGCGGTAGCTGGCGTAGTCGACGTCGCCTGCGACCGACAGCTCCATGGCGTCGATGGGCAGGTCCATGTCGCGGGCGACCATCGTTCCAGTCGAGTTCAGGCAGCCGAGGACTGCGCCTAGAAAGTACTCGACGGGATTGACGTCTCCGCCGACGACGAACTCGGCGTCGCCGGTGTCGATCCGCGTTCGGTTTGGACTGAGTCGTTCACCGGCCAGTTCGTACGTCGTCGGTTCGTTCGATGGTGTCATGAGTATGGTCCCTGATAACAGGTCGTTCGTCTCGCCGAATAAGTCTTGACCGAATTCTACAATGCTAAGAATCAGCCTCCCAGGGCCTCATCAAGTGGTTCGACGCAGATACCAATGCTCAAAATGGGGACGCCTGTGCGCTGTCGACAGTCGCTTTTTGACCATGTTATTGGGGAAGCAAACACTTCGATCCCGCTCGTTGCTTCGACCGGGCTCGAGGATAGCGTGACTACGCTCTCGACTAGCGATCGGTCCCGTCACTGCGTTTCGACCGGAGCTTGACGGCGCACGATGCGGTTCCTCGACTTTGTACAATATTCGCACAACCCTTATACCGGCGGGGCTCCTACCCCGAGCTAGTAATGGCAAACTCGATGGCGGAACAACTCCAGCAGGACATGCAGTGCGAGGGGCTGCTCGAGTGTATCCACGGTCTCAAACAGCTCGACAAGGACTGCTTCCGAGCGCTCGTCGAGAGCGAGGAGCCGCTGACGATCGACGAGGTCGCCGAGCGAGTCGACCGCGAGCGCTCGACGGCGTACCGAGCGATCCAGCGGCTGCTCCAGAGCGGGTTCATCCAGAAAGAGCAGGTCAACTACGACCAGGGCGGCTACTACCACGTCTACTACCCGACTGACCCGTCCCAGATCGCAAACGACATGCAGCGGATGTTGAACGACTGGTACGCGAAGATGGGACAGCTCATCCAGGAGTTCGAGGACAAGTACGAGGGCGTCGAGGACGGGACGCCGGCGGTCGAGGACACGCGAGCCTGATCCTCACCGACCCGTATCGTACTTGTAGGTCGCCGTCTCCGGGTCGATACCGAAGTCCTCGGCGCTCTCGTCGTCGCCGTCCTCTTCGGGCTGTTCGGTCGCCTGCTTGAACGCTTCCCGGAGTCGCTCCGGCATCCGGAACCGGTCGAGCTCGATCGCCAGCGGCACGGCCTCGGGATCGATCCGCTCGCGCTTTTCCGCGCGGCGCTTCTCGAGCGGTGCGGGCAACTGCCCGGCGTCGATTCGGCGGAAGCCGAACCGGGCGAGGTAGGCGCTCTCCCCGGTCAGCGCGTAGACGGTTTCGAACCCCTCGTCACCGGCGTACTCGAGCAGGCGTTCGACGACGTGGGCGCCGACACCCTGGTCGCGCCACCCCTCGAGGACGCCGATGCTGGTCAGCTCGCAGACCTCGTCCGGTCCCTCCTCCTCGGGGTCGGTTCTGTGGATCCGAATGCGCCCGAATCCCGCCTTCTGTCCGGAGACCTCGTCGACTGCGACGACGTAATCCCGGGAACGAAACGCCGTATCGTCGAGTCCCATCGACTCGATGTGGTCGAGCAGCCAGACCTCCTCCCTGTTTTTGGCGTCTCGGACGTACATGATTGGGTATAGACCATCTGCTACCAAAAGGGTTTGCGGGTCCCCGAGGCGGCCACGAGAACGACGCGTCGAAGCCGGCTCGAGATGACGGTTTACGGCGCAATAGGTAGCTGAGCTACTGCACCTATTATATCTATGCGAGCTATTGTAGTGAAGTCGGCAGGATTATGTGCCTCTCATCAGCTGTGTCCAGTATCCACTGAGAGTGACGTTCACGGACGAACAGGGAGTTACCATTCAGTGGATGGCATACACCATGACAGACGAGCCACGCGCGGTAAGCGTAGTCATCTTGAAAGGCGGTGTCGGAAAGTCGACGACCTCGATCAACCTCGCACGGCAGCTCGCGGAGCGCGGATCGACGCTGTTCGTCGATCTGGACCCGAACGGACACGCGACGAACGGCCTCGGGTTCGAGGAGGCCTACCACAGCGAGACGGATCTCGGAAACGTCGTTCTCGAGGGCGATGCCACGCCCCACGATATCATCCGACAGACGGAGTACGGGTTCGACCTGCTTCCATCCTCGGACTCCCTCGAGGACGTCGAGACCGAACTGGCGGGCGCGATGCAGGGGTCGGCCCGCGTCAAGTCCAAGATCGTCGACCCCCTGCTGGGCGAGACCTACGACTACGTCGTCTTCGACTGCCCGGCCTACCCGGGAATGCTCAACAACAACGCCCTGGTCGCGACGGGTAACGTGATGATCCCGATCGAGCCGGGCTCGAGCGCGATCGGCGGCTACAGACGGACGATGGAGCGGCTGATCGAGCCC
>PWMF01000018.1 GCA_003559215.1 Natrialbaceae archaeon
ACGGATTCGAACCATCGACCACTCGGTTATGAGCCGAGCGCTCTAACCAGACTGAGCTAAGGGCCCTCGAGTCGAACGAACCCGGTCACAATAGTTAACGCTTGCTGTCTGTTTTGCCCGCTAAAAAGCGGTGGCTCGACTACGCGGTTAGCGCCTCGAGTTCGTCCTCGCTCAGTTCGTCTTCGATCTCCGCATCGCTGTGGGACTCGAGGACGTCCGCCCGCTCATCGGCGTCGAGTTCGTCGACGGATTCGAAGTGGTGGCACATAACATACGCCACTGAGGTCGCGACGCTAATAAAGCCTGTTTCAGTCGTTCTGACGGCTGCTAGGAGGGGAGCTCGAAATAACAACGCCGGACGAGCGGCGCTACTCCTCGTAGTCGTCGAGCGTCTGCTCGGTCGTGCCCGCGCGGTGGCGCGTCGCCAGTCCCGCGAGGTGGGGCGTTTCGGGGACGATCAGCTCCTCGCAGGCCGTACTACAGGCGCCCGTACTCCCGGGGAGACAGAAGACCGGTGTATCGACGGCGATCCCCGCGGTCGCCCGCGAGGCCATCGCCCGCGTGCCGACTTCCTCCCAGGACAGCGAGCGAAAGAGCTCGCCGAAACCGGGTAGCTCGCGCTCGAACAGCGACGACGTCGCCTCGGGGGAGACGTCGTCGGCCGTGACGCCGGTGCCGCCCGTCGTACAGACGACATCGATGTCTTGGCGAGCGACGAGACCCCGAACCGCGGTGCGGATCGCGGAGTAGTCGTCCCGGACCAGTACGCGCTCGCGGACCTCGTGGCCCTCGCTCTCGAAACACTCCTGGATCGTGTCCCCGCCGGGATCGTCGGGGTCGGCCTCGGCCTCCGCGGCGCGAGAACTCGAGACCGTGACGATCCCGACGTACAGCGGGTCGATGACGTCGTGGCCGTGGTCGTCGGTGCTCCGTCGGTCTGCGCGGTCGGTCGTCATACGCGTACCTCCATACCGGAGGGCGATAATTCCTGCCCCCGAATCGGTGCGATCATCGGGACGACCCCTCCGGCCTGTCGGCGCTCGAGACCGCCACCGTCTCGCCCATCGCCGTCGGCGCTCGGTTTTCGTACCCGTCCCGATCGTCGTCCATCTCTTCGTCCGTTAGCAGACAGTCGTCGAGGCGGGACTCGAGTGCGTCCCAGTCGACGTTCCGGCCGATGAGCGCCAGCCGAATCTCGCGGTCGCCGTGCTCGTCGTCCCACGCGAGGTCGGGCTGGCCCTGTCGGTACGTCTCCTGGCATTCTTCGGAGAAGCTGGCGATCCAGCGGCCGGTGACCTCGAGCGTGGTCTCGGAGCCGGCAGTACTCATCGTGATCGCCTGGCTTTCGCGACCGGCGATCCACGTGAGCCCCTTCGCGCGAACGAGCCCGTCGGGAAGCGAGCGAAGGAGCTCGGCGAACCGCTCGGGGTGGAACGGCCGACGGCGGTGGTAGCCCTCGACCTCGATCCCGTACCGTTCTGGGGGGTGGGCGTGGTCGTGAGCAGGGCCGCTTTCGTCGCCGTGGTCGTGGGCGTCTTCGCCGTCGTGATCGTGAGCGTGCTTCTCACCGTGATCATCGTGTTCGTGCTCGCCTTCCTCGGCGTCGGCCTCGATCTGGCGCTTCCAGCCGGCCGAGTCCCGGACCGTCTCGAGCTCGAAGCGCTCGCTTCCGAGCAACACGTCGGGCTCGAGGTCGCCGTACTCGGTCGTCACGATCTCGGCCCGCGGCTGGAGCGTCTCGAGTAAGGCGACAACCCGCTCGCGTTCCTCGTCGTCGACGAGGTCGCACTTGTTGACGACCAGCAGGTCGCAGAACTCCACCTGCTCGAGGACCAGATCGGCGAGGGGACGCGTTCCCTCCTCGTCGGGTCCCTGCTGGACCGGCACTTCGTCGCCGTCGGCGAACCGGTCGTGGAACCGGCGAGCGTCGACCACGGTCACGACGGCCTCGAGATCGTAGGGTCCCCCCGCGGGACCGCGGACGAACTGTCTGGCGATCGGTTCGGGTTCGCCGACCCCCGATGCTTCGACGACGAGGTGGTCGAACTCGTGTTCCTTCCAGAGCCGGATCACGGCCCGCGAGAGCTCGCCCCCGAGGCTACAGCAGATGCAGCCGTTCTCGAGGGCGACGACCTCGTCGCCGGTCTCGAGGTCGGTGCGCGCTTCCACCAGGTCGGCGTCCACGTTGACTTCGCCGACGTCGTTGACCAGGACGGCGATCTCGCTATCCGCGGTCTCGAGCAGTCTCGAGAGCAGCGTCGTCTTCCCGGCGCCGAGTTCGCCACAGAGGATGGTAACCGGAACGGCCATTACTCGTTCGCGAGCGCGAGCTCACGTCGTTCTTCCGGTTCGAACGGATCGACGTACGTCGACCAGTCGTCGTCCATCTCGGAATCGGTGAGCACGCAGTCGTCGAGTCGGCTGATCAGAGTCTCGTCGTCGAACTCCCGGCCGATGAAGACGAGACGGGTCATGCGGTCGCCCCACTCCTCGTCCCAGTCCTCCTCGAGGCCGGGCCGGGCGGCGAAGTACTGCTCGCGTTCGGCCTCGGGAAGGTTTGCGAGCCACTGTCCCGACGGGCCCGCGCGAACGGAGGTGCCGGCCTTGTCGACGCCCATCGCGACGTCCTCCCGGCCGGCGCTCCAGAAAAAGCCCTTCGCGCGGATCAGCTCGTCGGGCAGCTCCGAAAGCAGGTCGGCGATCCGTTCGGGGTGGAACGGCCGGTCGCGTTCGTAGACGAACGAGGTGACGCCGTGTTCCTCCTGGGGGTCGTGGTGGTGCTCGTGCTGGAGTTCGTGTTTCCAGCCCGCCGAGTTCGAGGCGTCCTGAAAGTCGAACCGTTCGGTGCCGAGAATCTCGTCGGGATCGATATTTCCGAACTCGGTACGGACGATCTTCGCGCGCGGCTGGAGCCGCTCGAGGACGGCTTCGATCTCCTCGAGCGCGTCGTCGGGGACGAGATCGCACTTGTTGAGCAGGAGGACGTCGCAGAACTCGATCTGATCGAGGAGCACGCTCTCGGGAACCCGACCCGATTCGCCGGCCGGCGTCTCGGTCGCGAGCGCCGCGCCCGAGTCGAACGACTCCCAGAAGCTGTGGGCGTTGGCCACCGTCACCATCGTATCGAGTTCGTAGGTGTCGGTCGGATCGAAGTCGGCCTCTTCGAACCCCATTGCGAACGTCTGGGCGACCGGGATCGGCTCCGAGATTCCCGAGGACTCGACCAGCAGATAATCGAACTCCCGCTCGTCGGCCAGCCGACCGACCTCGTCGAGCATGTCACCGCGGAGCCGACAGCAGATACAGCCGTTGGACATCTCGATGACCTCCTCCTCGCCGCCGAGGTCGGACTGCTGGGTGACGTGCTCGGCGTCGACGTTGACGTCGCCCATATCGTTGACGACGACGGCGACGTCGAGGCCGTGATCCGCGGTTAGTACGTGGTTGAGTACGGTCGTCTTGCCGGCCCCGAGGCTGCCGCTCAGCACGGTCACCGGGATGCGTTCTTTGCTCATAGACGGATTGTGAATACGGTTCGAAGTCTTGTTAATGTTAGTTATTACATCTCGATGCGACCCTGAATAACAAATTCTATTAATTCAATTGTATATCTTAGCATATGCCAGTCGTCAGCCTCTCGATGCCCGAGGAACTGCTCGAGCGACTCGACGCCCACGCGTCGGCCCACGAGTACTCGGGTCGAAGCGAGGTCGTCCGGGAGAGCACGCGGTCGTTACTCGAGGAGTTCGAAGACGACCGGTTCGAGGAGAGACCTCTTGTGGGAACCGTCACCGTACGTTACGACTTCGGAACGCAGCGTATCGAGCGCCGCGTCGCGGAGCTTCGCCACGAGTTCGACGACGCGATCGCGGCGAACGATCACAGCCACGTCGCCGACTACTGTCTGGATCTGTTCGTACTCGAAGCCGAGATCGACGCGATTTCCTCGTTCGTCGAGAAGTTGCGGGCGATCGAAGGCGTCGAACGCGTCGATTACTCGCTCGTCCCGCTGGACGGACACGATCGTTCGGCCGGCGGATGAGGTCGGACTGGGTAGAGGCCGGATTCGGCGAACGCAAGCGGTCAACGTGGTTCGGTCGCCGACGAAGAGGTGTTTCGGCTTCGGTTTCTTTCCTCGCTGGCGCGTGGGTTCATGTAGGAAACCGAGGAATCGAACCTATGTCAACGTCCAACCCTCCATCCGCCGACGCCGAACCGGAGCTTCCCGGCCCCTCCTCCGCGATCGGAACCTACCACACCCAGGACGACGAGACCGTTATCTACGACGAAAACCGCTCCGAGGCGTGGATCAGTTCGACGTACGCCCTCTCGCTCGGCGAGGTCGAGTGACGACTCGGATAGCGACTTCGACGTTGCGGTTACGTCTCCAGACCTTACTGGGTGTACTGCGGAGAGTCGGTACGGGCTCAGAGCCGTACCTCGTTCATGGCGAACGCGACCGCCCCGCTCTCGGCGTAGTACGTACAGCTTCGACAGTACCCCTCGAGAAGGAGCCGAGCGCTCAGTTCGTCGTCGTACCGAACCTTGAGCCGACTCTCGAGTCGTTCCCGACAGCGAGGGCAGCGTCCGCCGAGGTTCCTCGAGCCCGTCGGCGGCTCGCTCGCGTCGCCGGTTCGGCCGCGGGAGAGCGACAGATTCGTCGCGTCGGTCGCGGATCGACGGGATCGAGCCGGCGTCTCGAGGCCCGGTTCCCCGACCCGGCGGTTCTCGGTTCCGGGTCGACCGTCAGCGCTCACGCCGGCCCACCTCCCGGGATCGGAGTCGACGAGAACGGGAGTCGGCGCTCGAGCCGTCAGCTCGGCACTGTTTTTCGGCCGTGCCCTCGTCAACTTCCGCGATCGCTTCGTCGAGTCGGATCATCGACTTCCCCTACTCGTTCCGGCTGCTTTAGCCCGATACCAACGACGTTGGATCCGACGAACCGACAAGCATCGGTCGCGGTCGATCGGAACCGCCATAGTACGGTACCAAAACCGCGTCGTCCCCGATCACCGCATCATTCGTCGAGCGTCACCCGCTTGGTCTCGGTCGTGGTCTGCTCGAAGTAGTCGGTGACAGTGATCGTGACCTCATGCTCCTGGCCCGCACCGTCCTCGGATCCCGTGAGCCGGTGGTCTCCGGCATCTTCCTCCCCCCTGGCCATCGAACTCGCGTCGTCGAGCACCTCCTCGTCGTCCGCGAGGCGCAACTCGAGCTCGAGGTCCCAGAGCTCGCCGCCCTCGTCCGAGACGGTCCACTCGACGTCCGCGGCGGGCGTCCCGAGGAAGTCCGTCGCCCCGACCTCGAAAGAGTCGATCGAGGGCGCCGGGGACCGCTCGTCGAGCGTGACCTCCTCGCTCGCGTCGACCGTATTGTCCTCGTGATCCGTCGCCCTGATCGTGATCTCGTACTCCTCGCCGGCCCCCTCGATCCGATCCGTGTTTCTGAGGGTGTGCGTTCCGCTCTCCTCGCCGCCCTCGAGCTCCGAGGTCGCACTGTGGAGCACCTCCTCGTCGTCGACGTACCGGAGCTCGGAGGTGATCTCCGCCAGGTCGCCGTCCCGGTCGGTGACCGTCCACCGGACCGACGCGCCGACCGAGTTCTGCGAGCTGTTGTCCGACACCTCGAACGCCTCGAGTTCGGG
>PWMF01000035.1 GCA_003559215.1 Natrialbaceae archaeon
CCGCTCGTTCGCAGTACTCCCAGTCGACGGAGTCGGGATCCTGCCGGTAGCCAAGCGAGAGCGTGCTCGGCTCCCAGGAGTAGACCCGAACGGTCCGGAGATCGTCCTCGAGCGCCGTTCGGCCGGCGATCTCCTCGAGCGCCATCTGGGTCGCTCCCTCGCGGGCCTCGTCGGCGATGAGCCGCCAGTCGCGGTCGGCAAGCGCGGTCATGCTCGAGCGCAGGACGGCGAGGCGGAAAGCGATTCCGACGACGCGTCGGTTTCGTATCGTCCATAGTAATTTACCGACGGATCATGTCAGCTCCCGTTGAGACGACGTCGCGTGCGGATCTGCCCGCGTAGCCGTTGTCACGACGTTTTTACGTGCCGAACGGGTAGCTTCGGGACATGGTGCGGAACGTCGCCGAGTTACTGCCGGAGCTCGAGGAAGAGGACTTCTATCTCCTCTCGGGTGTGGAGCAGGGAATGCGCTTCTCGGAGTGGGTTCAGCGGGAAAAGATCCCGAAGTTCGCCAATCTGACCGAGGAGGAGGTCGACTACCGCCTCGAGCGCTGTCTCAAACGCGGGCTCGTCGAGAAAAAGACGATCCAGTACGAGGGGTATACCCTCCAGTTCGAGGGGTACGACGCCCTCGCGTTGCGGGCGCTCGTCGAGCGAGAGACGATCTCCGAGTTCGGCTCGCCGCTGGGCGTCGGTAAGGAAAGCGACGTCTATGAGGTTCGCTCCTACAAACCGCTCGCCCTGAAATACCACCGCGAGGGGTACACGAACTTCCGGGAAGTGCACAAGGAACGCGACTACACCTCCGATAAGGACCACGTCTCGTGGATGTACACCGCGCGGAAGGCGGCCGAGCGCGAACACGACATCCTCGAGGAACTCTACCCGGACGTCGCGGTCCCCCGACCCATCGACCAGAACCGCCACGCCATCGTCATGGAGAAGATGGACGGCGTCGAACTCTCCCAGACGAGACTCGAGACCGACCAGGTGCTCGGTGTCCTCGATCTACTCGTCGCGGAAATCGCGCGGGCGTACGAAACCGGATACGTCCACGCGGACATGAGCGAGTACAACGTCTTCGTCAACGAGGAGGGAGTGAAGGTGTTCGACTGGCCGCAAGCAGTGCCGACCGACCACGCCAACGCCGACGAGTTCTTAGAACGCGACCTCGAGAACGTGATCGGCTACTTCCGGCGGAAGTATCCTCAGCAAATCTCCGACGACCTCGCGGTCGACGAACTGGCCACCTTGATCGCCGAGGAATCCTTCGAGTCGATCCGCGGGTAGCGATCGTTCGCCTGACCTCTCCCCTGACTGTGTCGTCGGTTTCGAGAACCGGTTCGAATCGGTACGTCGACGAATTATAAACCATATGCAATTATATAGAATCTCTTCCGGCTTCGATTTCTGTCGTTTCTCTCAGATCGGCGGATAGTCACGGAGCGAAGCCGATGACAGGATTATTTTGCCAGAAGCCCGTATCTCTTCTATGGTAGATAATAACACTCAATCGATCGACGGCGTCGGTCGTTGGGGCGGCGGCTTCACCGGCGGTCTGGCCGGCGGTATCGCGATGGGAGTCCTCCTTCACCTCGGGGGCAACCAGATCGAACTGCTCGGCGGCCTCGCGCCGATTCCGGCAGCGGACGTCGGCGCGGGCTGGACGATTCACCTGATACTCAGCGTGCTGTTCGGGCTGACGTTCGCGGCGGTCGTCTCGAGACCGGCGATCCAGAACGTCGTCGGCACGTTTCGGGAGTATCTCATCGCCGGGATCGTCTTCGGGACGGTGCTCGGCATCGTCGCCGGGGGACTGATCTTTCCGGCCGCGATGACGCGGGCGGGGATCGGGCCCTTCCCGCTGCCGTTCCTGCCGATGCCGGGACTGGCGGGAGAGCTGTTCGCGGCGCTCCTGTTCGCGGTCGGCCACCTCGTCTACGGACTGGTCCTCGGCGCGGTGTTCGCGGCGGTCAACGGGATCGCTCCCGAGGCGATCCGCGGCCGGGTTCCGGTCTCCGATCGGTAGGCCACCCAGCGTTGCGAACCGCCGCGGAGCACTTCTCAGTTTTCAACTGCTCACCGTCCCCTTCCCCCATCCTCGCTCGAGTTCGACCTCGAGAACATCGTGTACCGGACGGCTGTCTCGAGAGGGGCGCACCCGTTTCCTTGGCGTGGACTCCGGCACTGCGTTAAAGACGGGAGCGGACGCAGTTCCCCATCAGTACGGAGATTTCACGAGACCATGCGAATTACTGATTACGAACTGTTCGAGGTCCCACCCCGCTGGCTCTTTCTCAAACTGACGACGAGCGACGGCACCGTCGGCTGGGGCGAACCGGTCGTCGAAGGCCGGGCGAAGACGGTTCGAACGGCGGTCGAGGAACTGCTCGAGAACTACCTGCTCGGCGAGGATCCGAGCGCGATCGAGGACCACTGGCAGGCGATGTACCGCGGCGGTTTTTACCGGGGCGGACCGGTCCTCATGTCGGCCATCGCTGGCGTCGACCAGGCCCTGTGGGATATCAAGGGCAAGCGCTTCGATGCTCCCGTCTACGAACTACTCGGCGGGAAGGCCCGCGAGCGTATCCGGGTCTACCAGTGGATCGGCGGGGACCGTCCTCAAGACGTCGGCGACGCCGCCCGCGAGAAGATCGAGGAGGGCTTCAGCGCACTCAAGATGAACGCCACCGCCGAGCTCCGCTCGGTCGACAACCCGCAGACCGTCCAGAACGCCGTCGACCGCATCGCTGCAGTCCGGGAAGCTGTCGGCAGCGAGGTCGACGTCGGCGTCGACTTCCACGGCCGCGTCTCGAAGCCGATGGCCCGCCGGCTGGCGACGGCACTCGAGCCGTACGATCCGATGTTCATCGAAGAACCCGTCCTCCCCGAACACAACGACGCGCTCGCCGACATCCGGGCGGCGACGACGATTCCGATCGCGACCGGCGAGCGGCTGTACTCGCGGTGGGATTTCAAGGAGATCTTCGAGTCGAACGCGGTCGACGTGATCCAGCCCGACCTTTCTCACGCGGGTGGCATCACGGAAGTCAAGAAGATCGCCGCGATGGCCGAAGCGTACGACGTGTCGCTGGCCCCCCACTGCCCGCTTGGGCCGATCGCGCTCGCCTCGTGCCTTCAGGTCGACGCCTGTTCGCCGAACGCACTCATCCAAGAACAGAGCCTGGACATCCACTACAACGAGGGTGGCGACGTCCTCGACTATCTCGAGGACCCCTCGGTCTTCGAGTACCGGGACGGCTACGTTTCCCTCCCCGACGACCCAGGACTGGGAATCGAAATAGACGAGGACGCCGTCCGCGAGCGGGCCGGTGACGTCGACTGGCACAATCCGGTCTGGCGCCACGCCGACGGCAGCGTCGCTGAGTGGTAGTCAGCGGCCAGTTCAGCCGCCGGTAGCGACGTTGCGGTTCCGACATCGGTAGTTCATTACTTCGCCAGCGCGTGGACCGACCCATGCCAAAGACCGCGATCAACCTCTACAGCGTCCGCGACCTCGAGGACGCCACGATCGACGTCCTCGAGCGCGTCGCCGACGCGGGCTACGACGGCGTCCAGTTCGCCGGCGAGTACTCGCCGCTGCACGGAGATCCCGACGAAATCGCCGAAGTCCTCGACGCACGAGAGCTCGAGGCCGCGCCGCCCCATGTCGGCGTCGAGACGCTCGAGGACGACCGAGACGCCGTCCGCGAGGCCTACGCACCGCTCGAAGTCGCGGGCGTCGTCGTTCCGTGGCTCGATCCCGACCAGTTCGAGTCGGCAGCGGCCGTCGACGCCGCTGCCGACCGGATCGACACCCTCGCTGAGGATCTCGCCGAGGACGGCTGGGGACTATCCTATCACAACCACGACCACGAGTACGCGGATCTCGGCGAGGAGACGGCATTCGAGCGCTTCCTCGAGGCGAGCGACGTCGGAATCGAACTCGACGTCGGCTGGGCGCTCGCGGCCGGCGACGATCCCGCCGAACGGCTCCGCGACCTCGAGGGACGAGTCCGGACGGTCCATCTGAAGGATATGAACGTCGACGGGATGGAGCCGACGTTCGCCGAACTCGGCGAGGGCGACGTCGACGTGCAGGCCTGCGTCGAGGCCGCCGCGGACGCCGGCGCGGAGTGGTTCGTTTACGAACACGACGATCCCGACGATCCCGCCGCGTCACTCGAACACGGCGCGGCGTTTCTGGACGAACTGTAGCGGGACCGGGGAACGAAGAGCCGTACGGGCGCTCGTCTACTCGTCGCTTCCGGGGGCGATGTCGATCTCGCCGAAGCCGGCCGGATCGCCCGCTTCGGCCCGCTCGACGGCGGCCAGCGCATCGACGTAGCCGGCACCGACCGATTCGGCCGTGTACGAGTCGTGGACACCCTCGCGGGCGGTGGCCTCGAGGGTCGTCAGCACGTCCATCGTGTCGGGGTACTCGCCGTGAGACTCGTAGTAGGCGTCGACGACCAGCGTCGCACAGCCCGCGGTGACGGGACAGGACATGCTCGTCCCCGACATGGGTCCGTAGTACAGCTCCTCGTCCGGGTCGGCGACGTTGAGCGGATCGGCGGGGTTGAGCGTACTTACCACGTCGCCGCCCTTCGCGGCGACGCCGTTGCGGTAGATCCCCAGCGGGCCGTCGATCTCGTCCTCGTCGACTCCCTCGTACAGCGCGGTGAGGTTCTCGTAGGCTACCTCGCGATCGTAGTTATCGTGGTCCCACGAGCCGTCCTGCGGACGCCCGCGCGAGGAGAAGTCGGTTACAGTTTGATCGGCTTCGGTCGCCGCGACGCCGAGGACGTGGGGCGCCTTCGCGTACTGGCTCAACGTCGCCTTCTCGGGGCCGTCGTTGCCCGCCGAGAAGGCGGGCAAGATCCCTTCTTCGTGGGCCGTCCAGGTGGCAATGTTCATCGGATCGTCGGGGACGAACGGGCGGTCGTCGTCGACGGGACCGTAGGAGTTCGAAACGACCTGCACGTCGTGGTCGCCCTCGCGCTGGCGCCGGAGCAGGTCGTCGTAGGCCGCGACGGTGTAGACGACCAGCAGGCCGCCGGCACCGCAGGCGTAGACCGTGAGGTCTGCGTCGGGAGCTATCCCGGCGTACTCGCCGTCGCTGACCGAGCCGTCCCCGCCGACGCTGCCCGCGCAGTGGGTGCCGTGACCGCTGTTGTCGCTGTCGACGAGGCCGACGTCCTGCCACCAGATCGGATCGGTAACCTCGGGGACGCCGACGTACTGGTAGTTGGCCTGCAGGTCGTCCGTGAGATCGGGATGGGCGCCGTCGACGCCCGAATCGATGACGACGGTGTGGGCGTTCTCGCCGGTGGAGGCGGTCTCGAGCCCTTCGCCCGCTTGAACCTGATCGGATCGGGTGTCCGAGCGGGCGTCGTCGTTGTGGTACTCGAGTTCGTAGTTCGAAGAGACAAACCGGACCTCCTCCCAGTCCGCAACCTGCTCGATCAGCGGACCGGTGAGTTCGGCGTACGCCATCGGGAGGACGGCGAAGGGACCGACGAGGACGTCGAGGTCGAGCAGTCGGTCGGCGTCTTCGTTGGTCTCGAAGACGACGATCGTCTCCTGGGTCTCGTCGCTCTCGAGGTCGAGCGCGTCGTCGACCAGCG
>PWMF01000029.1 GCA_003559215.1 Natrialbaceae archaeon
CCCGACGATCCGACCGACCCCGACGACCCCAGCGATCCCGACGATCCGACCGACCCCGACGACCCGAGCGATCCCAGCGACCCGAGCGATCCCGACGACCCCAGCGATCCCAGTGACCCCGACGATCCCAACGATCCGGGCGGCTCGGGATCCGACGATCCGTCGACGACGGCCACCGAATCGAGCTGCTCCGCTGCCGGCGGCAACACCACGGCACCGATCATACTTGTGGCGCTGGTCTTTTTGACAGGCTTCGTACGCCGAAAGGAAAAGACTTAACCTGCAACCGACACTACCCTTCCACCGCCGCGCGGCGGCGGTCGGGGTCGTCACTCTCGTCGCCGAACTGGCTTCGCAAAATCAACACCGGGCAGTCTAGCTCCCGACTGAGCCGATCGATATCGGCTTCCCCGGGATAGATATCGCAGGCGGGCACGATCAGAAAGTTGGCGCCCATCTGGGAGGCGATGGATCCGATGGCCCCGGTCTCGTGACAGGCGATACGGCGGGCGTGGACATGAATTCTTCGCCGCTGACGCGCAAGGCGGCGCTGCACCCGCGTCGTCAACTCTCGAATCTCATTCGCCGACTCACCAACCCACACCAGGCTCAGCAGCGAGGCGTCGTCTGCCGTAAGCTGCAGCGCCGTGTCCAGACCTCGCTCCGACGTCGGAGAACCGTCGTAAACCAGGACCACCGAGCGCATATGACTCGGGCGGGCCCCCACGAAGACGACCGGCGCCGGGAGACTGCGACCGATGCAATGCCCCTGCGACTCCATGCGAAGATACTTCGTCACCATCCTTCCTGCGCTCTCCACCACCATCAGATCTCGAGAAGTCCCCAACTCGCCCAGTTGTTGCCGCAGGTCTCCACCCAGGATTCGAAAATCGGCCTCCAGGCGATAATGTCGGGCCA
The DNA here is from genome assembly GCA_003559215.1 of Natrialbaceae archaeon. Classification (GTDB taxonomy): domain Archaea; phylum Halobacteriota; class Halobacteria; order Halobacteriales; family Natrialbaceae; genus Natronococcus. The sequence continues at coordinate 919 of PWMF01000029.1, forward strand.
ACAGAGCCAGCCGGTTATGCGTTCGCCTGGCAAGGGCCCGCCAGTGGCGCCTCATGGAGCCCTGCTCGACGGATCTCCCCATCCCCGTGGGAAGATCGATCGTTCGCACCAGGGGATGGCCCTCGAGGGCCAATAACTCACGGGCCTCTGCGAAGAGCGTCACCAGCGGGATCTGCAGACGAGCGGCCAGTGCGGCGCCCGATTCCAGGGCTGGAAGATGATCGCTGGTGACGTCGAGGAGGACGATGACGCGGTCGAATGTTGCGTCGCGGCTCGGTGTACGCATAGAGTTCCAGACATACCAAGAGGAAGTGCGATCCACCCAATTGGCGGATGCGAATTCGCAGTCGTAACAGCAACTTAGCCGGAATTATTCACGCGACCCACCCTCGGTGCGGCGGGCAAACTCCAGGGCCTGTTCGGCCATATTGCGAAGTCGCGATTGAACTCGGCCGTTGAGGGTGTCCTCGGGAAATTGCCCTTCTTCGTCGGCAACTCCCGCCGGCAGGCCCGTCACAAGAGAGGCCGCCTCGTCGACGTGGGAGACGGCCCACACCCGGAACCGATCCTCCTGTACGGCCTTGACCACGTCCGGTCGAAGCATCAGGTATTTGACGTTGGACCGGGGGATGACCACCCCTTGGTCACCGGTCAGCCCCCGACGTGAGCAGACGTCGAAGAAGCCCTCGATCTTCTCGTTGACTCCACCGATGGCCTGTACCTGACCGCGCTGATTGACGGAGCCCGTCATGGCGATATTTTGCAATATCGGGATCTCCGCCAGCGCTGACTTTAACGCGCATAACTCGGCCAGCGACGCGCTGTCGCCGTCGATCCCGCCGTAGGATTGCTCGAAGACCAATGACGCCGACAGGGACAGCGGGAACTCCGTGGCAAAGCGCGCCCCCAGATAACCGCTCAAGATCAATACGCCCTTGGAGTGAATCGGCCCTCCCAGATCGACCTCGCGCTCGATATCGACGACCTCTCCCTTTCCGAGCCGTACCCGGGCGGTGATGCGACTGGGGCGCCCGAAGGTAAATTGCCCGAGCTGCAAGACGGACAGCCCGTTGATCTGGCCCAACTCGTCGCCCTCGGTTTCGATGAGGACCGTATCGCGCACGATCTGCTCCATCATCCGATCGCGGATGCGACTATTGCGACGCACCTTGGCCTCAATGGCCTGTTCCACGTCCTCGGCCTCCACCACCTGAGCCTGGCGTTCGCCGGCCCAATAATCGGCCTCGCGCAACAGATCGCGCATCGTCTCGGCATGGGTCGAAAATTTCTCCCCGTCGCCGGCCTCTCGGCTGCTTCGATCACATACCCTGGCGATGGCCGCTGCGGAAAATGTCCGCAAATCGTCGTCGTCGATCAACTTCGCCAGATAGCGGGCGTAGTGCACGGCCGTATCGCCGTTTCGATCCATATCGTGCTCGAAATCGACGGCCACCTTGAATAACTCCAGAAATTCCGGATCCAGCGTCGACAACAGATAGTACAATCTTCGCTCCCCCAGAAGGACCACCTTGACGTCCAGCGGTACCTTCTCGGGCTCCAGGCTCATCGTATTCGCAAGCCCCATCATCTGGCTTCGGGACTCGATGGCGATTTCGCCGGATTTGACCACCCGCTTGAGCTGCTCCCAGGCAAAGGGCTGCAGGGGGGATAACTCCTCTTGACGCGGGTTCCTGTACACGATAAAGTGTTACAATTCCCCTTTTTTTATTTTTACGGGGGGGGGCGTATATAGGTTCGTTTGTGGGTGGCTCGGTCACCACGTATAGTCGACGAAAGATTGAATCCATTTTTTGGTGATACAATGTTGTTGTCGCTTTTCATGGGTTTGTAACTGTCGCAACCTGCATAAAAGTTGAACCAGTTGAACTTAAAGGAAGATTTATGTCTAGGATAACATTGTTGGCACTGTTAACCTTAACAACAGTGTGTCTTTTGCCAGGCGTCGTTGTCGCAAACATGAAGTGTGAAGGTATAAACAACTTTCCAAATCCCGGCGAAGAAAACCTGTACACCATAAACTTCAATTCTTTTATTTCGCACCTTGGTGTTGCAAATGTTGGCCATGCTCTTGGATTGGTATCAAGAGCAAAACGACCTTGGCATGATGCAGCAAATGGCGGGTGGTTTAGGTACTATTCTGGATCAACAACTCCAGACAAGCTTGAAAACAATTTTGACTGCGCTGACATCAATGGCGGAAATTTAATAAGAGTCTCGAATGACCCTGCGGACTGTGACGGGACGACTCGGGCACGAATTGTGGAAGCTCCATGCTCTTTATTTGATTCTGTAGAGATCATCATCTGTGCCGCAGAAGTGGTGCCGAATGTTGACAACTGGTTCGTCGGAACAGGAGAGATACCGTCTCCAGGTTATACGGATTTAATACCAACGCTTGCCCATGAGTTTGGTCATATGTTAAACTTGTACCATCCAGATCAATCTAGTTGTGGGCCGGATTGTGTCGAAAACCCATCACAAGTAGCCGTAATGTGTCCCACATCATGCACTGATGGAAAGATGTTACAAAGACAATTGTACCGGTATGATCACTGGTGCATAGAAGAGCTGTCCGATCATCCTGCTGGTCTCACAGATACCAGGGCGGGAAGCATTGAAACACTCGTGTATATCTACGATTACGCGTCTAGTTGTCCGGAAGCAGATGGGTATTTTTGTATTGAGCCAATGTCCGATGAAGATGAAACTAAAGGTTCTACGCTGAAGGTTGGAGACGGTTCGACTTATCGAGCAGTAATGAAGGAAAACCCTAAAGAGCTTAAGGTGTATGATAATCATTGGTTCCCATCGTCACATTTCACATTTACCACAAGTTCTGGGATTACGCCGACCTTAACGAAGTGGGATGTAAGTGGATACGATAATCACATTAGAGTGTATCGTCACCACTACAGATCAAATATATCTTGGAACGTTCGTACCGAAGTACACCAGCACCGCTACGATTTTGACAATAATGTTCAACTTTGGGATGGAAGATTTTTTTTCGCTGTTGGAAACAGAACGAGAAACGTACAGAGTGCTTATCGCATGAGCCATGCGTTTCATGAAGGAACAGATCGTGTGCTTAGTGCGTACAATATGCAGACAAGATCGAGCGCAAACGACTACCAAATACGGATTGGATCGGGAATTGAAAACTACAACACGATGGCTACTGATAACATCGTTCCCGATGCAATGACAGAATTTTCGCCTTCCATTGCCTGTGCCACTTCCCCGATAGAATTGTCCGACGGTGATTATGATTGTATTGTAGCATATGCGGATATGGAATCTATATGGCCTGGTGTGTTGTTGCATTATTTTAACCCTGTTGCGTCTGGAGGAGTCATATTTTCTCAGGACACAACACTGGTTTCGTTCCTCGGCCCAACAAGTGGCGGGCCAGCCGTTTGGTATGAAGAAGACGCTCAGAAATGGTTTGTGGCAAATTTGAGTATAGATGCGAGTGAAGTACTAGTGTTTAGCTCGTCAACGGGGACGAACTTCAATCATTATGGTTCGTTAGGGTATAGCATCACTTCGCCAGTTTCGGGGAATGTCTTCTCAGGGGAGTCGCTTGGGGCGACGATTACAAGACCGAAATGAAGAATAGCATGCAACAGATCCGGACGGGAGTCGCTCAGGATAATTTAACAACAGTGAGGACGAAGATGAAATGGTTGTTTGTCGTTGGAATTGGCGTAGCTGTATTAACAGGATGCACTTCGACGGAGGGCTCAGAAGGCGCGAACCAGGCTCCGAATAATTCGACCGACGAACTGGAAGATGGAGAAGAGGAAGTCGAGAAAGACCTGCAGTTTTCGGAGAACGTGAGACTTCCTAAGCGATCTACAGTTACAATGGGCCACTGTATGCGCACAGAGGAGTGGCCGGAGTGGACATTACAGGATTGGGTTGGCTCAGCTGATGGTGTGGTCTTTGGAAAGGTCGTGGACGTGGCGCCGATGGACGACAAAGGCATTCTACGTTTTCCACCGGAGGATGGTGGATTGAAAGTCCGCGACGCATCGGAGTGTGCGAAGATTGATAATGGGTTCGTGGTCCGCCTTGAGGGGGTGGAGGGTTATCTTCACGACGGGGAGGTTCCAGATGAGATGGAGATGGCCTTCGGAACCTTTTATCAACGGATGATGTCTAGTGAAGCTCTGGCGAGAATTGAAGAAGGAAAAGTGGTGTGGCCTCTGGAGCGCCGGCGAATCGCGGAGGGGATGATTATTGGTGGTTTGGTATTTTATAATGAGGACCTGGATCAATGGTCGATGGCACAGCCAGGAGACGTGCCTCTTTTCGAGATTCGTGAGGACAGCGGTCTAGTTTTTCAAGAGGGAGATTATGGAGAGTCGTGCAAAGTCCCGCCTTTTGATCAACTGGAGGGGCTAAACGGCGAAGAGTTATTGGCATTGTTGGACCGGGTACAGTTTGTTCCACGAGACGATCGATTGTGGAGCAAGATCGACCTCAGAATTGAGGATATGGGTCGCGGATCGTTGTGGTTGGGGTTGTGCCTTACGGAAGAGGAATTGGATCTATTAGAAGAATTA
>PWMF01000057.1 GCA_003559215.1 Natrialbaceae archaeon
CACGTTGTCTTTATTTATCGCTCCCAAAAGGCGCGTTGTCGGTCCTCTATCTCTTCGAGGGCCATCGAAAGAACGTCACGCCAATCTGTCGGGTGAGACGCGTCGTCGCCGGGAGTCGGGGCATTCGGTCCGGGGTGAACGTGGTCACGGGTATTGTGGTCAGACGGGTGGCGATCCCATCGGTGATCGAACGTTCCGTCCGCATGCTCCTCGTGGTAGTGAAGCGAGAACTCTCCGTTTTCGAACCAGACGATCTCTAGACGAGCCGCTCGAACACTGCTCGGATAGTACCGTTGATCGTAGCGACAGACAAGCCTATCAGGGGCGAAATCCGGCTGTTTGTCTATCTGCGTGAACCGCTCGTCAGTCGAAAACCGCTCCTCGACGACGCCGATTCTGTCGAAATCGATCGGCGCACCGGTGACCGAGTCAGTATCGTCTTCGTTTCTGCCGGTCATACCGCCGGCTGCTGATCGGCAGCGTCGCCGGAGTCGCTCGTTAGCGCTCGCTCGAGGAGCGCGATCCTGCGGCGAGCCGTTTTCCAGGCGGAGACGGTCTCCCAGACCGCTTCGACTGGCTGTCCCGTTTCGGACGCATGCGCCGAGATCGAGACCCGGTCGGGTGATATTCCGTCGAACTCCTCGGCGGCGGCCTCCGCCCGCTCCGTTTCGGTCTGTAAAAACTCGAGTAGTTCGTCACTCGAGTAGTTCTCACGAAGGATCTGCACGCGTCGCCAGTTCAAGTACGCCTGGTTGCGTTCGTACGTCGCCGGCGAGTCGGTCACCTGCGTTACGATCCCCATTCGTTCGAACCAGTCGAGGTACTCTCTGGCCGCATCCACCCCGTGCCCTGCGTACTCCGCGACCTCGTCGGCTGTAGCCGGACTGTCGAGTCCAAGAACCGCGTCGAGGAAGTCGTCTCTCGTTCGATCGCCGCTTACGAGTTCGTCAGGGGACGCCAACGCGTCGAAGTCTGGCGGTTCGACACGTTCGTCGGAATCCGCCCGCAGTTCGGGATGCGGTTCCTCCATACTCCTGCTCTCGGCCTGTAGCTGAATAACTCTTTTTGATGCGGATTATTCCGTCTTAGGGTTCGATACTAGCTCACGAACTCCTCGAGGTCGACGTCGCCACTGTTGATTCCGGGTGGGTGGGTCGCCGTAGCGGGGCTCGAGGTCGATCGCCAGCTCGATAGCCGGGTCCAGAGCGCGATGACGCCCGGCAGGTCCCTCGTCTGGGTGCGATGTGGCAGCGGCGAGAGTGACGCACTGAACGATCTGACTAGTGTGCTGTTCTCAGTTGAACCACCCGACGTACTCCTCACAGGTCTCGCATGCCGCACGCGTCGCCCAGTTTTCCCCCCGATCGTGGTCGTCTGGCGAGAGTTTCGTGATCCGGATCTCGAGCGCCCCACACTCAGGACATTGGGAGGGAATTGGCTGAGCCATCTACCAGGCAATTGCTTGCAATAGCTATAAAATCTCTCCAACATCCCACCACTCTCTCCCACTAATCTAATTTTATACGATATGCATATTGCAGACACCTATGAACAAATAAATCATCACGACTCTCGAGACGCACACTAACGGACGAGGGCGCCGACCTGGACAGTCGTCGGAACCCCGACTACCGGACGATCGTCACCGGGACCGGCGACCGCCGGGCGACCGTTTCGGCCACGCTCCCGAGGAGGAGCCGACTCGCCCCGGTCCGCCCCTGGCTTCCGACGACGATCCGATCGACGTCGTGGTCCTCGGCGTAGGCGAGGATCCGCCGGGAGACGTCACCCACGAGGGCCTCGGTCTCGAGGTCGACGCCGGCAGCCCCGGCCCGACGCCGCGCGTCCTCGAGGAGCTGTTCCACCGCCGCCTCGCGGTGGGTGCGGATCCGTTCGTAGTCGTCTCTCACCCCCGTCCCGGTTTCGGGGCTGGTCCTCGTCCCGGTCTCGAGCCCGGTCGCCCCGTAGACCGCGCCGGGATCGGTCACGTGGATCGCGGTGAGATCCGCCTCGGGGAACTCCTCGAGGGCAAAGTCGAGGGCGGCCCTCGACTGCTCGCCGTCATCGATCGGAACGAGTATGTGTGTTGCCATGCCACACACTTCACCGGCGGCGTGAATAAAGATCACCGGCGCGACTCGACGGCAGGCCCGATCTCTCGGCGGGCGATGCTCGCTGCGGCGACAGATGGGTGCCGAATAGCCGTCAGCCGCTCCCAGGGTGGACCGGGCGAGACGGGCACCACCATCCCGTGTGGCAAACACGGTCGCGACCACATCGGGGTGGGGACCGATCCGGGACGTTGCCGGTCCGTTCCGGCGTCCCCGCCTTGCGGTTCCTTCCCCCGCGGTTTTGTCCGGTTGACGATCTGCAAGCGGAAGCCTCGTCCTTCAGGGCGGGGTCCAAACGATAGGCCTGGCCGGAAAACCGCAATGGTTAGGCCGCTCGGCGTCGTTTGTGAACACAACTCACTGGGTAAGAAGTTGGCCGGTTGGATTGGGTTCCGGCTGCCGAAAGGCGAACCAAAACAGCAGCCCTCACCCGGTTGGGTCCTGCCGACGTGGCTTCAAGGCAGGTACGGCCGATGGCCCGGCCCGTGTGCCACAAGCGGGGGAGTTCGCACGAACTGGCGTCGCCACGCGCTCTCCGCCCCGACGTGGAGCACACGAACCCGCAAGTTACCGGCGGGGGTTCGGACTGTCCGACTCCCCACGCTGGAATCCTCGCCCTTCAGGGCGGGGAGGAGGTCAAATAACGGGGGCCCTTATGAGTGACATGACCGACAACGAAAAGCGGAGTGAGTATCAGACTGACTATTCGCCAGAAAAACCGCTAGCGGTAGCAGTGGTCGACGCGGTCGCTACTCTACGGGGGACTGATCCGACGGCGCTGCCACCGTTGGAGGCGGCAGTTCCGACTGACGCGCTTGAGACGCTCATTACGAACGGGACCGATGCCACGATTACGTTTGCGTACGAAGAGCTGCAGATCACCGCTGATGATCGCCGGATCGTGATTCGCGGGTCGGAGGCCGTCAGGTAGGGAGATCGTGCTCCGCGCAGTGCTCGAGGCAGATCTCGACGAGCGCCGGCAGGTCACGACGGACGAGCTGCTCGGATCGCTGGTCGTAGTCGACGAGCCCTGCATTCCGCAGCTGTGGAAGATGACTGTGGACCAGCAGTGTTTCGATCTCAGCAACGACCTCGTCCGGGACGGTCTCGGCCGGAACCTCGTGTTCCCATGCGATGATCTGGCGAGTGATATCGGTCACGGAGGCCTGTGGTTCGTCCTGGAGAGCGTACAGTACGTATCGCCGCCGAGAGTCGCTAAGGACGGTGAAGATCTCATCGACCCTCGCCTCCCTCGTGTGGGTGCCAGTTGGTGTCTCCCCGTCCTTCCGGCTGTGATTGTTCTCCATGACGTGGTAGCGTCTAGCTGCGGCAAGATAAAGTGTTTTCATACGAATTATATAATTATCGTTTGGGTTGTTTCTCGCGGAGCTCCGCGAGAGACCGGGCTCGCGGCTGCACGGCGTCGCGCCGGCTCGACGGGTTTGGGTCGGCGCTGACGGGTAACGACTTCGACGACGCCCGGGAACGCCCGCACAGTCCCGAGCTGCGACCGGCGAGTCCGCGACCGACTGGTGCGTGGCTCGTCCCTCGCGCCCCCGTCTCTGGACGCCATCCTCGAGCGTCTCGAACCCCAGTTGGGCGACACCGCACGCGAACAGCGGGCGCTCTACGGTGGGATTTCCCCCAGGGGGCTGGTGGCCGACGGCCTCAGCCGCGAGTCCCCCGCCATCCCGCATGGCGAGGCCGGTGCGCGTCGGCGACGGCTCCGACGCCGGCTGGACCGCTCCAGGCGTCCTCGAGCCCGGCACGACCGTGCTCGACCCGCTCGTCGTCGTGGCCGCGGTCGCCGAGCCCGGCGCCCCCATTGTGGCCGTCCTCGAGTGGCCCTCCGGGGTGAGCTACTGCGAACATGACCCCGCTCACAGCGACACGCTCGAACGGGCGAGCTTTCCCGCCGCGACCGCGGCCACGGCCATCGTCGCGGTCCGCACACGCCTCGCGGCCGACGGCAACCCGGCGGTCTCGGCCGAGCTGCGGGCCACAACGCGACCGACTCGGCGGCCGTTCATGGGGCTCGAGAGTCCATCCCGGTCGCGCTCGAGGGGAGTCCGAACGAGATCTGTTATGAGCTGGCGGGCGAGAAACGGAAGCCCTACGGGGGCCTCGACGGCGTCTTCGAGGGGATCTGGGACGCCCTCGAGGCCTACCCTGAGTGGGACCTGTGTTCCGGGCCTGTCCACTCGGTCGTCGCTTGCACTCGTGAGATCGTACCCAGTGTGACACGGTTCGGCTAGCAGCGTGACCGAGGGGTTCCGATCGAAGCACCCGTCGGGTTTGAGATGGAAACTCGCGATCGCGACCGGCAAGATCGGCCAGCCCTCAGCTCGCGGCACGTGATCGAGACCCTGGGTGTACCAGACGACGAGAGCCTCGTCGACGAGCGAGCGATCCTGCTCGGTCCACTCCGGCAGCCCCGTCGTCTCGTCGGTCGGGTTCGGATCGATGGATTGTGGGCAGGCGTCGATCTGCCGGCGATTGAGGGCGTTAGTGTCGCAGCTCGAGGGCATGAACCGTCTGTGGACTCGCGAGAACGTTCGCTATCGGCCTACCTGTCCCGGTGCGGCGTGGGCGGCTGCTGAGATTGGAAAGAGTGAGGTGGAATGAGAGCGAGCACGACCTCCGTGGTTAGAGAACGCGGGGTTGGGCTCGAGAATGGCTGTGGACCGAGGATCCTCTTATCGCAGTTCGAACTTCGATCGGAGACCGGTCACCGGGCCGTCGGCTTCCGGCGAGTACAGCAGGAGGCCGAGCGCGAGCCCGAGGGTGATTGAGGAAACGCTGAGCCCGCCGAGGAACAGCGACTCGAAGCCCATGTACAGGAAGATTGCGGTGGTGAGACCGACAGCGTAGGCGTTCCAAGGCGTCCAGCGTTTTCGGATGCCCTGGCCGAGCGAATAGGCGAGTGCACTCAGGTAGAACCCGCCAGCGATGAGTCCGGTACTCAGTAGGGGATAGATGTAGGAGTTGTGGGGGCCGTAGTCCTCGCCGATCTGCTCTGCCGTGTCCGCAAAGCCGATCCCGAACAGCGGATTCGCGGCGATATGCTCGAGCGATGCGATCCAGCTGTCGACCCGGATCATCAGCGTTCCGTCCATTACCTCCGCGACGTGACCGAGTCGAGTCGCGACGTAGACGCCGACCATCGCGAACAGAATTCCGAGGAAGCCGAATCGGCGGTCGGATCCC
>PWMF01000169.1 GCA_003559215.1 Natrialbaceae archaeon
AGGGTCGGCGCGAGCGGCTTCTCACAGAGGACGTCGACGCCCGCGTCGGCCGCCCGCTCGATCCACTCGCGGTGGGCGGCGTTGGGCGCACAGATCACGCCCGCGTCGATCCGCTCGAGCAGGCTCCCGGGGTCCGCGACGTAGTCGACGTCGTGACGGCCAGCGGTCTCCCGCCCCCGGTCGGCGTCGGGGTCCGCGACGCCGACGAGGGTGGCGTCCTCGTGCTCGTGAAGCGCAGCGACGTAGGCGTCAGCATGGACGTGGGCGGCCGAGAGCAGACCGACGCGGACGGTCATCCCCCCACCTCCGCTGGGGCGACGGGCCTCCCCCGCTCGGCCGATCGGTCGGCCGCCAGCGCGAGTCGCAGCGAGTCGGTCGCTTCGGCGGGCCCCACGGCGGGCTCGCCGCTCGTCTCGAGCGCGGCGACGAACTGCTCGAGTTCGCGCCGGTAGGCGGTCTTCGCCGGGGCCGGATCGCGGGTGGCGCCGTCGTTGGTCCAGGCGCGGTAGGCCCGCGGATCCGCGCTCTCGTGTTCGACCAGCCCGTCGTCGCCCGCCAGCTCGAGTTCGGTCGCGAACGGGCGCGACGCGGGCTGGGCCCACGACGCCTCGACGTAGCCGACCGCACCGTTCGCGAACCGGAGCGTGACGGTGCCGTGGGCGGCCCGTTCGTCGCGAGTCCGTCGGGCGAACACCCGATCGACCGGCCCCCAGCACCACCGCAGGTAGTCGAGGTCGTGGATCGCGAGATCGACGAAGAGCCCGCCGCTCCGCTCGCGATCGGCGAACCAGCCGTCGGAGCCCCAGTCGGGGAACGGCGACAGTCGTCGAGCGCGGGCGACGCCGGGCGTCCCGATCTCGCAGTCGCGGGCTCGCCGGTAGGCGGGATCGAACCGGACGACGTGGCCGACCCCGCAGGTCAGGTCGGCCTCGGCGACCAGCGCCTCGATCTCGCGGGCCGCCTCGAGAGTTGGGGCGATCGGCTTCTCGAGGAAGACGTCGGTCCCGGTCTCGGCGGCGATGTCGACGAGATCGCGGTGAGTGTCGGTCGGCGTACAGACGTCGATGAAGTCGATGTCGGCGCGTTCACAGAGCTCCCCCGGATCCGTGTAGGGGTCGGCCTCGAGTCCGACCTCCTCGAGGAACGACTCGGGTCCGCTCGGGGAGGCGACAGCGACTACCTCGACGTCCATCTCGTCGTACGCTCTCGCGTGGGTCCGGGCCATGAACCCCGCACCCGCGATCGCTACTTTCATGACAGGCCAAAACACACCATTCGACTTAAACGGTTCCTGCGTTCGCCGGCAGTCGCTCGCTCTCGTCCGGCCGAGCGGTCCGCACAGGCTCCTGTCCCGATCGAGTTTCGGTCCACTGTCGAGAAAGTATCACACGAAAGACAGTCAGAAACTAGCAGGTTCTTTCATTCTGTAAGAAAGATTTAATGTACGTCTTGTAACACTACAGATCGTGATGGTTGGTAACGAGACTAATACGGGTGGAAGCAGGGGGCGAACGTCGTCGACGATCGGGACGAGCCGTCGGTCGGTGCTGGCCTCGAGCGGCGTCCTCGGCGGCACGATGGTCGCGGGGTGTCTCGGCGACGAAAACGGGGACGGCGGCGGCGATCAGGTCGCGATCATCTCGAGCGACGCCGGCTTCGGCGACAACGCGTTCAACGACAACGCCCTCGAGGGACTCGAGGAGGCGGCCGATGAGTTCGACCTCGAGGTGACGCAGGTCGAGGAGACTGAGACCGCGGAGTTCGCCGCCCGACAGGAAGACCTCGCGGCGGACGGGAGCTACGATCTTATCGTGATGGTCGGCTACCAGCACTACGAGGGGTTGGCCGAACACTCCGAAGCGTACCCCGATCAGTACTGGATGCTGATCAACGACCACGTCGAGGGCGCCGACAACGTCTCCGGGTGGATCGAGATGAACAACGAGATGTCGTTTCTCGCGGGCGTCGCCGCCGCCACGCTCACTCAGGAGGAGATCGAACACGGCGACAGCGCGACCGATCCCGACGAGGCCGTCGTCGGCTTTGCCGGCGGGGAGGATATCGATCTGATTAACGCCTTCGAGCAATCGTACATCGAGGGCGTGGAGTGGGTCGACGACGGCGTCGACGTGCTCACGGGGTACGGCGGGAGCTTCTCGGACAGCGAGGCGCTGAACGACGTCGCCACCTCCCAGTTCGACGACGGCGCCGACATCGTCTGGCACGCCGCCGCGGCCGCGGGCGCGGGAGCCTTCGCCGCCGCCCAGGACAACGATCGGTTCGCGATGGGCGTCGACAGCGACCAGTCGATCGCCGACGACCAGTACGCCGACGTCATCCTCGGGTCGGCGATCAAGGCCCTCGACGAGGCGACCTACCAGGTCACCGAGGCCGTCGTCGACGACGACTGGGACAGCGTCTCGGGCGAGCAGAACCTCAGCATCGAGGAGGAGGGGATCGACTTCGTCGTCGGCCAGGAGTTCGAGGGCGAGTTGCCCGACTCGCTCGAGGAAAACGTCGAGGCGGCCAAGGAGGCGTACGTCGACGGCGAGGTCGACCTCACCTGCGGGCCGACAGGCTGTTGAGCGCCCGCAGCTTCAGGCTCATGATCACGGATCTACACCGACAGCATGACCGCTGATGCACCGCCCGCAGTTCGACTCGAGGGGATTACCAAGACGTTCGGTGACGTCGTCGCGAACGACGCCGTCGACTTCCGTCTCGAGCGGGAGTCGATCCACGCACTGCTCGGCGAGAACGGCTCGGGGAAGACGACGCTGATGAACGTCCTCTACGGGCTGTACGATCAGGACGAGGGAACGATCCGCGTCGACGGCGAACCACGATCGTTCGACTCGCCACAGGACGCGATGGCCGCCGGAATCGGCATGATCCACCAGCACTTCCAACTCGTGGAGCCGATGACCGTCCTGCAGAACGTCGTGCTCGGCCACGAACCGGTCGACGGCGGACTCGTCGACGAGGATGCCGCCCGTGAGGAGATCGAGGCGCTGTGTGACCGCTACGGGTTCGACGTCGATGAACACCTCGAGACGCCCGTCGAGGAACTCGACCTGGGAACCCGCCAGCGCGTCGAGATCGTCAAGAGCCTCTATCGGGGCGCGGGCACGCTCATCCTCGACGAGCCGACGGCCGTGCTCACCCCCCAGGAGGTCGACGGGCTGCTCGACCTGCTCGAGGAGCTCCGGGCGAGCGGGCGCTCGCTGATCTTCATCTCTCACAAGCTCGAGGAGGTCCTCGCGGCGGCCGACCGGATCACCGTGTTGCGCGACGGTCGCGCCGTCGACACCGTCGCCGCGGCCGACACCTCGCGCCAGGAACTGGCTCGTATGATGGTCGGCCGTGAGGTGTCGTTCGATCGGCCGGATCGAGAGGCGGTTCCGGGGGAGCCGATCCTTGAGGCCGAGGAGCTGTCGGTTGCGGGCAATCGCGGTCTCGAGCGGGTCAGCGAGGTCGATCTCGCGGTTCGGGAACACGAGATCCTGGGGATCGCTGGCGTCCAGGGAAACGGCCAGACGGAGCTGATCGAGGCGTTGACCGGCCACCGTGCCCCAGATGCAGGTCGGATTCACCTCCGCGGTGACGAGATCACGTCCGCGGGGCGACGACGGCGACTCGAGGCCGGAATCGCCGCCATCCCCGAGGATCGCAACGCGGAGGGGCTGGTCCAGGAGTACGACCTCGTAAAGAACGCGCTGCTCGGGAATCAGACCGTCTCGCCGTACGCGAACGACGGCTGGCTCGACTGGTCGGCGATCGAGGCTCACGCCAAGGAGATCATCGACGAGTTCGACGTCCACCCGCCGGATCCGTCGGCGACGGCGGGCTCGCTGTCGGGCGGGAACCAGCAGAAGTTCGTCGTCGGCCGCGAGATCGGCCACGACCCGGACGTGCTGATCGCCGCCCATCCGACCCGCGGGGTCGACGTCGGCTCGCTCGAGTTCATCCACGATCGCCTGCTCGAGCTTCGCGAGGAGGGGCTCGGGATCGTCCTGATCTCCTCGAAGCTCGACGAACTCCGCGCGCTCGCGGATCGAATCGTCGTCATGTACGAGGGGGCGTTCATCGACGAGGTCGATCCAACCGCGACGAGCGACGCCGAACTCGGGCTCCTGATGGCCGGACAGCCCCTCGAGGACGAACCGGAGGCGGAACCCGAAGCGGGGGCGACGGTCGACAGGCAACCTGGGGGTGACCGCGAGCGATGAGCGACGACCCGAGTCGGCTTCGGGCGGGACTGGATCGCGTTGCGGCCCGGCTGCTCGATGCCTCGGTGTACGAGCGGGTCGGGATCGCGGTCGGCTCGACCGGGCTGGCGCTGCTGATCGGCCTGGTGTTCGTGGCGGCAGCCGGGCACAACCCGTTGCTGTTCGCTCAGCAACTGGTCGTCGGGTCGGTCGGGAGTACGAGCGCGTTCACCCGGACGCTGCGCTTTACGACGCTGTTTATCCTGGCAGGCGTCGCCGTCGCCGTCGCCTTCCGGGCGGGCGTCTTCAACATCGGCGTTCAGGGACAGCTGATCGTCGGCGGGATCGCCTGCGTGCTCTCGATCCTCTGGCTCGCGCCGTTCGTTCCGAACGGGCCGGTCGGCGGGGTCGGTCTGACGCTCGTGGGGCTGCTCGCGGCGGTCGTCGCCGGCGGGCTGTACGCGGCGCTGCCGGGCGTGTTGAAGGCCTACTACGGGGCAAACGAGATCATCACGACGATCATGCTCAACTTCATCGCGATCGGAATCGTCGGCTGGGCCGTCGACGGGCCCCTCCGCCCCGAGGACGCCCGGTCGGTTCGAACCGAGTACCTCCCGGAGGGCGTCGGCCTCCCACCGCTGGTGTTCTCGGATCCGAACTTTTCGGTTCTAGGGCTCGGACTGGCGCTGGCCGTCGTCGGCGTCGTCGCCGTCGGGATGACCCGTACCAGCTTCGGCTACGACATGGTCACCAGCGGCTACCAGGCCAGCGCGGCGACGTTCTCCGGGGTTGACCCCAAGCGGACGATCGTCGCGACGATGACGCTGTCGGGGATGGTCGCCGGCCTCGTCGGCGCCGTGTTCGCGATCATGATCCAGGGGTACTTCATCGATCCCTCCGGCATCGGCACCTACGGGTTCGACGCGATCGCCGTCAGCCTGCTCGCGGCGAACAACCCCGTCGGCGTCGTCCCGGCGTCGCTGCTGTTCGGCGCGCTCGAGTCCTCGGGCTCGCACGTCCAGATCCACAGCGACGTTCCCGTCCAACTGATCGACGGTATCGTCGGCATCGTCGTCCTGTTCGTCGCCGCGCCGG
>PWMF01000060.1 GCA_003559215.1 Natrialbaceae archaeon
ACCGATCCGGGCCCTCACCGAGGACGCGATCTACGTCGCCAGTGACGGCGAACTCGTCGCGCTTCGAGAGCGATCCGCGGCGGACGACGACAATGATGATCGAGGCGGCGGCGACGACGACAGTGACGATGACCAGGACGACGCGGACTCCGGCGGCGGGGATCGGGACCGGGGCGACGGCGGAAACGGACGCCAGCCCGACGGCAGCGAGGAGACGAACGGCGACTCCGGTGACGACGAGAAAACGGACGGCGAACCGGACGATGAGGGGACGTCCGACGAAGACGCGAGCGACAGCGACACCACCGATGACAACGGGGAAGTCGGCGATACCGACGACGATACGACGGTCGACGGCAACGAGACCGACAGCGGCGACACCGACGACGACGGAACGAAGGCGAGCGAGAGCGACAGCGGCGCCGACGAGAGCGACGACGGAAGCGAAGTCGAACCCGAGTCTACGGACGAAGGTGGGAACGACGCCGACGGTGTCTTCGAGTCCGACGAGGAGGAACCCGACGACGCGGCCGAACCCGCTTCCGACGGAAACGGCGCTGACGCCGACGACCTCGAGGACGATGCCGAGGGAATGCCGGGATTCACCGTGGGTGCCGGAATCGCGGGCGGCGCGCTCGGGCTCGAGTGGCTTCGCCGTCGTGCGAGCGTCGACGGGGAACTCGAGGGCTGACCGGCCGGGCTCGAGCGGCCTCCGTGGCTGAACCGTCGACGGACCCTCGAGGGGGCTCCGTCTCGCGCTCGACGCGTTCCGGACACGGAGCGTGAACGAGGCGAGACGGGCCGAACGCGGTAGTTCGGATTCTGGTCGCTCCTCAAGACTTTTGTCGGTGTGCGGACGAACGGCGCGTGATGAGCGAGTCGCCGCTCCGGCGAGGGTATCGGACGTACCGACGCGAGGGGCTGCGGTGGCTGTCGGTCCGCGGGCTCGGCTACGCGGTGTTCGGCCGGGAGGCCTGTCCCGAATCGGTCCGCTGGCGGCTCGGACGCCGGTACTACAGGCGGGCGATGACGTTCGACACCGACGAGTACGCCGCGCCGCTCGATCCGTTCGAGATCACGTACGTCGACCCGTCGCGCATCACGCACACGACGATGCGCGAGTACCCGCCCTGGGAGAGCAAGGAGCGACTGTTCGGGGCCGTCGAAGACGGCGACTGGGACCGACCCGATCCGGACGCAAAGCTCCCCTACGAGTTCTGCGAGCGGCCGATCTACCAGATCTTCCACGCTCGGTTCGAGGAGGGGAAGGCGTGGGAGGAGATCGACGGAATCCAGCGTCGGCTGCGATCCGTCGAGGAGGGAAAATCGACGTGGCGAAACTGCACCTCCCGCGAGGACGTGTTCCGACGGTGTGCGTACTGCGACGCGCTCTACGAGAGCCTCCGGACCGAGGGCTGTCGAACCCAGCGCGAACTCGGTCCGCGCGACCGGGAGCCGGGGTTCATGCCGGCAATGGGCGAGGAGATCCTCGTCGATATCGGTCGGAACGGCGAGTTGCTCCACGTCGGCGGAATGCACCGTCTCGCGATCGCCAAACTCCTGGATCTCCCTGAGATTCCCGTCGCCGTCCTCGTTCGCCACGCCGAGTGGATGGCGTACCGCGACCGGGTCTACGAGCGCGGCCGCGCCTCCGACCATCCCGATCTGGAATCGCTCGCGGAGTGACGACGATACGCGAGAAGCGGCGTCCGCGCCCAGCACCTCTCCCGCGAGTAATCCGTCGCCGGACCGAGGTATTTTCCTTCTGGCGTGTTCCCCATTGAACCGATGGAGTATCAAACGGTCCACGAGCGGTTTCTCGAGCTGGAGGCCGATCTCGAACTGTTCTCCCGCCGGATCGACGGCGTCCCGTTCTGGGAACGGGTCCGCTTCGAGGTCCACAAGACGGTCGTCCGCGAGACGACCGCCTTCGGGCAGGCCCACTCCGACGTCGGACTACAGCACGGCCGCCTTCGGAAGCTCTCCGGACTCGTCCGCAACCTCTTCGTTCGCAACCCCTACCTCTCACCGCAGCGGGAGATCGCCGTCCTCGGACACGGCCGCCGGAAGCAGCTCGAGGACGGCCAGTGGTGGGACCTCTACACCGATCCGATCCTCGAGGCGCTCGACCTCGACTCCGTCAGCCTCGAGAAACCCCACCAGCACACCCACCGTAAGCCGGCGAAAACGGAGTCGCTCCGGTACCTCGATCTGGTCAAGTACGGCGGGGATCTCCGCCGGAAGTTCGCCGCGCCGACCGTACTGACCGACGGCGACGAGCGGTTCCTCGAGGACGTCGCGGACGCGTTCGAAGCCGCGTTCGGCGTCGACCTCGATCTCACCGAGCGGGTTCGAAACGAGCTGGTGACGCGACGCTGTCGGCGCCCGCTCTACCGTCGGCTGTTCGAGCGGATCGATCCCGACCTCGTCCTCGTCGTCGTCAGCTACGTCAGAGAGACCGCGATCGAGGTCTGCAAGGAGCTCGCGATCCCGGTCGCCGAGCTTCAACACGGCGTGATCAGCCCCTACCACGCCGGGTACGCCTTCCCCGGCGAGCGTCCGAAGACGACGTTTCCCGACTACGTCCTCACGTTCGGCGAGTTCTGGGGGCGCACAGTCGAGTTCCCGATTCCTGAGGACCGCTGCTACCCCGTCGGCTACCCGTACCTCGAGGAGACGGCGACGGAGTACGACGAACGGACCGAAGACCAGCTCCTGTTTATCTCCCAGGGGACGATCGGAGCGGAGCTCTCCCGGTTCGCGGTCGAGCTCGAGGAGCTGGTCGACGACGACGTCGTCTACAAGCTCCACCCCGGTGAGTACGACCGCTGGCGCGAGAGCTACCCGTGGCTGGTCGACTCCGGCGTCGAGGTCGTCGCCGACGCCGACCTCTACGAGCTGTTCGCACGCTCTCGCGCGCAGGTCGGCGTCTACTCGACGGCGATCTACGAGGGGCTGTACTTCGGGCTCGAAACGTATCTGTTCGACTGTCCCGGCGTCAGCCAGCTCCAGCCGCTCGTCGAGGAGGGAGCCGCGACGGTCGTCGACTCCCCATCCGAGCTCGCGGATCGGCTCGCCGCCGACGCCTCGAGGGCGACCGAGGACGTCGAGCGGTTCTTCGAACCGAACGCGATCGACAACGTCGCGAGCGCGCTCGAGCGGATTCGCCGCGAGACGCAGTAGACGCGGCGCTACTCGACGTCGAGCCGCAGCTCGTACGATTCGAGTTCGGCACAGATGCGGCTCCCGGTGTGGAACGAACGCGTTTCTCCCGGCTCGAGCTCGGCGTCGAACGAGCTCGATTGGGTCTGTGCGTCGTCGATCTCCGTCACACCGGCGCCGTCCATCACGATTTCGATGAGCCCGGTTATCGGTTCGTCGGAGTCGTTTACCGTGTCGACGCTGATTCGACACTCCGACTCGTCGAACTCGTGGTCCTCGACCACGAAGATCCCCTCCGCCTCCGAGGCGGTCGTGATCTCGGCGTCGACGGCGCCGTCCTCGTGGGCAACCTCCTGAGCGTTCCACAGTTCGAGCGTGATCCGCGTCGCCTCGGTACACGGATCGAGCTCCTCGAACTGCGCCGAGAGATCCCTGCTACTGTTCGCCTCGATGCTCTGGGGAGATGCGGTTTCGGCTACCACGTCGGTACCGTCGTAGGCAGTGAACCTGTAATCGAACTGCAAATAACCCTCGTCGGCGTCCTCGCGGGAGATCGGAACACCCACTCGACAGCCCCGAACGCCGTAGCCGTCGTACGTCTCGAACTCCGATACCTCGAGCGGCGTTTCGTTTACGATCTCGGTTTCGTACCCCTCGGTCTCCTCGGCCTCGAGTTCGACCGTGAGTTCGGTTTCGCCGTCGTGGACGTGCTCGACCGTCTCTGAGTCGTAATCGGGGTGTTCGACCGCGATCGTGTACTCGTTCTCGTAGATCGGCGTCGAGGCGACCCCGTCCTCGTCGGTCTCCGTATCGAACTCGAGGGGAATATCGGCCTCGTGTGGCTCACCTTCGCCGTCGATTTCGGCCCCTGCAACCGGCTCGCCCGCCGTGTCGGTGACTCGAACGGTGATCTCGGAGGTCGGCGGCTCCTCGCCGTCGCTGTCGTCAGTGTCCTCGTCCGTCTCCTCACCGTCTCCGTCTTCGTCATCCGTCTCGTCCTGCTCGAGTTCGTCGCCGTCAGTATCACCCTCCGTCTCGTCGTCCGCCTCGTCTTCGCTCGGTTCGGTCCCGTCCTCCGCTGGTTCTTCGTCAGATCCCGACTCCCCGCCGTCGTTTCCGTCCGCCGTGCCGTCCTCGGATCCGTCGTCCTCCGTACACCCGGCGAGGACGCTCCCCACGCCGACGCTGGCCCCGGCGATGAACGTGCGTCGTTCCATAGAGCCCATCGACAGACGTCGGCCTAAAGTCTACCTGTTGATATGTGTGTGCAGCTTGGAAGTCAGCGCTTCAGGAACGCTCGACGAACGGGAACGAAGCGGGTCACCGAACGCGCTGGCGAACGCTGCCCAACCGCTCGGCGGCCTCCTTGAACCCGGTGCCCCGGCGCTCGTGGCCGCGCCAGATCTCGGTGATGATCGGCCCGTCGAAATCGTCGTACACCGGCATGAGCCGCTCGAAGTCGATCTCCCCGTCGCCGATCTGGAGCCCCTCGCCGTCGACGCCGGCCGCGTCGGCGACGTGGAGGTACGCCGTGTAGGGACGGAGGGTGCGGGCGTGCTCGACGAGGTCGACGCCGGCGTAGTTACACCACAGCTTCGCGTGGGAGGTATCGTAGCAGATCCGGCGTCCCGTTCGCTCGCAAAACGCCGCGATCTCGTCGGCACCCATGAAGTTGTTGTGGTACTGCTGGCCGCCGTAGAGCCACGGCAGCGGGGGCATGTTCTCGACGAGGACCTCGACGCCGTCCTCCTCGAGCTCCTCGAGGCTCTGCTCGAGCGCCGCGTTGAGTTCGGGGACGTCCTCGCGGTGCATCGCGTCCCGCGTGACCCCGCCGGGGTGGACGACGATCGGCGGTCGGTCTGTCGCCGGGAACCGCGGGCTGATCTCCTCGCGGGTCAGGTCGATCGTCCGCTGGATGATCTCGACCGCGCGCTCGCGTTCGGACTCGTCGGTCGCACTGGGGTCGACGAGCCCGTGACCCACCTGCTCGGGGGCGTGGATGCCGAGCGCCTGGGGATAGGTGTCGAGATCGAACTCGGCGTCCAGATCCGCCCCGTTGACCCGGAACTCGAAGAGGTCGGGTTCGCCCCAGTCGTGGTCGTCGATATCCGAGAACCGGACGACCACGCCCCAGCCGTCGAGGTCGGGATCGTACGTCTCCTCGACGCTGCGATCGAGGTCGTCCCACTGCAAGGTTTCGTCGGCCCCAATCGGTCGCGACGCCGTCGATCCGACGACTCCCTCGTACTCCTGGGGCGAGATCCCCTTCGCCGGGCTCTTCGCGGTGAGGGCCTCGCGCCCGATCGTCTCGCCGGCGTCGATCGCGCGGGTCGTGACGAGGCTCTTCGCCAGGGAGACGCGGTTGTTGTACTCCCCGCGGGTGAGATACCGCCGGTGGCTGCCGAGACTCTCCTCGACGGCGCGGACGTCCTCGACGAGGGTTGCGAGCTCGTCGGGTTCGAGGCTCGCGTCGTGGTCGGGGCCCTCGAGCTCTCGGTCGAGGGTGAGGTGTCGCTCGAGGATCGTCGCGCCCATCCCGACGGCCGCACTCGAAACGGCGGTTCCGCGCTCGTGGCCCGAGTAGCCGACGGGAACGTCGTAGCGCTCGTCGAGTTCTTCCATGAACCGCAGGTCGAGGTTGTGGTACGGTGCGGGGTAGGTGCTCCGACAGTGCAACAGCGCGTACTCGGCGGCCCGCTCCTCGAGGACGTCGACGGTCCGGTCGATCTCCGACTCCTCGGCCATCCCGGTCGAGAGCACGAGCGGCTTGCCAGTCTCGAGGACGCGCTCGAGGAGAAACAGGTTCGTCAGATCCGGCGACCCGATCTTGTACGCGGGGAGGTCGAGCGTCTCGAGGAAGTCGACGCTCGCCTCGTCCCACGGCGAGCAGAGAAAGTCGAGGGACTGCTCGCGGGTGTAAGCCGCGAGCTCCCGAAACGCCGCGTCCGAGAGCGTGACTCGCTTGAGGTTCGAGACGGTGTACTCGACGCCCAGCTCCGCACGCGAGGGCTGTTCGACGATGTCCTCGCGGTAGGTCTCCGGGAGGGATCGCTTCTGGAACTTCACGGCGTCGACGCCGGCGTCAGCGCTGGCGTCGACGAGCCGTTTCGCTCGTCTGAGGCTCCCGTTGTGATTGATCCCGGCCTCGGCGATCAGATATGCGGGCTCTCCGTCGCCGATCGCCCGCCCGCCGATAGACAGCTGCGAGGACATATCTTCACCCAGTAAGTCGTCCTACAAAACAGTTCTTGGATCCGACGGTGCTCAGGCTTCCGGGAGCGTCTCGAGGTACGGCCGGCAGACTCGGCGGACTCCCTCCCGAAGATCGATCCGGGGTTCCCACCCCGTTTCGGCGGTCATCTTCCCGGCGTCGGCGCACGTGTCGTGGACGTAGACCGACTCCGGAATCGGGTTCTCGACGTACTCGGGGTCGACGTCGGTGCCGAACTCCTCGTTGAGCAGGTCGACGAGCGTATCGAAGTCGTGTGCCGTGCCCGTCCCGAGGTTGTAGCGCCCGTGGAGCTCGTGGTCGGCCGCCAGCTCGAGCCCGCGGACGACGTCCTCGACGTGCGTGAAGTCGCGCGTCTGGCTCCCGTCGCCGTAGATCGCCGGCTGGCGCCCGTTCGCGAGGTCGTCGGCGAACTGCGCGATCACGTTCGCGTACTCCTCCTTGTGGGCCTCGGCGCCGTTGTACCCCTGGTAGACCGAAAACAGCCGCATCCCCGCGAGCGACAGCCCGTAGTGGTTCCGGAAGTACTCGGCGTACCGTTCCCGGGCGAGCTTCGAGCTCTCGTAGCCGGTGTTCGCGGCGATCGGCGCGTCTTCTGCCGACGGCTTCGCTCCGTCGTAGATCGATGACGTCGACGCGTAGACGACCGTCTCGCAGCCGTCGATCCGAGCCTGCTCGACGACGTTGACGAACCCCTCGACGTTGACGCGGGCTCCACGTGCGGGATCGTCCTCGTGCATCGCGTACGAGGACAGCGCCGCGAGGTGAAACACCGCGTCGACGTCGGTCGGGAGGTCGTCCTCCAGAACGCATCGCTCCCGGAAGTCGACGGCCGGATCGAGATTCGACGGCGTCCCGAACGAGCAGTCGTCGACGACGACGACGTCGTTGTCCCGCGCGAGACGGTTCGCGAGATTCGAACCGATAAACCCGGCGCCACCCGTGACGAGAAGACGCTGGTCGTTCACGATCATTCGTGTCGGCTGATGTTTCATAAGTTTCCCGCTCCGCACACGACCCGGTCGGAATATGTTGCCGGGCTTTATGGTATCGCTCGGACGACCGTTCATCGAACAGTATGATCGCCGCCATCATCCCCGCTCGCGGTGGCAGCAAAGGTATTCACAAGAAGAACATCGTTCCCTTCCTCGGGTCACCCCTGATCGCCCACACGATCGAACAGTCCCTCGAGAGCGATCTCGTGGACGCGACCTACGTCTCGACCGACGACGACGAGATCGCGGCGACGAGCCGCGAGGCCGGCGCGAGCGTCATCGAGCGCCCGGCCGAGATCGCGGGCGACCGCTCCCCGACCGAGGCGGCGCTGCTCCACGGCGTCGAGGAGCTCCGGGCCGCCGGAACGGAGCCCGAGATCGTCGTCTTGCTCCAGTGTACATCGCCGCTTCGCCGACCGACCGATATCGACGACGCGGTGGCGCTGCTCACCGAAGAGGGGTACGACTCGGCGCTGAGCGCCTGCGAGGAACACGCGTTCTTCTGGAACGACAGCGACAACGGGGCAGAGCCGATCAACTACGATCCGGCGGATCGGCCAATGCGCCAGGAGATGGACGGCTGGTACCGCGAGAACGGCTCGATCTACGCGGTCCGCACCGACCTGCTTGAGCGCGAGGGCTGTCGCCTCGGCGGCGAGATCGGCATCCACGAGATGCCGCGACAGCTCAGCGGCGAGATCGACACCCCCGAAGACCTCGAGCGTCTCGAGGCGATCGCCCGGACGAGCGGGTTCGAGCCGCTCGTCAGCGAGGCCCCGCCACAATGAACGTCTTCTTCGTCAACGACACGACGACGAGTTCGAACTGGGGGTGCCGGGGGACAACCCGCGCGCTTCGGCGGATGGTCGACGATGCCGGCGGCGACATCGCTCACACGCTGCAGTTAGAACGCATGGACGATCCCCGTCGACTGGGCGAGGCTGTCACCGAGCCGGGAGCGTTTCCCGCACGGTTAAGCAAGTTCGCGTTCCAGCAGGCCGACGTCAGGCCGAAGGCATTGCGTGCGCTTCGGGCACTGCCCTCGAGCGATCGTCGCGGCGCCTACAAGCGGTACAAGTCCCTCGTGGGCCGATGGGACGAGCTGCCCGTAACGTTCGAGGAGTACCCCGACGCGGCCGACGCGGTCGAGCGCGGCGACCGCTTCGAGTTCGAACGGGACGCCATCGAAGCCTGCGACGTCGTCCTGATCAACGGCGAGGGGAGCATCTACGACCGACAGCGGAAGGGACGGATGATGTTCTTCCTCGCTTATCTCGCGACACAGCGCTACGACACGCCCTGTCTGCTGGTCAATCACACCGCGGACCTCCACGATCCGGTGATGCGAGAACTCGCCGAGAACGTGTACCCGATGCTCGAGGACGTCGTCTTTCGCGAGCCGTACTCGGCACGGGCAGCCGAACCCTTCCTGCCGGGTTCTGTAGAAGATGCCATGGGCGCCGACGCGGCGTTTACCTACGACCCGGTCGCGGACCGCGAGCAGTGGGCGTCGGTGGTCGGGCGCGAGGGGTACTTCGACGTCTGGCCCGACTCGGCGAGCGGCTTCGACCCGAGCGAACCGTACGTCTGCGTCGGCGGCAGTTCGATCTTCAACCGGCCCGACCGCCCGGCGTACGACCCGGAGCCGGCCTTCGAGGAGCTCTGTGCGCGTCTCGAAGCGGAGATCGCTCCGGTCGTCCTGACGGCGTCTTGCTCGAGCGACGCCGAACTGTTCCGCCCGATCGCCGAACGCCACGGCTATCCGCTGATCGGCCCGCACACGCCGGTTCGCCAGGCGATCGACGTCCTCTCGCAGGCCGAGCTCTACATCAGCGGGCGGTGGCATCCGAGCATCTACGCGCTCGTCGGCGGGACGCCGATCGTCACGCTGACGGCGAACACGCACAAGACGATGGGGTTGATCGAACAGGTCGGTCTCGATGCGCCGACGTTCGACGCCCTCGAGCTCCACGAACACGTCGAATCGATCGTCGAGCTCGCGGGCTCGTACGCCGAGGACGGGGAGGATCGTCGCGAGGAACTCGCCGAGCGCAGCCGCGAACTCGCCGACGTCGCGTGGCGAAACGTCCGTTATTTCGAGTAGCCCAGCCCGAATCGGCGCTTCAACACGTCCTTCACTCCCTCCGGAAGCACCCGAGCGCCGACGCCCTTCGCGCGCCGAACGCCTCGTTCGACCGCTTCCTCCCGCTCGGTCGTCCGCTCGAAGCGCTCGAAGTACCGCCGTTCGTACTGGCGGTCGGGCATGACGTGGCCCGGCCCCTCGTACCACGGCGAGTGGTCGTACCGCGGGATCTCGGCGAGATCGGAGTCCGAATCGGTCGTGTGAATGCCGCGCTCGTCGAACCCGACGTTCGAGACGAGGTTTTTGGAGGGAATCACCGAGAGCCCGTTGTTGACCGTGATCGCGAAGCGCCAGGGTTTGCTCCAGGCGACGGAGCTTCCCTCGTAGCGCTTCCGGAACCGCTCGTACTGGTAGGCGAACTGCTCGTCGTCACAGATGACGTCCCGGACGCGGTCCCTGACCTCCGGGTCCGTCCACTTGTGCATCTCTGGGTCGTACGTTCTCCAAGCACGCCGCCAGGTCGCCCACCCCCACACCCCCTGGTACGTGACGAAGTGGTAGTCCTGGCGGTCGTCCTTCCAGGTCTCGAGGCGGTTCGTCCCGTTGACCGACATGATCCGCTCGTCGTCCCGGTAGCGCTCGAGCATCGCCTCGCAGAACGCGAAAAACGAGTCGTTGGGCACGCAGTCGTCCTCGAGGACGATCGCCTCCCGTTCGCGACTGAACACCCAGTCGAGTCCTTTGGCGACGCTCGAGACGCCGTGGTTGCGATCGCGGTACCGACGGTGGAGCTCGCAGGGCCAGTCGATCCCCTCCTCGACGACGGCGCGTGCGGCCCGGCAGCGCTCGGCGTCCTCGGCGTCGACCGGGCCGTCGGCAACGACGTAGACGGTTTCGGGCTCGACCGCCGCGAGCCGCTTGACTACCTGCGCCGTCGTGTCCGGCCGGTTGTAGATCGCCAGTACGACC
Source organism: Natrialbaceae archaeon (assembly GCA_003559215.1). Classification (GTDB taxonomy): domain Archaea; phylum Halobacteriota; class Halobacteria; order Halobacteriales; family Natrialbaceae; genus Natronococcus. The sequence goes on from PWMF01000060.1 coordinate 10,439, forward strand.
GGCGTCTCACAGCGGTTCACGGTGTGTCCCGGGAGCCCACGTCGGTCCCGTCTCCGTTGTTCGGCGTCTCGTTCATCGTTGCGAGACATACACCGACACCGCAACTAAACGATTCCCATAACCGACGGCTGCGAGGGGATCCTTCCCGCGGCTTCGATCGTCCGCCCCGTTCAGTACGGCAGCGAAAACCGCTCGGGGTCCACAATACTCGACTTGACGACGGCGAGCCCGATCCTGTTCGTCGACACCGAGAGATCGACGCGCAGATCGGTGCGGATCTCGTCCCACGCCTCGTCCATCCCCTCGGAGTATCCGTTCACGTCGTCGAAAACGATGACGGCGCCGCCGTTCGCGAACTCGTACAGGGCGTCGAAGTACTCTAGAGTCGCGTCTTTCTGATGGTGGCCATCCAGGAACGCGACGTCGAAGTTCGGCACAGTCCCGTCCTCCAGGAGCACGTCCTGGAACAGGCCGTGCTGGACCGTCACTCGCTCCTCGAGTCCCAGCTCCGCGATCGTCTCCCGGGCGATTTCGACCTGTGGCTCGCCGGCCTCGACGGTCGTGAGGTGGCCGCTGTCCAGCCCCGCCCCGATGTAGGCGGCCGACGTTCCGAGACAGGTCCCCAGCTCCAGGACGCTGGGGGCGTGGTACTGCGTGAGCAGCGCCGTCAGCAGCTTTCCGTACCTCGAGGGACAATGCGGAAACGCCGAGACGGTTACCGTGCTGCGCCGTCCCTCGTACGTGTCTTCGGTCAGTCCCTCGTCGTTCGGCCCGTGAAACGAGTACGTGACCTCCGTCTCGTCGGTTTGCAGCGCGGACTTGCGCTCCGAAATCCGCTCGAACGTCGCCCGCTGCTCGGCGGTAAACGAGTCCCGCAGGGCGACCCGGAACCCGTCGGCGACGATCCGGGCGGACCGGTCGTCGGTCGCCTCGATCTCCGCGAGCGTCCCGCGAATCCGGAATCTGCGCACCGGCTCGACGGCACGACTCTTCGCGCCGTCGAGCAGCACGCCGTACTCGCGTTCGCTGGCTAACCGCCTCGCCTCGAGCAGATCGGATCGGAGATCCATCGACTCGGTATTATTTCATACGGTTATTTTCCTGGCGATTTCAAAGCGTCGAAGAGAGCGGTACTGCCAACGACGGTACGCTCTCGCTCGGGATAGCGAGCTCACGACGACGATCGTGTTCGCCGTCGCGGAAGCCGAGGGCGTCCCACGAGCGAAACAAAGTCGCCGCCGCTGACGTGAGCGCGCCGGGTGCGTTCCCCGCGTCGGGCGACGTGCGGGTCGGACGACGGTTTCAGGCGGTCGAAGCCACGCTGATATCGCCGTCGCCGGTAACCGTAACGGTGTAGCCGCAGTACTGGAAGGAGATCGTCCGAAGCGCTCCGTCGTGGCTCCCGGCGACGAGGTCGTTCAGCGCGTCGGTGTCGATCACGTCGTAGAGCGGTGGGAGGTCGACCGGGTCCGTATCCGAGACGTCCGCGACGGTATAAACCACGTCCGTCGTGACCTCTCGTTCCGTCGTGCGTTCCGCCGGACCGCACCGATCGGAGATCCGCGTCTCAGTCATTGCACTCTCATGCATCGTCCTCACTCTTATTCCTTGAGCATGATGTTGAACCGTCGGCGACGGTAGCAGCCGCGTACTACTGTTCCTGCTCCAGTGGTTCGTACCCTCGCTCGCAGTGAGAGAGCCGGGAGGACGATCCGACCGCGTCCGACACCGGCTCACCGGATCGGAGTCCTCTCGCGAACCTCTCGAAGGTCGGGATGTGCTTCCGCGGAGACTTCCTTCCTGGCGACACGATCCCGATAGGCCATCCAGTCGGGGTGTCGAGCCAGGAACAACACCGGAACGTGGCTCACGCCGAGCAGCGAGGCGACCGTAAAGCGGTGTTTGCCACACACCAGGAACAGCTCGCCGTCCCGACCGACGTCGACGGTGATCTCGCCGCGCAGCCAGGCCGGAACGGTCAGTCTACCCTCTCGCTCGAGCCGGGTGTACGCCGATTCGAGGCCGTTCTCGGCGACGTCCGCGTACAGCTCCTCCAACTCCGCGAAGCGATCGTGGAGCTCCGCCTCGGACCGACAGCCGTGCCAAACGTGGCGGCGATCTCCGGTCTCGAGTAGCTCCCGAGTCGCCTCGTACAGGGGTGTCTCCGTCCACGCGCCGTCCTCGACGAAGCGCTGGTGCAGCGAGCGGTAGAGCACCGACTCCGAGAACCGGTCCGCGACGAACAGCCTGGCGGGGGCGCCGTCGTAGGACGCGTCGATCGGCGGTCGGTCGCACCGATCCCCGCGGCCGTGATCGTCCGCCACTCCCGGTGGGACGCGATTCGAGAGGAGGTCGCCGGGGCCGGCTCGCTCGAGCAGTTGAGCGATCGAGCTCGGATCCACCTGGATCACCCCGACCTGCGGGAACTCGTCCCCGGTTCGTGGGTCAACGGCCGATAGCGGTAGCCCCTGGGAGCGAAATAGATTGATAATCTTATAGTAGCTTGGTAGTCAATCCATTTGCAGTAACCGAATGGATACGCAAGATCTTTCTCGTCGGGAGAAGCTTCGCGGCCTCTACAAGGTCGCGATGTTTCGGCCCTTACTTACCGTCGCCATCATTTTCGCCAGCGTCGTTACCGCGCTGCTCGAGGGGATCGGGATCAGTTTCATCATCCCGATCGTCGAGATCGTTCAGTCCCCGGGCGATCCGGCCGCCGACGCGAGCGGGGAGGCCGCCGTCTTCGTCGCGGCCTTCGAGTTCCTCGGGATCCCCTTTGAGCTCGGTACGGTCGTCCTCGGCGTGATCGCCATCATGGCCGTTCGTTTCGCGACAACGTTCCTCGTCGAGTGGCTTCGGATCGCCCTCCAGACTCAGTACGTCCGCTACCTCCAGACCCAGGCGTTCGAAAACGCCCTCGACGCGGAGGTCGCCTACTTCGACGAGGAGGGGTCCGACGACATCCTCAACGCGATCGTCACACAGGCCGAACACGCTGGCAACGTCATCCGAGACACGATCAAGTTCAGCAAGGAACTGCTTCTCTCCGGGGTCTACCTCGGGATCGCGCTCTACCTCGCACCGACGCTGACGCTGGCCGCAGCCGTGTTGCTCGGCGGGCTGACGCTTTTCGTCAGGAAGATCGTCGAACCCGGCTACACGATCGGGGACCGGGTCGCCCAGGCCAACGAGGAGATTCAGCGGTCGGTCCAGGCGGGAACGCAGGGGATCCGGGATGTGAAGCTGTTCACGCTGAGCGACGAACTCCTCGAGCGGTTCTCGACCCACATCGATACCTACACCGAATCCTCGATCAAGCTCGGTCGCAACGAGGCGCTCATCGACAACGTCTACAACTTCACGGCGGCGGCGATGGTGTTCGCGCTCATCTACGTCGCGATCGGGTTTACCGGACTCTCGTTGGCGGCGCTCGGGATGTTCCTGTTCGCGATGTTCCAGCTCGCGCCGCGACTGAGCCAGGCGAACAACTACTTCTACCGGGTCGAGGGTAGATTCCCACACCTCATTCGGACGCAGAACTTCGTCGAAGAGCTTCAACGGCGCGAGGAACCGACCGGCGGCGACCGGCCGATCCCGGACAGTCCGTTCCCCATCACCTTCGACAACGTCTCCTTCGCCTACGACGAGGAACCGGTGCTTCGAGACGTCTCGTTTCGCATCGACTCTAACGAGTTCGTCGCGTTTGTCGGCGCCTCCGGAGCCGGGAAGTCGACGGCTGCGGTGTTGCTCGCGCGGCTGTACGACCCCAACAGCGGACAGATCACGGTCGCTGGCAGACCGCTGGAGGAGTACGACCTTACCGAGTGGCGCTCCCGGGTCGCGGTCGTACGCCAGAAACCGTTCCTGTTCAACGACACCCTCAGACACAACGTGACGATCGGCAACCGGGACGCAACCCAGAGCGAGATCGAGCGGGCCTGCGAGATCGCTCACGTCACCGAGTTCCTGGACGAACTCCCCGAAGGCTACGACACTGAACTCGGGGACGATGGCGTCCGCCTCTCGGGCGGCCAGCGCCAGCGCGTCGCGCTCGCCCGCGCGCTGTTGAAGGACGCGGACCTCCTCATCCTCGACGAGGCCACCAGCGACCTCGACTCGGGGATCGAGGACCGAGTCCACACCGCGATCGAGGAGATGGAGCGGGACTACGCGATCCTCGCGATCGCCCACCGCCTCTCGACCGTCCGCGGTGCGGACCGGATCCACACCCTCGAGGACGGACGGATCATCGAACAGGGCGACCACGGCGAGCTCCTCGAGGAAGAGGGACGGTACGCCGACCTCTACGCGATGCAGTGACGGCCCCGATCCGCTCGTCACGTGCGGGTTTCGAACGCGGGCGTGTGCGGCAGTTTGGAGACGAGACTCGCTACTCCGATCCGGCCGTTCGATTTCGGACCTCTCGAAGCTGGCCCGCTCGCTTCGAGAGATCGAGCACGTAGCGCAGTCCGAAAAACAGCAGCTTCTCGAGAGCGGATAGCTCCCTCCAGACCTCGAGGAGTTCCGCACGGACCGTCGACGGCTTCGGCGGGAGGTACTGGCGCGGGTTGGTGAGCCCCCGCCCGTGATCGAGTTCGGGGTGAAGGCGACGCTTTTGCTCGATACCTCGCCCGATTCGAACGTACTTCTGGACCATCGACCGGAGCGTCGACCGGGGTGGATGAAAAACGGTGACGCTCGGCTCGTAGTGGAGCTCCCAGCCGGCCCGTCGAACCCGACGACCGAACTCGAGGTCGCCGCCCGAGACCAGCCGCTGATCGAAGCCGCCTACGGACTCGAGGACCTCACGACGGACCAGCAGACAGGTCGTCGGGGCGAACCCGACCTCGCGGACGTACCGTTCGACCGGGAACCCGGTCAACCGATTGTAGCGTGCGATGATGCCCTCGTCGGCCTTCCGGGGGATCTCGACTCGACAACCCATGTAATCGCACCCCTCGCCTTCCATCGCGGCGACCGCACCCTCGAGCCAGTCGTCGTCGACGGTCGTATCGGCGTCGAGGAAGGCGAGAATCTCGCTCTCGGAATCGGCGGCCCGAATACCGGCGTTTCGGGCCGCGTACGAGCTCTGGATCTCGGATTCGGTGACCACGGTAAGCAGGTCCGGGTGCGAGTCCCGGTACGAACGGGCGGTGGTCGGAGTGGCGTCGGTCGAGCCGTTGTCGGCGACGACGACCTCGTAGCTGCCGTACGTCTGATCGACGAGCGCCTCGAGCGTCCGCCGGAGCCCCGCCGGGTCGTTGTAGACGGGAACGATCACCGAGACTCGCGGACCGCTCATAGCGGGGGATCGACGGCTCGTTCGCTCTCGGATGTTCCCCCGTCATCGATCGTGACGGGCGAACGGGCGTCCGTAGCGACGGTCGTCCGGACACGAAACGCGTCCGTAAACTGCGTAAGATCGGAGTCTATTTCCCTTAGAAGGCTACGCTCGCCCTTCTTTTCGCTCGATGCGCGACAGCCGCTAGGCGCACCTGCCGTGACGGTCGCCTGGAGGGAACGACGGGGGGCCATACGCGACGTTCAAGTCTGCAGGACAATAATACTACGCTCAAAGCACGCTCGAGAACAAAAGCTCGATTTCCCCGGCAGGAGAAGGACGACGGCGAACTCGTCACATTACGTGTCTCGGGCGAACGACAAGCGGTCGGCAACAGCACTGAACCGCTTTGAGAGAGGATAACAGAGCTTTCGCCAGGATAGAACGATATTCAGTAGCAAGCTAAACTACTATTCTTTGTATGATAAAATCCAAGCAGCAAATCTGACTGGAATCGAGGATCGATGCTAACGGCGGGCGCAGCCCTATCGGCGGTCTGGTCGTCTAGCGCCACCGCCGCTACGGATCGAAGGACGGCGTTTCGACTGTCCGTTCTCGTTTTCCCGTAGCGGTTGCGTTCCGCCGCTCGAGCGAAAACTATCATGAGAACGATAAGCAAGGGAACTATATAGGTGTTCGATAACACCTGAGACAGACATGTCGGGTTGGAGGCGGCGGTCGGTACTGGCGACGGGAGCAGCGATTTCGATCGGGACCGTCATCACGACGACGGGGAGCGGTATCGCGGAAACCGGTGGAGGGAGCGACTCGTCGCCCGAGGAGCCAACTGACTGGTCCTCGTACCGGGGGACGGCGGGTAACACCGCGTACGTCCCGTCCGAGGGATCGTTCCCCGAACCGGAAACGGTTGCGTGGGAGTACGACGAGGGCGGTCGAGCCGCGATCGTCGACGGAACGGTCTACCTTCGAACGGGAGGGGCAGTCCACGCTCTCGATGATGCCGACGGATCCGTACTGTGGGAGAGCGAGGAGATCGGCGCCGGCGGAACGCCGGCGGTCGTCGGCGATCGCGTCGTCGTCGGCGGCGAGCAACTGACCGTGCTGGAGGCCGACACCGGCACCGTGCGCTGGAGCGAGACGTTCGACGACGCGACGGACGACCAGGAACCGGCGGTGACGAGCCCGACCGTCGCCGACGGAAACGTCTACGCCGTCGCCGAGGAGTCGCTGTTCGCGCTCGACCTGACCGACGGCTCGGTGCGCTGGAGCCGGGAGACGGTCGAACTCGAGGAAGCGGCGGACGAGATCGCACCGGAACCTCAGAGTCACGTCGTGTCCTTCGAGTCCGCGCCCGTCGCTGTCACGAACGGACTCGTATACGCCGTCGCCAGCGACGCGGGGTGTGCCGCGTTCGACGCCGCCGACGGCGAGACCGAGTGGACCCACTGGCGACGCGACTTCAGCGGGCTCTCGTTTTCCGGGATCGCGGCGACCGACGAGCGCGTGTACGTCAGCGGAAGCCCCGAAGACGACTTCCCGGTCGTCGATGCGGCGACCGGCGACCGCGTTGACGCGGTTCCGAACGTGTTCGCACCCGCGGCGACCGACGAGACTCGAGTCGCCGTCAGTCGCGACGCGCTCCGGATTCACAACTACGAGACGGGCGACGGCTGGGAGCAGGTCGGCGGAACGACCGGCTGGCGGGACCCCTCGATCGTCGGGGACACGATCGTCGTTCCGTACTACCCGGGGTACAACGAGCGCGCAGTGTACGGATTCGACCTCGCTGACGGCAGTGAACAGTGGACGTTTACCCACCCGATCGTCGACGTCGACGCGCTGGCCGAGTGGTACGCCGTCACCGAGGACACGCTCTACACGACCGGCGAGAACGGGCTCGTCGCGCTCCGGCAGGAAGCGGCCGACGAGGAAACCGAAGCTGACGACGAGGACGAACCGGACGAAGAGGCGGAGACCGAGGAAAACGAGGAGCAAGCGGACGAGCAGGAATCCGACGAAACGGACGGGAACGGTCAGACGGACGACGCGGACGGGAGCGATCAGACGGACGACGCAGACGGCGACGAAACGGATACCGACGCGAACGGCAACGAAACGAACGAGTCGGCGTCCGACAGTGATGAGGCCGACGAGGACGCGGAGTACGAACCGGGCGAGGACGACGGCAACGCGACCGACGGCACCGGTGCCGGCGACGACGGCGAGTCTGCAGACGATAACGCGACCGGCGCGGACGGGAACGACGACGAAACCAACGCAAGTGACGCGGATGCCGGCTCCGACGATGAAGACGTCGATGGGACGACCGGTGCGGACGATGCTGACGGCGCCGACGAACAGAGGAACGGCGACGGTGACGACACCGAAGGGATGCCCGGGTTCACGGCGGGTGCCGGGATCGCCGGCGGCGCGCTCGGCCTCGAGTGGCTGCGTCGCCGCGCGACCGTCGACGACGATCCCGAGGGGTAGCTCGTCTTTCGACTCGATCGCCCCTCCGTCTCGAGCGACGATCCCTCAGCTCTAATTGGTATCAGTCAACAGAATGTCTGACGAAAGTATTTATCGTAGAGTGACCGACTGTGAATCGGCAGATCGGTACCACGGGTGGGATGCCCGTTACTATCGTCGCGTCCCGACGCTCGAGAGTCGTGGTGGGCTCGCTCGAGGTCGGTGCTCGCTACGGACCGATCGAGGGTACCGATCCCCGGTCGGTTTCGCCACACACATCTGAACTCGAGAGTGGTGTCGTTCTGAACCGTGTTACGGCGTTCCAAGGCGCTCCTCGCGGCTTCGTAGCGGAGACTGAAGAACGACGATGCCTTACGACGGCCTCTCTGTGACAGCCACGCACCAGCCGATGCACTGTCTGTTCTGTTCGTACCATAATGGCCAGAAAGTATTTGCCGAATCGCTCCGGAGCGGACACTGGCCGACGGAATACGCTCGACAGCCATAGTACGCGAACTCCGGTCCGGCCATCAGCCCTTTTCGACGACGTTACACCTCCACAGCCTCGAGCAGTGACTCGAGGTCATCGGCCTCGTTCGTTCGATCCAGTCGGTCGACGATGTCGTTATCGTCGTTCCGACGAACACGCCGGAGGAGGAGTTCCGACTCTCTAATTTCGACGACGTAGCTCTCCACGCCGGTCCCGTCGAGAACCTCGAAGAGCGAGTCGTGGTACACCACGGCGTCGACCGCCTCCCACGTCCAGTCCGGGTCGTACCGCCAGCCCGCCGGGAGATCGGCAGCGGCGATTCGCTCCCGGATCCCGTTCCCCCGCTCGGCATTTGAGGTATCCATTATTGATTATTGTATTCTCCGGGCACCACATAAATGATCCATACCGACACGGACGTTCGCGGCACCGTTATCCGGATCACCGTGTTTCCGGTTGTACTCGAGTGTGGGCGGTCACTCCGGGCCCGCT
>PWMF01000041.1 GCA_003559215.1 Natrialbaceae archaeon
CGCATCTGTAGGTAACGAATCGGCCAATTCAGATTCACACCCCAGACTGAATAACGAAACTGTACTACCAACGACTGGTAACGGCGGTTGGGAGTACGGTTTTCGAGAGCCAATCCTGGTCGTCGGATGAACCTTCGCGCACGATCCGGTAATACAGCGGCGCTGGCATCATCGAACCTCGAAGGGTGTCACGACGGAGTTGGCTCCGCAACCTCGCCGACGTCTCGAGAGAATCAGTTGGAGTCGGCCGATTCGCGGTCACAGCGGAAACGCACTCTCCCCTTCCGCCGCGGAGCGAAGAACAGCGGAAACGTACTCTTTCTCTCTCACCTCTTAGGTTTGGACCGTCGGCTCGAGCGCGGACCGACCGGTCTAAGTATTCCGAGGAGAATATCCAGATATGACCGAGAAGCTCGCCGTCCGCGAGGAGAGCGTGGCCGGCACCCGCCGAGTCCTCCACGTCGGCCGGGATCGGCCGATCCGGATCAGCGCCGGCCACCGCCTTCTGCACCACGACGGGAAGTGTTCCCGCCCGCACGGCCACAACTACGAGGTGGCAGTCAGAGTCGAGGGCGAACTCACTGAGGAGGGGTGGGTCGCCGACAAGGGCGATATTACCGAGGTAATCGACGAGTGGGATCACATGTTCCTGCTCGAGCGCGGCGACCCCCTGGTCGAGGCGTTCGAGGAAGCCGGCGACGACGACGGCGTCGTCGTCCTCGAGCACCCGCCCACGGCGGAGGTGATGAGCGTCCTCCTCGAGGAGAAACTCGAGGCGGCCCTGCCCGACACCGTCGTCGACGTCGCCGTCCAGGTCAACGAGACGAGCGAACTCTGCGGTGGGGGACGGCTCTGAGATGCCCGTCTCCGACTCCGTCGACCGGGAGGCCGCCGGCGACGCGCGGCGAGCGGACCGCGAGGGCCTCCCGATCAACGAACTGTTTTACTCGCTGCAGGGGGAGGGAACCCTCGCCGGGGTTCCGTCGGTGTTCGTCCGCACCAGCGGCTGTAACCTCCGCTGTTGGTTCTGCGACTCCTACCACACCTCCTGGGAGCCGACCCACGCCTGGATGAGCCTCGAGGAGATCGTCGCCGAGGTCGACTCCCACCCGGCGGACCACGTCGTCCTCACGGGTGGCGAACCCTTGCTCCACGAGAAGAGCGTCGACCTGCTCGAGGCGCTCGACGAGCGGGGCTACCACACCACCGTCGAGACCAACGGCACGATCCACCGCGAGGCCCCGATCGCCCTCGCCTCGATCAGCCCGAAACTCGAGAGTTCGACGCCGACGCCGGAGCGCGACCCGAGAAGCGAGATTCCGGAGGAATCTCGGAACGGTGAACGGCGACCAGAGGGAGCCGTGAACCAAGGAGAGGGTGAGTGGGAACAACGCCACGAGAACGAGCGCATCGACCTCGAGGCGCTTTCCGCGCTCGTCGAGGACTACGACTTCCAGCTGAAGTTCGTCGTCACCGACGAGGACGATATGCCCGAGATCATCGACCTGCTCGAGGAGCTCCGCGGCGTAACGAGCGAGCCGATCCGAGACGACGACGTCCTCCTGATGCCCGAGGGCGCCACTCGAGAGCGCCTCGCCGAAACCCGCAGCCGCGTCGCCGAGCTGGCGATGGAGCACGGCTTTCGGTATACCCCACGCCTGCACGTCGACCTCTGGAACGACGCCCCCGAAACGTAGCATGTCAGACTCCACCGATCCCACGACCGACGAACCGACCGAGAAACGCGCCGTCGTCCTCCTTTCGGGAGGGATGGACAGCGCCACTGCGGCCGCCGTCGCCCGCGAGCGGGGCTACGAAATATACGCCCTGCACACATCCTACGGTCAGCGCACCGAGGACCGCGAACTCGAGTGTGCCCGCAGGCTCGCCGAGGCGTTCGACGCCGCCGACTTCCTGCGGATCGAGACCGGCCACCTCTCGGCGATCGGCGCCTCGAGTCTCACCGACGACGAGCTCGACGTCGCCGACGCCGACATGGACAGCGACGAGATTCCCACCTCCTACGTCCCCTTCCGCAACGCGAACCTGCTGGCGATGGCGGTCTCCTACGCCGAGGCCAACGGCTGTGAGGCGGTCTTTATCGGCGCCCACAGCGAGGACTTCTCGGGGTACCCCGACTGCCGGCCCGAGTTCTTCGAGGCCTTCGAACAGGTCGTCGACGTCGGCACGAAACCCGAGACCGAGATCGCGATCGAGGCGCCGTTCGTCGAGCTATCGAAGACCGACATCGCCGAACAGGGGCTCGAGCTCGAGGTCCCCTACGAACACACCTGGAGCTGTTACCGCGAGAACGAGCCCGCCTGTGGCACCTGTGATGCCTGCGCCTACCGCCTGCAGGCGTTTCAGCGCCTCGGTGTTCACGATCCGATCGAGTACGAGCAGCGGCCGTCGTACCTCGAGGATGAGGCGGCCTAACGGTCGCTCCTCACGGCTCGGGTTCGGTCGAGCCCATCTCGGTCTCCAGCGAGCTATAAGGAACCGCGTTACGTACGAACGCGTGTCATGGGGTCGACACCAACCGAGCGGGTAGACCGTGAGGGACATCCGACCGCCGACGGGCCGTTACCGGAGTTCGTCGACTGGATCCTCGCGACCGTCGTCGCGCTGCTCGGCCTGCTCTCGGTCGTCGCCGGCAGCGCGCTCGTCTTCCTCGTCGACCGGGACGAGCTCGCGGCGGGGATCGAGGACGGGACGGTGACGGTCACGGTCGGAACGACGGAGCTGACGGACGCCGAGGCGCTCGAGGTGGCCGACGCCGTCGTTTCGTGGACGGGGACGGGACTGCTGGTGGTCGGCATCGGGGCGGTGCTGGTCGCCGTCGGCTACCTCGCCGCGAGGCGTCGCGCCCACCGTCGGACGGCGGCGGGCGAGCCCGTCAGTTCGTACGGAACCTACGCCGTCCTCGGCGCCGTCGTCACGGTCGTGCTGTCGTTCGTCCCGTTCTCGCCGCCGCTGGGCGGTGCGCTGGCGGGCTACCTCGAGCGCGCCGAGTCCGAGCGCACGGTCAGCGTCGGGGCACTCGCCGGGTTCCTCCCGGTGCTACCGGTCCTCGCGGTTCTCGTCTTCGTCCTCGGCGGGCTGATCGCAGGGCTGTTGACGATCGGTCAGGTCGGGGAAGCGGTCGTCGTCGGGGCGACGCTGTTGCTGACCGCGCTGCTCGTCGCGACCCTCGCCGGCGCCCTCGGCGCGCTGGGAGGTTACGTCGGCGGACGGTTCGCGGAGCGTCGAGCGGCGACGCCCCGCCCGCGACACGCTTCCGACGGCAAGTAGCGACGGGGCCTGTAGTAGGCTCCCGGTTGGTCCCCGCTCCAGTCCTAGCTCAAACGCCCCTTTCACCCTGCCTCGGAGTCTTCCGATGTCAGTAACGAGTCAAGAGTATGAAGCTATCGAGGCGACGGCTCGCGACCGCGTCGGGAGCGGCGCCCTCTGGTGGCGGTTCGGTCGCGACGACGCCTCGAGGTAGGTGCTGACTCCGCGCCCGCCGTCGACTTCCGGATGGTCGTCGATCGGCCGTTTCTGTTCCTGATCCGGGACCGCGAAACCGGGGTGACGCTGTTTCTCGGCCGCGTGGTCGATCCCCGGTAGCCCCCTCGAGCCGTCGAACCTTCAGCGAGACGAACCATCGAACGACCGTTCTCGAGAGGCGCCGCGACAGCCGGCAATCGACGCCGGCTGCGGAAGGGTACTTCCGGGTCGGCCTCGAACGCGGTATATGAAACGGATCGGGATCGTCGGCGCGGGCGTCGGCGCCGCCGGCGCGGCGTTCGCCCTCGAGGAATCGACCGACGACGTTTCGGTGACGGTACTCGAGAAGTCAGGCGGGCTCTGCGGGCGGGCCGCGACTCGTCGCCGGGACGACGTCGTCTACGACTACGGCGCGAACTACCTCAAGGCCGACGACGAGCGGGTCGTCGAGCTGGTGACGGAAACGCTCCCGACGGAGGGACTCGTCGACATCGAGGAACCGGTGTGGACCTTCGACCGGGACGGCGCGATCGAACCCGGCCGCGACGCGGACGATCACAAGTGGACGTACCGGCGGGGGCTTACCCAGCTCGCGAAGCGGCTGTTCGCCAGCACCGGCGCGACGGTCCACCGCGAGACGCGCGTCGAGCGACTGGTGCGGGACGAGGGCGCCGGCACGTGGACCCTCGAGGATGCCGCCGGCAAGCCCTGGGGGCCGTACGATACCGTCCTCCTGAACCCGCCGGCCCCCCAGACGGCCGCGCTGCTCGAGTCGAGTGTGTGGGAGTCGGACCGACGGGAGTCGCTGCTCGAGGCGCTCGCCGAGGTCTCCTACCGCCGGGTGTGGACCGGGGTCTTTCGCTACCCGTTCGAACTCGACGTCCCCTACTACGCGCTGGTCAACACCGACAAGGACCACGAGATCGGCTGGGTCAGCCGCGAGGAGTGCAAGCCCGGCCACGTTCCCGACGGCGACTCCCTGCTGATCGTCCAGGCCAGCCACGAGTGGTCGGTCGACCACTACGACGGCGACCCGGAGCGCAACCTCGCCGAACTCGCCGCGCTGACCGCCGGACTGCTCGAGGACGACCGCCTCACCGATCCGGAGTGGACCGACCATCAGGGTTGGCGCTACGCGATCCCCGAGGACGGCGCCTCGAGTGACTCGCTGGAGCGAGCCGAGTCGGAGGGGCTGTACTGCGTGGGGGATTGGGTCGCCGGCGAGGGACGGATCCACGCGGCGCTGCGAAGCGGCCTCGAGGTCGGCGAGCGAATCGCCGTCGGTCGTCGGGACTGAGCGGTCGATCGAGGTCGCTACCGAGCGAAAGGGGGGAAGAGGGGTGGATCAGTCGGGATGGCGTACCAGCGATTCGGACGCAGTGGGGGGAATCAGTCCCGGCTACCTTTTTGTAGATAGTGCTCGATTAAATGCTTTCTGTAGCATAGTGGTTGAAATTAGATCGCTGCGCCGCGAACCGCTCAGTTCGCTCGCGGCTCGAGTCGGATCGGGTACTCGGTCAGGTTCTCGTAGCCGTTCTCGGTGACGACCACCAGGTCCTCGATGCGGACTCCGCCTACTTTGGGATCGTAGATGCCGGGTTCGACCGTGACGACGTGGCCGGGCTCGAGCTCCTCCCCGGTCGGCGAGAGGCTCGGCTGCTCGTGGATGTCGAGACCGACGCCGTGGCCGGTGCTGTGGATGAAGCCGGTCTCGGCGCTCGGATCGCTCCGGAGCGTCTCGTAGCCGGCGTCCTCGATGACGTCGCAGGCCGCGTCGTGGACGGTCGCGCCGGTGACGCCGGGTTCGATCGCCTCGAGGGCGGCCTCGAACGCCTCGCGGGTGACGTCGTACCGCCGTCGGGCCTCCTCGCTGGGCTCGCCGCGGACGAACGTGCGGGTCATGTCGCCGAAGTAGCCGGTACCCTTGTCCCGGGGGAAGATATCGATCACGATCAGTTCGCCGGCCGCTAACGTGCCGCTACCGCGGTTGTGCGGATCGGCGCCGTCGGGACCGCAGGCGACGATCGTCTCGTCGAGCGCACACCCTTGGCGGAGCAGCGCGATCTCGATCTCCTCCTTGACCCGCTCGCTGGTCAGCTCCTCGCCGTCGAGGACGAGCATACCGTCCTCGATCTCGGCCGTCGCGATGAGTCGCTCGGCGACGGCCATCGCGCCCTCGTTGGCCGACTGGGTGGCGCTGATCTGGTTTGCCTCCCAGGGCGTCTTGGTCGCGCGGATTCCCTCGACGACGCCCTCGCGTTCGACGTCGACCTCGAGGCCGTGCTCCCGGAGCCCGTCGGCGGTTCCCGTCGGGAAGTTCCGCGGGACGGCGATCGAGTCGACGCCGTGATCCGCGAGAAACGCGGCGATCGTTCGCACCGTCCCCTCGTAGGAGCCGTGCTCGGCGACCAGCGCCTGATACTCGTACTCCGAGCGCCGGCTCACGGAGTCGGCGTCGGCCTCCTTCGTCGCGCGGCCGTACTCGAGCCCCGAGACCAGCAGGTGGATGTCGCCGTCGGCAGTGACGAGCGTCTGGTAGGCGTCGGGCGCCGTGAAGCCGGAGACGTAGCGCTGATCGGAGTCAGAATCGTCGTCGTCGATGAGGTAACCGTCGAGGGTGCCGTCCTCGAGGACGGCAACCAGCGGATCGAGATCGGGTTCCATGTCACGTGGTTCCGGAACCGTCCCACATAATTACGGGGGTTGCGAACCGGCGTCGCGCCTACGGACCCGAGCGCAGCGAGAACAGTATCAGCACCATCCCGGTGGAGACGAGTGCGGCCTGGACGAGGCCGGCCGCGGAGATCGAGACCCCGGCCAGATCGTACAGCATCCCCTCACAGATCGCTCCGGCGCCGATGAAGACGAACCCGCCGGAGACGTACAGCATCGGCTCGCGCCCGCTCTGGCGGTAGCCGCGGTAGGCCAGGTACGCGATCGTCAGGCTCAACGCGAGGACGACCAGTTTCGCCCCGTAGGCGGCCAGCGCGTCGACCCCGGAGAGGACCGACGCCCCGACGACCGTCGGCTCCATCAGTCGCCACCCCGGAGCTCCTCCCAGAGGTCGGTGAAGTTGCTGGCGAGGTCGTCTCGGGTGTCGACCACGACCTGAAGTTCGTCGCCCTCGAGCGTCGCGCGGACGGATTCGACGGTCGTCCGGTAGACGCGTCGATGCGAGCCGTCCGGATCGACGACCCGCGTCTCCTCGAGCAGTCCCTGGTCATCGAGGGTGTCGACCCGGCGGTAGATCGTCGGAAGCGAGGCGTCGCAGGCCTCACTGAGCGCCTTCGCGGTCATCGGCTCGCCGTTGGCCGCCGTCAGAATGCGTCGGGCGTACGGATCCGCGAGCAGATCCAGCACTGACCCGGGATCGTCACCGGCGTTCGGTTGCACGCCCGTCGATACTGTCGACACTGATATATATCCGACGTTTTTCTGGGTGAGACGATTTCCGGGAAGACTTTCAACTCCCTTCACCGAGTGGTGGAACGAGTCCCCCGCGAATGAGTTCGCCATCGTATATCGTCGCCTGTAAGCCCGCGATCGGACTGTACGGCCAGCACGATCCAAGCGCCGTCCTCTTCGAGAACGGTACGCCAGTGTTCGGCATGGAAGAGGAGCGGCTGACGCGGGACAAACACGCCGTCGACACGTTCCCCGAGCGGGCGATCCGCGCCTGTCTCGAGACTCGGGACCTCGAGCTCGCGGACCTCGAGCGGATCCTCCTTCCCTACGACCCCCGACTTCGCGCCAGAATCCGCCGTCACTACGTCACCGACGCGATCACGGCGCCAGGTCTCGCCAGGAAGGTGTCGGCGCTCGAGGAGACCGTCGTCGACGAGATCCGGAGTCGGTTCTTCCCGACCCGACAGGTCGAGAGCAAACTCGAGTCGATCGGGACGCCGGTCCCCCCCGTCGAGTGTCTCTCCCACCACCGCTGTCACGCCGCGAGCGCGTTCCATCCCTCCGGGTTCGACGACGCGTTGATCCTGACGATCGACGCGAAAGGCGAGTACGATTCGACGGTGATCTGGCGGGGCACCCCCGACGGCCTGGCACGGGTTCGGACCTACGAACACCCGAACAGCCTCGGGCTCTTTTTCGCGATCGTCACCGAGTTCCTCGGGTATCGCATGTTCAACGGCGAAGGGAAGGTCATGGGGCTCGGCCCCTACGGCGAGCGACGCCCCGAGATCGAACGCACCCTTCGGAGCCTGATCGACACCGGCGTCGACTACGACGTCACGGCGCTGACGAAACGCTGGGGGACCGGCTACGGCGTCCGCCAGCTCGAGGACGCGTTCGGCCGGTCGCGAAACGACGAGCCCGGCCAGTTCGACCAGTGGGAAAAGGACCTCGCCCGCACCGCCCAGGAACTGCTCGAGGAGACGGTCTGTGAGATCGTCGACGGCTACCTCGGCGCCTCCCGGTCGAACGACGTCGCGCTCGCGGGCGGCGTCGCGCTGAACTGCAAGCTCAACAAGAGCGTGCGAGAGCTCGAGGCGGTCGACGACACGTTCATCCAGCCCGTCGCCCACGACGCGGGGCTCGCGCTCGGCGCCGGCTGGCTCGATCGGCGACCCGCCGACGTAGAGAGCCAGACGACGGTCTACCTCGGCCCCGAGTACGAAACGAGCGAGATCGAATCGCTGCTCGAGACGAACAAGATCCGGTACGGGAAACCCGACGACCTCGAGGCCTACGTCGCCGAACGGCTGGCCGACGGCGCCCTCGTGGGCTGGTTCCAGGGTCGGATGGAGATGGGCCCCCGGGCACTGGGCGCCCGGAGCATCCTCGCCGATCCCCGCACCGCCGAGTCGAGGGATCGGGTCAACAAGTTCGTCAAACACCGCGAGGAGTGGCGCCCCTTCGCCCCGTCGATGCTCGAGTCCGCGGCCGAGGAGTACCTGATCGACGGCCAACCCGCCCCGTTCATGATCGACACCTTCGACGTCCGCCCCGAGAAGGTCGACGAACTCGAGGCGGTGCTCCACCCCGCCGACGACTCGACGCGACCCCAGACCGTCCGCGAGGACCAGCACCCCCGCTACCATCGGCTGATCTCGGAGTTCGAGTCCATTACCGGCGTTCCCGTCGTCCTGAACACCTCGTTCAACGACCACGCCGAACCGATCGTCAACACGCCCACCGAGGCGGTCAAGGACTTCTACGGGATGGGACTGGACGTGCTCGTCCTCGAGGACTGCGTCGTCGAGAAGGCGATGGGGAAGACCGGCGAGGGCGCGCTCGAGGACGACGTCGTGGCCGGTCCGACGGACGAGTAACGCACCGCACCCGTCACTCTTCTCGGCGACAGTCTCTCGCGGCTCGAAATCGCTCGCCCGGGGTTCGTCGACCGCAGCACCTATCGACGGCGCCCCGGTGGTACGACACACGATGCACGTCGCAGTTATCGGCGCGAACGGCGGAATCGGCCGCGAGCTACTGCCCCGCCTCGCGGAGGCCGGCCACGACCCGATCGGCGTCGTGCGGGACGAGTCCCAGTTCGACGAGATTCGCGAGCGCGGCGGCGAGCCGCGCCTGGGCGACCTCGAGGGCGAGTTCGAGTCGGCCCTCGAGGGCGCCGACGCCGTCGTCTTCACCGCCGGTTCGGGCGGGGGTACCGACTGGGGGAAGACGTTACTGATCGACCTCTGGGGGGCGCGACGAGCCATCGACGCGTGCCTCGAGCGTGGGATCAACCGGTTCGTGATGATCAGTGCCTACCGTGCCAGCGAACCGCTGGGCGACCCCGAGGCGATGCGTCCGTACTGGGTCGCCAAGCGCTGTGCCGACGACTTCCTCGAGGCGTCCGCGCTCGACGCGACGATCCTCCGGCCGACGGCGCTGACCGACGACGAGGGAACGGGCCGCGTCTCGGCGAGCTTCGAGTACCGCGACGAGGGCGGCGACGACATTCCGCGTGCCGACGTCGCTCAGGCAGTCGTCGCCGCGCTCGAGACCGAGGCGACGATCGGCGCGACGATCAGACTCTTCGGCGGCGACACGGCCGTCGAGGACGCGGTGCGTCCCGAGCGCTGAGCGCGACCGCCGCCGTCTCGAGAGGCCGATCGGTCGGAGCACGCCGGCTGCAATATCACCAGCATCGGTACCGTGATAGGGCGCCCCTTCCCAGAAGTCGGTATGGATGTCACCATCACCCCCTCCCGCGTCGCGGGACGGGCTCGAGCGCCACCTTCCAAGAGCTACACCCACCGGGCGATCCTCGCGGCCGGCTACGCTTCGCGGACGACGGTCCGGGACGCCCTCTGGAGCGCCGACACGAAGGCCACCGCCCGCGCCGTCTCCCTGTTCGGCGGGAGCGTCGACCGCGACGAGGACGCCACTCTCGAGATCGCCGGCTTCGACGGTCAGCCCGGCGTTCCCGACGACGTCATCAATTGTGAGAACAGCGGGACGACGATGCGTCTCGTCACGGCCGCGGCGGCGCTCGCCGACGGAACGTCGGTGCTCACTGGCGACGAGTCGCTCCGGAGCCGGCCGCAGGGACCGCTGCTCGAGGCCATCGCCGAGCTGGGCGGCGACGCGTTCAGCACCCGCGGCAACGGCCAGGCGCCGCTGGTGGTCACGGGACCGATCTCCGGTACCGAGGTCTCGATTCCCGGCGACGTCTCCTCGCAGTACATCACCGCTCTGTTGATGGCCGGCGCGGTAACCGAGAGGGGACTCGAGATCGACCTCGAGACGGAGCTCAAGTCGGCGCCGTACGTCGACATCACGCTCGAGGTGCTCGCCGACTTCGGCGTCGAGGCCGAGAAAACCGAGCGCGGTTTCACCGTCGCGGGCGGCCAGCGCTACGACCCGACCGAGGGCGACTACCGCGTCCCCGGCGACTTCTCCTCGATATCCTACCTGCTCGCCGCGGGCGCGATCGCCGGCGACGACGGCGTCCGGGTCGAGGGCGCCCAGCCCAGCGCGCAGGGGGACAAGGCGATCGTCGAGATCGTCGCGGAGATGGGCGCGGACGTCGACTGGGACCACGAGGCGGGGACCATCGACGTCTCGGCGGCCGACCTCGAGGGGGTCGAGGTCTCCGTCGAGGACACGCCCGACCTGCTGCCGACGATCGCGACGCTGGGTGCGGTCGCCGACGGCGATACCCACATTACGAACGCCGAACACGTCCGGTACAAGGAGACGGATCGAGTGAGCGCGATGGCCGAGGAGTTGGGCAAGATGGGCGTCGAGACGACCGAGGAGCGCGATTCGCTGACGGTCCACGGAAGCGAGTCGGCCCTCGAGGGCGCCGCAGTCGACGGGCGGGGGGATCACCGCATCGTGATGGCCCTCGCGCTAGCGGGGCTGGTCGCCGACGGCGAGACGACGATCGCGGGCGCCGAGCACGTCGACGTCTCCTTCCCGAACTTCTTCGAGACGCTCGAGGAACTGGGCGTCACACTCGAGCGCGGCGACTGAGCCGATTCTGTCCGCGAACGATCCTCAGAACGTGTAGGCCATCAACACCTCGTCGACGAACTCCTCGTCGATCGTGTAGTGGTTCCGGCGAATACCCTCGGTGTTCCAGCCGTGGTCCTCGAGGAAGGCCAACGCCTCGTCGTTGGTCGCGGGGACGCTGTTGTACACCTTCCGGTAGCCGTTGGCCTCGGCCCAGTCGACCCCGCGGGTGAGCAGGGCGTCGCCGACGCCGCGCCGACGGTGGTCGGGCCGGACGCCGACGGTGAGCTGGGCCGTCTCGCGGAGTTTCTCGACCTGCGGGAGATCGAGGTGGACCCAACCTGCGATCTCGTCGTCAACCGTGGCGACGAAGAACACGCGGGACTCGACGGTGTTGTGGCGGGTCACCGCGTCCTCGTACAGCAGCTGCTCGGCGACGCTTTCGGCGACGACGTAGGACTCCTTCGAGGTCACCTCGCGGATCGCCTCGACGAGCCCGTCGAAGTCCCGGTTCTGTCCGGGACGGATGAGGTAGGTCCCGTTGTCGGTTGCGTACTCCTCGACCGAGCCGACGTCGAGCGCGAGCCGGACCGTGCCGCCGTCCTCCTCGAGGTAGCCCTTCGTCTCCAGCGCCTCGAGCTCCGTCCGGAACTGTTCGGGCGGCAGCGACGTCATCTCCCGAATTCGATGCCGAGCCGCCGTCCCGTGGCGCTCGACGTACTGGTAGATCGACCTGCTCGCCTCGCTCTCGAACGTCGGCCGCTCGGGTGCGCGCATACGGAAGGCCATCGGAGGGAACGAGCATAATCCTTGCTATTAGATACCACATACCATTGAACGGCCGATCCCACCCGGTCGACGATCCGTCGATGGTACTTTCTCGCGGGCGCCCGTCGAGACGGGTATGCGCGCGTCCCTCGAGTCGCGGCTCCGCGGCCGCCTGAGCGAGGACGAATACCTGTTTCCCGACTACGACGGCTACTGCGTCGCGAACGTCCCCGAGACGGCGCTGTCGCTGCTCGCGGGCGGCTTCGAGCGACGGTTGCCCTACGACGCGCTCGAGGGCGTCGACACCGACGTCGACAACGTCGTTCTCTTCCTGCTGGACGGGTTCGGCTACGAACACTGGAAGCGCCACCGGCGAGTCCACCCGCTGCTCGGGCGGTTCTCGACTGTCGGCACCGTGGCGCCGCTAACGACGATCTACCCCTCCGAGACGGCCGCGGCGCTGACGACGATCAACACGACCGCCCCGCCGATCGAGCACGGGCTACTCGGCTGGTTCCAGTACCTCGAGTCCGCCGGCGAGATCGTCGAGACCCTTCCGTTCCGAGCGCTCGAGGGCGACCCGCTCGCGGACGTCTCGCCGTCGTCGGACCCGGCGGAGCTGTTCGAGGCCGACTCCGTCTACGAGCGGGCCGAACGGGCGGGAATCGATACGTACGCGCTCCAGCCCGCCGAGTTCGTCGACTCGGGTTACACCCGGGCGACGACCGCGGGCGCAACCCGAGTCGGCTACGACACCGCGACCGACCTCGCGCTGTCGATCCGTCGCGCCCTCGAGGAGTCCTCGACGCCGGCGTACGTCTACGCCTACGAGCCGACGATCGACGCCGTCTCCCACGCCGAGGGGACCGGCACCGAACGCTACCGCCAGCATCTCGAGGCGATCCTCGAGCGACTCCACTACGAACTGGTCGAACGACTCGATCCCACCCTCGCCGAGCGGACGCTGTTGGTGGTGACGGCCGACCACGGGATCGTCGACACCGCTCCCGACGAGAACGTCGTGATGGCCGACTGGGAGGCGTGGCCGACGCTGCGGGAGACGTTCCGTCGCGACGGGGCAGGCGAGCCCCGACTGCCGACCGGAAGTCCACGCAACGTCCACTTCCACGTGCGACCGGACCGGCTCGCGGAGGCCCGCCGGATCGTCGACTCGAACGTCGACGGACGCACGTTCACCCGCGAGGAGGCGCTCGAGCGCGAGCTGTTCGGTCCCGGCACG
Organism: Natrialbaceae archaeon; assembly: GCA_003559215.1. GTDB lineage: Archaea > Halobacteriota > Halobacteria > Halobacteriales > Natrialbaceae > Natronococcus. The sequence continues at coordinate 12,911 of PWMF01000041.1, forward strand.
CCCTCGGCGCTGTTCGAACGGCGCTGCGGCGACCTGATCGCCGTCCACCGGAACCGCGGGCTGTGGTGGGCGGAGATGGACTCGATCGGGATGCACGGCGGGCTCACGGATCAGGAGATGCTGGTCCCCCTGGCCGCAGCGCGTCTGGACGCGCTACGAGCGGAGACCTGATGCGGGAGAAGACATATACGCTCGCTATCCTGTACCCCGAGTATGAGCCTCCCCAGCACGACCGACGTCCCGCCGGCACTGGGAAACTTCCTGTATCTCGTCGGGGCGTTCCTCCTCACCGGGATCGCGACGCTGGCGATCGTCGGTTTCACCGGCCTCGAGGGGATCGCCGCCTACGCGGTCGCGATCCCCGCGTTTGTCGCTGTCTTCGTCGGCCTGCTCGCACTTTACGATCGCTACTACCTCGTCGAGTGAGTGAAACGGAGAGTCGGAGAGCGCTACAGCGGGGTCCGCTCGACCGGCTCCGCCCCCATAATCCCGATCGCGTAGCTCGCAATTCCCTCCTCGAGGGTCATCACGCCGAACGCCCACTCCTCTTCGTCGGCCAGTTCGGACGTACTCGTCGTGGCGTCGTCGATCCGTTCACCGTCGGCGTCGTAGAAGACGATGCCCACCCGGACGGATCGAACGTCCTCGCCCGACTCGTTGACGACGACCCCCTCGACCGACGCTGAGAGGTCGTCCTCGAGGAGTTCGTGCTCCTCGATCGCGAGCCCCTCGATCGGCGGCCCCTCCTCGATCTGCTCCTCGAGGTCACCTTCGTCGTCGGTGTCTTCGTCGCCGTCGTCGCCGTTCGCGTCGTCGTCGGTGTCTTCGCCGTCGTCGTCACCGTTCGTGTCGTCGTCACCGTTCCCGTCGTCAGTTTCGGCCGCCTCTTCGTCGTCGGCCCCGACTTCGCTATCGTCGGCTTCGTCTTCGGTGTTGTCGTCGGTCTCGTCCCCGTCTTCGGACGCGCATCCGGCGAGGAGCGCCGAGACTGTAACGCCTGATCCAAGTAGCACCGTTCGTCTGTGCATGTGGGACCGTATTCCGTTCGTCGGGTTGAGTATACGCTGCCTATCCGCGGACGGGAAATCGGCCGCAACTGCGACGGCCGTCGTACGCCGTGCCTATCGACGGCTCGGGGAGCCCCGTCCGTCCCGCACGGTCGGGAACCAGCCTGCCGCCCGGTCATCGACTCGAATCCACGAGGATGCGACCTCGACTCGCTCGAGTCGGTTCCCGTTCTCCCGCAGCGATCCTCGACAGGGTAGGCGTTTCCTTCCCGCGTCACCCCGAACGCTTGCGAGTGGAAAGGTCTCCGTAACGAGAGAGGACCGTCTCGATCGGCGTCCATTGCCGTGCGGATCGTCGCTCAGGGTTCCGGACTCCCGCCGCGAACGATCCGGTTCAGTCCCGCGCTCCCGGATCTTGCGCCGATCCTGCACCCATAAGTGTCCGCGCCCCCGAGGGGGTTCCAATGAACGGCAACCGCTTCGGTCGCCTCTTCCAGGTGACCACGTTCGGCGAGAGCCACGGAGAGGCGATGGGCTGTACCGTCTCGGGCTGTCCCGCCGGTCTCGAGCTCTCGGAGGAGGACATCCAGGCAGACCTCGATCGGCGCAAGCCGGGCCAGTCGATGATCACGACCTCTCGGGGCGAGCCCGACGACGTCGCGATCAAGTCGGGGATCCAGGACGGCTACACCACCGGCACGCCGATCGGGATGGTGATCCAGAACAAGGACGCCCGATCAGGGAAGTACGAACCCTTCATCACCGCGCCTCGGCCCTCCCACGGCGACTTCACCTACTCCGCGAAGTTCGGCACCCGCAACTGGGGCGGCGGCGGGCGCTCCTCGGCCCGCGAGACGGTCAACTGGGTCGCCGCGGGCGCCATCGCAAAGAAGCTCCTCGCCCGCGAGGGGATCGAGCTCAAGGCCCACGTTAACCAGATCGGCAACGTCGAGGCGCCCGAGGTGAGCTTCGAGGAGATCAAAGCGCACAGCGAGGAGAACGACGTCCGCTGTGCCCACCCTGAGACCGCAGCGGAGATGCAGGAACTGATCGAGGAGTACCAGGACGAGGGCGACTCCATCGGCGGCTCGATCTACTTCGAAGCTCAGGGTGTGCCGGTCGGGCTCGGCGCGCCCCGCTTCGATTCCCTCTCCGCGCGGCTCGGGCAGGCGATGATGGCCGTTCCCGCGACGACGGCCTTCGAGTTCGGACTCGGCACCGAGGCCGCCGAGTGGACCGGCAAGGACAGAAACGACGACTGGGAGTTCGATTCCGAAGAGAATCCGACGCCCGTCGAGAACGACCACGGCGGGATCCAGGGCGGAATCAGTTCGGGTGAGCCGATCTACGGCGAAGTGACGCTTCACGCCCCGACTTCGATCCCCAAGAGCCAGCAGACCGCCGACTGGGAGACGGGCGAGCTCAAGGAGGAGCAGGTCATCGGCCGCCACGATCCCGTTCTGCCGCCCCGCGGCGTCCCCGTCGTCGAGGCGATGCTCGCGCTGACGCTCGTGGACTTCATGCTGCTCTCCGGTCGCCTGAACCCCGATCGGGTCGACGGTCAGCCCGGCGAGTACGACACGGAGTACCACCCGAGCAGTCCGCGCAACGAGTAGCCGACGCGATCGTTCGTTTTTGTCGCCAGCGACACCTCGCCGCTCGAGCAGTGCGAATCGGACACCTCGAGACTGCGACGTCGGAATCGTCGTCGTCCGCGTCCGGTTCTCCATGTCGGAGATTCGAACGCTCCCGTGGTACCAGTTCGTGGTGACTGCTAGCACTTATTGTGGATGTTGTAATACCCACACACGCCATGGGAGGACTTGACATAGAAACGGCAGAGGGACGACGGGAGGCGTTGCGCCGGATGCTGACGATCCGCGCGTTCGACAGCGAAGCGGGCGATCGGTTCGCGGACGGCGAGATCCCCGGCTTCGTCCACCTCTACATCGGCGAGGAGGCCGTCGGCGTCGGCACCTGCGCCTCGCTCGAGGACGACGACTACATCGCCAGTACGCACCGGGGCCACGGCCACTGCATCGCGAAGGGGCTGGATCCGAAGTATATGATGGCCGAGCTGTACGGCAAGGCTGAGGGTTACTGCAACGGCAAGGGCGGCTCGATGCACATCGCCGACGTCGACGCGGGGATGCTCGGTGCCAACGGCATCGTGGGCGCCGGCCCGCCGCTTGCCACCGGTGCGGCGCTATCGATCGACTACCAGGACCGCGACCAGGTCGCGGTCGGCTTCCTCGGCGACGGCGCGGTCGCCCAGGGCCAGGTCCACGAGGCGATCAACCTCGCGGCGACCTGGGACCTGCCGGCGATCTTCGTGATCGAGAACAACCAGTACGGCGAGGGAACGCCCGTCGAGGAGCAACACAACGTCGACAACCTGAGCGACACCGCACAGGCCCACGACATCCCCGGCCTGACCGTCGACGGGATGGACATCACCGCTGTCGCGGAGGCCGTCGGGGAGGCTCGAGCGCGCGCCAGAGCCGGCGACGGGCCGACGCTGATCGAGGCCGAGACCTACCGCTACCGGGGCCACTACGAAGGTGACGAGGAGCCCTACCGCGACGAGGAGGAACTCGAGCGCTGGAAGGCCCGCGACCCGATCGACTCCTTCAAGGAGCGGCTGATCGACCGCGGCGAGCTCACCGCCGAGGAGTTCGACGAACTCGAGCACGAGATCGAGGGCGAGATCGATGCGGCAGTCGAGTACGCCCAGAACGCGGAGCCGCCGGCGCCCCACGAGGCCTACGACGACATGTTCGCAGAGACGCCGCCGGAGATCGAGCGCTTCGCCGCGGCCGCCCGAACAAGCACCGACGGCGGCGAGCGAATCGAAGATTCGCGATCCTCGTCGGAGCGCGGCTCCGACGGCGGCCGTCCAGGAGGTGAGCGACGATGACCGCCCAGGCCGAACGCGAACTCGAGACCGAGACCGAGACGATGACCGTGCGGGAAGCGATCCGACAGGGGCTGCGCGAGGAACTCGAGCGCGACGAGGACGTCTACATCATGGGCGAGGACGTCGGGCTCTTCGGTGGCGTCCTCGAGGTGACGAGCGGCCTGTTCGACGAGTTCGGCGGCGAGCGCGTACGGGACACGCCGATCAGCGAGGCCGGCTTCATGGGCGCCGCGACGGGTGCGGCCGCGACCGGGACACGTCCGGTCGTCGAGCTCATGTTCTCCGACTTCGCGGGGATCTCGATGGAACAGATCATGAACCAGATGGCGAAGATGCGCTACATGTTCGGCGGGAAGGCCGAGATGCCGGTCACCGTTCGGACGACCGAGGGCGGCGGCATGGGCGCGGCGAGCCAGCACTCGGGGACGATCCACACCTGGATGGCCCACTTCCCCGGGCTCAAAGCCGTCGCCCCCGGAACCGCCGCGAGCGCGAAGGGGTTGACGAAGGCCGCGATCCGTTCGGACGACCCCGTCTTCGTCTTCGAGAACAAGATGATCTACGAGCAGCAGGGCGCGGTGCCGACCGACGAGGAGTTCACCGTTCCGCTGGGCGAGGCCGCGATCGAACGCGAGGGCGAGGACGTCACCGTCGTCGCCACCCAGCGGCTGGTCGGCGAATCCCTACAGACCGCCGAGAGCCTATCCGACGCCGGCGTCGAGGCCGAGGTGATCGACCCGCGATCGCTGTACCCCCTCGACACCGAGACGATCGTCGAGAGCGTCCGGAAGACCGGTCGGCTCGTGGTCGCCGACGAGAGCCCGCTGTCGTACGGCACCCACGCCGAGATCGTCGCCCGCGTCCAGGAGGAGGCCTTCTTCAGCCTCGACGCGCCGATCCAGCGGGTCGGCACGCCGGACACGCACATGCCGTTTAGCACGCCCCTCGAGCAGGAGGTCCTGCCCGACGGCGACGACGTCCGCGAGGCGGTCGAGCGGGTGACGTAGTGGCCCGCGTCGGACTGGTCGTCAACCCTGCCGCCGGGCGCGACATCCGGCGGCTCACCGGCGGCGCCAGCGTCGTCGACGACTACGCGAAGCGACGGGTCGCCGACTGCGTCCTCGAGGGGCTGACAGCCGTCCCCGATCCCCCGAGCGTTCGCGTCATGCCCGATCGGGCGGGGATCGCCGACCACGTCCTCGAGGAGGCACCCGACGGACTCGCGGCCGAGACGCTCGAGATCACGGTCGAGAACACGGCCGCGGACACGCGCCGAGCGGCCGCACGGTTTCGCGAGGAGGAGGTCCGTGCCGTCGTCGTCCTCGGTGGCGACGGGACGACCCGCGACGTCGCGAGCGAGATCGGGTCGGTCCCGGTCGTCGCAGTTTCGACGGGGACGAACAACGTCGTTCCCTCGGCCGTCGACGGCACCGTCGCGGGCGCCGCTGCAGCGCTGGTCGCGACGGGCGTCGTCCCCGCAGACGAGGTCGCCGAACGACACGGGCGGATCGATGCCCGAGCCGAGACCCCGAACGGCGAGAAGCGACTCACCGCGCTCGCGGCGGCCGAGGTCTCCTCGCGGTCGTTCATCGGCTCCCGGGCGCTGCTCGATCCCGACGACCTCTGCGGAGGCGTGGTCTCGAGGGCCCGTCCGGGCGACATCGGACTCCCTGCGGTTGCAGGAGCGCTCGAGTCCGTCGCACCCGGCGAGTCCGGCGGCGTCGTACTCCGTCTGGCCGACCCCGACGACGCCCCGCGGACCGCCCGGGCGGTACTCGCACCCGGCGTCGTGGCGACGGTCGGAGTCGAGTCCTGCGAGCGGGTCGAGCCCGACGAGCCGGTCGCGTTCGAGGTTCCGGACGGCGTCGTCGGCGCCGACGGCGAGCGCGAACTCGAACTCACCGATGCGACGGTCGAGTTCCGGGTTCGCTCGGACGGTCCGCGACTGGTCGACGTCGACGCCGCGCTCGCGGCCGGGGCCGACGCCGGTACGTTCGCGCTCGAGGCGGTCGACGCGCCGCCGGCACCGGAGGACTGAGCCCGAGCGTTCACTCGTTCGGGAGTACGCCAAACGCTATTTTTCCGGCCGTCAATGCGGTACCATGGCTACTGAGAACTTTCCACAGCTCGAGATCGAACTGCCCGAACTCTCCCAGGTCGCGTTCGTCGTCGAGGACATAGAGGACGGGATGGATCGCTTCGGGGGACTGCTCGGGATCGGCCCGTGGGAGATCCACCGCTTCGAACCGCCCGCGCTGACCGAGCGAACCTTTCGGGGCGAGGACGGCGAGTTCTCGATGCTGCTTGCGCTCGCACAGCTTGGCGATACGATGATCGAGC
>PWMF01000085.1 GCA_003559215.1 Natrialbaceae archaeon
GAGACCGACATTCTATGGTTCCTATACCCCGGCTAAGCGCCTTTTAATTTCTTTTTCGTCTTATTCAGGTGCTACACTGCTTGGTCGGGTGTGTGTATTTCGAGAACACTCGAACTGGAGTAAACCAAAAGCCATAGTATATTCGATACGTCTTTTCTCTTATTATGTTCGAAACCACTATCAGTCACGGTCGGAAGTTCGAGCCGCGCGGAGACAGGCGGACCGTCCGGCGCTCGACGGGCGTGGCTCAACACGAACTCGCAGTCGTCGTCCCGAGTCCGTGCTCGGAGACGACAACCTCGGTTCGCGCGTCGGCGCAGTCCGTCGACCGCGTAACTGACGTCTCGCTCCGGCCGGTATCGGTTTCGACGACGAGCGTGTAGGTCCCGGTCTCGAGCAGCGCGATCTCGAGGGCATCCTCTGCGGGTAGCGTCTCCGTCCGCTCGAGGACCGTCTCCCCGTCGCGGCCGAGTTCGATCGCGACCGTCCGCTCTTCCGAGCCGGCATTTCGGACGACCACGTCGGTTCCGTTCGTTTCGTTGCCGTTACCGATAGTCACGTGCTCGGTCTCAGGGCCCGTCACCTCCGAAAGCGTTCCGAGACAGCCGGCCAGTGCCGTAGTTCCGACTCCTGTCGTTAGCCCGAGGAGAGTGCGCCGATCCATATCGGAAACACACCGTCTTCGGTAAAATTCCCTTTTCACGGGATCCGAACTGTCGTCCCGTCAAGGATTGGTATCTGGTGCGTACTCGGCCGGACCGAACGCACCGTCGGGGAAATCGTGGCTCGCCGCGACGGCGGTCCGCACTCTCCGAACCGACGGAGCACGCAGTTTCCGACCGAGGATCTTTCGTGATCTGTGCCCAGTTCGATACAGTGCGACACATTCAGGTCACGGTGCCGGTGGGCAAACGGGAAGCGGTGATCGACGTGCTAGACGAGGAGGGGGTCGAGTACGTCGTCACGGAGGAACACAGCACCCGGGAGTACGACTCCGTCGTCTCGTTTCCGCTGCCGACGAACGCGGTCGAACCGGTCCTCGACTCCCTGCAGGAGGTCGGCATCGAGAACGAGTCCTACACGGTTGTCACGGACGCGGAGACCGTTATCTCGAGAGATTTCGACGAGCTTCAGCAGGAACATACCACGGAGTCGGTCCAGGACGAGGAGATTTCCAGACAGGAGCTACTGACTCGAGCGGAGGAGCTGACGCCGACCTACAGCGTGTTCTTCGCGATGACGCTGATCAGTTCGATCGTCGCGACGGTCGGCCTGCTGCTCGACTCGCCGGCGGTCGTCGTCGGCTCGATGGTGATCGCGCCGCTGATCGGACCCGCGCTGAGCGCGTCCATCGGGACCGTGGTCAACGACCGCGACCTGTTCTTCAGGGGACTTCGCTACCAGTTCTCGGGCGTTCTCGGCGGGATCGTCATCGCAGCGATCGTTGCGTGGCTCTTCCAGTCGATGTTTCTCGTCCCGCCCGGTGCCGAACTCACCGAGATCGACGAGGTGGCAGAACGGATCGCCCCGGAGCTGCTACTGCTGCCGGTAGCCCTGGGGGCCGGCATTGCGGGCATCCTCAGCCTCGCGACCGGGTTCTCGGTCGCTATCGTCGGCGTGATGATCGCCGCCGCGCTGGTCCCCCCGATGGCTGCGGCCGGTATCGCCCTGGCCTGGGGGATGCCCGCCGCCGCGCTGGGTTCGACGGTGCTCGTGCTGGTCAACCTCCTCGGAGTCAACCTCGCCGGCCTCGCGACGCTGTGGTACATCGGCTATCGACCCGATAGCGGGTTCGGGATCTCGATCGCACAGCGCCGCGTCGTCAAACAGGCCGCCGTCTTTCTCGCCGTTATCCTCGTCCTCTCGCTGTTTCTGACCGGCGTGACCTACTCCTCCTACCAGATGTCGTCCTTCGAGGAGACGGCGACTCAGGAGTCCGAAGCGGTGCTTTCGGAGTACGACGACGCCTACCTGCTCGAAGTCGACGTCCAGGTCCGCGAGGAGGGGCTCCCGGTCGATAGCTCGCTCGACGCGACCCAGCAGATCGACGCCGTCGTCGTCGAAGTCGGCGGTCCACCGGGAACCTACGACGCGGAGTTGATCAACAGGCTCGACGAACAAATCAACGAACAGACGACGGGCGACACCGCGGTCCAGGTTCGCTTCGTCGCGACCGGCGGAAACGACGCCTACCTCGAGGGCGACGAGCCCGGAGTGGACGACGCGGGTGCCGACACCTGACTCGTCTCAGACCGGCTCGGCGTCGTCGGACCCACACCGTGGACATCGCTGGGACACCGAGTCTTCGAAACTCGTGCCACAGCCTCGGCACGCGTCCCGACTCGTCTCGACCCCGCTCGTGCCACAGACGCCGCACTGTCGGCGGGTCGCCTTGAAGTGAGCGCTACAGGACCCGCATTTGTACGTGCCTCGCATGGAGTACAGACCGTCCCGAACGGCGAAAGGAGTTCTGCCGTCGCGGGCAGCGCTCGAGACCGCGACCGTTCGTCTCCGGGACCGAGTTCGGCCGCGGATTGCGCACCCGGCCGCGCGTGAACCGAACGGTCCTACACCGGTTCGAACCGGTAGCCGTCCCACGCTTGACTCTCGGGCTCTCTGATGCCGGCGCCGGGCTCGCGCAGCTCTTCGGCGTAGACGGGTTCGACCTCGTCGCCCGTCTCGACGTCGCCGTCCGTGAGCTGGACGAGCGCACGGACCGTCGTCTCGACGTCTTCGCCGTCGTCGATGGCCTCGCTAACGTCGAACTCGACGATGGCGAGGTGGTTGGGTTCCCGAACCCCCGGCGGCGTCGCGGTGCTGGTCGTCCACGTCACCACTTCGGCCGTGTGCTCGCTCAGGTCGATCGTACCGACCGGTTCGGCCCCGTTCCGGCTTCGCGGGTGGCCGGGGTAGCTGATCGTGCCGTCGTCGTACCGCGTGGCTTCCATCGTCATCGTGCTGCCTCCATAATGGTCGTAATAACGCAGTTGCCGAAGCCGCCGACGTTACAGCAGAGCCCGACGTCGGCCTCGACCTGTCGGTCGCCGGCCTCGCCCAGCAGCTGTTCGTAGATCTCGACGCCCTGGGCGACGCCGCTGGCGCCCAGCGGGTGGCCCTTCGATTTGAGCCCGCCGGAGGTGTTGACCGGCAACTCGCCGTCTCGCTCCGTGTAGCCGTCCTCGACTAACTCCCAGGCCTCGCCCTGCTCGGCGAAGCCCAGCCCCTCCATCTGCAGGAACTCGAGGATGGTGAACATGTCGTGGAGTTCGGCGACGTCGACGTCCTCTGGTCCGTAGCCGCTCATCTCGTAGGCACCTCGGCCGCTCTCGACGACCCCGCCCATTACGGTCGGGTCCTCGCGCTCGTGGACGACGTGGGTGTCGGTCGCGCCGTCGACGCCCGCGACGATCGCGTACTCGTCGGTGTACTCCCGCGCAACGGACTCCGGACAGAACAGCATCGCGGCAGAGCCGTCGGTGATCGGACAGAAGTCGTACAGCCGCAGCGGGTCGGCGACGATCGGCGACTCGAGAATCGTCTCGACGTCGACTTCCTTCTGGAACTGGGCGTGGGGATTGTCCACGCCGTTCTTGTGGTTCTTCGAAGCGACCTTCGCCAGGCTCTCACGAGGCGCGTCGAATCGCTCGAGGTAGTGACGCGCGGTTAGCCCCGCAAACGAGGGGAGCGTCACGCCCGCCTTGTACTCGACGGGATGGGCGATCGAGGCGATAATATCGGTCGCCTCGCCGGTCGTCCGGTGGGTCATCTTTTCGCCCCCGACGAGCAGCGTCATCTCGCTCGCGCCGCTTTCGATCGACTGCCAGGCGGCGTAGATTCCCGCCCCGCCGCTGGAACTCGTCTGGTCGACCCGCTGGGTGTAGGCCGGAATCGCGCCGATGTCGTGGGCAAGCGCGTTCATTACACCCGTCATCCCCTCGAACTCCCCGCTGGTCATGTTCGAGACGTACAGGTGTTCGACCTCGCTGGCCTCGACACCCGCGTCCTCGAGACAGTCGAGTCCGGCCTCCGCGAGGAGCTCCTGGATCCACTCCTCGCGCTGGCCGAACTGGGTCATCGAGGCGCCGATGACCGCGACGCGGTCCGATTCACGTTCCGTCACTGTCGTCCCTCCAGGAGTGTCGCCTGTCCGGACCGCCCCGTCTCGTCAGTCGGTTGGTCGACCGCAATCCCGGTGCGCTCGGCAGCCGAGAGCCACTCGTCGACGGTGTACGTCCGGTTCGTTTCCGCCGTTCGGTCCGTGTGCGGGACGACGCCGCGAACCGTCGCCGCTTCGTCGGATTCTCCCCCGTCGTCGCCCCCGTAGAGTGCGAGGGTAACGATCGGAACGCGAACCTCCTCGCGCGGGTCGGCGCTCGGAGAGAGCGGCGACGACGGGAGCTCCCGCCGCCGGAACGCCGGCTCGAGCGAGCGGCCTCGCTGTTCGGCCCAGCGCTCGAACTCGGCGACGACCTCGCTGCGCGTCGATTCACGACCGTCGCGGGCGTCCCCGTCGGGCGGCCACCGAACGATCCGGAACTCGTCGACGGTGCCGTCGTCTTGCAGGCGCTCGAGGCGCTCGACGACGTGACTGATCGCGTCGTCGGCGGCGGTCGGGACGGTCGGCCGAACGTAGCAGTCGACCCGAAGACCGTCCTCGAGGTCGGCGGTTACGGCTGGATCCGTCGTTCGCTTATCGGCTGACATACGTCCCCTTCCTCCGCTGGGCGTACCCCTCAGCGACCAGCGACGAGAGGGTCGGCAACAGTGTCAGTTTCGACAGCCCCAGCAGCTGCTGAAGTTCGCTCGCCGTCGCCTCCTCCGTCTCGAGCAGCGCCAGATAGACGAGTTTGGCCTGTGGCGATCCAAGCTCGTCCGGAACCGTTAGCTTCTGTTCGCTCGCAAATTTCTGTTCGCTCGTGGACATCACAGAGGACGGCAACGGCCTCCGATATAAATATTGGCTGAACTGTGTCCACGAACACCACGGCTGTCGGTATCGAACTACGGAGAGAGGAACGGCAAAGAGGTGATGTCCACGAGTGGCCGTCGAACGACGGCCAGCCGTGTGCGGCGGTTCCAGAGAGCGTCTGGATAGTCCGCGCCCTGTCAGATGTGAGCGGAGGATAAATTACCCACTCCAACACAGTTTGGAGGAACGATCGACGGGCACGTCCTTCGGAGAGGGCCGTCGTCAGTTCAGACACCGTTCGCTTACTCTTCGATCAGTCGCCCGTCGCGAAGCGTCACGGTTCGA
>PWMF01000112.1 GCA_003559215.1 Natrialbaceae archaeon
CCTCGAGGCGCTCGACCGCGAGGGCGGGTCGACGGTCTGGAGCTACGACCGCCGCGGCGACGGAAGTGCGACGCCGACCGTCGCGCACGGTCAGGTCTACTTTCCGAGCGGAAATGGCCCGCGCACGGTCTGTCTCGACCTCGAGTCGGGCGAAGAACTGTGGGACCTTTCGACGGACCTCTCGCGCAGCCAGCCGGTCGCTACCGCCGACGGCGTCTACGTCGGCACGCCCAACGAAGGGCTGTTCGCAGTCGAACCCGACGGCACGGTCCGGTGGCACGACGAGGAACTCCGCGTCGACGGCGGAATGGCGGCCGTCGGGGACACGCTCTACGCGATCGCGTTCGGCGGCCCGTTCGGGAGCGGGGACCTGTACGCGCTCACGACCGCCAACGAGGGGTGACTCCGCGCCGACTCACTCGAGTCGATCGCACAGCTCGAGCGTCCGATCCGCCAGCGTCTCCGCGTCCGCGGCGACGAGTTTCGCCGTCGCCTCCTTCCCGACGTCGGCACGATCGATCACCGCGACCGGCGGCGTCTCGCGGTCGGCGAAGGCGTCGCCCGGCTCGTTTCCATCACCGTTCTCGACGGTGGCCCAGCCCAGCTCCTCGAGCGCGTCCTCGATCTCCCCGTCGAACCGGCAGTTGACGGCGAACCGGAGCTCCGGCGCGGATTCGCGGGCCGCCAGCAGGAACGCGGCGAGATAGCTCGAGGCGCCGAAGCGGACGCCGCGGTTCGGGTGGGCGCCCTCGAGCGTGCGCGTGATTCGGCCCTCGACGGCGGCCGTCTCGGCGACCGACTCGGCGTAGGGGGTCGCGCCGACGACGTTCATCCCGACCTCCGGAACGAGCCGCGAGACGTCGCGCTCGACGAATCGATCGACGACTTCCCGAACCGCCTCGGCGGTCGGCTCGCGGGCGGCCGCGTTCCGCAGATCGACGACGTGGTTGACCGCGCCGTGGCCCTCACCGACGTCGTAGTAGTACCGGACCGCGCGGGCGAGGAAGTCGGTCGCACCCTCGACGGCGGTCTCGAGGGGGTCGCCGGTTGCCAGCCGAGCAGCGATCGCGGCGGCCAGCGTGCAGCCGGAGCCGTGGGTCGCCTCGGTGCCGATCCGCGGGTGTTCGAACGTCTCGACCCGGTTCTCGGTGACGAGGCGGTCCCGGACCGTCTCCCCGGGGATGTGGCCCCCCTTCACGAGGACGGCGTCGACGCCCGTCTCGAGGATCGCCTCGCCGGCCTCCCGGGCGCTCTCCCCGTCCGTCACTTCGACCCCGGAGAGCACCTCGGCCTCGTCGGCGTTCGGCGTCGCGAGGGTGGCCTCCCCCAGCAGGTCCTCGTAGGCCCGTTCGGCCTCGGGCTCGAGCAGACGATCTCCCGAAGTCGCGACCATCACCGGGTCGACGACCAGCGGGAAGTCGAAGTCGGGGGCACGGTCGGCGACCAGCTGGACGATCTCGGTCGTCGCGAGCATCCCCGTCTTCGCAGCGCCGACCGCGAAGTCTCCGGTGACGGCGTCGAGCTGGGCCTCGACCTCCTCGAGTGGCAATGCGAACGAGGACTCGACGCCGCGGGTGTGCTGGGCCGTGACGGCGGTGATCGCCGACGTCCCGAAGACGCCGTGGGCGACCATCGTTGCCAGATCCGCCTGGATCCCGGCGCCGCCGCCGGAGTCGCTTCCCGCGACCGTCAGCGCGACCGGCCGCGAGTCGGGTGCTGGTGTTCTCATAGGTGTGGCTATCGCCCCGTTGTACTAATCGGTAGTGGTCGGTACGGGACATGTCGGAATCGGCGACGACGGGTCGGTGCTACTCGCCGGCCAGCTCCGCGTAGGCGTCCCACGAGGGGTCGCCCCGCGGGTGCTCGAGTGGCTCGCCGTCAACGACCACCGTTCCGTCCCCGTCCTCGTCGGCCTCGACGCGGCCGATCTCGGCCACAACGGTATCCCGATTCTCGAGCGCCTCGCGAACCGCGTCGACGCCCTCGGAGCCGACGGCGATGACGAGCGAGCCGCAGCTGGTCGCCGCCCAGGGGTCGATCTCGAGGTGCTCGCAGACTTCGGCGACCCCGGGACGCATCGGGACGGCGGCGCGGTCGATCTCGAACCGCGCACCAGCGCCGGCGGCCATCTCGTTCAGCGCACCCGCCAGCCCGCCCTCGGTGACGTCGTGCATCGCCCGGACGGGTCCCGCTGCGGCTGCGGTAAGGGCGTCCCGGACGCAGTGGACCTCCTCGAGCCGTTCCTGGGCCGCGTCGATCACGTGGTCGGGAAGCTCGAGCTCCTCGGGAAAGAGCGTGCTCAGGAGCCCGACCGATTCGACGGCGGGCCCAGTCGTCAACAGCAGGTGATCGCCCTCGCGGGCTCCATCGGGACGGACGATGTCAGCGTGGTCGCCGACGCCCATCGCGGTCGCGGCGCCGACCCAGGGGTGGGAGGGATCCGAGTACCGCGCCGTGTGGCCGGTCACGACGGCGACGCCGAGGTCGGCACACTCCTCGTGGATCGTCTCCCAGACCGTCGCGAACTCGTCGTCACTCATCGTCTCGGGGAGGGTGAAACAGATCGAGAGGTGCGAGGGCGGGATCCCGCTGACGGCGACGTCCGCGAGGATCAGGTCGAGCGCGAACCGGGCGGCCCGCTCGAGGCCGAGCGCGGGAAGGATCGAGACGGGGTCGGTGGCGGTCACCAGCGCCCGCTCGCCGACGTCGATAACGCCGAAGTCGACGCCGTGGCTCGGCCCCAGGACGACGTCGTCGCGCTCGGCGCCGAGGTTAGGGGCGATCCGCGATTCGAAGAACTGCCGATCGATCTTGCCGAGGTTGCTCACGGCCGGTAAATTCGGGAACGGGTGCTTATCGATAGCGGTTCGTGAAACGAGCGGCCGTCTCGCGTCCCGTTCGGGATGCAGTCGTACGAGCTTCTGGCAACCTAACTTCGCAGCAGTCCGCCGTCGATCGGTACCTCGGCGCCGTTGACGAAACTCGCCCGCGGGCTCGAGAGGAAGGCCACAACTTCACCCAGCTCTCGCGGGTCGCCGATGCGATCCATCGGGATGTCGTCCGCGAGGTCGATCAGTCCTGACTCGTAGTCGTCGTACTCGCCGCGCTCGACGCGGGCTTCGACGAGTTCCTCGATGCGGGGCGTTTCGATCGTCCCCGGCAACACGGCGTTGGCTCGGATCTCGGGAGCGAACTCCCTCGAGACCGTCTTCACGAGGCCGATCACGCCGCGTCGAACGGAGTTCGACAGCAGGAGACCGTCGGCGACCTCCCTGACCGTCCGCGAGGTGATGCAGGTGATCGACCCGTGCTCGGAGTCGAGCAGGTGGGGGTGGGCCTCCTCGATCGTCCAGACGGCGCTCATCACCAGCAGATCGTACGCCTGGTACCAGTCCTGTTCGCTGGTCTCGAGGAAGGTCGTGCTCGGTGGACCGCCCGCGGAGGTGACGAGGTGGTCGAGCCCGCCGAAGGTCTCGACCGTCTCGCTCACCAGCCGTGAGACGTGATCGGGATCAGTGAGGTCGGCCTCGACGGCCAGTACCTCGCCCGCTGCCGTCTCCTCGAGTTCCTCGCGAGCGTCCTCGAGTCGCTCGGCGTCCCGGCCGCAGATCGTCACGTTCGCTCCCTCCTCGGCTAACGCCTGCGCGCTCGCGAACCCGAGTCCGCTCGAGGAGGCTGTTACCAGTGCCGCCGTCCCATCGAGATCCAGTTCCATACCGCGACCGATGTCGTCCGGATACAAAGCCCTCCGGACTCCGGCACCGCGGTCACTCCTGATGGCGAACCCGAACGACTCCCTCGGAGGTGACGCTGACGGTCAGCGGTGCGGCAACCTGTCGCCCCGTGATCGCGGTTCCGGCGGCGTAGCTGACGACCTTCATCAGGTCCGGGGCGGTGTGGTCGACCTTGACGCCGGCCTCGTCGCAGGCCTCGTAGACGAGTTGCGGAACGTCGTAGAGGTCGGTCCCCTCGGGTACCCGAACTCGGACCGGGGCCTGAAGCGCCTCGGCGAAGGCGACGGTCTCCCTGGCCTTCGCGACGTTCTCTCGGGCGCTGGCCTCGATCGAGGAGACGTTGGCCCGCGAGGTTCCCAGCGCGTCGGCGATGTCGGCCTGAGAGACGTCCCGTTCGCGCAACGCGAGCACCTGTGCCTGGCGGTAGGTCAACACGCTGTCCTGGGGATCGAAACCGATCTCCTCGAGGACCGTCGCGACGTCATCGATCACGACGATCCCCTCCGTCGGTGCTCGAGTGGGCTCGCGTCGGCATACGTGATACTACCGGTGGCGGGATGAAAGCTTCCACGGTCGCGGGTGGACCGGCGAGCCGGGCCAGAAGTTCGAACGGGAGCGGAGCTGTCCACTCGAGGGGTGCTACGAGCCCCAGAAGTTCTCGCGGCTGCCGAGTCGCTCGCGCTTCGGCGCGGTGTGCCTCTCGTTGGACTCGGTCTCGTCGTCGGTGACGTCGTCACCGTCGTCGACACCTTCGTCGCCGTCGTCTCCATCGTCCTCCTCGTCTTCATCGTCTTCCTCGCCCTCCTCGCCGTCCATCGGTAAGAGCTCGATTTTTTCCGCGCGTGCGTGATTGCTGTGGACTCGGGTGATCTCGACTCGCGCCCGAGCCTCCGGGAGGATGCCGTCGACCATCACGATGAAGCCGTCCTCGGTGCGACCGACGCCGGCGCCGCTCTCGTGCATGTCGACGACGTCGATCACGACCTCCTCGCTGGGCTTGACGGGCTGGGTCTTCAGATCCTGGATCGGCTGGTTGTAGTGGTTACACCACTCCTTGCCACCCCGATCGCCGTAGTGTTGACAGCCCATCCCCGAGATCCGCTCGGAGAAGCTCGGGCAGTCATCAGCGAGTGGACAGTCTGCCATGCGGTATACTACCGGTGGTGCCGTTAAACCGTTTCCGTCTCGAGATCCGGGCTGGGACCGCCTCCCACGGGATTCGCCCAGCGAGGGTATGACGGGTGAGCGACGAGAGGAGGATTCGTGGAACGAACGCCGAATCAACTGGTCGTTCGTGACACGGTGTTTCGAAAACGTTTACGGGAGGGGCGTCCGATCGATAAATGATGAAGATCCTCGTGACGGTAAAAGAGGTCTCGACCGTCGAAGACGAGTTCGAGATCGAAGGCACGACCATCGCCGACCAGTATCTCGGCGCCGATCTCAACGAGTGGGACGATTACGCCATCGAGGAGGCCGTCCAGCTCCAGGAAGCGGGCATCG
>PWMF01000113.1 GCA_003559215.1 Natrialbaceae archaeon
GCCTGGCGCAGGTCGTCCAGGGTGCGGCTCTTGTAGGCGGCCAGGGCGTAGGCCCGGGCGAAGTGGATCAGGAAGAGATAGTCCTGCTTCAGATAGTGGCGAAAGGCGCCCTCCTCGAGGGCGCCGTCGGCCAGGTCGCGCACGAAGTCATGCTCGATATAGGCGCGCCAGTCATCCTGGCAGGCGGCGGTGAGGTCGCTGAAGCGATAGCCCATATTGCCTCCGAAATCGGTAAGCGATCCGGAGCGCGGGCGTAGAGATGAAGAAGAGCCGGGAGGGGGGAGGGGGAGTTTCCTGGCCCGCTTGATTCCTACGCCGGTACTAACCGGATCAGGTTCAACGGGCCCCGCCGTGACGACAGCTCACTCTGAACAAGCAGTGTCGTATAGCGATCTCAGCCGGTTCCACCGGCACCCCGTCAAGCGAAGGCCCACTCTAGCAGGCCCGGATGTTTTTGCCAGCCCCGAGGCTCACCGGTGCCGATAGAGCCAGCGCACATCCACGGCGAAGGAACCGGCGAGCCCCGCCAGGGCGGTGGCCACCAGCCAGGCGGCGAGCAGGTCGGGGACGGCGGGCAGCAGGGCGAGCATCAGCGCCGCGACCTGCCAGACGCAGACCGCCTTGCGGCGCAGGCTATCGGGAAGGTCGGCGGCGAGCCAGGGCCAGCCCCAGCTCGCCGCCACGAAGGCGTAGCGCATGGCGCCGATGGCCAGCACCCAGGGCCCGGCCCGGTCGAGCAGCAGCAGGGCGAGGCAGAGCACCAGGATGAAGAAGGCGTCGAGCTCCATGTCGAAGCGCGCCCCCAGGGGACTGGCGCTGCCGGTGCGCCGGGCCACCCAGCCGTCCACGCCGTCGAGGCTCAGCGCGACCAGGGCCAAGGCGAAGAGCCAGGGGCCCTGAGCGCTCAGCAGGGTCGGGTCGGCCAGGGCACCGGCCAGCAGGGCCACCAGCACCCCCCGAGCCAGGGTGACCCGATTGGCCAGCCCCATTTCCGCCCGCGGCCTGGGCCTGCGCCTCAGGGCGCGCCACAGCAGGGCCGCCATGCCCAGATAGACGGTGATGGCGAACACCGCCACCCAGGGCGAGGCGCTCGCCCCCGTCGCCACTAGCCCCAGCAGCACCAGCAGGGTGACGCCCCCCACGGCTAACTCCATGCCCAGGCGCCACGGACGGGCTGCGCCGGCGGGGGCATCGGTGAGAGGGTGAGACGAGACATGCGAGGGCATACGGGCTCCCCGGTGGGTGTCGATAGCGATTGTCGATAGCCATTGCCGATCGTCATGGGGGCGAGGCATTGCCGCTATGCTTAGCCTCAGGCCCATGATAGTCACCCTAGCAGGTGGACCCGGAGAAGGCCGCCGGTCTCGATATAGTTGTTCATTCATTAATAAATGTACCATTATTGTATAATTACTGTCTTCCCCTCTTCCACTGGAGCCTGCATGATCGTCGAGACAGCCACCGCCTTCTGGACCCTGGTGCCGGGTCATGGGGTACTGCGAGAGGAGTCGCTGCCGGCCCCCGATGCGGAGGAGGTGCGGGTCAGGTCGCTGTTCGGCGCCGTCAGCCGCGGCACCGAGGCGCTGGTGTTCCAGGGGCGGGTGCCCGAGAGCGAGTGGCAGCGCATGCGCGCCCCCTTTCAGGTCGGCGATTTCCCCGGGCCGGTGAAGTATGGCTACGTCAACGTGGGGGTGGTCGAGGCCGGTCCCGCCGAGTTGCTGGGGCGAGAAGTATTCTGTCTGTATCCCCATCAGGATCGCTACGTGGTGCCTGCTGCCGCGGTCACGCCGCTGCCGGAGGGCCTGCCGCCTGCCCGGGCGGTGCTGGCCGCCAACATGGAGACCGCCATCAACGGCTGCTGGGACGCCGAGCCGCGCCTCGGCGATCGCATCGCGGTGATCGGCGCCGGGGTGGTCGGCGCCCTGGTGGCCTGGCTCTGCGCGGCCATCCCCGGCACCCGGGTACTGTTGGTGGATGTCTCGCCGGGGCGTGCCGAGCTCGCCCGGGCCCTGGGCGTCGATTTCCACCTGGCCGACCGGGCGCCGGCCGACAACGACCTGGTGATCCACGCCAGCGGCAGTCCCGAGGGGCTGCGCCAGGCGCTGTCGCTGGCCGGCGACGAGGCCCGAGTGGTGGAGATGAGCTGGTACGGCGACCGCGACGTCAGCCTGCCGCTGGGGGAGGCCTTTCACTCCCGGCGGCTGCGCCTGATCGGCAGCCAGGTGGGCCGTCTGCCCGTCGAGCGCACGCCGCGCTGGGACCATCGCCGTCGTCTGTCGCTGGCGCTCGATCTGCTGCGTGACCCTCGCCTCGACGCCCTGATCAGCGGCGAGAGCAATTTTCGTGAGCTGCCCGACTTGATGCCCCGACTCGCCGCCGCCGCGGGTGAGGTGCTCTGCCACCGCCTGCGCTACTCGACGCCCGACTGACTGACGCCCGACCGATTCGACGCCCAACCGACTGGAGCCCTGCCATGTACCGTTTGACCGTCCGCGACCACGTCATGATCGCCCACAGCTTTCGCGGCGAGATCTTCGGGCCCGCCCAGCGGACCCACGGCGCTACCTATGTGGTGGACGTCACCTTCCAGCGTCGCGAACTCGACGACCACGACCTGGTGGTCGACATCGGCCTGGCCGGCGAGGCGGTCAAGGCGGTGCTCGGCGAGTTCAACTTCCAGAACCTCGACGAGCTGCCGGAATTCATGGGGCGCAACACGACCACCGAGTTCATGGCCCGGGTCATCTTCGAACGCCTGGTCACGGCGATACAGCTCGGCAAGCTGGGGGAGGGCGCCGGGGGGCTCGAGGCCATGACCGTCACCCTCCACGAGTCGCACATCGCCTGGGCGAGCTTCGAGGGAACGCTATGATGGCGAGTCTCCCCGCGCCTGGACTCGCCGCCCCCCTGACGCTGATCGTGGCCGGCGACCCGGACCAGCTGACCGGCGGCTATGTCTATGACGCCCGCATGGTCGCGGCGCTACGAGCCCGGGGCCGCGCCGTCGAGGTCATCGGGCTCGCGGGGCGCTTTCCCGTGCCCGATGACCTGGCCCGGCAGAGCATGGCCCGGGCGCTCGCGGCCCTTCCGGATGGCGCCCGGGTGGTGATCGACGGCCTCGCCATGGGGGGGCTCCCCGAGGTGATCGCCCCCCACGCCGATCGCCTGTCGATCATCGCCCTGGTGCACCATCCGCTGGCCGACGAGACCGGTCTCGTCGCGGTGAGCCGTCGGCAGCTGTTCGACAGCGAGAGCCGCGCCCTGGCCCTGGCGCGAGGCGTCATCGTCACCAGCCGCTTCACGGCCCGCGGCCTTGGCCGCTTCGGCGTGGCGGCCTCGCGGCTGCACGTGGTCGAGCCCGGCGTCGAGCCGGCCCCGCTGGCGGCCAGCGCCCTGGACCTCGAACCCCCGGGTCCTCGCCGCCTGCTCTGCGTGGCGACGCTGATCCCGCGCAAGGGCCACGATGTGCTGCTGACGGCGCTGTCGGGCCTCCAGGAGCGTGACTGGACCCTCGAGGTCGTCGGCAGTCACGCCCGCGACCCCGACCACGCGGCTCGCCTGTTCGCTTGCGCGCGGCGCCACGGCCTGGAACAGCGCATTCTCTGGGCCGGGGAGCGGGACGCCGCCGGCCTGGCCGCCGCCTACCAGCGGGCGGAGCTCTTCGTGCTGCCATCGCGCTACGAGGGCTACGGCATGGTGGTCACCGAGGCCCTCGCCCGCGGGCTGCCGATCATCACCACCACTGGGGGCGCCCTGGCCGACACCCTGCCGCCCGGGGCCGGCCTGGCCGTGCCCCCCGATGATGCCGCCGCGCTGGGCGAGGCCCTGGCGGTCTGGCTCGACGACGCCGAGCTGCGCCGCCGGCTGCGGCGCGGCGCCCGGGAGGCCCGCCATGATCTGGGCGACTGGCAGCAGGCGGGCGACCGGTTCCGGGACGCCCTGGAGGCTCTCTGCCCGTTGCCCGAGGAGCGTTTGCGATGACGGCGTCCGACCTCGCCCGGCCAATCGCCGGCATGCCCTCCCCCCGAGAGCGCTTCAGCGCCGACTGGCTCGCCCAGCGCGAATGGCTGGACGGCCGCTCGCGCAGTCATCGCTTGACCGGCCTGGCCGCCGACTGGCTCGCCACGCGGCCCGGAGGTCATGGCGGCCCCCATGGCATCGTCGACCTGGGCAGCGGCAGCGGCAGCAATCTGCGCTTCCTGGCGCCGCGGCTGCCCGGTCCTCAACGCTGGCGGCTGGTCGACCACGACCCGACGCTGCTGGCCCTGGCCCGCCGGCAGGGGGCGACCCTGCGCGACTCGGTCGGTGATCGGCTCGCCATCCAGACCTGCTGCCGGGATCTCTCGCCGGTGGAGGACGAGCTGCTGGCTGACGCCGATCTGGTGGTGGCCTCGGCGCTGTTCGACCTGGTCTCGCAACCCTGGGCCGAGGCGCTGGTGGCAGCCTCGGCCGCCCGCCGCCAGGGGCTGCTGTTCACTCTCAGCGTGGATGGCGACTGGGCCTTCCTCGACGCCGCCGGTCACCGCATCGAGGACGAGGAGGATATCGCGATCCGCGCGCTCTTCCAGGCTCACCAGCGCCGGGACAAGGGGCTCGGCCCGGCGCTGGGGAGCAGTGCGCCCGCCGTGCTGGCCGCGGCGATGTCCGCGGCCGGCTATCGCCTGGAGAGCGCGACCACCCCCTGGCATCTCGCCGCCGGCGATGAGGCGCGGGTCCCCCTGGCCGAATCGCTACTCCAGGGCTGGCATGATGCCGCCCTGGAGCTGGCGCCGGAGGAGGCGTCGCGCCTCGAGCGCTGGCGCTCGCGTCGGCTGGCCGGCCTGGCGGCCGGCGAGCTGGGGCTGACCGTGGGCCATCGCGATCTGCTGGCCCTGCCACCGGCCGGGTGCGCCTGAGCATGACCCTTTCCCGCCGAGCCCCCCGACGCCTCCCTCGGCGGCTGCTGCGGCCGCTGGTCGGGCTGGGGCTGCTGGTGGCGCTCGTTGGGTGGCTGGAGCCCGGGACGATCCTTGCCCAGGTGCAGCGGCTCTCGCCGGGCTGGGCCCTGCTGGCCCTGGCGCTGACCCTGCCGCCGCTGGCGCTCAGCGCCTGGCGCTGGCGGCTGACCGCCCGCCTGCTGGGGCTGTCGCTGGGCTTTCGTCACGCCCTCGTGGAGTACTACCTGGCGCTGTTCCTCAACCAGGTGCTGCC
>PWMF01000143.1 GCA_003559215.1 Natrialbaceae archaeon
CGTCCGCGAGTGAGTGACGACTTCGTCGCCGACCTCGAGCTCGGCGAACCGAACGCGCTCGCCCATTCAGTTCCCCTCGAACTCGGGCTCGCGATCCTCGGCGAACGCGGCGGTCCCCTCCCGGACGTCGTCGGTGCCGATCAACAGGCCGAAGCCCTGGCTCTCCATCGCCAGCGCCGCCTCGAGGCTGGCGTCCTCGCCGCGGTTCATCACCTTCTTTGCGACCTCGAGCCCGAGCGGCGGTCCGTCTCGCAAGTCGTCGACGAACGCCTCGACCGTCTGGTCGAACTCGTCGCGATCGACGGCGCGGTTCGCGAGCCCCCAGTCCGCGGCCCGCTCGGCGTCGATGTGGTTGCCCCGAAAGACCAGTTCCTTCGCTCGGGTCTCGCCGAGGACGCGCATGAGCCGCTGGGTCCCCCCGCCACCAGGAATGAGCCCGAGACCGATCTCGGGAGCGCCGAACGACGACCGCTTCGTCGCGATCCGGAGGTCGCAGGCCAGCGCGAGTTCGAGACCCGCGCCGAGACAGTAGCCGTCGACTTTCGCGATCACGGGCCGGGGGAACTCGTTGACCGTCTCGAAGGCCGGCGTGACGTCCATCGCGTCGGTCGGCTCGAGCGAGCCGAAGCCGGTGATGTCCGCGCCGGCGCTAAAGGCGCGATCGCCCGTCCCCTCGATCGTTGCACAGCGGAGTTCGTCGGTGTCGACCGTCGAGAACAGGTCATCGATCTCCTCGAGGAGGTCCGCGGAGAGGGCGTTCATCCGCTCGGGACGGTCGAGTTCCACCTCGAGCACGCCGTCGTCGATCTCGGCGTTCAGATAGCGATACGAGTCGAGGTCGCCCGCGCCGTCGTCGCCGTAGTCGTGGAACCCGGCACCGGCGTCCTCGCCGGTTTTGCCCTCCTCGACGAGTTCGCGCAGGTAGGGGTGCGGTTCGAACCGGTCGTCGCCGGTCTCTTCGAACTTCGTCTCGAGCTTCTCGAGGACGGTGTCGAGCCCGAGCTTGTCGCCGCGACGGCAGATCCCCTCTGGGAAGCCCAGGCCGAGGCGGACGCCGATGTCGATCGCCTCGGGGGTCGCGACGTCCTCGCCGACAAGGTAGGCCGCGCGGTTGACCATGCGAGCCTCAACCTGGAGTGTGTCGAACCCCTCCCCGTCGCCGGGTTCGTAGTCGGAGCCGTCGCCGGTCTCGTAGTCGTAAAAACCCTTTCCGGTCTTCTTTCCTAACTCCTCGGCTTCGACCTTCTCGGCCATGACCGGCGGGACGTCGTCGCCGGCCTCTTTGCGGACGTGGTAGCCGACGTCGATCCCCGTCAAGTCGGCGAGCTCGAACGGCCCCATCGGGTATCCGCGCCCGTGGGCCATCGCGGCGTCGGCCTGCCGAACGTCGGCGTCACCCTCCGAGACCATCCAGGCGGGTTCGCCGACGAACGGACCGACGATGGTGTTGACGACGAAGCCGCGAACGTCCTTGCGGACGTAGATCGGCGTCTTGTCGATCGACTCGACCCAGTCGTAGCCGGCCTCGGCAGCCTCGTCGCTCGTCTCCCGGCCGTAGATCACCTCGACGAGGTCCATCTTCACCGGCGGGTTGAAGAAATGGAGGCCGAGCACGCGCTCGGGCGTGTCGACGGCCTCCGCGATATCCGTGATCGGCAGGCTCGAGGTGTTCGTCGCCAGCAGCGCGTCCTCGTCGCAGTATTCCTCCAGATCGCCGAAGATGTCGTGTTTCAGCTCGAGGTTCTCCGGTGCGGCCTCGATCACGAGGTCGGCGTCGGCGACCGCTTTCTCGAGATCGGTCGTTGTCTCGATTCGTGCCAGAATCTCGTCGGCCGGTTCGGCGAGACGGTCCTTCTCCTCGAGCTTCTCGAGGCTCCACGCGATCGACTCGTAGCCGTCTTCGACGTACTCGGGCTCGATGTCCCGGAGGACGACGTCGTAGCCGCCCATCGCGGTCACCTCGGCGATCCCGTGTCCCATGTTCCCCGCGCCGAGGACGGCGACGCGGTCGATGGTGTCGTATGACATAGCCGTGTGGTCGGCCGGGACAGTCTTAACTCCACCGAACGGAACTACCAATGTTAACTAGAGGAGAGTATTAGTGTACGAGATGTGTGAAAAGCCACCAGATACGTACGGCGGTAATTATTCCGCGTCCCGCCGCCGATAGATCGTGTCTGCGACCCAGCTCATGACGAGCTCGTCGTCCCCGTTGTAGGTCTCGAGCCGGCTCGTCACGTACCCTCGATCCTCGCGACTCTCGGAGGGGCGCTTCTCGAGCACCTCGGTTCGCACCGAGAGCGTGTCGCCGGGTTTGACGGGCTGGTGCCAGCGTAGTTCGTCCACACCGGGCGACCCCATCGCGGCTCGATCATCCATTCCGTCGGGGCCCTCGACGAGCAATCGCATCGACATCGCGGCGGTGTGCCAGCCCGAGGCGACCAGTTCGCCGAACATACTGTCGGCCGCGGCCTCCCTGTCGACGTGGAACGGCTGGGGATCGTACTGCTCGGCGAACTCGACGACCTCTGCCTCGGTGACCTCGTACTCGCCGAACTCGTGGGTCTCGCCGACCTCGACGTCCTCGAAGTACCGCATCAGAGCGGTTCCTCCCCCTCGATGATCCGCACTGCGCGCGCGGCCAGCGCGGGCACCCGTTCTTCCATCTTCGGGTACATCGGGTCGTCGCTGTTGCCCTCGAGGTAGCGCCGGAAGAACATCTCGCCGAGCGCGGCGAGCTTGTACACCGCGAGCGTGCGGTAGAACCGCTCGTGTTCGAAGGCGAGCCCCGTCCGATCTTCCCAGCGCTCGACCAGCTCGAGCCGGCTCGAGTACCCCTCCCGCTCCATGAACGTCGCCGTCAGTTCGGGCACGGCTGGCTCGGGGTCCTTGGGATCGCGCCAGTAGGATAGCATCCAGCCCAGGTCAGCCCGGGGGTCGCCCAGCGTAGCCATCTCCCAGTCGAAGACGCCGACGAGCTCCGGGCGAGACTCGGGCTCGCGGACGTCGTCCGCTCGCTCGTCCCGGGACGCGTCGCGTCCCGCTGGGCCGTACATTACGTTATCGAGCTTGTAGTCCCCGTGAACCAGCGCGTGCGGATGCTCCTCCGGAACGTTCTCCTGGAGCCACGAGCCGACCTCGTAGAGGTCCGGGACCTCCCGCTCTTCGACCGTGGTCTCGAACGCCCACATCAGCTGCTGGCCCCACCGCTCGACCTGGCGCTCGGTGTACCCCGGCGGGTAGCCGAACTCCTCGAGGCCGACCGCCTCGTAGTCGACCTCGTGGATCGCCGCCAGCGTGTCCACCAGCTCCTCGCCGATCCGCTCGCGGGCGGCGGGGTCGGCGAAGCGGTCGGGTTCGCCGTCCCGGAGGACGTCGCCCGCGAGTCGCTCCATCACGTAGAAGTCGCTGCCGATGACGTCGTGGTCCTCGCAGGCCAGCACGGGTTCGGGGACGGGGACATCGGTGTCCACCAGCGCGTTCGTCACCCGGTACTCCCTGAGCACGTCGTGGGCCGTGTCGGCCGTCTCGCCCGGCGGGGGCCGCCTGATCACCAGCTCCCGGTCGCCCCAGGTGAGAAGCAGCGTCTCGTTGGAGTGGCCCTCCCGGTGGCGCTCGATCTCGTAGCGCTCGACGGTCCCAAGCTCGTTCTCGAGGTAGGTCGCCAGTGCCTCCTCGTCGACCAACCGCTCGTAGTAGCTCTCGGTCATGGCTCGAGCCGATCGGCCCGCTGGTCTGTCGAGAGGTCCCGATTCGTCGACCGGATCGAGCGAGGGGTTGTGCGCAGCATGGTACTACCCGCGGTCCGATTAACGAAAATAGTTACGACCGAAACCTTATCTTACAATGTTCGTGTAGCTAGAGTATGGAGTACCACGATAGCGATCGGGCGCGCGAGCTGGCCGCGGAGGCTCGGGAGTTCGTCGACGAGGAAGTTATCCCCGCCGAGCGCGAGCAGCTCGGGAACGGCCCCGTTCCGGAGGACATAGTCGACGACCTGCGCGAGACCGCCCGCGAGCGCGGCCTGTACGCCCCGCAGGTCAGTGAGGAGTACGGCGGGCTCGGCCTCGAGTTCCGCGACGTGTTGCCGGCGTTCGAGGAGGCGGGCCGAAGCCTGCTCGGCCCGCTGGCGATGCGGGTCGACGCCCCCGACGAGGGGAACATGCACACCCTCGAGATGGCGGGCACCGACGAACAGAAGAAGCGGTGGCTCGAGCCGCTGGTCGAGGCCGAGATCCACTCCGGGTTCTCGATGACCGAGCCGATGCAGGGCGGCGGGTCGGATCCGAAGATGATCCGGACGACGGCTCGAAAGGAGGGCGACGAATGGGTCCTCGACGGCCACAAGTGGTGGACCACCCAGGGCAGCGAGGCCGACGTCCTGCTCGTGATGGCCCGCACCGATCAGGAGGCCCACCCCTACGAGGGGTGTTCGATCTTTCTCGTACCCAGCGACGCCGACGGCGTCGAGTACCAGCGGGACATCCCCCACGTCGGCGGCGAGGTAACCGGAACGAGCCACGCTGAGAT
Organism: Natrialbaceae archaeon; assembly: GCA_003559215.1. GTDB lineage: Archaea > Halobacteriota > Halobacteria > Halobacteriales > Natrialbaceae > Natronococcus. The sequence continues at coordinate 4,531 of PWMF01000143.1, forward strand.
CGTCTACGATAACGTGCGGATCCCCGAGGAGAACCTGCTCGGCGCCGAAAACGCCGGTTTCGCCATCGCCCAGAAACGACTCGGTCCCGCGCGACTCACCCACTGCATGCGCTTTTCTGGAATGGCCCAGCGCTCGCTCGAGGTCGCGAAGGCGTACACGAGCGAGCGCGAGGGCTTCGGCAGCACGCTTTCGGAGAAACAGAACCTGCGCTACGAGATCGCAGACGCCGAAACCCGGCTCCACGCCGCCAGGACCATGGTCCGCCACGCCGCCCGCGAAATCGGCGAAGGGCGGGAAGCTCGCGTCCCGGTTTCGATGGCGAAGGTCTTCACCGCCAACGTCGTCCAGGACGCCGTCGATCTCTCCATCCAGTGCTGTGGCGCCAACGGGATCGGCAAGGACCTGCCGCTGGCGGACTTCTACGAGAACGTCCGCGCGTTCCGCCTCGTCGACGGCGCCGACGAGGTCCACAAGCGCGTGATCGCCCGCGACGCCTTCGAGGACGTCGACGAGAGCGAGCTCGACCCCGTAACGCGGTTCCGCGGCTGACGATCGCGAACCCTACTCAGGTCGTGTCGAGATCGAGCCGTGAGAACGTCCAGTCGTCGATCGAGCTGTTCTCGACCGCGGCGCTGGCGTCGAGGTCGCGCGCCAGCAGCGTCCGGGACGACGGGCGGATCATCGTCGAGAGGGGTGGTCTGGTATCGGGGAAGAACCGGTACCGAATCGGTGTCGGAAGCGTCTCGCCGAACGCCGTGACGAACTCCCGACTCTCGCGGTCGGCAAGCACGGTGACGAGCAGCCGCTCGAGCGCCCCTCGTTCGGCCTCGAGCGCTCGCGGGACCGCCTCGACGATTCGGACGCGGTCGTCGACGTCGGCGGTGACAAGGGCGGCGACTGGCTCTCCGTCGCGTCTCGCGACGTAGGTCGTGTACGCGTGGTCCGGATTGGCGAGCCGCCAGCGGTAGAACACCGCCGTCCGGTTCGTGTGCATCGCCTCGGGAATCGCCTGCCGATAGGCCGCCTCGAGCGCCTGGGCGGGCGTCGACTCGTAGCGCTCGAGGTCGACTCCGGTGTCGGGCGTCAACAGTCGATCCCCCGTGCGGTGGACGCTCTCGACGATCCGGCTCGCGACCGATTTCGTGACGGCGGCCGTGCTGTCCCCCTCGACTCGCATCGGTGCTTCCACATCCGGACTGTCGGTCCACCGCTCGAACGCGCCGACGGGATCCTGAACCCGGTAGTACAGCGGTACCGTTCCGATCTCGCGCCAGCCGTGATTGAGGTTCCCCCGTTTCGAGGCCTCGTTTGGAAAGTTGAAAAAGAAGGCGGGCCCGCTCTCGGCGTACCGCTCGAGGGTTCGTTCGTTCATTCGGTCGAACAGCCCGCGCCTGCGGTAGTCGGGGTGGACCATCGTGTCGCAGGGCTGGAAGGCGGTCCGAACCGCCCCGTGACCGCGCATTTCCTGGGCGAACAGCGATCGGCAGCCGACGAGGTCGCCGTCGTCCTCCGCGACGACGATGGGGACGTGGTCAGCGTAGGGGTTGTCCTCGTACTTCCAGCGGAACCAGGCGGGTGATCGCCCGCGGCCGAACACTCGCTCGTACAGCGAGAGAAACGCATCTCGGTCGCCGGGCTCGAACTGCCGGATCGTCACCCGCGACGGCCCTCGACTGGCTGTTTTCATGATATAGTGGAGGCGTACCGCGTTCCGCCGAGACCGATCACGTCAGTTCTCCACTCGGCGAGGGGATAGGTCTTGACCCTGAATACTCCAGAATTTACGGGATAGAGAACTTCTCGAGCCGATAGAGGTCCCGCTCGTGTACACGTTTTCGAACGGGGCACCCGGTCCGTCAACGGGTGCGATCCCCGTCGATAATCGCGAGGGTCTCGGGCGGAGACTCGATGCGGTAGGTAACCGCGGGGCCGTCCTCGGCACCGAACGCGACCCCGTGCAGTCCCGCCTCCTCGGCCCCGCGAACGTCGTGGTCGTACCGGTCGCCGATCATCAACGATCGGTCGGGTTCGGCGCCGGCTTTCTCGAGGGCCGTCTCGAACATCGCGGGATCGGGCTTGGTCCGGCCGACCTCCTCGGAGGTCGTGATCGAGTCGAACGTCTCGCGGACGCCGAAGCGCTCGAGCATCCACTTCCCCTCCTCGTCGTCGACGTCGCTGACGACGCCGACGTGAAGCTCTCGGTTGGCCAGCCGTTCGATGGTCTCGACGGCACCGGGGACGGGTTCGATCGATTCCCGGACCGCCGCGCGAAACGCCGGCTCCCACTCCTCACGACGGATCTGATCGCCGACGACCGCCTCGACGCCTTTCTGGTAGCCGTCGCGGGCAGCCCGGAACTCCGTCCCCTCGCGCCCGCGGAAGTGGTCACCGACCGTCGACCGCCAGGTCGCGAGCGCCTCCTCGATCGTCGCGTCGACCGCGTGGCGCTCGAGCAGATCCGCGACGAACGCGACGTGGGCGGTTCGGACCGACTCGAGGTCGAGGATGACGCCCCCGATGTCCCAGAAGACGGCCTCCCACTCCTCGGGTGCGCCCGGCTCGCCGGCGTCGGCGTGTGAGTTCGGGTTCATCGCTCGGCCCGTCGGATCGTCGATCGGTCGAGTTCGTCGACGCTTGCACGCCCCGAGAGTCCGACGGTGAGATCGAGGTCGGCGAGGAAGTTTCGCAACACGGCCTCGACGCCGTCGGCGCCGCCGATGCCGAGTCCGTATGCGTAGGGTCGTCCGAGCAGGACGGCGTCAGCGCCGAGCGCGATCGCCCGGACGGCGTCGCTGCCCCGGCGAATCCCGCTGTCGAAGAGCACCGGGACATCGTCGCCGACGGCCTCTGCGATTTCGGGCAGGGCCTCGAGTGCCGGAATCGCGCCGTCGACCTGGCGGCCGCCGTGGTTCGAGACGATCAGGCCGTCCATTCCGCACTCGATGGCGCGGGTGGCGTCGTCGGGGTGGAGCACGCCCTTGAGGAGGATCGGCAGATCGGTGTGTTCCCGCAGGAACGAGAGGTCGTCCCACGTGAGCGACGCGTCGCCGAAGCAGTCGATAAACGACTCGAGCGAGGTCTCGGGGTCGGTCCACGGGTCGTCTGCGAGCCGGTCGCGGAAGGCTTCGTCCTCGAAGTAGTTCCTGATTCCCTGGCCCTCGAGGAAGGGGAGGTAGGCGAGGTCGATGTCGCGCTCGCGCCAGCCCATCTTCGGCGTGTCGAGCGTGACGACGATCGCCTCGAACCCCGCGTCCTCGGCGCGCTCGAGGAAACTCGCGGCCACGTCCCGGTCGGCGCTCCAGTAGAGCTGGAACCAGCCCGTCGTCTCGAGTTCGTCCGCGATCTCCTCCATCGTGTACGAGGAGACGGAACTCGAGATCATCGGCACGCCGACCGCGTTCGCCGCGCGGGCAACGGCGAGTTCGGCCTCGTCGTGAAGGATCGACTGGACGCCGATCGGCGCGAGAAAGACGGGAACAGGGATCTCGCTGCCGAACAGCTCGACCGAGAGATCCCGATCGGAGACGTCCCGCAGGATACGCGGGACGATCTGCCAGGCGTCAAAGGCACGATCGTTCGCCTCGACGGTCGATTCGGAGCCCGCTCCGCCCGCGACGTAGGCGAACGCCTCCTCGTCGAGCTCCTCGCGGGCGCGCTCCTCGAGATCCTCGTAGGCGACGGGAAACTCGGGCGGCTCGCCCTCGAGCATCCCCTCTCGGTACACTGTTTCCTGTCGATCCGGCCCGTAGTTTCTGTCTTCGCCTGTCATGGTAGTGTGGAAACGACGAACGTCGTTCGGGTGTGCGTCGTGGTGACGATACGCCTCGGCCGTCTTAACGATACGGGGGTTGTAACCATCTTTATTAACAACGTCTTCATATTGTACCCTGTATCTAACAATGGTAAGTAGTTCCGTAACTGCGACGGGTGACCGCCGATGAGCACCGATCAGTTCAGCGTCGACGGCGACGTCGCGATAGTCACCGGTGCCTCGAGCGGGATCGGCGCGGCGATCGCAAAGGGGTTCGCCGACGACGGGGTCGACGTGGTGATCTGCTCGCGCGAGCAGGAGAACGTCGATCCCGTGGCCGAGGAGATCACGGAAAGCGACCGTCCCGGATCGGCTCTGCCCGTCGAGTGCGACGTCACCGACCGCGAGGCCGTCGACGCGCTGGTCGAGGCGACCGTCGAGGAGTTCGGCGGGCTCGACGTCCTCGTCAACAACGCGGGTGCCTCGTTCATGGCGAACTTCGACGACATCTCGGAGAACGGCTGGAAGACGATCGTCGACATCAACGTCCACGGTACCTACCACTGCACGCAGGCCGCCGCCGAACACCTCAAAGATGGCGGCGGGATCGTGATCAACCTCGCCAGCGTCGCGGGCCAGCTGGGCTCGCCGTACATGAGTCACTACGGCGCCGCAAAGGCCGCGGTCGTGAACCTGACGACGACGCTCTCCTACGAGTGGGCCTCTGATGGAGTACGGGTCAACTGCATCGCGCCCGGCTTCGTCGCGACGAAGGGCGTCGAGAACCAGATGGGTATCTCGGCCGACGAGGTCGACCGCACCGAGGTCGAGCGCCGGATGGGGACCGTCGGCGAGATCGCCGACATCGCGCAGTTCCTGGCGAGCCCCGCCTCCTCCTATATCGTCGGTGAGACGATCACCGCACAGGGGGTTCCGCGCGTCGAGGAGTCGCCCGAGATATGACCGACCGGGACGTCCACCTGCCCGTCGCGGCCCAGCCGAGCGTCGACTCGCTGGCCGACTACGCCGGACGGGCCGAGGGCGGCGGGTACGACTGCGTCTGGCTGCCCGAAACCTGGGGGCGGGACGCGGTGACGGTGCTTTCGACGATCGCCGAGCGAACGGACGAGATCGACCTCGGTACCAGCATCGTCAACGCCTACTCCCGATCGCCTGCCCTGCTGGGCCAGACCGCGGCGACCCTCCAGGAGGCCAGCGACGGCCGGTTCCGCCTCGGAATCGGTCCCAGCGGCCCCGTCGTGATCGAGAACTGGCACGGCCTCGAGTACGGCAACCCGCTCAAGCGGACCCGCGAAACGGTCGAGATCGTCCGGCAGGTGCTGTCGGGCGAGCCCGTCGACTACGACGGTGACGAGTTCTCGCTGTCGGGGTTTCGGCTCCGCTGTGAGGCGCCCGATCCCGCCCCGCCAGTCGAGGTAACCGGGATGGGACCGAAGGCCGTCGAACTCGCAGGGCGGTTCGGCGACGGCTGGCACGGGATCATGCTCACTCCCGACGGCGTTCGGGATCGGCTCGCGGACCTCGAGCGCGGCGCCGACCTCGGCGACCGCGACCCCGAGGACCTCGCGGTCACCGTCGGCGTCACCTGCTGTGCGCTCGAGGACGCCGAGCGCGCCCGCGAACTCGCCCGCCAGCACGTCGGGTTCTACGTCGGCGGCATGGGCACCTTCTACCGGGACGCCCTCGAGCGCCAGGGGTACGGCGAGGCCGAAACGATCCACGACGCCTGGCAGGATGGCGATCGAGAACGGGCGCTCGAGGAAGTTTCCGACGAATTGCTCGACGGCCTCTGTGCCGTCGGCGATCCCGAGACCGCTCGCCAGCGACTCGAGCGGTTCGAGGCCGTCGACGGGATCGACGCCGTCGCGGTCAGCTTCCCGCGGGGTGCCGAGGAGAGCGAGGTCGAGGCGACGATGGATGCGCTGGCACCCGGTTCGAGCGAAGACTGAGCGGTCCGGTGACGGGCGACTCCGCCCGTCGCGGTTTTCAGCTTCTTTCGGGGAGAATCGACGAATCGGCCGGCCACCAGTCTCGATCGGCGATTCCCGTATGGATCTGGGCGATCAGCCCCAACAGCGGCAACTCGAGCAGCGGTCCGATAACCAGTGCCAGCGGGATCAGCGGTTCGTGGGGGAAGGCGACGACCGCGATCGCAAGCGCCGTCGGCGAGTTCCGCGAGAGGATGGTATTGTTGAAACAGACCATCTCGCCGTAGGAAAAGGAGAGAACGCGGCCGATCCCGAACCCGATCACGAGATTCAGCGCGTAGAAGGCGATCACGGGAACGGCGAGCAGCGCGAGCAGCCCTGGATTCTCGACGACTTCCTGACCCTGCGAGGCGAACATCGCCCCGATGGCGAGACTCAGGAAGACGATCTGGATCGGACCGAGTTTCGGCAGGAACGTCCGGCTGAACCACCGGTTACCCCGCCAGCGGATCAACCCTTTCCGGGCGATACCGGCGAGGACGAGCGGGACGATCAATACGAGTGCGACGCTCTCGAGCAGCAACTCGAGCGGAAGTTCGACGAGTTCACCCGCGAACACGTACAGGTAGACGGGTAACAGGATGAGCTGCAACACGAGGTTGTAGGGCAGGATCGACGTCGCCAGCGGGACGTCGCCGTCGGCGATGTCGGTGAAGATCAAGTACCAGTCCGTACACGGCGTCACCATGAGCATGAGCAGTCCGACCCACAGCGCGGGGTGGTCGCGGAGGAAGATCGCACCGAGACCGACGGCAAACAGCGGGTTCCAGACGAAGTTCACGACGAGACTCGAGCCGGCGACCCGACGGTTGCCGAAGGCCGATCGGAGCTTCGAGAGGGGCATGCCGGCGAACGCGCCGAAGAGCATCACCATCAGAAAGGGGAGGATGAGCGCGTCGGCGACGGCGGGAACGCCCTCGAGCTGGCCGAGCGCGAGCCCGCCGACGATCGCCGCGAGGACGAAGACCGTCTGATACTTCTCGAGGACGTTCACGGTGATCGGTTTAGCGGAACCGGAGTGGAATGGGTTGGGTTTTCGACCGGGTTCGCCGGGGAAATACTGGTGGGGCTCGCGAGCGTAGGTAGTTCGATGACAAAAATCGTGCTTGCCTGCGTCGGAAACGCGAGTCGCAGCCAGATGGCGACCGCCTACGCCGAACGGGAGCGGGATCGACGCGGGCTCGATGTCGAGCTCGTCACCGGCGGCACCGACCCCAAAGAGTCGATCAGCGAGGACGCCCTCGAGGTCCTCGAGGAGGACGGCCTCGACGTCGACGGTCGAACGCCGCGACAGATCACGACAGAAGACGTGATCGACGCCGAATTCGTCGTGACGATGGGCTGTTCGGCCGCGGAGTTCGTCCCCGAGGACTGGGACGGAGAGGTTCGGATCTGGTCGCTCGAGTCGGACGAGACGCGCGAGCAGCGCGACGAGATCGAGCGCCGCGTGACGGCGCTGTTCGACGACCTCGAGCGGACGGCCTGACGCGGCCCGCGCCCCGAGATCGGATGCCGGAAGACGAACCGACCGCGGTCGACAGCTACAAACCGCCGATCCGCCCAGTTCGTCGTATGCCCGGAAAGGTACCGCCGGCGGAACTGCTCGAGCACGTGTTCGGTCGCACGGGGACCGCGAGCGACGACGAGTCGGTAATTCAGGGCCCCGCAGACGGCGAGGACGCCGCGGCGATCGCCTGGCCCAAGGGCGAGGGCACCCTCGTCGTCAGCTCCGATCCGATCTCGCTCGCGGCCTCGCAGGTCGGCCGCCTCGGCGTCCACGTCGCCTGTAACGACGTCGCGGCCTCCGGGGCCGACCCGCGCTGGCTCACCACCGTCATCCTACTTCCCGACGAGGAGTCGCCCCTCGAGGAGATCACGGCCGACGTCGACGCCGCGGCCCGCGAGGTCGGCGCCTCGATCGTCGGCGGTCACTCGGAGTACGTCGACCAGCTCGAGCGCCCGCTGGTCTCGCTGACCGCGATGGGGTCGACGAACGCTTTCGTTCCGACCGGGGGTGCCGAGCCCGACGACCGGATCGTCATCACGAAAGCCGCGGGGATCGAGGGGACGGCCATCCTCGCGGCCGATTTCGGCGATGAACTGGGCGTCGACCCCGACGTCCGCAAACGGGCGGCCGACTTCCTCGAGGAGATCAGCGTCGTCCCCGACGGGCGCGTACTCCGGGAGCACGCGACCGCGATGCACGACCCCACGGAAGGGGGCGTCGCGGCCGGCCTGCTCGAACTCGCCCGCGCGTCTGGCGTCCGCCTCGCGGTCGACCGCGAGGCGGTCCCGATTCGTCCGGAAACCGAGACGTTGTGCAAGGCCGCGGGGGTCGATCCGCTCCGAATCTTCGGCTCCGGTGCGCTGCTCGCGACCGTCCCCGGGAATGCGGTCGACGACTGCCTCGCGGACCTCGAGTCCGCCGGGCTCGAGGCCGCGGCGATCGGGACGGTCGAGGAGACGCGAGCGAGCGCCGCCGACGGCGACGAATTCGCCCTCGAGCTCGGCTCCGAGACGATCACCGAGCCGATCGAGGACGATCTCTACCCGCTGTGGAAGGCCGCCGACGCCGACGACTGAGCCGCGGCGTCGGGCCCGCCGAACGCTGCCTCGGTGACGGCGTCGGCGACGACCGCTCGCGGATCGATGACGACCTCCGCGTCGACTCTCGGCTCGGACTCGTTGTCGGGATCGAGGACAGCTACGAGCCGCGCGTCCGTTGCGGCCCGCACGGCGGCCGCAGTATCCGCCCCCTCGCTGCCGGCGAGGACGACCACGTCGGCCGTCTCGAGGGCAGCCCGCTCGAGCGTTTCGGCGGACGTCGGCTCCCCGACGACGACGTCAACGGCATCGGGGAGGGCTCGCAGCCGTCGGTCGTCGCTCGCTACGACCGTAACGGCGGTCCGGTCGGCGACCCGCTCGACGACCGCCGCAGTAGTCTCGTCGAGGCCGAGGACGGCGACCCGGTTCGTCTCGTCGTGGTGGTTCGTTACCCGGCGACCGGCCCGCGTGAGTCGAGTCTCTATCGCGGGCCCGAACAGACTTCCGGCGGCGACAGCGACCGTCGTCGGTCCGAGAACGACGAGCGAGATGGCGAACAGCCGTGCCGTCTCGGTCCTGGGGTGGATGTCACCGTAGCCGACCGTGCTCGCGGTGACGAGCGTGAAGTAGACGGCGTCGACGGCGGTATCGAGCTCGTCGAAGTCGCCTCGGAGAACGTACGCGCCCGCCGTCCCGTAACAGCAGACGCCGATGATCGCGACGAGCGCGCCGAACTGCGTTGCCGAGAGCTCGAGGCGACTCGAGCGCGTAAAGCGCTCGCTGGTCAGCGCCAGAATCGCCAGTCCACCGAGGGAAAGGACGATCAGCGGTACCGACAGCAGCCGCGACTGGGCGACGCCGTGGGCGGCCGCGAGGAAGACGAGCGTAGCCGCGGCGAGGTATGCCACCCGGTAGCCCCGACGCATCCCCCACGCGGCCACGAGCAGCGCGAAGCCGACGACGGTGCCGGTGAACTCGGCCGTCGCTTGGAGGTCGGCGAGCAGTCCGCCTGCTGCGAGTTCGGGATCGGTAAGCATCGCGACGATACCGGTTACGATGGAGACGAGCGCGACCGCGAAGACGATCCTGACGGCGAGATTGCCGCCGGGTCGGAAGCGAGCGAAACGTTCGAGCATAGCTCTCTCGACGACGTCGAGTGGGGTAAAGCTGGAGCAGGAGCGGCTACCGCCGTTCGACCAGTAGCGTGTTCAACGCGTCGGGAACGAGAAGGACGTCGCTTCCGGGCTCGACGGCGTCGCGCACGTCGGGCTCGGCGCGCATCAGACACGCGTCGACGACGTCTGGCGCCTCGCTGTTCGTCACGACGATCTCGTGTTCGCGCAGGACGCGAGCGACGATGAACGCCCGCTGTGCGCCGGGTTCGTACCCCTCTCGAAGCTCACGGTACAGCGACTGGGCGTCGTCGGTCTCGCGCAGTCGGCGGTAGAACCGTCGTTCGCCGGTCCCCTCGCCCGCGCCCTCCGGCAGCGCCGCGGGAACAACCAGTTTGCCGCCCTCCCGCAGCGGGTTTCGGTCCCCGAGGGCGACGTAGGTCGCGCCGCGGGTCGCCTGATAGAGGTTCGCATCCTTCGGCGCGCCGACGCCACAGACGACGGCGTCGTACTCGCGCTCGACTGGGACGGAGCGGGCGTCTCGAGCCACTGTCGCCAACTCCCGGACGATCCGCCTGCCGTCGCCGGCCCGGATACCGAGGACTCCGGTCGGACCGTGAGCGAGGTTGAGCGAGAAGTCGATTCCGACGAGATCGCCCGCCTCGTCGAGCAGTTCCCGAAACGGGTTCCCCTCGAGCCGTCCGAGGCGGACCCTCTCGCGAGCGAGCGTCTCCGGGCCGTGCGTGTGGCGGATCAGCGACTCGCTGCCCGCGCCGATCACCACCGTCTTCGCGCCGCCGCTGAAACCCGCGTACTGGTGGGGTTCGACGACGCCCGTCGAGAGAACCGCGTCGGCGTTCGCGACCGGGGTCCCGATCTCTACCGGGACGCCATCGACCCTGCCGAGCTCGACGACCGATTCCGGATCGTGGTTCACCGCCAGGTCGGCGTGGGGGCCGAGCATCGCCTCGAGCTCTGCGTCGGTCATCGGCCGGTGGAGGCCGAGACCGACGACGACGGTCACTTGCTCGCGGGCGACGCCGAGATCGGCGAGGCGCTCGAGCAACACGTCGAGCAGGACGTCGTCCGGGGCCTCGCGCGTCAGATCGGTGACGACGATCGCGACGTCGTCGCTCGCGTCGATCCGCTCGGCGAGCGGCGGTCCGAGCGGCTCCTCGAGCGCTCGCTGGGCGGCCGCTCGAACGTCGACGACCTCGCCGCCCGACGGCTCGGCGACCGCCACGTCGCAGTCGGGGAGGGAGACGTCGATCGATCCGCTTCCGAGTGGAACGTTCACGAGCCACATTCGAAGCCGATCGACAAAAATCACCTCGATCCGACACTCCGTCGATCGGTCGGAGGCGGCAGTCGTGGCTACCCTGACGATCCGTCGTCACGGTAGTCGTCGATGAACAGCCGCACGCCCATCACCGGGATAAAGAGCAAGAACGCCATCAGGACCGTCCCCGCCAGGACCGAGACCGCGAAGTCGAACGCGAGCGCGGGCGGCAGGGTCCAGGCCGCGAGCAGGAATCCGCCGATTACCGAGACGATGATGAGGATCAGAATGTCGGTCGCGTGTACCGGAACCTCCTCTGACATACCCGAACTTGCGGACGGGGACACATAACGCTGCGCGGTTTCGATCGCAGCCGTCGTCCCGCCAGTCCCGACGGTGGCTTCGGAACCGACGGACTGCTGTCCGTCTCAGCGCCGTGCCCACTCGAGCATCCGCCCGTACACCGGGTCGGACGCCAGCGCCGCCGAATCGCCGACGAGTACGAGCGCGCGCTTCGGGCGGGTGAGCGCGACGTTGATCCGCCGGTAGTCCTCGAAGATCGGGCCCTCGAGCGTCCCCGTCGCCGTGAAGGAGACGATTATCACCTCCTTGCTCGAGCCCTGGAAGCGATCGACGGTGTCGACCGCGACGCCCTCAGGAACGTGGCTCGAGATCGTCGACACCTGGGCGCGGAAGGGGGCGATGACCCCGATGTCGGCCCGGTCGACGCCGGCGTCCTCGTAAGCCTCGATCAGCTCGGCGATACGGGCGGCCTCGAGGCCGTCGGTGTAGCGTTCGTCGTCGCCCTCGACGTCGACGAACGCGACGGGATCCCGGAGCTCGGCGGGCAGGTCGTCGCGGGAGACTCCCTCGAGGTCGCCCAGGGTACGGCCGGCGACCTCGGGTTCGGCGGGCCGCAGTTTCCCGTCGTAGAACTCCCGCGAGGCGAACGCCTGGATACGCTGGTTCATCCGGTACTGGCGATCGAGCATCACGCCCGCGTCGGGGTGAAGCTCGACGAGCCGTTCGAACAGCGACTCGGTGAGGTCGTTTTCGGCCCGCACGACGGGCGGGAGCTGCTCGTGGTCGCCCACCAGAACGAACCGTTCGGCAAGGTTAATCGCCGCGAACGTTCCCGGCTCCGTCAGCTGGGCCGCCTCGTCGACCAGGGCGGCGTCGAACGACTGCTCTTTCATGATCCGGGAGCCGCAGGTCGCCGTCGTCGCCGCGACGACCTGCGCGTTCTCGAGTTCGGCGAGCCGTTCCTCGGGGTCGCCCGCGCGCTCGAGGCGGTACGGTTCCATGTCCTCGCGGACGCCGCTTTCCGAGCCGACGCGGACGATCCGATCCTCCTCGATTACGCCCTCGAGTTGCTCGAGTAGCGCCTCGAGGGCGTTGTCGACCGCCCGGTTCGTAAACGCCGACAGGAGCACGCGCTCGTCGCGTTCGACCATGGCGCGGATCGCCCGGGCGATGGTGTAGGTCTTACCGGTCCCCGGCGGGCCGTGGATCAGCGCGCAGTCCCGAGCGCCGACAGCCTTCCGGACGGCCTCGTCCTGAGCGTCGTTGTTGTCGATAAACGTCTCTTCGGGATCGGTAAACTCCGGGGACGCGCGGTCGAAAAGCACGTCCTTTCGTCGCTCGCTGCCCTTCAGGAGCGTGTCGTGGAGCGCGACGAGCAGTCGGTCGGTCGTCAGCTCTGAAGGATAGACGTCCAGCCGAGTAACTTCCACGGGCTCGTCGGCCGTCAGGACGACCGCGTCCTCGTCTAATCGCTCGATGCGCGCCAGCTCCGACTGGCCCCGAACCGGATGACCGTCGCTCGCGAGCACCAGATCTCCCTCCCGGAGCTTGGAGCTCGCCCCGCCCGTTCGACGGGCCCGCAGCTCCCAGCGACCCTCCTCGAGCGGACGCTTCTCCGCGAACTCGAGGTCGATCAGCGCGCGGTCGTCGTCGGCCCGCTCCCGGGCGTCCTGCTCCCAGAGCTTGGCGTACTCGCGGTGGACCTCCCGTCGCTCCTCCTCGATCGCGCGGGAGAAGCGTTCGAAGAACTCGCGCTCCTCGGCGGGGAGGGGCTGGCCGATCTGGCCGGCCTTCGACTCCTGGTCGAGCCGACCCGAGACGACCATGCAGGTGTCCTGCTCGAAGCAGTACTCGCACTTGGCGTTGCCCTCGTACCCGGTCGGGATATCGCCCGCGACCTCGGCCGCGGCGATCTCGTTTCGCAGCCGGACGACGTACTTCAGGAGTCCGGCGCCCATCGAGAACTCCTTGGCTGGCGTGAGGTCACCGGTCTCCTCGTTGCGGTCCAGCGCCGAGTTCTTGGTGTACAGCAGCGTCCCGGTGTCGACGTCACCGCCGTGTTCCTCGAGGAGAAGGGCGTAACAGGCGGCCTGGACCTTGTCCTTGAACCGGGGCTCCTTCTTGAGGTTCTTCCCCGTCTTGAGTTCGACGGGCGCCCCCCGCCGGATCGCGTCCGCGCGACCGCGGATGCCGAACGTCTCGCTGATCAGCAGCTGTTCGGAGCGCCAGGAGTCTTCCTCGGTCAAACGACCCTGCTCGAGCCAGCCCTCGATCGCCGACGCGTTCTGTCTGACGTCCTCGGCGACCGACTCCGGGTCTTCGCCGAGCAGGCCCAGCTGGAGCCCCCGCTCCTCGACGCGAGCGTCGATCGACTCCTCGAGCTCCCGGCCCCGAAGGAGGTCGCCGAACACCTCGTGAACCAGGGTCCCCTTCACGACGGGGTAGTTCAGCGGAACGCCCGAGAGCTTGTTCAGGTAGTACAGCCGGGGGCACTCGGTCCAGTTCCGGATCGCCGTCACGTTCACCAGAAAGCTCGGTTCGACGACGACGTACGAGTCGCCTGCCGTCTTGTACCGCGTTTCCCCCCGGTACTCGTCCGTTTCCACGTCGGTAACGAGCAGTTCCATCCCGGGCTCGAGCAGCTCGGCCGACTCGGTCCACTTGTTCCACAGCGTTACCGTGATCGGCTCGTGGGCCTCGACCGAGCGATCGGCGGAGTCGACGTCCTCCGTCCCGCCGGCGTCGGGTACCAGCGGGACCTCGGCGAGGTCGCTCTCGCCGTAGCTGGTCGATACCGATCGAACCTCGACCTCGTCGGCGACCGTTCCGCGTACGTCCACGCCTGTCGTCACGAGCGAGGCGTCAAAAACGCTATCGGTCAGGGCTCGCGAGGTGACCGTCGCGTCCGTCTCGTCGTAACCTTGGATTACCTTCGGGACGGCCCGTTCGCGCGGCGTAACGGTCGCGACCCTTTTGAAACGTCGAGGCGAACCGTCGACCGCTATGAACGACTCCAACAGTGACGACGCTCGACACGATACCTCGGAGAACCACACGCCCACCGAGACCGATTCGGGAACCGGTGCGGGCGACCGAAACGACCGCGGACACGACCCGCGGGACGACTCGACCCAGATCGCAAACGAGGAGCGACGACGCCACACACCTTTCGTTAGCGCGATCGTCGCCGCCCTCGGTGCCTGGGTAGCGCTTTCGGTGCTCATCTACGACGTCGGCGCAGCCGGGCTCTGGAACAACGTTCTGGTCGGCGGCGCCGTCTTCGTCGCGGGTGCGTACAACTATTACCGGCTGGTCAACGACATCCCGCTTTCCGTCGGCGTCGGCTCTCTGGTCGCGATCCTGGGGATCTGGCTGATCGTCGCCCCGGCCCTGCTCGAGATGGTCAGCGGGTTCTGGAGCACGCTCGTCTCCGGGCTGCTCATCGCCGGACTGGCAGGCTACAACGCCTACGAGGCCCGCGAGGCGCGCACGGTCGCGACCGAACCCGACGCGGAAGCGCCGTAACCGACGCGAACCGGCCCCCGGTCGTCAGCTGCCTTCCTCGACCCTCGCCCGAACGACTCGCCGTCGAGGTCGGCTCGAGCCTCCCCATGGAAGTCTTCTGCCCAGCGCGGGACCGACGGTCCCGCGAGCCATATGAACTGGTGTGGAGTGCCCGTGAGCAGAGGTGATTGCGGCTGACGCCAAAGGCGTCAGCCGAGTTCGCCGGCAAAAGAGTTCGCTGTATGGAGCGAGCGTGAACGGGACCGAAAACGCCGGACTCGTGAAGCAGTGAGCGATGGATCGATGCTGGGTCGGTTCTTACCACCAGGGAAACAGCGTGCGCCGGATCCGGCGAACCAGCGACGTCCCCTCGTGTCGGACCTCGAGGACGGTTCCATCCGCCTCGAAGACGACCTCGTCGGCGGGGAGTTGCTCCCCGTCGGGCAGCGTGATCCGGCGGTCGGCTTCCGGAACCGTTCCGCCGCTGCTGGCGCCGAACAGCGACGCCGATCGAAAGGACGGCTCGGGGACGGGTTCGTCGTACTCGATGACGTACACCGTCGTCCCGTCATCGGTCGTCCGCTCCCAGTCGACGATCTCTCGAGTCGGCCCCGTCCCGATCATGTAGCAGGGAGGTCCCGTCGCTCGGGACGAATAGTTACCGGTCGGCCTCGAGCTGCCGGCGGCGGTAGCGGGCGGCGTGGTGGTCGGTCGCGACGACCGCGAACGCGACCATGACGACGGCGAAGGAGAGGGTGACGATCGGCGAGAGGTCGTTGAGGTAGCCGTTTGCGAGCTGGCCGGCCGCGAGGGCGAGCGGGGCGACCGAAAGCAGGGCACTGGTCCCCGGTTCGGTACGGAACAGTTCGCGAAACGACGGGCGTCGACGTGGAGGCATGGGCACTCGGCGGTTGCGTTTCCTGTCGGGAGCGCGATGGTATGCTTTTCGGTTCGTCACGTTCGGTGCAATCGATACGTTCATTCTGCCCGCGCGACAAGCGTTCCCTATGCGGATTCGCGAGTGGCAGGACGTGCTCGAGGACGTCACCGAGCGCAGCGTCGACCCCGAGGACTGGCGGGCCGTCGCCGGCGACCGCGCAGGCGGCGTCGGCGAGGACATGTACCTCGCACACCCTCGGGTGGGCGTATTCTTCCTCAAGACGTACGCGAAAAACCCCTACGAGGTTCGGGGCGTCGGAACGAAGGTAGCCCGGAGTCTCGACGACGAGATCGGCACCTTCCTACCCGATGGCGAGTCGGGCGGGCGCTTTGCGGTCCAGTCGCCACCGGAAGACGAGGAGCACGCCGAGACGGTCTCGAAACGACTCGAGACCGTCCTCGAGACACACTCGGACGCGCCGACCCGACCGCAGGACCTGTTCGACGACGTGATGGACGCCCTCGAGAGCCCCGCGTTCGGGCCGATGGCGTACGATCAGTACGACCGGCCCGACGAGCTCGAGGACCTCTCGGATCGGTTCGAGGAGGCCGATGAGCTGCTGAACGCCGAACTCGATGACCTCATCGAGACCGACGAGGTCGATCGGGGATTCATGTGAGTTCGCGGCGCCGCGCGGATTCCGGGGCGATCGCCGCGACCGCGTCCGGTGAGCCTTTGGCGACTGACTCCGACAGCGTATCGTATGAGCGACACAGCCGCGGCCGTCGTCCGGGCGTACTACAAGACGCTTCGCCAGGGTGACCCCCTCCCGCCGTACTTCCTCGTGGACGAGTCGACGACGAAGTTCGGGATCAGCGAGGGCGCGTTCGGCTACGACGCCGTCGCCGACGCCCTCGAGTCCCAGACCGAGACGACGACCGACTGGACGATCGAGAGCCACGGTCTCGAGGTAACCGAACACGGCGAGTACGCCACGTTCGCCGACGAGGTGACGATGGCCTGGACCGACCTCGAGGCCGGAACCGATCGCCGCTTCGAGACGCGCTGGAGCGGGACGCTGGTTCGCCGGGATGCCGTCGAGTCGAAAACGAGGAGCGACGGTTCGGGATCGGAGACGAACGACGACTCGAGTGCGGACAGAACCGACGGCCCCGCGTGGCTGTTCCGGACGATGCACGTTAGCACGGCTGACAAGCTATGAGTCGGGGCCGCGGTCCCGACCGTCGCTCACCGCAGTCGAGCGTACTGACGAGTCCGTCGACGCGGCTGGGGATCGCGTTCGTCCTTCTCGTGGCGTTTTCGTGCGGGCTGATCGCGGTCCACGGCGAGGCTTCGCTTGCGGGGATCGGAACGGCGATCGGCGTGGGACTGATCGCCGGAAGCGGGCTGCTCTGGTACCTCCACTGGATTTTGGCGTAGAAATCGGCTCGCCCGCGTCAGCGACCCATTCGCTGAATCCACAGCCCCGGCGAGTCGAGTTCGTCCTGGGTCGGGAGGTTCTCGGGTCGGTCCCAGACCCGGCTCGCGGTCTCTACGTCCCGCACCGCGACGACGTGTTCGAAGAAGTTCTTCCCGCGCTGGTACTGTCGTTCCTTCAGGCCGAGCCCGAGCAGGCGTCGGAACAGCCGCTGTAGCGGGCTTCGCCCCTGCCGTCGCTCGTCGAGTTTCCGGCGGAGGTCCTCGTACTCGTCGTCGAAGGCGTGGTCCATCAGCAACTCCGCATAGCCCTCGACGACGGTCATCGCCGCGTCGAGATCCTTGAACGCCGCCTTGTTGAACGATCCCGTCGAAAGGTCAGCGATCCCGTCTTGCATTCGCTCCTCGAGATGCTCCGAGAGCCACGGCGCTGCGCCGAACTCGGCGGCGTGGGTCACCTCGTGGAAGGCGATCCAGCGGCGGAACCGGTCGACGTCGACCTCGAGGGCGTCGGCAGCTTTGTGGATGTTTGGACGGACGAAGTACAGCGCGTGGTCCTCCGCGGGCGTGTCCGCGAGCAACAGCGGGTCGTACTGACCCAGCACGTTCCGGCCCAGAAACGCGAGCAACACGGTCATCGTTCCGGTGTTGATCGTTCGGGCAGCGCCCGGGAAGGCGCTCGTAGGGGTCTCGAGGGCGCCCATCACCCGCTCGAACGTCTCGACGTTGGCGTCGATCCAGTGGTGGCGGTTCTGGATCTCGACGGTATCGGGAACGTCGAACTCCGCGCCCGAGACCGCACGGACGGCCGCGCGAGCCTCGCGCACGTCGCGGGCGTAGGCCTCCCGCTCGCCGGGCTCGAGCTCGAGCGATCCGGGGTCGGTCGCCGCCTTGGCACCCTCGGCGGCCGACTGCCAGTCGATCACGCTGTCGCCGGAGGCGCTGGCGACCGCGCGGGCACTACGATAGAGATTCACGGCGTCAGATACGGGCAGCGAACGCAAAAGGGTTCGGCTCGCCCACTTGCGGTCCGAGAGCACGGTTTGGCAGTTCCGGCAACAGGAGATTGTAGTACGGTTTCGGTATTCAGAACAATCCCTGAAACCGAATCAGGGAGTTCGGTAACTGCGTGTGCACACGTCCTTTTTTTGTTGAGTTCGCTCGCGTTGCTCGCTCACCATTCTCTGCTCACGGGCGCGAAGCGCCTGTTCGCATGGTCAGCGGGACCGAAGGTCCCGCTCGACTCCAAAAATCTACGCTAAAAAGCCGCTCGCTCCTGATGGTCGCTCGTGGGTGCTGTGCTTGAGCCACACCGCAGCGGTATCAGCTTCACCTGTGCGTAACACGGCTACTGCGGGCTTGTCAGTACCAGAGCATTTCTTCAGTGCACGATAGCTGCTGGGTTAGTGCTGCGAACCTACCGCTGTGATTTTCCATCAGCTATCGGTGATTTTAGCAAAACCCTGCTGAATACATAGCGCGTATCGGTCACACAACGCTCTCGATGTCGGTGTTTCCGGAGCGTACAGATAGCTTCAGCTGGAGCGTGTAATCGGCTGAAAATCGAAAGTATTGGTTGTCGCGGTGAGCGACGAGTGTCTCTCGGTATTACTGCCGGACGACGTTCGCCGCGCGAGGCCCTTTCGGCGAGGACTCGATGTCGAACTCGACCTCAGTACCTTCCGTCAGGTCCTCTCCGCCGACGTCCTCCATGTGGAAGAACACGTCTTCGTCGTCGTCGAGGTCGCCGTCGTCAGTCGAAATGAAACCGTAGCCGCCCGTGTCGTTGAAGAATTCAACCGTTCCGTTTGCCATTACAAACGAACATTGGCCCCAGCGACGGATAACACTTCCGAGCATCACGGTACCACGGCTCTTGACGCGTGTGTGGAACGGTTGGTCACGCCTACAGTTCGGGAGTTCCGCTTCGGAGCCATACGGTCACGAGGCACAACTCACATCGCCACGAAACCGGCCAGGCCCGCCGGACGAGCGCCTCGACGAATCGCCGAACCCTTACGCGAACTCGTGGCTGACAACTTCAGCGTCTGTGCCGACTGCACGATTATCGCCGCGAATACGTGCGCGACGTGCAGGCGGCGCGGTGTGCGTTCCCCGGGGCGAGAACCCGTACCCCTGACTACGGTCCGGCGTATCGGTCCGACTTCATAAATCGCACTTTCGCGACCCACACTGAATACCGAAACCGGACCACCAGCTACTGGTACGGGTCTTCCGGGGGCGTCAGAAGAGCTCCGCCGTAGCGATTACGTGACGACGACGTCGGGCTGTTCGTCCTCGGGGAACTCCTCACCCTCGTCGTCCTCGGTGTACTTCTTCGCCGCGACACCGAGTGCGACGAGGACGACCAGCGCGATCAGGGCGCCGATCGCTCCTTTCCCGCCGCCTTCCTCCTCTTCGGCTTCCGCCTCGCTCTCGAGCTCCTCCTCGCCCTCGAGGTCGGCCGCCTCCCGCTTCTCGCCGAACGGAAGTGCGTCGTCGATCGCTCGCGGCCCGAACTGGTGGTCGCCCTGGAGGTTCAACTCGATGAGGGTAAATTTCTTCTCTCCCATATCCGGGGAGTCGGCGAGCGATCACTTAGCCGTTTGGCTTGTTCGAGCGCGTCGACGGCCGTCGACTCGAGGGTTTGGGAGTCTCGACCGGTACGATTAAGTGCGCGTCACTGGCGGTGTGTTGTATGAGTGGACGACCGCTGGACGTCCTCGAGGCGTCGCTCGGCGAACGTGTCACCGTACGGCTCAAGAGCGGCGACGAGTACGTCGGCGATCTCACTGGCTACGACCAACACATGAACCTCGTGCTCGAGGACGTCTCGAGGGCCGGCGACCGAGAAGTAGACGACCAGGCGCCGGTCGAAGACACAACGATTATACGCGGCGATAACGTCGTTTCGATCACTCCATGACTGGCGCAGGAACCCCGAGCCAAGGAAAGAAGAACAAGACGACACACACGAAGTGCCGTCGCTGCGGAGAGAAGTCCTATCACACGAAAAAGAAGGTCTGCTCGTCGTGCGGCTTCGGCAAGTCCGCCAAGCGCCGCGACTACGAGTGGCAGTCCAAGACCGGCGACAACTGAACTTCTGTTCGTTCTCTCTTCGGACTCGCTCTCCTCGAGCGACGCGGCCCTCCACCGGTAGTCGCTCGAGTCGCGCATCCTCGATGAGCCGATGACCGGTGGCTCCACCACGAGACTCGACTCGATCTCCGACGCTCGAGCGGGCGAGCACCTGATATAGCTGTCACGCGTATATCTCTCGATCGACGGCGAGCGACTGCAGCCGCTCGCGATCGAGATACTCATGCTATCCGAATCACTCACGTACCTGAAAGACAGCGACGACGCACTGAAGACGAGCATCATCGGCGGGCTCTGCCTGCTTTTCGGTTTCCTGTTGATCCCGCTCTTTCTCGTCTGGGGGTACGTCGTTCGCGTGCTGGATCGGACCAGCCACGACGACGACGAAGCCCCCGGCTTCGAGGACTGGGGCGACCTGACGATCGACGGGGCGAAGGCGTTCGCGATCCTGCTCGCGTACTCGCTCGTTCCCGCGGTCGTCGGCGCCGTCCTGTTCGGGGGCGTCTGGCTCGCCACCGGCGGGGCGCCGGGAACGATCGGCGCGATCGGGTTTCTCCTCGCCGGAGCGCTCACCCTCACGGCGTTCGTCGCGGCCGCGTACGTCTCGCCCGCGGCGATCGCAAACTTTGCGACCGAGCGACGCCTCGGCGCGGGGTTCGACGTCGACGAACTCCGGTCGGTTCTCGCGACGGGAACGTACGCGACGGGGTGGCTGCTGGCGTTCGGGATCGTCGTCGTCGGCTCGTTCGTCTCGGGGATCCTCAACGCCGTCCCGCTCATCGGGACCGTCTTGGGTGCGATCGTCGCGTTCTACGCGCTCGTCGCGGCCTACTACGTTATCGGACACACCTGGGGTGACCTCCACCCGGTCTCGCTCGAAGAGGGCGACGACGGGTCCTCGAGCGAGCGTCCCGCCGTCTGATCGCGGAACCGGGACCGCGCTCTCGAGTCCGATGAACAGCCATTAGTCCCGCGCCGCGAACACTCCCTCATGGAGACGACAGCCGCCTTCGAGGGCCTCGAGTGCGTCGACTGTGAGTCGACGGTCGACGCCGACGCGGAGACCCATCGGTGTCCGGACTGCGGTGGAATCCTCGATCCGAGCTACGACTACGACGCGGTCGAGCTGGATCGCAAGACGCTGGCAGAGCGCCCGTTCGACTCGCTGTGGCGCTACGAGGAGCTGTTACCGTTCCCCCGCGAAGCCGCGGTGACGATGGACGAGGGAGCGACGCCGCTGGTCGAGTGTCCGACCCTGGCCGACGAGCTGGGCGTCGGTCGGCTGCTGATCAAGGACGAGGGGCGGAACCCGACGGGGACGTTCAAGGACCGGGGTCAGACCGTCGCCGTGACGGCCGCCGACGGGCACGGCGCGACCGAGGTGGCGCTGGCGTCGGCGGGCAACGCCGGCCAGGCGGCCGCAGCGTATGCGGGACGGGCCGAGATGGAGTCACACGTCTACGTCCCCTCGCGCTCGGGCTTTACGAACAAGGCGATGATCAACGTCCACGGCGGCGACATGAACGTCGTCGGCGGACGGATCGGCGAGGCCGTCGCGGCCTTCGAGGAGGGACTCGCGGAACACGACGACTGGTACTCCCTCCAGACGTTCGCCACGCCGTACCGCCACGAGGGGAAGAAGACGATGTTCTACGAGATCGCCGAACAGCTCGAGTGGGAGACCCCCGACGTGATCTCGTATCCGACCGGCGGCGGGGTCGGTATCGTCGGTATGTACAAGGCCGCCCGGGAACTCGAGACGCTCGGTCTGACCGACGCCGTTCCGTCCTTCTACGCCGCCCAGGCGTCGGGCTGTGCGCCGATCGTCGAGGCGTTCGAGGAGGGTCGGGACGTCCACGAACCGGTCGAGCATCCCGACACGATCTGCGGCGGCATCGAGATCCCCGACCCCGGCGCGAGCCCGTGGATCCTCGAGGCGATCCGCGAGAGCGACGGCGGCGCCGTCGCGACCGACGACCCGGAGATCCTCGACGCCGCGATCGAAGTCGCAAAGCGAGAGGGTCTCGAGATGGCGCCGACCTGCGCCGCGGCGGTCAGTGGCCTCTTCGAGCTGGCCGATCGGGGCGCCTTCGACGGTGACGAGACGGTTGTCGCGGTCAACACCGGAACCGGGAACAAGGAGGCCGACGTGTTGCGCAGCCACCTGATGAGCAAGGGGATTTAGTCCCTCGTCTGGGACGACGACCCACACCAGGGATACGCTTTTTGTCCTTCCAACGACACGAATCGCATGGATCAGGCCGACTACTTCGACCGGTTCGCGGCGTTCTACGACGCCGTCTACGACCAGCAGGCAGGCGTCGTCGAGGACGACGTCGCGTTCTACCGGGAGCTCGCCGCCGACGCCGACGGTCCCGTCCTCGAGGTCGGCTGTGGTACCGGCCGCGTCTATCTCGAGTTGCTCCGGGCCGGCATCGACGCCGACGGGATCGACGTCTCGAGCGGCATGCTCGAGGTGCTGCGCGAGAAGGCGGCCGCCGAGGGACTCGAGCCGAACGTTCGAGAGGCCGACGTCACTGCGTTTCGCTCCGAGCGGGAGTACGGCCTCGTGATCGTCCCGTTCCGGGCGTTCCTTCACCTGACGACGGTCGACGAGCAGCTAGCGGCGCTCGAGCGGATCCACGACGCGCTCGCACCCGGCGGCCGCCTCGCGCTCAACGTCTTCACGCCCAACTTCGACGTGATCTGCGAGGTCTACGGCGAATGGGAAGAGACCGCGGTCGCCCTCGAGGGCGAGACCTACACCTACCGGACGGTGACGGAACTGGTCGACGAGGTCGAGCAGATCGCCCGAATTCGGTCAGAAGTACTGACGAACGACGGCGAGCGACTGTTCGAGCGCGAGGCGCCGATCGCACTGCTCTCGAAACGGGAGTTCGACCTGCTCTTCCGGCAGTCGCCGTTCGCGTCGTGGGAGGTGTACGGCGGCTTCGAGGACGACGCACTCGAGTCCTCGAGCCAGGAGATGGTCTGGATCGCCGGCCCATAACCGGTCGCTGATCGCCGGCTTCCGGGCGTTTCGTAGCGCTTTTGCCGGTTGTCGGGAAACGGGGCGGTATGACTGCTCCATGGACGGACTGGAACCATATTCTCAAACTCGATCCGGACAAAGAGCTCCCCGAGGGGGTCACGTTCGGTGATCTCTGTGCGACCGGGACCGACGCGATCGAGATCGGGGGGACGATGGGAATGACCGAGGAGAACATGACCGCGGTGATCGAGGCCTGCGCCGAACACGACATCCCGCTCTACCAGGAGCCTGCCAATCCGAGCGTCGTCGTACAGAACGACGCCCTCGAGGGCTACTTCATCCCGACGGTGTTCAACGCCGGCTCGCCGTTCTGGATCACCGAAGCCCACAAGGAGTGGGTCCGGATCGACACCGTCGACTGGGAACGGACGACCACCGAGGCATACATCGTGATGAACCCCGAGGCCGACGTGGCGACCCTGACGGAAGCCGACTGTGACCTCGGAGCCGACGACGTCGAGGCCTACGCGAAGGTCGCCGAACGGATGTTCGGCCAGGAGATCGTCTACCTCGAGTACTCCGGGATGCTCGGTGACGAGCAGATCGTCCGGGCCGCAAGCGAGGGGGTCGAGGAATCGACGCTGTTCTACGGTGGCGGGATCCACGATTACGATTCGGCCTACGGGATGGCCCAGTACGCCGACGTGATCGTCGTCGGCGACCTCGCCCACGACGAGGGAGTCGACGCGCTGCGCGAGACCGTCGAGGCCGCAAACGACGCCTGATCTACAGGATCCAGTCGAACCCCTCCGCGACGGCCTCCTTTCCGCCCGTTTCGACGATCTCGCCGTGGCCCGGGATCAGCCGGTCGAACTCCCAGGCGAGCACGTCCCGGATCGACCGCCGGAACGTTTCCTCGTTAGCGATCGTCAGCCGGAACTCGATCGGTGGACCGACTCGGCAGTAGATCCGCAACAGCCGCGCGACGAGTCGCGTCTTCAGGGGGCTCGAGGGGCCGACGTGAAAGCCGACGTCGCCGAGGATCACGGTCCCGCTCGAGCGGTGGTAGTACGCGACCTCGGTGAGCCAGCGGTGGCCGTCGACCGCGACCTGATCGATATCGGCGCTCCAGCGCGGGTCGGGGGTGTCGCCCAGCAGCCCGTCGAACCGCAGGTCTGGCCGCCGGGCCGCGAGCCCGGGCGCTGCCAGCAGTTCGGCGTCCGGAAACGCCTCCCGGTACTGTTCCATATACAGGTGACCGTGAAGCTTGCTCGCAGGTGCGACGAATCGCACGTCGCCGAGCTTCTCGAGCGCCGCCCGCAGGTCGGGGGTTAGCTCGGCCGGCGACTGGACGAACAGCCCCCCGCTCGAGAGTTCGACGACGGTCATGATCCGCCCGAGTTCGACGCCGAAAAACGCCAGCGGTTCCTCGTAGGTCCACAGCCGATCGGCCCGTTCGGTGAGCATTCCGTAGTTCTACGCCGTAGCACGTTATCAAAACACTCGACGGTTCGCCGGAATCGGCTCGAGCGGCTCTCGTCACTCGAGCCGTCCACCCGCGTCCGTCTCGGTCACTCGAGCCGGTAGCGCAACAGTGCCGCGATCCCGCCGAGGTTCGAGAGCTGCTCGCCCGGTGGGAACTCGCTCGAGAACACCGTCACGTCGCCGCCTTTCTGCTCGGTCGTGCGGACGACGTCGTCGACGTTGAGATTCCACTCGCCGTCGGGGCCCCGTTCCTTTCGGAGTCGGTCGTCGACGATCAGCAGGCGTTCGATCGCGCCGTACTCGGCGGCCTGTTTGACCTCGTCGGGACCGTACGCGGCCTTCGCGCCCTGGGCGATGCGCTGAGTCAGCTCGTCGATGTACTCGGCCTTGCTTTCGATACGGGTCTCCTGTTGGACGTCCGCGACGGCGCCGCGTTTGAGCACCTCGTGGACGCCCCGGTCGCCGACGGCCGCCGTATCGACCATCGTGATCTTCTCGGCGACCTCGGGCGCGTTCTGCTCGATGTACTTGTAGGCGTCCTGCTTCGTGAACCCGGGTCCCGCGAGGATAACCGCGTCGGCGTCCTGGCGCTCGAGAACCGTCGCCAGCTCCGCGAACAGCTCCGAGCGCTCGCGGGCGAAGTCGCCCTTCCCCGTGGGTCCGGTGATCGCCGCTCGCTCCTCGGTGCCGTACTGGGCGACCGTGTGGACGTGGGCCTGGCCCTCCTCGACGGTGGCGATGGCGACGTCCGGGTTCTCGGTGGCCTCCTCGGCCTCCTCGAGGCGAGCCTCCTGGTCGGGCTTGAACCGCTTCTCGATCGACAGCTCCTCGCGCTCCTCGACGTTCAGCGTGTGGTGAAAGCCGAGCTGGTCCTCCCGCGAGCAGGCGACGATCTCGCCGCCCACCCGAAGCCGGTTCGCGAACTTGTGGAACTCGATGTCGTCGACGGCGATGGCGACCCACATGTGCTCGCGCTCGCCGCCCGTGTCCCGCATCTGGTCGTCGTTGCGCTGGATCCGCCGGGTCGTATCGCCCGCGACGCGGTCGCCGGGCTCGAGGACGTACTGTAAGTGCCAGAGGTCGTCCACGCTCTCGGGGACGACGGTGAGCCGCTCGCGACCCCCGTCGAGTCGCTCCCGGTCTTTGATCTGCATGGCTGTGGATTCGCAGGGTGGGGGTAAGTGGCCTGCGATCCGGTAGCTGGGAGGCGTCGGCCCGGGCTCGAGCGGTTTCGCCGGCAGTCGATTCGCCCACGCGGTGGTGGCTCTCCACGGTCCCGTGGAAGGACTCTCACTTATAGCGGCAATATATCCCGCCATCCAAGACACGAATCTCGAGGGAACCCCGATCGTGTCCTGCGGTTTTCCCTCAAAGGCGCGTCACGGGATCGGTAAGCATTGCCCGGGGCGACGAACGGAGAGCCCACCGGTTCGAATCGGGGGTATGGCGATTGCACTGCGAACGCTCGACGACGGGGCGTGGATCAGCGTCGACGACAGCCGCCGGGTGAGCGTCAGCGACGTCTGGACGCTCTCTCGAGGCGTCTTCTGCGAGTGCGAGCCGGCGTACGTCCTGCTCGAGGGTTTCTTCGGAACCGGGGTCGACGGCTCGGTCGTCGTCGCGGACGCGGTCGGCCAGTGTCTCGAGTGTGGTACCCGCGACTCGATCGATCGACTCCCCGTCGGCCGCATCGTTGACGGCGAGTTCAAGCCCTACGGCCCCGAAGCCGTGCAGTCGACCCTCGAGGTCGGTAACGGGCGGCAAACGTAACCGGAACCCGCGAGAGGCGGGGAGAACTGACGTCACGCCGAGGGGCTTATACGAGGGGTTCATAGCGGAGATATCAATGCCGAGTGACGTCGAGCAGTGGAAGGACGAACTCTACGGTACCGACATCCGCGCCGAGATCGAGCGCTTCGCGGAGGAGGGGTGGGAGGCGATTCCCGACGACGAGCACGACGCGTGGTTCGAGCGTTTCAAGTGGTACGGACTGTACCACCAGCGGGCCGGTCAGGAGTCTTATTTCATGATGCGGATCGGCCCGCCAGGCGGCGTCCTCGAGCCCGGCCAGTTCCGGGAGATCGTCGAGATCGCCGACGACTTCTCGCGGGGCCCCGCGGAAAATCCCGTGTTCGGCAACGGCTGGATCGACGTGACGACCCGCCAGGCGATCCAGCTTCACTGGATCCGCCTCGAGGACGTCCCCGAGATCTTCGATCGGCTCGAGTCGGTCGGGCTCTCGACCGTCCAGGCCTGTGGCGACTCCTGGCGTAACATCGTCGGCTGTCCGGTCGCCGGCAAGGACAAACACGAGCACGTCGACGCCGACGCGCTCGCGACGGAGCTCCACGACACGTTCAAGAAGAACGAAGCCCACTCTAATCTCCCCCGGAAGTGGAAGGTGTCGGTCACCGGCTGCGACGAGGGCTGCGGCCAGGGCGACATCAACGATCTCGCCTTCGAGCCCGCCGAGAAGGAGGTAGATGGCGAGACCGTCACGGGTTACAACGTTCGGGTCGGCGGCGGCCTCTCGCGCAACGAGCCCCGCTTCGCCCGGGACATCGACGTCTTTGCGACGCCCGAGCAGGCCGTCGACGTCGCCGGCGGCATCTCGGCGCTGTTCCGGGATAACGGCGACCGGGAGAACCGCTACAACGCCCGGATCAAGTTCCTCGTCGACGAGTGGGGTCCCGAGAAGCTCCGCGAGACACTCCAGGAGGAGTACGTCGAGTTCGAACTCGAGACTGCGGGCGAGGACCTCCGCGAGTCCTACTCCTACAACGCCGGCGAGGCCGACGGCAAACACGACCACGTCGGCGTCCACGAGCAGGTCGACGGGAACTACTACGTCGGGCTGAACGTTCTCGTCGGCCGCATCGGTGTCGACGAGGCGTACGACCTCGCAGACGCCGCCGACGAGCACGGCTCGGGCGAGGTTCGGCTCACACAGCGCCAGAACATCATTTTCACCGACGTCCCCGAGGAGAACGTCGACGACCTGCGTTCGGAGCCGGTGCTCGAGCACTACAGCCCCGACCCGCACCCGTTCCAGCGCGGCTCGATCGCCTGTACCGGAACGGAGTTCTGCTCGCTTTCGATCGTCGAGACGAAGAACCGCCAGGTTCGGTACGCCCGCTGGCTCACGAACAACGTCGAGCTACCCGAGGGCGTCGAGAACTTCCACATTCATCTCTCGGGCTGTACGGCCTCCTGTGCCCAGCCCCAGATCGCCGACGTCTCCCTGCGCGGGATGAAGACGCGCAAGGACGGCGAACCGGTCGAGGCGCTCGACATCGGCCTCGGTGGCGGGCTCGGCGAGGAGCCGCAGTTCGCCTCCTGGATCGCAGAACGGGTGCCGGCCGACGAGGTCCCCGGTGCGATCGCGAACCTGCTCGAGAACTTCGAGGAAGCGCGCGACAGCGAGGCCCAGAGCTTCCGGGAGTTCGTCGCCGAGCGCGACGACGAGGAGCTCGCCGAGCTGATCGAGCCCGAGGAGACCGACTACGACGACCCGTTCATGCACAACACGAAGCGGACGTGGTACCCCTACGCCGAGGAGGACGACCTGAACGAGAGCCCCGCTCCCGCGAAGGCAGACGGGACGCCGATCCCGTCCGACGACTAACCACGGTCTCCGCTCGGCGCTGTTCTCTCGGCTGCCGCCTTGCGACGGTCCCTGGAGCCGCTGCGTTCGCGTTAGCAAACCCATTTTTCGCGCCGCTGTCGGGCCGCCTAAGTGCGTTCGGCCGTTCTCGAGAACCATGGCAGACCGTCTGATGAAAGTCAACGCGTACACGACGCTGGACCTCGTCGACGCCGTCGCGAAGGGTCACGAGTTCGAGACGGAATCGCTCGCCGTGGTGAACGCGACGGCCGACAGGGAGGAACCCGACTGCGTCCGGCTGCAGCTCGAGCTCGACAACATGACCGAGGAACACCTTCCCGCACACATGGAGGAGGTTCAGCTGACGCCCGACCAGGCCCGAACGATCGCGGCCGACCTCGAGAAGCACGCGGATCGGGTCGAGGACGCGACCGAGGAGTAGTTACTTCAGGTCCTCGAGGGTGTCCTTGGCCTTGTCGACCGCGGTGTCGAACGTGCTCTCGAGCTCCTCGACCGAACGCTCGACGTGGTAGACCCGCTCGCTCGGGACTCGCCGAACCATGTCGTTGCCGTCGTCGTCGGTGCCGTAGGCGAACAGCCAGTGGTCCTGGAAGTAGGCGATGTGGTCGTTGTCGACGGTGACTTCCTCGATCTCGTCGCTCGCATTCCTGTACGTGATCGTCGCGGTACCGAGTTCTGCCATACCGAGTACCGAGGCCGCGACCGGGGAAGTCCCTGGCCCGGCAGCTGCAACCCATCGAATGTGAATAGATGGCATAGTTAGGGATGGTTGGTATCCCCGCCGGGAACCTCCTTGGGTGCATGAAAACGACTCAGCTGAACCGGCTGGCCGACTTCGGTACCCGCTCGATCGTTACCCACGCGATCATGGCCCTCTCACTCGCCAGCGCGATCACCGCCGGGCTATTCGTCGGTGGCGAGCTGGGAATGGTTTCGTTCGTCGCGCTGTTGAACTTCACGGCCGGGCTGTGGATCGCACAGTCGATCCACTCGCTGGGCCACGCGCGAGACGGCGGCGAGTACACCGGGATCGTCGACGAGCTGATCGAGCGAACCGAGACGCAGTCGGACTCCGAGCGCGGCCTCGACACCGGGCGGCTGGCGCGGCTCGGAACCCTGATCGCGTTCGTGACGGCGGTCTCGCTGCTGACCTCGGCGCAGGTCCTCGCGGGACCACTGTTTTCGATCGCGGTCGTCGCCATCGGCAGCATCGCGCTCGTCACCGCTATCACTGGCTTCCTGATCTCGCTGGGGACGGCCTACGACGAGTCGACCGAGCAGTGGGAGGCGGCGGCCGACCGACGACGCCGCGAGCTGGCGGACAACCGGGAGTGAGCCGTCGAGTCGGCGCCCGTCGGCGGACCTAAGTACGCCTCGACGAACGAACGAGTATGCAGACGGTGCTGAGTCACGACGGCTGGTCCCGAGCCGACGGCGTCGCGGTTCGGGGTCGCGCGTTCGAGGACGGGCAACTCCTCGAGAGATCGTCCCTCGCCGCTCGCTTTGCGGACGCCGAGAGGGCCGACGCCCCGCTCGAGGGCGTCGCGGCCCTCGCGGCCGACCTCGAGGGTTTTTTTGCCGCCGTCCTCGAGGACGGCGACGCCACCTACCTCGTCGCCGACGGCGCCCGATCGATCCCGCTGTACTACGGCGCCGAGGGACCGGTCTCGGATCGCGGGCGCGTCGTTCGCGAGGGGCTCGAGGCGGGGACCGATCCCGTCGCCGAGAGCGAGTTCATCCTGACGCGGTACGTCACCGGTCCGGAGACGATTTGGGCGGGCGTGTACGCGACCCAGCCCGGCGAGGTGGTCCGGATCGGGGGCGACGGAATCACACGGCGAACTTACCGCGATTACTGGCCCGCGGGCTCCGAGGACGGGCGCACGAACGGTCCGACGAACCCTCGAGCGGACCTCGAGTCAGCTCTCGAGACCGCGCTCGATCGGCTCGAGCGCGTCGCGGGCGACCGTCCCGTCGTCGTCCCGCTGTCGGGCGGCTACGACTCCCGGCTGCTGGCGTCGGCGCTCGTCGAGCGCGACCGGGAGGTGATCGCGTTCACCTTCGGCAGATCGGGCCACCCGGACGTCGAACTGAGCCGCGAGATCGCGGATCGCCTCGGGATCCGCTGGGAGTTCTGCGAGTACGATGAAGCGCTCTGGCGCGAGTGGTACCGCAGCTCCGCAGGGCGGGCGTACCGACGGGCGGCGTTCGGCGGCGACGCGCTCCCCTTCCTTGCGGAGTGGCCAGCGCTCCGGCAACTGGTCGCCGACGGACGGCTGCCGACCGACGCGCTGTACTGTCCGGGCCACACCGTCGCGACGCCCAGCGAGCGGCTGCCGCGATTCGTCGGCGAGCGCGACCGGAGCGAGGACTCGAGCGTCGGCTGCGGGCCGGCGGTCGACGCCGACGACGACGCGCTCAGCCGGGAGCTGGTCGACCCCGCTATCGACGATCTCGTGGAGTACGTCCTCGAGCGCCACTACGTGCTGTGGGAGTGGGACGATCCGACGTTCGAACGAGCCGTACGCGAACGGATCCGGTGCGGGCTCTGCGGCGACCGCGACCCGGGCACCGTCGCGGATCCCCCGAGCGCGGCCGCGGCCTACGAACGCTGGGAGTGGCGCGGACGGATGGCGACGTTTACCAACGGCGACCTCAGAGGCTACGAGGACGCGGGCCTCGACTGGTGGCTCCCGCTGTGGGATCCAGCCTACGTCCGCGCCTGGGAGCGGGTCCCGCTCGAGGCGCGACGAGGAAAGGGACTCCACGCCGACCTCGCGCGCGAGCGGTATCGACGCGTAGCCGACGTTCCCGACGAGCGAGCGGCGTTGACGGACCGGACGCTCTCGCCCGCGGATCGCCACCTCGCGCTGGTTCGACACTCGCCGGCGCGACAGTTCACCGAGCGTGGCGGAGACTGGGAGCCACCGTTTCTCGCACCGCGGTCGGCCTGGAGCGAGCCCGGCTCCCACCCGCTCTCGTGGTACGGGATCGTCGACGACGACGTCCTCGAGGCGCTTCCTCCATTTCGGAACCTCTACGCGCTGCGGACGCTGGCCGCGACGGGGCGGCTCGATCTCGAGGTCGCGTCCGGTCCCGTTCCCGAGGGAACGGCGATTCGCCTACCGACGGCGGGCGACGGCTGAGATGGATCGAAAGCGCGACCCTTACGTACCACCGGTTGTGATTACCCGGTAATGAGACGACGGACGTTTCTCGCGAGCGGGGGGACAGTCGCCGGACTCGGTCTGGCCGGCTGCATCTCACAGGAGGGAGAGAACGGCGGCACGACCGGGAACGGCGACGAGGAGGACGTGCTCCGGGTCGCCGCGAACACATCGTTCGTCGACGCACCCAGCGACAGTCCCGGCGAGTGGATCGCCGACGAGTTCGCCGATCGATACGACGTCGAGTTCGAGTGGCACACCCCCGAACAGGAGCTGAACTACTACATCGAGCGCCACAACGAGGACGTCGAGATCGAGCCCGAGCTCTACCTGGGGCTGAACCCCCACGAAGTCGTCCGCGCGGACGACAACACCGACGGCGAGCTGTTCGTCGAGACCGACGACGACGCCCTCGAACACCTCGCGAACGTCGACGAGGAGCACTACTTCGACCCCCACGACCGGGTGATCCCAACCTACCGGAGCTTCTGTGCGATGGTCTACGACGGCCGCAACGTCGACACTCCCGAAACGTTCGAGGATCTGCTCGACTCCGAGTACGAGGGCCAGATCGCGGTCTCAAATCCACAGCGCGGGACGACCGGGCTGCTCTTCCTGCTGTGGACGATCGACTACTTCGGCGAGGACGAGTACCTCGAATACTGGGAAGAGCTGCTCGACAACGACACCCGCGTCCTCGACTCCTGGAGCGAGGTCTACGCGCAGTTCGAGGAGGGCGAGGTCCCGGTCCTCGCCTCCTACGCGAACGACCGCGTCTACGCCCAACGTGCCGGCAACGACCTCGAGAAACACCAGGTCGCACTACTGAACGACCAGGCCTACGCCAACGTCGCCGGGATGGCCCGGTTCGCGGACGGGACGAACGACGAACTCGCCCACGAGTTCATGGACTTCATCCTCGATCCCGAAGTGCAGGCCGTGATCGCCGAACGCAACGTGACGGGTCCGGTCAACGACGAGACCGAGCTTCCAGAGGTGTACGAGGAGTACGCCGAAGTACCCGACGACACGCCGTTTTTCGACTACGACGACCTCGAGGCGAACCTCGACGACTGGCTCGGCGAGTGGGAGCAGGTCGCCGCGGGCGACCACTGAACGAGCCGTGGCCCAGAGCGCTCCGGACGATCCGACTGCGGGCGTCGCGAAGCGGCGAACGCCGCGAGCGACGGCTCAGTCGCCGTCGCTCCGGGCGTCCCGGCCCAGCTCCGACTCGACGGCGTCGACCTTGTCGCTTGCAGCCATCGACTTCTCGCGTCTGTCGTCGACCTGCACCAGCGTCTGGACTTCGCTCCCGCCGACGGCCTGGTGGGCGGCCCCGCAGGCCGCGAACAGCTCCTCGACGTCCTCGGCCTCGAGCGTCGTCGCCATCGGCGTCGTCTCGTACTCGACATCGTACTCCTCGAGGGCGTCGATCGCGGCCGCGACGTCCTCGGTCGCGTCGTCGTCGGTGATCGGCGTTACGCGAAGCAGCGCGAAGACTGTCATAGTCGC
The DNA here is from genome assembly GCA_003559215.1 of Natrialbaceae archaeon. GTDB lineage: Archaea > Halobacteriota > Halobacteria > Halobacteriales > Natrialbaceae > Natronococcus. The sequence goes on from PWMF01000143.1 coordinate 37,231, forward strand.
CCGTTCCCGGGGTTGCGACGTAGTGGTTTCGGTCGCCGGTACCACCGGGTTGTCCTCGCGTAGCGGGACGCGAGGACGGACGGGCGAGCGCCGGGGTGTCCTCGCGTGACCGGTCGCCGCGAGCCAACGACCGACGGTGGGGCGACCGCACCTGTCGACGCGCCAACGCCCGGCTCCGAGGCGAACGATCGATCGGGGCCCGCTTCGGGTACCGATCCGGACGAGCGGCGACGCGTACGGGGAATTCGCAACCGCCTCGAGCGACGGGCCATCGCGCTGTTCGGCCTCGGAACGATCCTCTTGCTGGTCGTGCTGTTTTACTACCCCGTCGCGACGGTGTTCGTCGAGGCCGTCGTCGTCGAGGGAGCCGTGACGCTCGCGGTCTTCCTCGAACTCCTGCGGGATCCCTTTTATTTCGGCGACTTCGCTCGGCTGTTTGCCGGCGAGTCCCCGCTTTCGGTCGCGAGCGACCTCCTCTCGAGCGAGCGACGGATCGGAATCGTCGGCTTCACGGCCTATCAGGCGTTCCTCTCGACGCTGCTCAGCGTCGCGCTCGGCGTCCCCGCGGCCTACGTCCTCGCGCGCTACGAATTCCGCGGGCGACGGACCCTGCGCTCGCTAACGGTCCTTCCGTTCGTTCTGCCCTCGATCATGGTCGCGGTCGGCTTCGTCGCGACGTTCGGATCGAACGGAACGCTCAACCGACTGCTCGGATTCGTCGGACTCGGTCCCGTCGAGCTGATGTTTACGCTCGAGGCCATTCTGATCGCCCACGCTTTCTACAACGCGCCCCTCGTCGCGCGAGTGACGACCGCGGCCTGGGAGTCCGTCGACGCGAGCGCGATCGAAACCGCCCGCAGCCTCGGGGCGAGCCCCTTTCGGGCCTTTCGGGACGTCGTCGCCCCCCAGCTGTACCCGGCGGTGTTGATGGGCGGAGCGCTGACGTTCGTCTTCACGTTCGGCACCTTCCCGATCGTGCTGGCGCTGGGCGGGTTCGAGCTGGCGACCGTCGAGGTGTTCGTCTACCGGCTGATCCAGGATCTGAACTACGCCGAGGCGGCCGCGCTGGCGATCGTCGAGCTCGCCATCACGCTCGGGATCCTCTACGGCTACCTGCGCTACGAGGCGAACCACGTCGTCCGCTCGCGCGGCGTGCGCCCGCTCCCGCGTCGGCCGCTCTCGCCGCCCTCCCTGTCCGTTCGCGAACTCGTTCCGCGGGCCGGGATCGCCGTCTACGCCGCGGTCGCGCTGGTCGTCTTCGTCTCGCCGATCGTCAGCATGCTCTACGCCAGCGTCGCGGGCCCGAGCGGGCTCACGCTTGATCACTACCGGTTCCTGATAGACCGTCAGCAGACCGCCGCGGCGTTCCAGGTCCGGCCCTGGCCCGCGATCCGCAACTCGCTGCTGTTCGCCGCGGGCGCGCTCGCGCTCGCCCTGCCGATGGGCGTCGTCGTCTCGGTGCTGACGACCAGACGGTACCGAGGGCGAAAGCTCGTCGACGCCGTGGCGATGGCCCCGCTCGCCGTCTCGGGGATTATCGTCGGAATCGGCCTCCTTCGGGGACCGGTTTTCGGGATCGAACTCGCCGGCTGGCAGCTCACGATGGGCGGCGCCGCGGCGATCGTCGCCGCCCACGCGGTCTCCTGTTACCCCTTCGTGGTCCGGACCGTCGCGCCGGGTCTCGAGTCCGTCGATCGCTCGCTCGTCGAGTCGGCTCGCGCGCTCGGGGCCTCGCGGGCCCGGGTCCTCTACGACGTCGAACTCCCGCTGGTCTGGCCGGGCGTCGTCGCTGGTGCGGCCTTCGTCGTCGCGATCTCGATGGGCGAGTTCTCCTCGACCGTCATCCTCGCGACGGGGACCGACCAGTACACGATGCCCGTCGCGATCGAACGCTTCATCGGGCGTCGGCTCGGACCCGCAACCGCAATGGGCGTCGTCCTGCTGGTCGTCACGAGCATCAGTTTCGTGATCATCGACCGTCTCGGAGGTGAGAGCTTTGGCATCTGAGGAGTCCGATCGGGCGCTCGAGCCATCCGAGACCCGATCCTCAAGCGCCGAGTCGCCGACCGGGGACCGCCCGATCGCCCTCGAACTCGAGGACGTCACGAAACGCTACGCCGGGACGACGGCCGTCGACGACCTCTCCCTGTCGGTTCGGGAGGGGGAGTTCTTCACACTTGTCGGGCCCTCTGGCTGCGGAAAGACGACCACGCTACGGCTGATCGCGGGGTTCGAGTCGCCCACCGAAGGGAGCGTCCGGTTCCACGGCGAGGACGTCACCGGCGTCCCGCCCGAGCAGCGCGACGTCGGCGTCGTTTTCCAGAACTACGCGCTGTTTCCCCACATGAGCGTCGGCGAGAACGTCGCCTACGGGCTCAACTTCGCGGATCCGCCGGGGGGCGTCTCGGACGACCGGCGGGTTCGAGAGCTGCTCGAGCTGGTCGACCTCGAGGGGATGCAGGATCGCGACCCCGATCGGCTCTCAGGCGGACAGCAACAGCGGGTCGCGATCGCCCGCGCGCTGGCGCCCGGCCCTGACGTCCTCCTGCTCGACGAGCCGATGAGCGCGCTCGACGCCCAGCTGCGCGAGCGGCTCCGTGTTCAGGTCAGGGGGATTCAGAAGGAACTCGGGATCACGACGATCTACGTCACCCACGACCAAGAGGAGGCATTAGCGATCTCGGATCGCGTCGCGGTGATGCGAGACGGGACGCCCGAGCAGGTCGCGGTCCCGCAGGCGATCTACCGCCGACCCGAGACGCGCTTCGTCGCGGAGTTCGTCGGCGACAACAACGTCTTCGCCGGTGCCGTCCGATCGGTCGACGAGAGCGGTCCCGACGGCGAGACGCCGGCGACCCTCGAGGTCGGCACCGAGACGTTCGCGGTCGATCTCGCGGATCGTGAGGTCTCGGTCGGCGACGCGGTCACGTTCTGCGTCCGCCCCGAGAACCTCCGGGTCGGAGCCGGGGACGCGGGCTCGAGCGAGCGACCCCGTTCCCGGAACGCGACGACGGCGACCGTCGAAAGCGCGGAGTTCCTCGGGGAGACGACTCGGGTCCACCTCGATTGGCAGGGGCAGGAACTGCTCGTGCGAACGCGGGATCCGCTGTCGGGCGAGGTCCTCGTCGGATTCGATCCCGAGGACGCACACGTCGTCGCGGTCGATCGAACCGTGTGAGGAGGATTCCAGTTCGACTGGCTCGAGTGATCAGTCGCTCGAGGTGACGTTACGCAGACAGGCGAACGTAACGCGAATACTTTCATCAATCAAGCGAGATGTTGATACCGCCAGGGTGCATACACAGCGTGTTTCGGTCACGACGCTCACCCGAGGCACTATTCAGAGAGAGTCTGAGCACTGTCAATAGGAGTCACGTCTTGGAGTGGTAATCCGCTGAGTCCATCACAACTTGTCTTCGGAGAAACGACTCTCAATCGTCTATATCGTCCCTGGCGTGAATTTTGGCCTGTTCACGGGCGCTGGGATTGACTGACTCTTTGAACGGAACTTTCGCCAGCGTCGCATATACGGGTTTGCCGGGCACCTCAGCGTACTCGTCCGGGAGGTGGACTGCAAACTCCACATCGAGGTCCACGTCATATATCGAGTCGTCGAGCGGAACGTCGGTCGCAGCCTGCAGTTTCGCCGCTGGAACGAATCCGAGGCCGATATTGGTCTCGAGGTCCGGATTCCACCCCGCCGACGTCAGGTAGCCACATTCATCGCCCGTCTCCGGGTCCGAGATGAGCCAGTAGTCCGAGGGCCATTCTAGAATCGGTTCGCCTGCCATTTTCAGACCGACCAATTTGTGAGTGAACGGAAACGCACCGTTTTCGATGGCGTCCTTCTGACGTTCCAGTTCGGCTTTGCCGACGTAGTCCACGTCCTTGTCGTCGGGGACCTGATAGCCGAGGTTGACCTGGAACGGCGACGTCTCGTAGTCCATGTCCTGCCCCAACGACAGGATTCCGGCAGCGATACGTCGACGACCGTTTACTGGCGTCGCGGCACCGCCGTGGTCTTTGACCGTTTCGAGTACTGGATTCCACACTGCCTCGGCGTTCTTCGTCGCTTCACGGACGTATATTTCGAACCCTGCCTCTCCGGAGAAGCCCGTCTGACTCACCAGCACCGGGACGTCGTTGATAGTCGCTTCCATCAGTCCGTAGTACGGAACGTCTTCGACCGCATCACCGATGAGCGACTCCATCACATCGGGCGATTTCGGCCCCTGAATCTGCATCGGCGAGACGTCGATCTCGTCGATGTCGACCTCGAAGTCATTGCCGACTGTGACCCCTTGCAACCACTGCAGCAGGTCGGAGTCAGCGATGGAGAACCAGAACTCGTCGTCGTCAGGCCGCAACAGGACAAAGTCATTGAGGATACCGCCGTCCTGGTTGCAGCAGATGGCGTACTTGCCACTCATCGTCTCGATGTCGGTCGCGTCTCGCGTAATGACGAAGTTGACGAACGCCTCGGCATCGGGCCCCACGACACGAATCTGGCGCTCGACCGCGACGTCCCATAGCGCTACGTGGTTGACCAGCAACTCGTACTCGGCTTCCGCACCTCCGTCTTCGGGGTCGATGTACGCGCGGGGGTGATACATGTGGTTGTAAACCGTCGCCTGATGACATCCCTCCTCGACGGAGAGGTGCCAGAACGGTGATTTCCGAACCCGGGTAGAGGTCACGAGGTCAACGTCTGCGTCACCTGTTTGACGAAGATTTCTGGGAACAGTACGATCCGATTGGTCGACATTGGGGTGGTTCGGGTGGTGGTTTCTCGACATTGGTAATCTATTCCGGTGATTCAACGGAATGGTTGGATAGCGACGCCCAGAGACGCCCGAAGCGACTGGTATCGAACGGTGGGGTAACTCCCGTAGGGAGGGAGAATTTTGGTTCAGTGTCGGTGCCTCGGTCATCGGCGTGGTATCTCTGTGTCATACAAGTGAACACTCGGCCATCGACATGGTATCGTGTGACATACAAATGAATACTCGGCCTGTGACCGCATTGTCCATTCTCTTAATCGATTAATACATTTATATCGGGTCTAGGATATATCATGCATTCCTGATCACTTTCGCAGGTTCTCGGTGGAAGCAGTGAGAACAACGAAGGCAAGCAAAAAGAATGATTATCGCCCAGAGAACTCCACGAGAGATTTTTGATACACGTTCATCCCCGTTCTGAGTAGTTACCACCAACTCCCAGGGCCGCTCTCTTGTATTGACCCCAGCGGCCTCCGTTTCACTGACTCGTAGAACAGTGCCCGGCTGTTGAACGAAGACTCTGTATGTGACGTTACGCGGACTCCAATTCGGAATGCATCGTCAATGTTTTATATAGACTCTAAATCCCGCAGGTGACTTATGGCACATTTCGGATAGATCGATAGCCACTTCGGTAACTGTTTGCCCTGTACGTAACGCTGTCACGCTGGTAACACGGGATTTCCACGTCCTCCCCAGCCGATTTCTGCTCACGGGCGCTGCGGGACGGCGGAGCCGTCCCGACAGTCGCGGCGCTACGCGCCGCGCACTGCCCGTTCGCACGGTCCGCGGAACCTGCGGTTCCGCGCTACGCTCGCTCACAGGTTCGCTCACTCAACCCCTGTCAGCGTACACTCTGACAAGCCTTCGTTCGCGCTGCTCACGAAGACCTCGCGCAGTTTCGGACGACGCCTCGCTGCGCTCACCGCCGTCCAGCGCGCGCCACCGCAGGATGTGTAGTCGATCTGACTAGCGCTCGAGTGCTGCCGACGGTCTGACTCGACTGCGGTCCGTCCGTCGGATCACTCGATCCCGGTCGCTCGAGAACGTGACCTCCAGTTACTCCTCGGCGATCCGGCTCCCGCCCGGCGGCATGAAGTGCTGAATGCGGTCCGGGCTGGCGATCTTCCGGACGAACGACTCGTCCGTGAACTCCTCGCGGAACTGCCGGTACATCCGCTTGGCCGCGTCGGCCTGTGCGTACCGGCCGGGCTCGAGTTCGATCGTCGTTTCGGCCTGGCCCTCGACGGCCGACGGCGGGCCGCCGATCACGCGGGTGTAGGGCTCGCATTGGATGCCGACCGCTACACCGACGGGCGTATCCCGGTAGTAGGTGCGATCCCCACGGATCGCGAACCCGCCCTTCTCCAAGTACTCGCCGCTCTCGGGCGTCTTCGTCACCTGGTCGGCGTCGACGGCGTAGACGTCGCCCGCGTAGCGGCCGTCCTTCCAGACCGACGAGTAGGTGACGGCGAACTGGGCGGCCTCCTCGATGCTCGAGTCGGGGAGCTCGATATCCGACGACGAGGCCTCGCTGGGATCGGTCGCCTTCAACACCGTGACGGGGCCGCCGTGGGCCTGCGTGTGGAGCACTTTGTCACCCGGCTCGAGATACTTCTTGACGAGCTCCTCGTTCTGGTCGGCGTTTCGTCCGCCGATCACGAGGTAGCCGTCGCTGGTGTGGAACCAGCGAAAGCGGTCGTACCAGGGCTCGTTTTCCCGGATCGGGATCGAGGCCAGCTCGAGCCAGTTCGTCTCCTTCTGTTCCTCCTCGGCCTCGTCGTCGGCCGTCTCGTCGGTCGCCTCCCACTCGTCGCGGCGTCGCTTGGCGTCCTCGAGGTCCTCGCGGGTATCCTCGATGGCCGCCAGCGCGCCCTCCTTCTTTTTGGCGATGCGTTTAGCCTCGGTGTAGAGACGGTCGGCGTTCTGCTCGACGCCCTGCCGGGCGAGGAGATCGATCTCCTCGCCGTCGAGTTCGACGGTAACGATCCCCTCCGTGCCGTCGACGCCGACGACCGCCTCCGCGGCCTCGATTCCGCGTTCCTTCCCCTCCTCGAAGCGCTCCTCGATCTCGTCCCACGGACGATCCTGCGCGCGGGCCTCCTGAACCGTCGAGAGGATGTCGTCGACTACCCCGTACTCGGCGTACAGCAACTCGGCGTTCTCCCGCTGGGACTGAGCCTGCTGTTCGAACCCCTCGATCGCGCCCTGCTGTTGTTCGATGATCCGCTCGTGTTTAGCGATCTCCTCCTCGAAGTCGGGCCGCTGTTCGGTCGGATCGGGCTCCTCCTCGTCTTCCAGCTCGAGTTCGAAGAAGTAGTCGTCGAGCGCGTCGAGGAAGCTGTCGGCGCTTTCGGCGGTCAGGCCGGCCTCCTTGTGTTCCTCGAGGGGGAACGGGGTAGCGTCGACGACCGGCTCGTCGTCGGGTTCGTCCGACTCCTCGTCCTCGACGGGTGCCCGGTAGAGCCGGGGGTCGAAGTTCGCGTTTCGGACGTCGAGTGCGAGCCGCTCGATCGCCTCGTAGACGCGCCGGTAGTCGTCCTCGGTGGCGTCCTCGATGTCTAATGCCTTCTCGACGCCCGCGCGGGTGCAGACCTCCTCGGCGTACAGCCCGCCCATGTTGAGCTGGGTGGCGAGCGTCCGGACGACGTCGGTGTCCGAATCCTCCATCTCGCGGTCGAACGCCTCCCGCGAGACCGACAGCGGGTTCGTCCGCGAGTCGGGGAACTCGTACCGGGAGCCGGGAACGACCGTTCTGGATTTCAGGCGAACCGTCTCGAGGCAGTCGATCACCTCGTACTCGCCGTCGGTGACGGCGATGTTGCCCTGGCCGAACAGCTCGACGATGATACGGGTAGTGCCGTCGTCGCGGTCGAAGACGAACTCGAGGATGCGGTCGAACTCGAACTGTTCGACGCCGACGAAGTCGGCCCCCGACAGTCGGTTGCGGAGCATCATCGCGAACTGGGGCGGCCTGCCGGGGGCGTCGGGCACCCGCTCGGGGGCGACCGTGTGGGCGCGTTTGATCTCGCCGACCTCGATCAGCAGTTCGACGCGACCGCGGTCGAAATCCCGCATCTTGAGCCGCAGGAGGTCGTCGCCGTAGAGGTAGGCCTTGTCGACCTTCGCGCCCTCGTAGGTACCGAACTCCCCGACGAGGGCCGCGAGATCGACGCTCGTAAGCTCCCGCTTTGGATCCATACCTCTATCTGCCCGGCCCGGTCAAAAAGGCGTGTCGCTCCGGCTCGACCGGGGTTCTCGCGACGGCGCGCTCACTCGAGTCAGAAAGGCTCATCGGCGACGAGCCCGTTTCACGCGAGCATGAACACGGCTGGCTCGCTTGCGAGCAGAACCGACGGGACGACTACGGACGAACGTTGGGCGCCCGGCAAAGGAGGCGACCGATGAGCGCGCCCCCGCGCCCAGTCTGGGCGGAGGTTTCGAGACTCCCGTCGTTCCTCGAGCGCCTCGAGCAGACGGGCGGGCTCTCGGCCCGCGCGCTGATCGACGAGCTCGAGGTCGAGATTCCGGTCGAAGGCGTCGCCTACCACGATCGGGGAATTCGGATCCCGGGCTACGACGCGACGTTCGTCCACGAACCGAGCGGCTCTCGCGGACGACCGGCGTTCAGCGTTCAGGTCGACACGATCGGGCCGCGAAACGGCTGGGCGATCTTCGACAAGACGCTGTCGTGGGACGTCTACCTCCTCCGGGCCGAGGGAGCCGCGGCGATCGCCTGGCTCAGCGACGAGGAGTACCGGATCGAGGAAGCCGACGAGTTCGACTCGAAGCGTGACGCGGTCGCCGCCGGTCGCTTCTCGTTCGGCATCTTCCTCTACGCCGGCGACGCCTGGGCGGAACAACAGAAACGGATCCGCAGCACGAACGCCCCGGCCTACCTCCTGCAGGAGGACGGCCAGCCGATGATTCCGAGCACGCAGTCGGAGTTCTACGAGTTCGTCGACTCGACGGTTACGGAGTTCCGAACCAGCGGCGCCGCGCCCGACTACCTCGGCCTGCTCGAACTCGAGGCGACGGTCGACGGCTGATCGACGTTATTCGGTGTATAAACGTTTCACACGTCGGTCAGATGCGTCCCTACCGAGCGGATTCGGCTGCGAAAATCGGGATCACAGAGGCGCGCCGTCGAAGTCCGCTCGAACGGGGGGGGAGCGTCGAGCGGTGGGGGGTGGGGGGAGTGGCGACGGCGTGCCCGAATGAGATACAGCGGGTGTGGCGCTGGTTGTTGGGGGAGTGTGATCGATGCCGACGTTCGTCGGCACCCAATGCTTCATACCCCACTACTATAAAAATTTCGAATGTAGCTATGTGTTTTTAACTCCCGACTTTCTCGATCTCAGTCGGAATCTGTCCGGTGAGAATGTCGCTCCCGAGAAACGTCAGTCTTCGTTGGCCGCGTCCGCCTCCCATCCTTCGGTGAAGATCCGATCGGCCTCGGCGCCGGCATCCTCGAGCAGTTCCTCGGTCTCGACGACCATCTCGGGGACGCCACAGATGTAGCAGTCGACGTCGGCAAGGTCGTCGACTCCCTCGATCGCCTCCGGGAGGTGATCTTGGACGTGTCCAGTCCTCCCGTTCCACGCCGCGTCGTCGTCGGTGTCCGAGAGGACGTAGTCGACGGAGACAGCGTCGGTCCCCGCCCGGAGTTGATCGAGGCTCTCCCGGAAGATCAGGTGCTCCTGGTCGCGCTCGCCGAAGACAAGCGTGGCCGTTTCCTGTCCCTCGTTGGCGTACTGTCTGATCATCGGATACAGCGGCGTGATCCCGGTTCCGGTGGCGACGAAGAGGGCGTCGCGCTCGGGGTCGCGAAGGTGGAGGTTCCCCTCGACGGGGTCGATCTCGATCTCGTCGCCCGGCGTCCGATCGTGCATGTAGACTGAACCGGTGCCGTCGTCGTAGCGCTTGATCGTCAACACGAGCTGGTTCGTTCCGGGAGCGTTGATCGCCGTGTACGGTCGCGCGTCCTCTTCACCGTCGACCTCGAAGTGGACCGTCGTGTGCTGGCCCGGATCGAACTCGAAGCGGTGGTCGCCGGCAACGAGCCGGAACTGCTTCACGTCCGGCGTCATCTGATGGACGTCGGTAACTGTAGCGGACAGTGTCATAGCCGACCTGCGGCCAGAAGCCACTAAACCGTACTGTCGGCACGTGCATCCCGACTCCGGTCGGAAAAAGTGATTGATCCAATCGACGGCCGTCTCCGGTCCGCTACGTCGCCTTCTCGACAGCGGCCTCGATGGCCGCGTACAGCTCGTCGGTTTCGTCCGTCGGCGAGTAGACCGTGTCGTCGACGCTGACGCGGGGAACGTCGTCGACGTCCATCTTCTCGACCTCGTCGACCGTCTCGTCGAGTTTGTCCTGGTAAGCGTCGCCGCTAGCGGCGTCGTACACCGTTTCGGGGTCGTCGACGTCCGCCTTCTCCGCGACGTGCTCGAGTCGCTTGGGCGTCGCCCACTCCTCCTCGAGGTCGATGTTGATCGCGACGCACTCGACGAAAGTCCAGAACTGACCAGGGTCGTGGTCCCAGACGGCCAGTCCGGCCCGCGCTAGTCGCTCCCCATCGTCACCGTGGAGCGCCGCCCCGTCGAGGGATGCGACAGCGTGGACCTCGAGGTCGACCTCGCCTTTCTTTACGTGTTTCTCGAGCAGCGTCGCGAACTCCTCGAGCATGAACTCGGAGGTTTCCGTCGACTTCCAGGTGCCGAACAGCTTGATCGTCACGGGCGCGTCGCCCGTACCGGCGATCGGGAACGCGGATTTCGGGTCGTCCGGCGTCGGGACCGGGTCGAGTACGCCCTTCGGCTCCTCGATATCGTCCTTGTCGTCCTCGCCGTTCGGGTCGTCACCGTTGCCACCGTTACCGCCGTTTTCACCGTTACCACCGTCGGTTTCGTTCGACGGATCATCGTCCTCGTCGTCCTCGTCGTCGCTGGAGAGGAAGTCGGTACATCCCGCGAGCCCGGCAATGGCTGCGCCACTGCCGACCTGAAGTACGCGCCGTCTGGTGCGGTTGTCTTGCGTCACGGGTCGAACTAATCGATTATCCGGAATTACTACTACTCAGATAACTCACTAGTTACTAGCAATATAATTCAGGCTCGACGGTTGGCTCTGTTGAAATCCTTCAGAGATGACATCGAGAAGAGCTACTCTTTCCACCGGGTTTCGCGGATCCGACTGAAAACTAGCTCCTGAGCAAATCGCAAGACGTGAAGAGGGTTTCAACAGAGCCGGCTCGACGGTTGTGAATTTCGAATACGTGCCTAATACGGAATCTAAGACGCTGAAATGTATCGATTAAAGCAGTACCTTTTAGTTATATATTAGCCAGATGGGAAAGAGAATCGGTCGGGGAGACCGACAACGACACCGTTCGGGGAATCGATCCACGCCGAAACCGACGCTACGGCTCGAGGACGACCTCGCGGACGTCGTCGACGCCGGCCCGTCGAACGACGGCGCGGACCGGATCGCGGGCGCCCGTGAGGTTGTCCGAATCTCCGTTGAGGACGAGCAACCGCCCCGGCGCCCCCGGCTCGAGCGAGCCACCCTCGAGATCGGCAAGGTCGGCGCCGTTGACCGTTGCCATCCGCAGAATCGTCTCAGCCGGGAGCTCTGAACACTTCGCGAGGAACTCCATCTCCCGGAACATCGACGGCGAGTTGAGCATCACGTTGTCGGTGCCGAGCGCGAGCATCGTTCGCTCGGCCAGTTCGGCCGCGGGCGGGAGGCCGACGCCGGTGACGAGGTTCGACCGCGGGCAGAGCACGACCGGAATCTCGGCGTCGGCGATGCGCTCCAAGTGATCCGGTTCGGGATGGACGACGTGGACGAGGAAGTCGGGCTCGAGCGCGAGCGCGCCGTCGAGGTCGCTCGGGTCTCCCTCGCCTGCGTGGATGCCGAACGGCTTTCCCGCCTCGCGGGTCGCGGCCCGTTCGTCCTCGAAGTCGCCGTCGTTGGCGCCGCTGGCGCCGAACCCGTTGCCCGCCTCCATCGCCGCGACGGAGCCGCGGGCGAACGACAGGGCCTCGAGCTCAAGGCCCTCCGCTGCGTCCTCGAGCATTCGGACGCCCTCCACGTCGCCCTCTCGGAAGTCGAGACAGGCGGCAGTCCCCCCGCGTTGCATGTACCGCAGCGATCGCTCCATCGCACTGACGAGCTCCTCCCGGGAGGCCTGCCGCAGGAGCCGGTGTTTCAGCCCGTCCGGCGGGGCGACGAGCTCCTCGAGTGAGAGCCCGCCGCCGGCTTCCTTCGCGATCGAGTCGCCGACGTGAGTGTGTGCGTTGACGAACGGCGGGAGGATAACGTCCGCACTGTCGACCGGCTCCTCCTCGATGGCTTCGATGCGTCCCTCGTCGTCGATAACGATACGTCCCTCGACGGGCTCGAGCTCCCGCCCGCGAAGGATCGTCCCGGTTCGCTCCATACCGACGAGTCGGCGGGCCCCACCCTTCAACCGTTCGCGTTCGTTCGGCGATCAGTCGACGAACTCGTCCAGCGTCGTCTCGAGCCCGTCCCGTACCTCGGTGACCAGCGTTCCGTCGATGTCGAGCCCGAGCACCTCGACGGCCGCCCGCCCGACCCGCTCGCGAAGCTCGGTCGGCGAGTAGACGCCGAGTCGCCACTGGGAGTACTGGGCGGCTCGCAGCGCCTCGACCAGCGGCGACTGCTGGCCGAGCTGCCGAACGTCGCCGTTGACCAGCACGCGACTCGTCGACTCGGTCATCGACGGGCGTCCCGGCACGTCGAGGATGACGTGGGCCGGGTCGACGTCCACCCTGTTGGCGATCTCGCGCTCGAACTCCCGGATCGCCTCGTGGTCGGACTCGATGATACCACCCGGCACGTCGTCGATCTCGGCCCAGACGGCCCGTTTGAACAGGTCCCGGTGATCAAGTCGCCGCGAGAACGCGCTCGTCGCCTCGCAGTTCCGCAGCGCAACCGTCAGATCGTAGTCGTCCATCCGCTGGAGCGTTTCGGCGTCGACACCGGCCTCTGGCGCCTCGAGCAGGCGTTCGGCGGCCCGTCTGAGCATCGCCTTGCTGATCCGGGCAACGCTGTGGCTGTACACGGTCGGATTCATCAGCGCCCGTGCGACCAGCAGGCTCTCGGCGGTCTGGACGTTCCCCTCGTCGAGGACGAGTTCGCCGTCGGTGAAGGTCAGCTCCCGAACCAGCCGTCCGTGGTCGATCGTTCCGTAGGGAACGCCCGTGTGGTGGGCGTCGCGCACGAGATAATCCATCCGATCGACGTCCAGTTCGCCCGACACAAGCTGTCCGAACCGCCCCTCGCCCGCGACGAGCCCGGCAACGGCCCCGGGATCGAGGTCGTGTTCCCGGAGCACGTCGCCGACCTGCCCGTCGGCGAGCAACTCGCCGACGTCGTCGTGGTAGCGCCCCGTCCGGCGGTGGGTGAGCGACTCGAGGTTGTGGCTGAACGGCCCGTGGCCGACGTCGTGGAGCATCGCCGCGGCGTGGACGCGCTCGGCCTGTTTCCCCTCGACACCGAGCCCCTCGAGAGCCTCGCAGGCGAGGTGGTAGACCCCCAGACTGTGCTCGAACCGCGTATGGTTAGCGGACGGATACACGAACGAGACGGTTCCCAGCTGGGCGATCCGACGGAGGCGCTGGACTTCCGGGGTATCGAGCAGCGCTCGAGCCACGCCGTCGACCCGAATGTGGTCGTGGACGCTGTCCTTTATGGTCTTCATTACCGGGTTTTTCGCCGGGTTCGTACAAAAGTCGTCGGACCACGATACCGCCGACCCGTCGCCCCGCTGAATACGACGACAGCAACACTTTACGCGTAGCCGCCGTTCGATTCGAGTACATGACGGAACTGACGATCCCACCGGACGCGGACGGGGAGCGCGCCGCACAGCTAGTGCAGGAACACGTCGAGGTCGGCGACGTCGTCGAGGTCCAGAGCAAAGAGTGGGCTGACGACAGTCAGGACTTCGATGTCGAAGGGACAGTAACGGGCGTCGAGCCCGGCTACCTCGAACTCGACGACCAGCCCGTCGACGAGGGGAGCGTCCGCTACGACGAGATCCACACGGTCATTCGGGTCGACTCGAAGTAGCCGTTCGGACGAGCGGTCGGCCCCTCGAGTCCGCTCGAGCGCCGTTGCTCAGAGAACGCCCTCGTCGACCGGGTTCTCGGGTCGATCGCCGTTCAGCACACGACACACGTCTCGAGTCACGCTCTTGCGAAGCTCGACGATCGACTCCTCGGAGTACCACGCGACGTGGGGCGTGAGAACGACGTCGTTGCGACCGACCAGCCGCGAGTCCTCGGGCGGTTCGTTGGGTAACACGTCCAGTCCCGCGGCGGCGAGTTCGCCGTTCTCGAGGGCCGTCGCCAGCGCCTCGTCGTCGACGACTCCGCCGCGGGCCGTGTTGAGCAGGACGGCGTCGTCGGCCATCGCGGCGAACGCCTCGGCGTCGAACAGCTCCCGCGTCTCCTCGGTCAGCGGCGTGTGCACCGAGACGATATCGGAGCGCTCGAGCAGTCCCTCGAACGACACCTTCTCAACGCCGTACTCGGCGAGTTCGTCGGCGGACTGGTGGGGATCGTACGCCACGAGTTCGAGGTCGAACCCCGAGAGCCGTTCCGCGATCCGCCGTGGAAGCTTCCCGAACGCCGCGAACCCGAGCGTCTTCCCCGACAGGCGCTCGATCGGCGCGCCGACCGTCCAGTCCCACGTCCCCTCGGCGATCGCGCGGTCGTACAGCGAGGTCTTGCGCACGCAGGCGAATAGGAGCGCGATCGTGTGCGTCGGCACCTCATCCTCGCAGTAGTCGGGGACGTTGACCACGACGACGCCCTCGTCGGCGGCGGCTTCGAGGTCAACCGCGTCCACGCCGATCCCGTACCGGCCGACGGCCGCAATGTCGAGCGACTCGAGGACCGACCGGTCGATCGGCGCGTACTGGACGAGCAACGCGTCGGCCTCGACCTCCCGGGTCGCCTCGATCACCTCGTCGGCGGTCTCCGCGTCGGCTGCGACGAGGTCGACGTCTCGCCCGTCCAGGACGTCGCGTTCGATCTCGAGGTTGGGAAAGTCGAAATCCGTGACGAGAATCGTGTGGGTCATCGGTCGGTCGACCCGTTCGGGCGTCCCGCGGATAGGCGTATGGTCTGCAACAAAAGCTGGGTGGTACTACTCGAGATCGACCCACTCGCCGCGTTCGTCGCTGTCCTCGATCGCCGCGAAGACCCGCTGGGCGGCCAACCCGTCCTCGAAGCTGGGTTGGAACTCGCCGTTGCTATCGATTGCACTGAGGAACTCGTAGTTCTCGTGGACGAACGTGTGCTCCCAGCCGATGACGTGGCCCGGCGGCCACCAGTGGTCGACGTAGGGATCGTCCTCGTCGGTTACGAGGATCGTCTCGTAGCCGCGGTTCTCGCCCCGGCGGAGGACCTCGAGCTCGTTCAGGCGCTCGAGGGAGAACCGCAGGCTGCCCTCGCTGCCCTGGATCTCGATCGTGTGGTCGTTCTTGTGACCCGTCGCGTACCGGGTGGCCTCGAGAGTACCCATCGCGCCGTTCGCGAACTCGAGCTGGGCCGAGTAGGCGTCGTCGAC
>PWMF01000110.1 GCA_003559215.1 Natrialbaceae archaeon
GAGATCGTAGTAGTCGGTTCCCGCGGCGACACACGCCTCGACGAGCGGCGTTCCGTACGTCGTGTACGGCCCGACGGTCGTACAGACGACGCGCGTACTGTCGGCGATGTCCCGGAGGCTCTCCGGGTCTGTCGCATCACCTAAGACGATCGGGAGCGATTCCCATGCCTCGACGTCGGCCACGAGGTTGGCCTCCAGCGTTCGAAGCCGGTCCTCGTTTCGGCCGCCGAGGGCGAGCGATAGTTCGTCCGGGGTGTACGTTTCGGTGAGGTACTCGGCGACGAGCTTTCCGGTGAACCCGGTCGCACCCCACAGGACGAGATCGTACCGTCGGTCAGTGTTCGACACGATATCACACGGTTGGTCCGCGATCGCTTCAACCATCGGGTATCGGCGATCACCGAGCCGGCCGTACACTCGCCAGTGGGTTCCCAGCAGCACGACCGACGGACCGTACCCGTCCGGGACGCCTGTCCGCCTCAACCGCCGTGTTTTCGGTACCAGACGCGCTCCCCGACCGGTGACGCTCCGTCGTCGATATCCAACCGGCCGAGAAACAGGTCCCGAACGGCGTGTGTCACGACGAGCTCGAGCGGTTCTCCGTCCTCGGGCGAAACCGTGACCACGCAGTGTCCGTCTCGCTGGCCGATCGATTCGATGGTGCCGGTCGACCAGCGCTCGATATCGTGGGTGGGCTCCCGAGCGTGAATACGGTCGTGGGTCATACTGAGAGCTGGATCGCCGCGGATGTCTCCCTTTCGCCCGGGCGATCGATTGAAACTCTGTCACGTCCGTACTCGCGGTTTCACCTTCGTTCCAGACGATATCGGTGATAGTACTATGTCGGATCGTTAGACAGCACCGCCTCAATCGCGTTATCTCCGTAGAAAGCGAAGCGGCAGAGTGTTGTGACTTCGGAATTACGCCTCTTCACCCGAGAATCCGTTACGAAAGCTAAAAACGCTGTCGAGAACCCGGACGAACCCGCCGACCCCGAAGGGGGTGGCGGGTTCACCGAGTGGGTGATGCTTACCCTTCAAGCGCTGCGAGAGGTCACGGCTCGACAACGGCAAGGATATTTCCTTCGTCCTTTGAGCCGAGATAACTACGAACTTACACGCTGTTGGCGGGGAATTTTCGGACGATCTTCGGAGAGGCCCCGCTCACCGTCGATACAGACGAACTGACTCGCGGTGAGCAAGCGTTCGGAGAGCTGTACGACAGTTCGGTTGAGGAGTAGCCCAAGAGAGCACTACATCCAGAATCTCCTTCGGTACCTCACATCTCGTTACCCACTTCTGTTGGAGATTCTCTTCCCGAGAATCAACCCCTCTTCGAAGGTATATGGACGTGTTGTGGTGAATCGAAATCACGTCGATCGAATCGGCGTCTCATCGACCCGGACCACTTCGAACGGGCGTTCACCCTCGTCGAAGCGAGATCGATGCTAACGAAGTCCGATACGGTCCCGAGCGCTTCGCGGCGAACGCTACGTGAGAGTGCGCTCGAGGTCAGCGGCGATTTCGTCGATTGCCTCGCGGGCCTGTGGGACTGCTGGCTCGACGAACATGCTGTGGAACCCGTGGATCGATCCGTCGTAGGCGTAGTGTTCGACATCGACACCGGCTGCGGCCAGCCGCTCCGCATACGCTGTCCCTTCGTCTCGGAGCGGGTCGAATCCAGCCGTGATCACCGTTGCTGACGGGAGCCCCTCGAGCGACCGGGCTCGCAGGGGCGAGGCGTAAGGGTTCGCACCGTGTAGATCGGAGGGAAGGTAGTGGTCCCAGAACCACTCCATATCCGCCCTCGTGATGAAGTATCCCGACGCGTTCTCCGCGTAGGATTCGGTGTCGAACGCGTGATCCGTGACCGGATATACCAGGATCTGGTGGGAGATCGCTGGGCCGTCGGCGTCGCGGGCACGCAGGGAAACCGCCGCGGCGAGGTTCCCGCCCGCGCTGTCTCCGCCGACCACGAGACGTTCCGCATCGCCATCGAACTCGTCTGCGTGCGCTGCAAGATACTCGGTCACGTCGTAACAGTCCTCTACCGGTCCGGGGAACGGTGACTCGGGCGCGAGACCGTACTCTACGGAGGCTACGACGCTCTCTGTGGCGTTCGCCAACGCTCGACACGTCGCGTCGTGGGTGTCGAGATTTCCGAGAATCCAACCGCCGCCGTGGAAGTACACGAACAGCGGGAACGGACCCTCTCCGTGGGGAGTACACACTCGTACGGGAATCTCTCCGTTTCGACCGGTGACCGTTCCGTTTTCGACTGCTGCGACCGAGTCCATCTCGTCGTCGGAGAAAGAGAACATCTCTGTGAGCAGTGCTCGTGCATCCTCTATGGACAACGTGTTCAGCTCCGGAACCTGTTGTTCTTCGAGCGCGTCGAGAGCCGCTTGCATCCCCGAATCGGGGTGTGTTGGTATGTAGCACGATCTATGTCTTCGGACGAGTGTATAAATATTGCTCTAAGAACATGAAGAAATGGCATCCGTAACGACGGTCTTGGAGCGCATCCAATCAGGGTCCCGTTCGAACCCGGTGACCGCAAGACAGCGTCGGTACGATTCGACCGGTAAATCGATTTGACCTCGATCCGTTGGTTACTCGATGGCGGTACGACTCGAGATCTCGGGACGTCGGAAAGAAGGAGTGCTCCGACAGGGATTCGAACCCTGGTCATTGCCGTGAGAGGGCAATATGATTGGCCGGACTACACCATCGGAGCGTCCGTCGGCTTTCGCCTGCACTCTTTCGTAGCGCCGTGTACCGTTTAAGCGTTCCGTTTCGATCTGCCTCTGTCGAGCCCTGACACGGGGTTCGGTGGCGATCGCGGCCCCCTACTCGTCGAACGGCGACTTCGCCGCCTCGGGCTCGAACCCCTCGAGGCTGATGATGTTCTCGCGGCCGACCCGAAGCTTGCTGATACTGCCCTCGCGTTCCATCTCGGAGAGGAGCATGCTGACCTTGGACTTCGACCAGCCGGTCTCCTTGACGATGTTGACCTGTTTCATCCGACCGCCGTTCTCCCTGATGAGTTTGATCACTCGGTCTTCGTCGGTCAGCAGCTCCTCTTCGGTGAGCGACCCCGGCTCGGCCTGCTCCTCCGGTTCCGCAGCCGCCACACCCGCCCCCGACGGCTCCGCTCGAGGGCTGGTCGCCTCGGCGATCTCGCCAGGGGAGTCGGATGATGGTTCGTCCCGCCTGGTCCGGTACCACGCGGCGGCGATAACGGCGCTGAAAACGACCGCAATAGTTCCGAGCATTACCGGCCACGAGACCAGCGTCCCCTCGCCCGAACCGCCGGTCGTTCCGGCGGTGCCGTCGCTCCCAATATCGTCGGCGTCCTGAAGCACGATGCGGGGATGACCGTCGAGAAACTCCCGTTCGCCGGTCCAGGTCATCGAACTGGCGTTCTCCATCGTGGTACCGGTGTACTCGCCCTCGGGATCGGCGTCGGTGAACACGAGGTCGTCGTCGGATTCGACGACGAGCGACTGGTCGGAGCCCAGATACATGCTCTGGAACACGTCGCCGACGACGATACGATCGTCCTCGGTATCAGCGAACCCCTCCCAGACGAACGACATCTCGATGACGCCCATCGCGCCGGGCCGGTACTCGGTCGACGCCGAGCGGTTGAAGGCGGTCGCTTCCATCTCTCGGTCGGTCGTCTCCTCGCCGGTGTCGGTCAGCGCCTCGGCCTGATCGGTGAACCGATCGTAGAGTCCGGTCTCGTCCTCCTCGAACTCCTCGGCGAACGCGCCGAAGTTCGCCTCCTCGTCGTCGTCCTCGAGGCGCTGCTCGTGGCGGAACGTCCAGGTCGCGCTCCCGTTCTCGTGGACGGTGATCTCGAACGTCGTGCTGTCGAAATCCTGCGAGTCGAAGTCGTCAACCGCGTGCTGAGCCGGGACCGCGATCTCGCGGTCCGCGAGCGACTGCTGGGTGCCGTCAACGGCGCCAGCCATCGCTACCGGGAGACTGAAGCCAGCGAGCACGACAGTAATGACGAGGATACCGACCCCGACGGGGACCGACCGAGTCATTCGTTCCCTACTACGTGCCGGAGCTAAAAATGCTTGTGAATATCGCGTTCGGTCGCTGATCGCGCCTCAGGTGACGACGGTCGAGGTCGACACGCACAAGCCCCCCGCTCCTGTACGGCCCCGTATGGTTACGAACCTCGCGCAGGGCGTGCAGGCCTTCACCAGCAATGTCTATCTCGTCACCGGCGAGCGAACGGTGCTCGTCGATCCCGGCGCGAACTTCGACGTCGTCGGCCGCCTCGAATCCAGGATCGACGAACTCGACGCGGTCGTGCTCACCCACACCCACCCCGACCACGTCGGTAACCTCGAGGCCGTCAAGTCGGCGTTCGACGTCGAAGCCTGGGGGTACGATCCGTCGATCGAGGGTGTCGACCACGGGATCGCCGACGGAGAGACGGTTCAGCTGGGGGACCACGACTACGTCGCGCTCCACACTCCCGGCCACAAGGACGATCACCTCTGTTTCTACTCGGCGGACGCGGGGATCCTCCTCGCGGGCGATCTCGTCTTCCAGAACGGCAGCTTCGGGCGGACCGACCTCGAAGAGGGCAACCGCGAGACGCTGATCGAGAGCATCGACCGCCTGCTCGAGCACGTCTCGCCGGACCTCGCGGAGCTACATACAGGCCACGGCCCGAGCGTGACGACGAACCCCTACGACCACGTCGAGCTCTCCTCGCAGATGGCCCGTCAGGCCTAAACTCGACCGGCGGCCTCGAGCAAGGCGTCGTAGGCGTCGGCGTAGGCCGCGGCGACGCGTTCCGGGTCCTCGCGTTCCGCTCCGGCCAGCGGCGGCAGTCGAACGCGCTCGAGGGGATCGAGGTAGTCGAGGACCGTCGGCACTCGCTTCTCGAGGCTGCCGTCTTTCGGACTCGTACTGGCGACCTCGCAGGCCCGGCAGTACCGATCGCCGGGATAGATGCGGGCCCGACCCGGTTCGACGACCGCGACCGCGGCGATCGCCGCGGGATCGAGATCGTTCAGCGGCCGGGCGATGTCGCCGTAGGATTCGACGACTGCGACGTCGGCTGCCTCGAGCTCGGTCGAAAGCGA
>PWMF01000182.1 GCA_003559215.1 Natrialbaceae archaeon
CCCGTACCCATCCCGAACACGGAAGATAAGCTCGCCTGCGTTTCGGGGAGTACTGGAGTGCGCGAGCCTCTGGGAAATCCGATTCGCCGCCACCACTCATATCGACGACCGACAGTGGTCTAACGACGGTTCGATTCCGTCGGTCGGCATTACAGCGGCCATAGCGGCGAGGTGCCTCCCGTACCCATCCCGAACACGGAAGATAAGCTCGCCTGCGTTTCGGGGAGTACTGGAGTGCGCGAGCCTCTGGGAAATCCGATTCGCCGCTTCCTTTCATACATTTCACCTACCGATAGTCGAAACGCCGACTACGGTAGCTGTTATCCTCTTCAGCAAGAGAGGTCAGCGGAATCACTATCGCTCGAGAGCAACTTCGCTTGCGGTCGATCACGCACGATGTCAGCAGCGGTCGAGTGTCTGCGGAGCAACCGTTTCGCTCCAACTGAGCACCAGCGTACCGGTGCTACTCGCCCTCGAGCGGCTCCCCACGTCGATCGATTCGTGTTGCCGGAAGGCCCGCTCGCTCGGCGTGTTCCCGAACGGTATCCGTGTCTTCGGCCCGATAGTGACAGAAGGTTCCGGTAATGTTCCCGTCCCCGTTCATCAGTACCTCGGAGTCGACCCACCGGATCCCGACGCCCTCGTCGCGGAGTTCCTCGAGGGTCTCCCCGGACTGTTCGCCAGCGGCCTCGAGTTCGGACTCGGTGATCGGGTCGTCGAGTTCGCGGAGGATCAGGTAGTCTTCCAAGTCGCTATCTGTCATGTTCCATGTTATCTCTCAACGTTATCTCTGATAAATATTCGTTCGATCCGGACTGGTCGACTGCGCGATCGTCGGGTTCCGATCCAAACGTTCTTGCATCCGAACGTGACACGGTACCAAAGGACGATCGCATCGATGAAACTCACCGTCAAACCGCTCGTCTCGACCCGCCGGGAACGCTCTGTCGCCGTCCTCGAGCGGGACGCGATGGCCTCGCTCGGTGTCGAATCCGGAGAGTACGTCGCCCTCGAGGGGCCGACGGGTGAATCGGCCGTCGTCGAGGTGCTGTCGCGCCCGCCCGAGGAGCGGGCGGACCGGACGATCCGTCTCGATCGGGAACTCGCCGAGAGACTCGACGTCGAGACGGGTGAACGCGTTCGCGTCGAACCGGCCGAGGTCAGATCGGCCGAGCGGGTCTCGATAGCGTTACCCGACGACGTTTCTTCCGCCGAGGCGCTCGAGTTCGCTCAACGAGATGCGCTCGTCGGTCGGGTCGTTTCGGACGGAAAAACGGTACGGATCGACGCCGAGTCCTCCCGATCCGTTCCGATCGAGGTCGTCGACGTCGAGCCGGCCGATCCCGCTGTCGTCGAGGAGTGGACGTCGATCGTTATCGCTCCCGAACCGGCGACGGTCGACGAGGAGGATCGCAACGGGACGGCCCCCGTCGTGACCTACGACGACGTCGGCGGCCTCGAGGACGAACTCGAGCAGGTTCGGGAGGTCGTCGAGTTACCGATGCGGTATCCCGGGGTCTTCGACCGACTCGGTATCGACCCGCCGAAGGGAGTCCTGCTGTACGGCCCGCCGGGAACCGGGAAGACGCTCATCGCCCGTGCGATGGCTAACGAGGTGGGCGCTCACTTTCAGACGCTTCGGGGTCCGGAGATCGTCTCGAAGTACCACGGCGAGAGCGAGGAACGGCTCCGAGAGGTCTTCGAGGAGGCCGAGGAGAACGCGCCGACGATCGTCTTTATCGACGAGATCGACGCCATCGCGCCGAAACGGGAGGACGTCGGCGACGTCGAACGCCGGATCGTCGCCCAGCTGCTTTCCTTGCTCGATGGCGGCGACGACAGGGGCCAGGTCGTCGTCGTGGGGACGACGAACCGCGTGGATTCGGTCGACCCCGCCCTCCGCCGTCCGGGTCGGTTCGACCGCGAGGTCGAAATCGGCGTTCCGGACGCGGACGAGCGGGCCGAGATCCTCGGGATCCACGCCAGGAACGTCTCCCTCAGCGACGACGTCGATCTCGAGCGCTACGCCGAGCGCACCCACGGCTTCGTCGGCGCGGACCTGCAGAACCTGATCAGAGAGAGCGCGATGTGTGCGCTGCGGCGGTTGCGAACGGAGTCGTCGAGCGACGGCGTCGAACTGCCGGCCGACCGACTGGACGCCGTCGAGATCGCCGAGTCGGACGTCGAGGCGGCGGTACGCGAGATCGAACCGTCGGCGATGCGAGAGGTGTTCGTCGAGGTGCCGGACGCGAGCTGGGGGGACGTGGGCGGGCTCGAGGAGGTAACGCGAACCCTCCGGGAGACGGTTCAGTGGCCCCTCGAGTACGCCGACGCGTTCGACCGAGTCTCGCTGCGTCCGGCGACCGGCGTCTTACTGTACGGCCCGCCCGGGACCGGGAAGACCCTGCTGGCGCGGGCCGTCGCAAACGAGGCCCAGTCGAACTTTATCTCGATCAAGGGGCCCGAACTCGTCGACAAGTACGTCGGCGAGTCCGAGCGCGGGATTCGCAACGTCTTCAGTAAGGCCCGCGAGAACGCGCCGACGGTGCTCGTGTTCGACGAGATCGACGCCATCGCCGGAACTCGTGGCAACTCCGGCGAGACGGCCGTCGGGGAACGCGTCGTCAGCCAGCTGCTGACCGAACTCGACGGGCTCGAGGACCTCGAGGACGTCGTCGTCCTCGCGACGACGAACCGTCCGGATCGGATCGACGACGCCTTGCTCCGCGCCGGCCGGTTCGAACGACACGTCCGCGTCGGGGAGCCCGACGAGGCGGCCAGACGGGAGATCTTCGAGATCCACCTTCGGGATCGTCCGCTCGCAGCGGACGTCAACCTCGAGACGCTCGCCGAGCGAACCGAGGGGGCCGTCGGATCCGATATCGAAGGGATCTGCCGGACCGCCGCGATGAACGCCGTTCGAGAGTACGTCGAAACGTCCGCCGAGAGTGGCCGGGACGGGCCGATCGACGGCGAAGCCGAGTCGATAGCCGATCTCGAAACCCTCGAGCTGACGGCCGACCACTTCGAGCGGGCCCTCGAGACGGCGGACGAGGAGGCGGCCGACCAGTTTGCTCGGCCAGACGACGGGTTCGACGCGTTCGTCGACGATGGCTGACCCGGTCAGAACCGAGCGGTGGAGGCGACCACCGATGCTAAGTGTGTGCACGGCTAGTGGTTGTGTATGTCACACAACCTCCCTCACGTCAGGCTCGGCGAGGACGCCGCGGAGCGCGGTGACAGCGACGGCGACGAGGGACCTGTCCGCACCGTCGAGTATCTCAACTACGAGACCCTGAGCGAACAGGGGTGGAACATGGACGACGACAACCTCTTCCAGAAGGCGGCGGCGGCCGATCTGGCGGACGACGACTACGGGCGGGTCGAAATCACCGGCCGACGGTACATCCTCGACGCCGCCGAGGATCAGGGGTTCGAGTGGCCCTACGAGTGCCGTGCTGCCTCGTGTGCGAACTGTGCCGGTATCGTCTACGAGGGCGACGTCGAGATGGACATGGATCTCATCCTCACCGACGAGGAGGTTGAAGAGCGGGGGATCGTTCTCACCTGTCAGGCGCTTCCGGCCAGCGACGAGGTAAAGCTCGTTTACAACGCGATGTACCTAGACTACCTGCAGGACCGGGTCATCGGCGTCCGAGAGGTGTAGACTCTGCGAATCGGGACGACCGTCGACGGCTCAGGACTCGAGTTTTTCGATCGCTTCCTCGAGTCGCTTCGAGGGTGACTGCTCGGTGACGATCTGGTCCTGTCGGTAGGCGTCTATCGGTTCGGTGTCGACGTCGACGTCGGCCTCGGCGAGGGCGTCGAGGGCCGTCGCGAGAACGACCGTCTGGTACTCGAGTCTCGACTCGAGTTCGTTGACTTGCTCGAGCGTCCGCTCGGAGAGGTCGGTGAGCGACGCCGAAAACTCCGAGAGGTTGGCTTCGGCCTGGTCGAGCCGTCGCTCGCCGAGGCTGATCGTCGCGAAGTTCTCGAGTTCGTCGACGTCTTCGGACATCTGCGCGAGTTCGGACTCGACTGTCTCGAGTCGCTGGTCGACGACTCGTTCGATGTGCTGATCGATCGACGTCGCCTCCGACTCGGTCTGTGCGCTCGAGTCGGACGACTCGGACGCGGTCTCCTCGACGGGTTCGTCCACGGGGACGGCTCCGTTCTCGTTCGTACACGTGAGTACGTGGCTCTTGTACGGACCTGGCGCCGGATACTCCTCTCCACAGTGTGCACACTCTGGCATACGGGCACAATCAACACGGTAATGTAAATAGCTTTAGCTACCGATTCATCGTCGAGGCGAAGAGACGAACGCCGATCGGAGACGGCGTCCCCTCGTTACGCCGACTCGTCGGACTGCTCTCTGGTCTGAAGGATGAACGTCCGTTCGGGCGGCGGCGCGGCGTACAGTTCGACGTCGCTGACGAGGCGGTAGTACTTGCGATTCCCGCGTCGGTAGTGGTCGACGAGTCCCGCCTCCTCAAGCACTCCGAGATGGTGGACCGCCGACTTCCCGTTCATCCCCACGGCTTCGGCGAGTTCGGAGACGTACTTCGGCTCCCGGGAGAGCTCTCGAATGATCTTTAGCCGTCGAGTGTTCCCCAGCGCCTCGAGCAGCGTCATGAACTACCGTACACGCAGCCGATAGTTGAGTGTTCCGTCGCCTTTCGGACGCCGTCACGCACATTTATGTATCGACGGCGTGGTACACGTCATCATGACAAACAACGTCGAGTTCCCCGACGATGAGGATCCCGAGCGGAGGGTCATCACGGACGGTTTCTTCGAACAGGAGATCTATCTCTCGCGAACCGAGACGGCGAGCTTTCTGCGGGAGATCGCCGACGCGCTCGAGAACGACGCGTCGCTGACGATCTCGGGCAGCAGCTGGGAGATCCCCTTCGAGTACCGCGAGCCGATCGAGGTCGAGATCGAGTTCTCCGGCCAGCGAACCTCGGAGCTCGAGATCGAACTCGAGTTCGAGCAGGCCCGCGGCGGGAGCGACCTCAGCGTCGAGTGAGCGTGCTCGGGCC
>PWMF01000212.1 GCA_003559215.1 Natrialbaceae archaeon
GCGGTCGGTTCCGGTGACCGCTCGGAACTAGGTTCGTTTCAGGCGGATCTCCCGATCGGTGATCGCCTTTACGTTGTTGTCGTCGATCGGGTACGACTCCTCGTCGTCGGCGTCGCCCCAGCCGAGTTGGGACTTGAGCGTGTCCGTCATGCCCGGGTCCGGGTTCACGTAGGCGGTTCCCGCGTCGACTTCGCTGACGATCCCGATCTGGTCGCCGTTGGTGTTAACGACGTCTTTACCTTCGTCTTCGGCCGTGAACGTTGCACACATACAGTATAACTATCTGATGCCGTGTGGGAATAGCCACCGCAGGATACTGCAGGGAGGCGTGACTCTCTCCGATCGCCGACCGTCATGGCCCCAAACCGATCCGGGGGGAATGCTTTCGTCGCTCGAGTCCGCATCGCCACCAATGACGCGACTTGTCGAACTCGAGGCGAACGGGCCGCGAAAGCTCGAGCCGTCCGACATCGACGACGAGAAGGGTGACGTCGCAGTCTGTCAGTGCGGGCTCTCGGCGGAGTTGCCTTTCTGTGACGGCAGCCACCGGGCGACGAGCGACGAGGAAGAGGGAACGACGTACGTCTACGATGACGACGGCGAACGGTCGGTCGTCGACCGGATCGTGACCCACAGAGACCGTGTCGACGACGGCCACGAGTAACCGTTCTCAGAGGGAGCGAGCCGAGTTCAACACGACGAGGAGGCTGCTCGTCGCCATCGCGACGGCGGCAAACAGCGGGTTCAACAGTCCGGCGATCGCCAGCGGGATCGCGACGGCGTTGTAGACGAACGCCCAGCCGAGATTCTGACGAATGCGCCGGTTGGTGGCGGCCGCGACGTCGAACGTCTCCGCGACCAGTTCGAGGTCGTCGCCGACGATGATGGCGTCCGCGGCGTCGGTGGCGAGTTCGGTCCCGCTCCCCAGCGCGATGCCGACGTCTGCAGCGGCAAGCGCCGGCGCATCGTTGCTGCCGTCGCCGACCATCGCTACCCGTCCCCTCGAGCGAAGCCGTCGAACGGTCTCGGCTTTCG
The DNA here is from genome assembly GCA_003559215.1 of Natrialbaceae archaeon. Taxonomy (GTDB): domain Archaea; phylum Halobacteriota; class Halobacteria; order Halobacteriales; family Natrialbaceae; genus Natronococcus. The sequence goes on from PWMF01000212.1 coordinate 1,036, forward strand.
CCTCGGGCGGGACGCCCGCGAAGACCTCGTCGACGCCCGCGACGTCCCGGAACCGGTCCGCCGCGGCGCCCTCGTCGCCGGTGAGGACGACGACCTCCCGCCCGTCGGCGAGGGTCGCCACCGCCTCCTGCCACTCCGCTCGGGGTGCGTCGCCGACGGCGATCACGCCACGAGAGCGGCCGTTCCAGGCGACGACGACCGGGACGGCCCCGCTCTCGCGGATCGAGTCGATCCGGAACTCGAGTTCCGACGGGATCGACTCCCCGAGTTCTCGACAGCAGTCGGGATGGCCGACGACGACGCGGTCGCCGTCGACGCGAGCGCTCACGCCTCGAGGGTGGCGCTCGAAGCCGTCGGCGTCGGCGGTCACGACCTCGAGGCCCTCATCGCTCTCGACGGCGTCGACAACGGCGGCACCGATCGGGTGCTCCGACAGCGCTTCGACGGCCGCGGCTCGTTGGCGGAGCTCGTCGGCGTCGGCCCCGTCGACGGTGTGGACGGCATCGACCGACATGGACCCCTCCGTCAGGGTTCCCGTCTTGTCGAGGACGACGACGTCGATCTCGGGCGCCTCCTCGAAGATCGTCTCCGCGGCGACGACGATCCCGCGCCGGGCCGCGTGCTGGACGCCGGAGGCGATCGCCAGCGGCGTCGCGAGTCCGAGTGCGCAGGGACAGGAGACGATGACGACGGTCAGGCCGACGAGAAACGCCGTCGAGAGCGCGGAGCCGGTCGCGAGCAAGAGGACGGTGGCAACGGTTGCGAGCGCGACGACCAGCGGGACGAAGATCGTCGCGAGTTTGTCGGCGAGTCGCTGGACTCCCGGCCTCGAGCTCTGGATCGACCACAGCATCGAGACGAGCCGATCGTGCGTGCTCTCGGCGTTCTCGCCGACCTCGAGGACGAGCGGTGCGTCGGTGACGACGGTTCCGCCGCGAAGAGGGTCGCCGGCCGCCTTCTCGACGGGGAGGGACTCGCCCGTGACCAGCGACTCGTCGACGGCGGCTCGACCCTCACGGACGGTGCCGTCGAGCGGAACGCGCTCACCCGGTCGAACGAGCAGGCGCTCGCCCGGTTCGACCGCCGAGAGCGGAACCGTCTCGTCGGTGTCGGCGCGGCGGGCCTCGTCGACCTGCGATTCCGTGAGATCCGAGAGCAGGCCCGCCGCGCGGCGCTTGATCCGCCCCTCGTAGTAGCTTCCGGCGGTGACCACGAGGACGACCGCGACCGAGACGTCGAAGTAGAGGTCCGTTCGACCGAGCCCCATCGCGAGGGTGCTGTAGGCGTACGCCCCGAGCGCGGCGAGGGAAACGAGCAGGTCCATGTTCGGCATCCCGGCCCTGAGGCTGACGTACGCGCCCCGAAGGATCGGCAGACCGGTGTAAAAGAGGACGAACGTCGTCATGAGCCAGATGTTGACGGCGACGTAGTAGCCGTCGTAGCTCCCGAAGTCGGCCAGCGCCTCGTAACCGAAGTACGTCGGGTAGAGGAAGACGGCGTACCAGATCATCACCATCATCCCGAACATCCCGCCGCCGATCAGGAACTTCACGAGGGCGGCGTCGCGAGGCTCCTCGTTGCGGCCCTCGCCGCGATCGCGGGCCTCGTACCCGTACCCCGAGACGACCTCGGGCAGGCGCTCGGCCTCGAGTGCGTCAGGATCGTAGACGAGTCGAAGCGTGTCGGTCGCGTAGCTCGCTTCCGCCCCGCGAACGCCCTCGGTGTCGGTCGCCCGGGACTCGAGAAACGCCTCACAGGTCGAACAGTGCATTCCCTCGACCGCGAGGAAGGCGTCCTCTCCCTCGAGGTCGTCCAGCGAGGGCGACTCGCTCTCGAGGCGGTCGCGGACCGATGCGGCGTCGGCGTCGTCGACCGTCTCGAGCGCGCGATGGACGTCGAGACAGCCCCGACAGCAGAATTCTCCCTCGACGTCGGAGTCGGTGATGGGATCGGTCGGTGTCGGCAACTCACAGAGCGTACACGCACTGCTCTCGGTAGCGCCGGCTACGGGGTCGCCAGCGGGATCGGATTCGACCGCGTCGGAGCGGGCGTGTGAGGAGGTCATAGACGCGGGAGGGAGTATCGCACGGGATACGGGGGTAACACCGCTCGAGTCACGGGAACATATGAGTCCGATGCAGTTCTCGACGAGAAACGGGGTCGGACTACGACGTCTCGCTCGAGTCGTGTCCGTGACCGCCCGGAACCGGCGTGAACGCGAGGTAAAGGCAGGCGATGATGATCACCACGTTGATCGCGGAGACGACGCCGGCCGAGAGCGAACTGCCGAGTCCGTACCAGGTGACCGGCAGGAGCGCGAGCAGGCCGACGACGAGCGCGGCCCGCGGGGAGAGCGACTCGAGATCCATACCCGAACTCGGGACGAGCCGAGCTTAATAATAACCCCCGTTCCTACGGGGTGAGAATCAGCGCGGTCGACTATGTAACGGCCTCCTTAGCCGATCGCATGTGTGCGATGACGGATGAGTCAGAACAACGGCGGGAGATCGGCCACGACGAGTACGACCCCGTCGGAACGCTGGCGCTGATAACGGTGTACTTTCTCATCATCGCGTTGCTGTGGGTGTTCATGTACTTCGTCGAATTCCTCGGGAACGATCCGACCGTTGTCGGTACCTTCCTGACGGTGGTGGGAGTCGCATGAACATCCATACCTACGAGAAGGTGTGGCTGATCGGCTCGATGGTGCTGATCGTCGGTTTCATCGTCACGATCACGTACGGCGCGGTCGGACTTGGCATCGCGATGGTCGACGACAGCGAGGAGACCATCGAGCCGACCGAGCTCGACGAGGACGAGCGGTTTGCGGAGCCACGCGTCGAACAGGTCGGCGAGAACGAGTATGAGGCCTACGTCGTCGCCCAGACGTTCATGTTCCAGCCCGATCCGATCGAGGTGCCGGCCGGCGGCGAGGTGACGTTCTACGCGACGAGCCGGGACGTGATCCACAGCTTCAGCGTCGTCGGAACGAACGTCAACACGATGGTCATTCCCGGCGAGGTGGCAACGATGACCGTCGAGTTCGACGAGCCCGGCGAGTACGGCGTCGTCTGTAACGAGTACTGCGGCTCCGGCCACCACGAGATGGAGGGAGAGCTCCACGTCGTTCCCGAAGGGGAGTTCGACATGACCGAACTCGAGGTCGAGGCCGACGACGAGGTCGAAACCGGCGACGAGGCGACGATCGAGGTCGAGGTCGAGAACGGTATGCTCGAGGCCCTCGAGACGACTGTCACGCTCGAGATCGGAGACGAGGCGCTCGCGGAGAACGTCACGATCGACGGCGGCGAGACCGAGACGACGACGTTCACCGTCGACACCGCGGATCTCGGCGAAGGCGACCACGACTGGACGATTACCGTCGACGACTACGAGGACAGCGGGACGCTAACCGTGGTCGACGAACTCGAAGAGGAGGATGACGATGAGTAACGCGTACATCGACGACTTCCCGGCGGAGGCGAAGGTGATCCGCGCGGCGTTTTACAGCTCGTTCTTCGCACTCGCACTGGGGGGCGTCTTCGGGGTCATCCAGACACTTCACCGGACCGGCTACTACCGATTTATCGACTCTGCGGACTACTACACCGTCCTCACGGCCCACGGCGTCTTCCTCGTCATTTCGTTTACGATCTTCTTTCTCGTCGGGATATTTACGTGGGCGATAACGACCAGCCTCGACCGGGGTGTCGAGGACCTCCGGTTTACCTGGGGATGGTACAGCCTGATGGCGATCGGGATCACGCTGAGCGGCGTTGCGATCCTGGCTGGCTTCACCGACGCGACCGATATCAGCGCATCGGTGCTGTTTACGTTCTACGCACCGCTGCAGGCACACCCGATGTTCTATCTCGGGCTCGTCCTGTTCGTCGTCGGCACCTGGCTCGCGGGCGCCGACTGGTTCCGTTCGTGGTGGGCCTGGAAGGCCGAGAACCCCGACGAGCGGATCCCGCTGCCGACGTTCATGGTGCTGA
>PWMF01000116.1 GCA_003559215.1 Natrialbaceae archaeon
GGCGGTCGTCGTCCGCGTCGATCACCATCACGGGGACGGTCGTCTCGCGGGCGACGTCCTCGGTGATGCTTCCGAAGAGGGCGCGCCGGACGCCGCCCCGACCCTGTGACGCCATGACGATGAGGTCGACGTCGTTCTCCGCTGCGAACCGAGTGATCACCGTTCGGGGGATTCCGGCCTCGATCACGGGATCGACCGTGACGTCGGCCGACTCGACGTACTCGCGGATCCCGTCGACGGCGGCCGCGGCCCGCTCGTGGAGCTCGGTCATCTCGGCGAACTGACCCGCGCCGATCCGATCGACCTGCTCGGGACCGAGCGCGTCGGTATCGACGACGTACATCGGGTGCAGCGTCGCGTCGAACCGCTCGGCCAGCTCGACGGCGTACGGTGCCGCCCGCTCCGCCCGCTCGCTGCCGTCCGTCGGGAGGAGGATCGTTTCGAACATACGTCCGAAAGTACGTGATGAGGTGGCAAGTAGCTATGATAATGTGAGAAATACTTCCGTCGATGAAGAAACGAACGTTCGGCGTTCGTCGGCTCGAGCGAGCGCGGCCGAACGGTGCGGGCCGAAGCTCGCGGCCCGCCTACATCAGGTAGAACAGTGGGAAGAGGATGACCCAGACGATGTCGACGAAGTGCCAGTAAAGGCCGAAGAACTCCACCGGGCGGTGGTCCTCGAGGTAGGCGTCGATCGACCAGACGCGGTAGATCATGAAGCCGGCGATCAACAGCCCGAAGAGGACGTGCAGAGCGTGCATTCCGGTGGTAACGTAGTAGATCGAGTACTCGATCCCGTACCACCAGTACTCGCCGTCGGCGAACTTCACGCTGTACTCGTACGCCTTCACGCCCATGAACGCCAGTCCGAGCCCGAGGGTCGCGCCCAGCGTCGCGAGCAGGCCCCGCTTGTTTTTCCGCTCGGCCATCACGAGCGCGAGTACGACCGTGAAACTCGAGGTCAGCAGGATGTACGTGTTCAGCAGGCCAGGCCAGGAGGCAAAGGGGACGGTCGTCCACTCGCCCCACCCCGCGTGAAGGCGCATAAAGATGTACGCGCCGATGATCGCGCCGAAGACGACGACGTCCGAAGCGAGGAACACCCAGACCCCGAACTTCGTGTTGCCGACGCCCTCGACGGGCCAGCGCTCGGCGATGACCATCTCGGGGACGACGAACCGCTCGCGCCCGAGTTCGAACAACGTGTACCCCATGATTGCGACGCCCAGAACGGTGAGAACGGGGTACAGGATGCTCTGTTCGGCACCGGTTCCGACGAGGGCCTCGGGCGGAACACCGGTCCCCTCTGCGAAGTCGATCGTGTACGGCGTGATCCCCGTCAGCCCAAGGAAGAAGACGAACGTACCGAACCCCACCCCGAGCGGCCAGATGCTGGCGTGATCGGCGTGTCCCTCGCCCGTGCCGGCCCCGGAAGCGGTTCGGTTCTCGTGTGCGACGCCGCCGTCGGGCTGGGCCGCCGTATCCTCGACGAACTCGAGCGAGCCCGTTGCGTAGGACGGCCGTCCGTCCCAGTTCTCGAGCGGCGGGGGCGAGGGGACGGCCCACTCGGCCGTGCGGGAGAACTCCCAGGGGTTCTCGGGTGCCCGCGGCCCCGCGACGAGGCTGTGGGCGAACGTCGCGAACAGGATCACGAACGAGGCGCCGAAGACGAACGCCCCGACCGTCGAGAGCTGGTGGTAAAGCTGGACGCCCTCGGCGTATTGGAAGACGCGACGGGGTGTCTCCCAGGCGAGAAACTGCGGGAAGTACAGCAGGTTGAAGCCGACGAAGTATACCGCGAAGTTGAGTTTCCCCAGCGTCTCGGAGTACATCCGCCCGGTCAGCTTCGGCCACCAGTAGTAGAGGCCGCCGACCAGTGCGGTGACCCCGGAAGCCATCACGTAATGGAAGTGGGCGACGACCCAGTAGGTTCCCCGGAACTCGTAGTCGAGCACGACGGCGCCCAGGAACACCCCAGTAATACCGCCGAGGATGAACAGTACGAGCGCCCCCAGCGCGAACAGAAACGGCGTCGTCATCCGCACTCGGCCCTTGACCATCGTGTAGATCAGCGCGAAGACGATCAGGTCGAACGGTAGCGAGATCCCGATCGTCGTCGCCATGAACAGCGTCTTGATCTCGAGGTTGATGGTCGTCAGGAACATGTGGTGCATCCAGACGAGGAACGACTGGACCGCGACCAGGACCATCGCGATGATGACCCACTTGCGGCCGACGAGTCGCCGTCCCGTAAACGTCTGGAACACCTCGAGCATGATCCCCAATGCGGGGAAGAAGACGATGTACACCTCCGGATGCCCGAAGAACCAGAACAGGTGGGCCCACAGCAGGCCCGACCCCTGATCGGTCGCGAAGTACTGGGTCAACAGGATCCGATCGGACGCCTGCAACAGCAACGCGGCCAGCAGCGCCGCGAACGCGAACAGCATCATCCAGACGGTCAGCAGCCACGTCCAGGTGAACATCGGCATGTTCCACAGGCCGAGCCCCTCCGCCCGACAGCGGTGGATCGTCGTGATGAAGTTCAACGAGCCGAGCGTGATCGAGAGCACGAACAGGATCAACGCGAACACGGCGCCGTTGCCGCCGGTGGTCGCCTCCAGCGCGGGCGTGTACATCGGCACGTTCAGCGGCGCGTACATCGTCCAGCCGCCCGCGAAGGAACTCCCCTGGAAGAACGAGATCCCGAACAGGATCCCCGAGAACAGATAGAACCAGTAGCTCAGTGCGTTCAAGCGCGGAAAGGCGAGATCCTTCGCGCCGATCTGTAGCGGGACGAAGTAGTTCGCGAAGCCGGCCGCAAACGGCGAGAGGAACCAGAACACCATCAACAGTCCGTGGGTCGATACTGCCTGATTGAACTGATTCGGTGTGAGCAGTCCCGTGCCGCCGCTCTCCCAGAGGTGGGCTCGGAACAGTAGCGCCATGATACCGCCAAGCACCAGAAAGAACAGCGCCGTCACCAGGTAGAGGATCCCGACGTCCTTGTGATTGGTCGTGACGAGCCACCGCCTGACACTCGTCTTCGGCGGGAGGTCGCTCACTCGAGCTCACCTCCGAAACGGCCGCTCGAGCCGATCGGTCGGCCGCCTCCGCTCGAGCGCGGCGTCGTGGTCGGACAGCGGCGATCTTCCCCCGTTCGGACCCGAGACGCGAGAACCATAGGCAAGGGAACGCTCTCGACCGTCACGGGTATGAAGCTATCCAGCGCGACTGCAAGGTCTCTTTTATGCGAGGTAGCTCGACCCCTCGCTCCGGCTCGGCAAGCTACTCCGCCGGCGGGCGGAACGCCCTGAACGTGTGATAGTCGAGGACGGTCGCGTCGTCCTCGAGTTCGACCCAGCCGCGGTCGGTGAACACCCGCGACCAGTCGCGGACGTATAGGGGGACGCCATCGACGTCGCGGACGTCGGTCACGGTCGAGCCGTGACCGTCGACGGCCCCGGTGGACGACGCGGCGTCAGCCGTCGATCCGCCGGCGTCGGTCTCGGCCGTGACGAGCAGCGAGTCGGTCAGCCGAACCAGGTCGTCGAACACCCACTCGGCGTCCGGCGGGAGGTGCTGAAGCGTCTGGACCGAGTAGACGACGTCGAATCGATCCCGTCCGTGGTCGCGGACGAACTCCTCGAGCGAGCCGTGGGTGAACGTGCCCGTTGCGGCGAGGTCGGGGTAAACCCGATCCATCACCTCGAACGCCGACTCGTTGATATCGACGCCGTGGAGGTCGTCGTACCCGTGCTCGTGAAGATGAGCGAGGTGGCGACCCGAGCTACAGCCCAGTTCCAGGACGGCCGCGTCGGGACCGACGACGCGGTCGATGATTGCTTCGAGTAGTTCGCTCGTCTCGTTGGGACCGTAGTGGGCGTAGTACGCCGGCGAGTACGCGCCCGTTCGCTCCGCCCATCGGTCGTGGATGTCGTCGGTGTTCATCGAAGAAACCCTTCGAATCGCCGGGAACGCGCTGCTCTTGTCTTGAGACCGACGACCCAACGACGTGGTTGCTCGCTCGATAGCGGCGGCGCTCGCCGTGTTCGTTCGTTCGCTCGTTTCACCGCGGCGGATCGGAGCCGTCGATCGGATCCGATCAGAGGCGCGTGAGGTTCTTCGCGCGCGGACCCTTGTCCGCCTGTTCGATTTCGAACTCGACCTCCTGTCCCTCCTCGAGGTCGGGGCCGCCGACGTCTTCCATGTGGAAGAAGACGTCGTCGTCGGTCTCGTCGGTCTCGATGAAGCCGTAGCCGCCAGTGTCGTTGAAGAAGTCGACCGTTCCGGTTGGCATTACTTCTGACTCCGGCCTCCGACCATATATATCCGATGGGTAGGGCCTCGCGATTCAGTCGAGGGACCGTTTTACCACCTCCCGGTTCGAACAGTGTGTGTATGCAACGTGAACAAGTCACGTACGACGACGGCGTAGTGTACGAGTTCAGCCCCGACCTCGAGGCAATACACACCGTCGAGTCCGGCGCCGAACTGACAATCGAGACGAGAGACAGCCTGGACGGGACGATCCACACGGAAGCGGACGTCATCGAGTCGATCCCCTCGGAAGTCAACGCCGCGACGGGGCCGATCGCAGTCGAGGGGGCCGAGCCGGGAGACGTCCTCCGGGTCGAGATCGAGGAGATCCGCCTCACCGAGGAGCAGGGCCGCGTGATCACCATCGGCGGCTTCGGCCTGCTCGACGGCGAGGACGGGATCGAGTCGCCGAGAACTCGGTTGTTATCGGTCGAGGGCGACATCCTCGCGTTCGGCGACCTCGAGATCGACGTCGCGCCCGTGATCGGGACGATCGGGGTCGCACCCGACTCGGAGTCGTACACGACGCTCGTCCCCCACGACCACGGGGGAAACCTCGACACGACCGACATGACCGCCGGCTCCGTCGCCTACTTCCCGGTGTTCCAGGAGGGAGCGATGCTCGCGATGGGCGACTGCAAGGCGGCGATGGCCGACGGCGAGATGTGCGGTA
>PWMF01000073.1 GCA_003559215.1 Natrialbaceae archaeon
AACCAAACCGCCGACGTCGATGGGGTAGAGATCGACAGCGATGCAGAATCGCTCGATCTCGACAGCGACGACGAAGCACAGCACAACCAGAGCAACCGATCCGGATTCACGTTCGTTCCCGCCGAGAGCCTCGACGGGCTCGAATGCCGCATCTCCACGAAGAGCGAGGGCCTTATTACGGCATATCTGGCGACCAGTTCCGGAACAGTTCTCGAACGGCAGACAGTTGCGTCCGTCGACCCGGGAGGATTCTTCACGTTCGAAACGTCGCTCGAGGCGGACGAGTCCTATCAGATCCTGTGCGACGCACAGGGGCGCAATTACGTCCGGGGGCGAGCCGAGGTAGACTTCCCCCTCGAGAACGACCTGTTTACCGTTACTCACGGGATCTACACCGGCAGCGGCCTCGAGTCGGATAGTTACCGATACTGTATCGATCGGATCGGACCGATCCGTGAGCGGGAACGAGAGGGAGCGGTCGATCTCGGAAGCGACGACGAGGGCCAATCCTGGCGTTCGCTAACCGGTCGTTCCGGCGTTCGAATCCAGACCGCGGAGGCCGTCAACGGACTCGAGTGTCGCCTCTCAGAACGTTCGGAAAATCTCATCACGGCATACCTCACTACGGATTCGGGCGACGTACTGGAGCGCCAGACGATCGGCGCGTTCGACGCCGGAGACTCGTTCGAATTCGAGGCGGAGCTCGAGGCCGACGAGACCTACAGAGTCGTCTGTGACGCGCGAGGACGAAGCTACGTTCGCGGACGGGCTGCGGTCGACTACCCTCTCGAGTCGGGGCCGCTCGCGGTCACCGACGGGATCTACGGCGACGACGAGCGGTCCGACAGCTACCGGTACTGTTTCGACCGAATCGTACCCGGTGACGCCGGAACGGTCCCGGACACCGGTTACGAGAGCGAGAGCGAATCGGAAGCGGACGACCCGGAGACGGACACGCTCGACCTCGGGAGCGACGAGGAGGGCCAGGCCTGGAGTTCGCTCGACGAGCCCTCCGGCGTCCGGTTCCGGGTCGACGAGGCCGTCGACGACGTCACGTGCCGGCTTTCCTCGGAGACCGAGGGCGTCACGACGGCGGTCCTGACCGACGAAGATGGCGACGTCCTCGACGAGCGCTCGATCGACGACCGCGGAGCCGGCGACACGTTCGCCTTCGACGCCGGTCTCGACGCCGGCGAGGCCTACCGAATCCTCCTCGACGCGGGCGGCGAGAGCTACGTTCGGGGCCGAGCCGCGACCGACTACCCCCTCGAGAGCGCCGTCCTCGAGGCGACCCACGGGATCTACAGCGGCGACTACGAGTCCGATAGCTACCGCTACTGCGTCGATCGAATCACCGTTTCGATTGCCGACTCCGAACCGAGCGAACCCGAGGAGTCCGAACCCGGGGAGTCCGGCTCGGCGGAGAGTACGATCGACCTCGGCGACGACGAGGAGGCCCATTCCTGGGGATCGCTGGATCAGCCGTCCGGCGTTCGATTCCGGGCCGACGAGGACCTCTCGAGGGTAACGGGCCGGCTATCGGCGGAGACCGACGACGTGACGACGGCCGTTCTCACCGACGACGACGGCGACCCCCTCGAGGAACGCTCGATCGACGACCTCGGAGCCGGCGACACGTTCGCCTTCGACGTCGATCTCGAGTCTGGCGAGACGTACTGGGTCGTCTGCGACGCCGACGGCGAGAGCTACGTCCGCGGACGAGCCGAAGCCGACTACCCCCTCGAGGACGATCTGCTGGCGATCACCGACGGGATCTACGGCGGCTACCTCGAGACCGACGACTACCGCTACTGCGTCGATCGGCTCTCCGTCGAGAGCTCCGGTTCGGGCTCGGGCGGCTACGAGACGGAAACCGAGGAGACCGAACTCGACCTCGGGAGCGACGAGGAGGGTCAGTCCTGGAGTACGCTGGACCGCCGTTCCGGCGTTCGGTTTCGGGCCGACGAGGACCTCTCGAAGGTAACGGGCCGGCTCTCGGCGGAGACCGACGGTGTCACGACGGCCGTTCTCACCGACGACTCGGGATCGGTGCTCGAGGAGGAGTCGGTCGACGATCTCGAGGCCGGCGACACGTTCGCCTTCGACGCCACCCTCGAGGCCGACGAGGCCTACCGTATCCTGCTCGACGCCGACGGCGAGAGCTACGTTCGCGGCCGGGCCGAAGCCGACTACCCCCTCGAGGACGACCTGCTGGCGGTCACCCACGGGATCTACGGCGGCGAGTACGAGTCCGAGAGCTACCGTTACTGCGTCGATCGGATCGCCGTCGAGCGGGAGTACGAGGTTCCGGTCGAGGACGACGAGGAGTCCGAACCCGAACCCGAGGTCGAGACGATCGATCTCGGCGACGACGAGGAGGGACAGTCCAGGGACTCGCTCGACAGCCCCTCCGGCGTTCGTATCCGGGCGACCGAGAGCGTCGACGCCCTCGAGTGTCGGCTCTCGGCGGAGACCGAGGGCGTCACAACGGCGTACCTCACCGGCGACGACGTGACGACGGCCACTCCCGCCGAGGACGACATTCTCGACGAGCAGTCGATCGACGACCTCGAGGCCGGCGACACGTTCGCCTTCGACGTCGACCTCGAGGCTGACGACGTCCGCTGGATCGTCTGTGACGCGGAGGGTGACACCTACGTCCGCGGACGAGCCGGGGCCGACTATCCGATCGACGGCGACCTCCTCGAGGTCACCGACGGGATCTACGGCGGCTACGTCCAGTCGGAGGACTACCGGTACTGTCTCGACCGGATCGTCGTCGAGGGCGGTTCGACGTCGTCGGACGAAACCGAGAGCGAGCCGACCGAACCGGAGGTCCCCGCACTCGAGCTCGGCGACGACGAGGAGGGCCAGTCCTGGAGTTCGCTGGACGACCGCTCCGGCGTCCGACTGGTCGCGACCGAGAGCGTCGACGCGCTCGAGTGTCGGCTCTCGTCGGAGACAGAGGGCGTCACGACGGCGGTCCTGACCGACGACAGCGGCGACGTCCTCGACGAGCGCTCGGTCGCCGATCTCGAGGCCGGCGACACGTTCGTGCTCAACGGCGAACTCGAGGCCGACGAAGCCTATAGAGTCCTCCTCGACGCCGACGGAGAGAGCTACGTTCGGGGCCGAGCCGCGATCGAATACCCGATCGAGAGCGACTTCCTCGAGGCGACACACGGAATCTACGGCGGCGACTACGAGTCCGAAAGCTACCGCTACTGTCTCGAGCGGATCGAGCCGACCGACCCGGAGGAACACGAGCCGGACTCGGAGCCGGCTCCGGCGTCGTCGGTAGCGACCAACGGGCTCATGGCGGAACTCGTGAATCGTCCGGACGACGTAACGACCGTCAACGTCGTCGACGAGTCGTCGATCGACGAGAACGGCGACCTGTCGGCGGAAATCCTCTCCTACATCGACTCCCGGGACACGGTCAACCATGAGTTCGTCCTGCCGATGGGGAGCTACACCTGGAACACCGAGTTCGTCGTCTTTGATCCGATCGAGTTCCTCGAGATCCGGGGCGAGCCGCGGGCGACCCTCGAGATCCGCGACCACGGCGTCGACATCGCGTTCCTGCTCGGCCAGTGGGCTACCGACGACCCGCCGAAACACGTCGTACTTCAGAACCTCGACGTCGACATCAACGATCAGCGCGAACGCGATGCCGGCCTGATCAGCGCCCACGTCGGTCGCTGTCTGCTCGACAACGTCGAACTCATCGGCGAGCGCTGGCGACACGGTCCCCACGGCGGCGACCGCTACACCTGCATGATCAACACCCGCGATCCGAACGCGCTCTCGCTGATCCGCAATTTCGGGCTCCCCGACGGCGAGGTCGCCGACTCGAGTCAGCCGTCAGTCGGCCACTCGATCGGCTGCAGCGCCGACCCGCCCCACGAAGGGATCAACATCTGGGACCGGTGTTATGTCGAGGACTACGTCGACAACGGTATTTACGTGCGAAACAGCGAGGGTGAGAACTTCGTCGATCACAGTATGGCGGTCAACTGCGGAAACGGAAACATCCGGATCGGTGCCGCCGACGAGGCCCGCGACTGCAAGATCCTCCTCGACGGCGGCTCGGACCAGACCTACCCCGGCGCCGGCCTCTGGCTCAACGGCGGGGAGGCGATCGCCGAGCGGATCGAGATCGACGGCTCGGACGCACAGAACGACATCGTCAGGGTCAACAGCGACGCCGACGGCGGCCACATCAAAGACCTCGATCTGTTCTGTGGCCCCGACGTCCAGGCGCCCGCGATCCGCTGTACGGAGACCAGCAGCACGACCAACCGCGGGCTGCTCATCGAGGACTTCGACGTCGAGGACATCACCACCGCGGCCGGCGGCAGTGTCCGGGTCCGGCGGTCCGACGTCACGCTCAAGAACGGCGTCATCGACGCCTCGTACCGTTCGGCGCTGACCGGGTACGGCAATCCGGACATCGACGACGTCGACATGTCCTGATTTGGTCGGCGCACTCGACGCTGTAGCCATCTCTTCTCCGACTCCGTGACGATCGATCCCGGTCACGACTCGAAAAGGTTGAAGCCGACGCCGACCGACGGTAACGATAATGTTCGATCCCGATGAACTCGAGGAGATCCGCGAGAGCCACGAGCAGTGGCATGAGGAGGAGGTCGAGCCGGTGCTCGAGCGCTTCGGCGAGCGCAAGGATCGGTTCACGACCGACACGGGCGGCCAGGAGGTCGACCGCCTTTACACCCCCGCGGACGTCGACGATCTCGACTACCAGGAGGATCTCGGAAACCCTGGCGAGCCGCCGTACACGCGCGGGGTGTACTCCACCGGGTACAGAGGCCGGCTGTGGACGATGCGCCAGTACGCCGGCTTTTCGACGCCCGAGGACACCAACGAGCGCTACCACTACCTGCTCGATCAGGGCCAGACCGGGCTCTCGATGGCCTTCGACCTGCCGACCCAGATGGGATACGACTCCGACGACGCGATGGCCGCCGGCG
>PWMF01000140.1 GCA_003559215.1 Natrialbaceae archaeon
AGATCATCGACCACTACGGCGACGAGTACCGCGGGGTGCCGATCACGTACGCCCACCAGCGCGAGCAGAAGGGGCTCGCACACGCCCTGCTGTGCGTCGAGGAACACATCGACGACGACTTCATGTTGATCCTGGGCGACAACGTCTTCGAGGCGAACCTCGAGGACGTCGTCCGACGCCAGCGCGAGGAACGCGCCGACGCCGCCTTCCTCGTCGAGGAAGTCCCCTGGGAGGAGGCCTCGCGCTACGGCGTCTGCGATACGAACGCCTACGGCGAGATCACCGACGTCGTCGAGAAACCCGACGATCCGCCGTCTAATCTCGTGATGACCGGGTTCTACACGTTCACTCCGGCCATCTTCCACGCCTGTCACCTCGTTCAGCCCTCCGGACGCGGCGAGTACGAGATCAGCGACGCCGTCGACCTGCTCATCCAGAGCGGCCGAACGATCGACGCTATCGGCCTGGACGGCTGGCGGATCGACGTCGGCTACCCCGAGGACCGAGAGGAAGCCGAGGAACGGCTGCAGGAGAAAGTACCGGCCGAAGCCACCTCGGACTGACCGTCCGGAGCTGATTCGGACGGGTTCCGATGGGTCTATACGACTCCGCAGGCGAGCAGTTATCAGTTGCGAGATGTCTACTGACGATGCCGAGCATATTTCTCGGCGCGACAAGATCAACGCACTGTTAGACGTCGCCCGATTCAGCCCGAAGTTCACGACGCTGATCGTCGGCCTCGGGCTACTCGCCGCGGTTCTCGAGGGGATCGGACTGAGTTTCATTCTGCCGATCATCGAGATCGTCCAGGCCGACGATCCCGTCGCCGAGGCCGACGGGCTGATGGAGGCGTTCGTCGTCGCCTACGACACGCTCGGCGTCCCGTTCACCCTCGGGTTCGTGGTGGCCGGCGTCGCGGTCGTGATGACGGTGCGGTACACGGCGAGTTTCCTCGTCGGCTGGTTCCGCGAGGCGTTGCGGACCTACTACATTCGAGATCTGCAGGTTCGGGCGTTCGACAACGCCCTCGACGCCGAGGTGAAGTACTTCGACGAGGAGGGTTCCGACGACATCCTCAACGCCATCGTCACCCAGACCTACTATGCGGGGCGGGTGATCCGACGCGTGATCAAGGTCCTCGAGCAGCTCTTTCTCTCGCTTGCGTACCTGACGATCGCACTGGTGATGGCGCCGATGCTGACGCTGATCGCGATCGCGATCCTCGGCGGACTGACAGTCCTGCTTCGCGGCGTGCTGGAGGGCGGATACGACCTCGGTGACGAGGTCGCCGACGCCAACGAGCGCCGGCAGGAGGCCGCCCAGGCGGGCACGCAGGGGATCCGCGACGTCCGGATCTTCGGACTCGCCGGGGAGCTGCGCGGGAACTTCCTCGACGCTGTCGACCAGTACACGACCGCGCGAATCAAGCTCCGGCGCAACGAGGCGGCGATTAATAACTTCTACAACCTCGGGGTCGCGGTCTCGGTGTTCGTGCTGATCTACATCGCGCTCACGTTCGCCGACCTCTCGATCGGCGCGCTCGGCGTGTTCCTCTTCGCGATGATGCAGCTCGGCCCCAAGGTCAGCGCGCTCAACGAGTACTACTACAAGGTCGAGAACGACCTCCCTCACCTCGTCCGGACCCAGCAGTTCATCGAGGATCTCGAAGGCCGTGAGGAGGTCAACGAACCGACCCGGGAGGTGCCCGACAGGGTCGACCACGTCGAGTTCGACGACGTCGAGTTCTCCTACGACGGCGACGAACAGGTGCTCAAGGGGATCGACTTCGAGGTCGAGAAGGGCGAGTTCGTCGCGTTCGTCGGCCAATCGGGTGCCGGCAAGTCGACGATCGTCTCGCTGCTGGCTCGGCTGTACGAGGTCGACCGCGGCGAGATCCGTGCCAACGGCGTTCCCATCGGCGAGATGGACGTCGACGAGTGGCGCGAACGGATCTCGATCGTCCGCCAGGACCCGTTCATTTTCAACGATACGCTGCGGTACAACCTCACGATCGGTAACCGGGACGTGACCCGGGCCGAGATCGAACGGGCGTGTTCGATCGCGAAGATCGACGAGTTCCTCGAGGACCTCCCGAACGGGTACGACACCGTCCTCGGCGACGACGGCACGCGGCTGTCGGGCGGCCAGAAACAGCGCGTCTCGCTCGCACGAGCGCTGCTCGAGGACACCGAGCTGTTGATCTTGGACGAGGCGACGAGCGATCTGGACTCGAGTCTCGAACAGGAGGTCCAGGCGGCGATCGAAGGGATGGACCGGGACTACGCGATGCTCGCGATCGCCCACCGGCTCTCGACCGTCGAGAACGCGGATCGTATCTACACGGTTTCGGACGGCGAGGTCGTCGAGGCCGGCCAGCACGGTGACCTGATCGACCGAGGTGGACAGTACGCCGACCTGTACGCGATCCAGTCGCGCAAGTAACTCGAATGCGTTCGACCGACCGTTCACACGTCGAGTTTCTTGGTCCGCCGGGTGCGGGCAAGTCGGCGGTCCACAGACGACTCACCTCGAACCCGCAGTACTACGGCGGGATCTACGAGGACGGCCTCGAGCGACTGATTCTGGATACCGATGACGGCCCCGCCTGGCTGGCGTACCGACTGTTGCCGTCGCATCTGCGCTCGTACGCCGAGACGCTCGTTTTACAGCATCCGCTTCGAAAACGACTGTTCTCGGAGTTCCTGCTCGAGCAGCCGTCGTTTCCGGACGCGATGGTCGGCGCCCGTCAGGCGGCGTCTCGCGAACCCGACCAGGCTGCGTCGCTGCTCAGGGACGCCGCGGAGCGGTACCAGCTCGGCATCGAGACGGTCCGTCCGGACGAACGGTTCTGTATGGACGAGGGGTTCATGATGGGGGCCGTCTCGGTCCTCTGGCGGGGCGGGGATCGACTCTCGCTCGAGGCGTACTTCGACCGCGTGCCGACGCCGGAGACGCTCGTTTACGTCACCGCGCCGACGGCGGTCTGCCTCCGGCGCCAGCACAACCGGAAGAAGTCCCTCGCGGACCGACACGAGGTCGCGAGGATGAACGACGCGCAGGAGCGACACGAGCGGGCTTGCTCGAGGGTCGTCGAGGCAGCCGAGGCCGACGACTCGATCACCGTCGTCAGGGTCTCGAACCAGGGTGCCCTCGAGGACGCCGTCTCGGCGGTCGATCGAGCGCTGCGAACCGACGGATGCGAGTGACCCCTCGTTGGCCGCCGACACCGGCCGAGTTCGAGCACCGGCGCTCGAGCAGCGAGGCACAGTTCGGATCCAACCCCGGTAGCTCCCGGCTCCCCGCGTCCAACGACTCGATAGGCTTTTGACGCAGAGCTAGCAGGTATGCTGTAACGAACGCGCTAGGAACCGATGATGGTCTGTGTACTGACGGGGGACGGTCTCCGCGTCCCGAACTCGAGGGGAGAGTGGACGAGCAAGTGTGACGTCCGCAGGTTGCCGTGAGCCGTAGCCTCGGCGTAATGGAGGCGATCCGAACGACCCTTCCGCAGTGGCTCCTCGAGGCGTTCGTCGCGGCGACGCTGCTCGGGGATCTCCTGCTCGTCGCCCCCGCACTGGCGCTGTTTTACCTCGTCGACGTCGGCTCGTCGATCCGACGCGGCCGACGGGAGGACCCGCTGTGTTCGGACCGAACGGCGTTTCTCATCGCGACCGTCTTCGGCGGCCTCGCGCTCGTCGTTCTGCTCGAGTCGGTGTTCGCGCTTCCGCGTCCGCCCGCGGAGTTTCACGTGATCGAGCCCAGCGAGTTCGGCTTCCCGAGCGGGCACACGATGGCCGCCACGGTTTTCTGGGGCGCGCTGGCGCTGTGGCTCCCGTACGGCCGGCGGTCGGTTCGACTCGGTGTCGCCGGGACGGTCGTCGTCCTCGTCGCCACCTCCCGGCTCGCGCTGGGCGTTCACTACCTCGTCGATGTCGTCGCGTCGGTAGCGTTCGGCGCTGTCTACCTCGCCGCGGTCGGTTGGCTCGCGCGGGACCGACCGCTGCGGGCGTTTTTCGTGGCTCTCGGAATCGCGCTCGCGGCGGCGGTCGCAGCCGGGGTCAACGGCCGGGCGCTCCTCGCGGTCGTTGGGACCGCTGTCGGCCTGGTCGGCTGGTGGCTCGTCGAACATCCGGCGATCCGACGACGGGTGTACGGCGCGGCCGACCGTCTCAGATCGGATTCGACCTGAGGGTGTCGGTCGAGAACATGCTCGAGGAGTTACCCGTGCGCTCGGCTCGAGTCTCCCCTCAGTCGCCAAAGAGCAGGTAACCGATCGCCATCGATGCCAGCACGCCGCCGATCGACCACTCGAACAGGGTGTAGGACTCGAAGAACAGGTGGATCGCCCAGCCGACGACGAACGCGAGCATCGCGACGTTGACGTCGCGGTAGGCGACCAGTCCGCGAGCGACGCTGCCGACGACCAGCCCGGCGTAAGCGAGTCCGCCGACGAACCCGGTCTGGATCATAACCTCGAGGTAGGAGTTATGGGGCAACGGTGCGCCCTCACCGGGGAGATAGGGCTCGATGACGAGGTTCGCGGGGCCGCTCCCGTGGCCGAACAGGAGCGGGCCGTCTCGGATCGCCCGCAGGCTCGCGGTCCAGAGCTCGAACCGACCGGACGTGGAGATATCGATCACGTTCGCGTATATCGCGGCGAGCAGGCCGAAGACGCCGACGGTACTCGCCACGGCGGCGACGGGGACGGCGAGTCGGCCGCCGGCGACGTAGGCGGCGTAGATCACGAGGACGACCGCCGAGGCGAGCATCGCCGCTCGAGCGTTCGAGAGGAAGACGCCGACGGCACAGAGACCGGCGAGCACGACCGCCAGCGCAGCTCCCAGCGGTCGGCGCGCGACGACCGAGCGGTGGAGTTCGACGACGGCGGCGACGAGACCGGCGAAAGACACCAGTCCGAAGGAGTTGG
>PWMF01000121.1 GCA_003559215.1 Natrialbaceae archaeon
CGATGTAGCGGTCCAGGCCGAGGATCCGTCCGGCGCCGAAGGCCGCCAGCGCCAGGAAGACCACGGCGTAGATCAGCGTCGAGTCGAACAGCGCGAGCCAGGCCCCCTCCCAGCCGCCGAGGTAGAACATGCTCATCTGGATGGCGCCCCCCAGGGCTGCCAGCCGGACGAACGCGCCCGCGATCAGCGCGACGCCGATCAGCACCTGCGTAACTGGGACGACGACGTTGATGATCTCGAGCAGCATCGCGTTGCCCGCCATCGCGGCGTACAGTCCGCTGACGGGACTGGCGGGGTCGACGCCATGGCGCAGGAAGCCGCTGGCGTCGAACGCCTCGCCGCTGACGAACGCGAACTTCCCCAGACCGGCGAACAGCATCATTCCCCCCCATGATGGCTCGTAGTGCAACGACGAACCACGCGCTAAGCGCGTGGGGTTCGCCGACGAGGTCGATCCCCCCGTAGCGGCTTTCGAGCCGGTTTCGAGTTGTCGTGGACATTGTTGGTCACCGTTACACTCGAGTGTAGACGCTCTCCCATCATATATCGGAAACTCGATTCTCACGGGTGGGGAAACCAGATCGACGTTTAGAGTTGTTTTCGTTCGAGTATCCGTCGTCGGCGATCGCTCCGGAGGATGACAATCTTTTCGACCGACCCGAACCACGTTCGGACATGAACTTCTTCGATCGCCTGCGCGACCGCATTCGAACGGTCGACAGCGTCGTCTCGGTCGGACTCGACCCCGACCCCTCGAGGATTCCCGACCACCTGACCGAGCACGACCTCCCGCGGTGGGCGTTCAACCGACGGATCATCGACGCGACTCACGAACACGCGGCCGTCTTTAAGCCGAACGCCGCCTTCTACGAGGATCCCGACGGCTGGCGCGCTCTGGAGGAGACAATCGCCTACGCCCACGGGAAGAACGTTCCCGTCCTGCTCGACGCCAAACGGGCCGATATCGGCAACACGACCCGGCAGTACGCCGAGTTGCTCGAGCGCGCGGACGCGGTCACGGTCAACCCCTACATGGGTCGGGATTCGCTCCAGCCGTTTCTGGCCGACGAGGAAGCGGGTGTGTTCGTCCTCTGTCGCACGTCGAACCCCGGCGGAGAGGACCTTCAGGACCTCGAACTCGCGAGCGGCGAGCGGGTCTACGAGCGCGTGGCCGCGCTCGCGGACCTCTGGAACGAGAACGACAACGTCGGCCTCGTGGTGGGTGCGACCAAACCCGAAGAGCTCGAGGAGCTGCGCGAGCAGGTTCCCGATCTTCCCTTCCTCGTGCCGGGAATCGGCGCCCAGGGCGGCGACGCCGAGGCCGCCGTGGAGTACGGACTCGCCGACGGCGTCGGGCTGGTTAACTCCTCGCGAGGGATCATCTTCGCGGGAGAAAATAGCGAGGACTTCGCGAACGTCAGCGGACAGGCAGCGAAACGGCTCAAAAAGCGGCTGAACCGGTACCGCGACAGTTAGCTTCCTACTCCGTTCGCTCGCCGACGTCGCCGTCCTCGCAGGCGGTCGAGACGATCCGTCCCGCGACCCGCCCGTCGACGACCCGGCCGACGATTTCGACCTCGATCGGTCCCCGAGGGGGTCGCTCCTCGAGTTCCTCGAGACCCTCGACGACGGCGACGTCCATCGGGCTGGCGTCGGAGGGGTGGGCAGCCACGAGGGTCCCGTCCCGCTGCTCGAGCTCGAGGCAGAACCGCTCGCCGACGGCGAGCGACTCGCCCAGCAGATCGCGGATCGACGTCATCGACGGACACCCATCCTCTCAGAACCGGTGGACGTCGACGTCGTCGGACTGACGATCGGGCTGGCCCTGGGCCACGCAGTCGGCACACAGCCCCGGTCCCGTCTCGTAGTGTTGCTCGCAGGCGAGCGTCCCGCAGTTGGCACACCGCTCCTGAGCCGGCTTCGACTCACAGATCTGGCAGAGGCCACTGATGCTCATAGCGGATAGTACGGGCTCGAGCGGCTTGAAAGGGAACCCGGCAACGCCCGTTCGATCGGTTTGATGCTCGACACCGGCGACCGTCGGTTAGGCGCTGCCGATCTCGAGTCCGTAACAGCACTCGAGCAGCGCCTCGAGTTCGTCGCTGGATGCCGACCATCTGACGGTACCGCTCCGGCGGTCGTACTCAATCAGTCGCCGATCCGCCAGCTTCGGCAGGTGAGCGTGGTAGAGGTCGATCAGCACCGGCTCCCGATCGTCGGGGGAGACTCGTTCGACGGAGACTGACGCCTCCCGGGCGGCGATCGTCGTCGCCAGTGACTCGACGCTCGCGACCTCCCTCTCGGAAAGACAGTAGAGCACGTCGCGGCGTCGCCGGTTACTGAGAAGCGAAAGGAACTCGTCCACCGACGACCGATGCTCGCCGACAACGGGCAGTTCGGTACCCGATTCGGCCGTCGTGGCGTACTCCTCTCCGTCTTCCGAGCGATAGTCGACCATATATCTGTACGATCTCGATCGACGTTAATAAACTTGCTAGAGCGCTACCACGCCGGAACGTGCGAAATCAACACAAAAACCACCTGAGAAAATTAAATAAATTTGTTATTCTTGACCTTGGTATTATTCTCAGAGGCTGCATAACATCCGCGAGCTTTTCCTAAGTGACCGTCGTACCCCGTGACGGATGACGAACGACCGATCCCGGAACGGGGCCGGAGTCGACGAGAGAGACGGGACAACCGCCGGGATCCGGTCTCGCCCGAGTATCTCGATCATCGAACGGTTCGCGAAGGAAACCGATCGATCGCCCCTGGAGCTGCCGCCGTTGAACGAGACGGTCGACGTCGACGCTCTCGATCGGTTGCTCGAGACCGACGGCTCGAGCGGTCCGTGGCCGACCGTCGTCTTTCGGTACGCGAACCGCCGGATTCGAGCGACCGCCGACGGGACGATCGAGCTCTCGAACCCGGATGAAACCGACGTCTCCGTCGTCGACGAGTGGACACACGTTTCGATCGTCGAGGAATCGGACGACCGAGCCGTCGCGGTGCGCATCGCGTCGGCGATCGCCGAGCGATCCGGCTGGGATCGAAGCCAGGTACGGACGGCGATCGGAGACGCGGTCGATCCGGATGCGCTGGCCCGCCTCAGCCGACAACGCGAGAACGGGATCTCCCGTCCCGGAGCGACCGTCCTGTTCTCAGTGCTCGGACACGACGTCGTCGTCGACCCCGGCGGGACGGTCAGTATCGGCTCCACGCTCGGGCGATTGAAGCGAACCGGCGGAAACGTGTTGATCGCCGGCGGCGTCCCCGACGCCCTCGTCGACGTCGCCAGCGCGAATCTCCTCGGCGATCCCGATCGGGATCGTCGTCACCTCTTTGCGCTGATCGATCGTGATCGGCGAGTCGTCTGCGACCGGCTGGCACCGACCGACGCCGCGTCGGCACAGGTTGTCGACTACGCGATGACCGCACGCTCGGCTACGTCGGCGGGAACGCCCGTCGCCGACACGACCGCCGTCGTTGATGAGCCCACTGACCTCGACGAGCTCGAGGCGACAGTCGACGCGCGGATCCGCGCGTTCGGAACCGGAACGTCCCTTTCGGAACCCGGCGATCTCCGCCTCTGTGTCGACTCGTTGCGGCCGATGCTCGACGAGCGCGGGACCGACGGCACCGTCGCCCTCCTCGAGCCGATCTGCGAGGCGGTCCGGGACGTCTCGGGACTGGGCCACTACGTGCTGCCGGTCGATCGCGACGATCCCCTCGTCGATACGCTCGAGTCGCTGTTCGACGCGACGATCGAGCTTCGCGTCGGCGACCCCGGTCCCCAGCAGCGCTGGCACCTCCACGAGAGCGGGTATACGACCGACTGGATCGGGCTCGCCCGATCCGGCGAGCGATGACCGCCGATCCGAGGTTCCAACCGTTCGACGACGGCGCCGGGCTCACCGTCGTCGATCCGATCGAGAACAGGCAGTGTCCGTTCCGAACGGACGACCCGGTCTCACCCCGTCGGGTCGATCCCACCGGATTCTACTTCCCCGTCGACGCCGCCGTCGAGCTGACGGCCTCCGAGCTGGTCTTTCCGTACGTCGTTCCCGTGTACGTCCGCGACCCGACCGGCGAGATGTTACTCGAGACCGACTCCTGTGCCTACGAACGGCTTCCGGAGGGGGAATACATCCTCGAGCTGATGGCGCCGATCAAGCTCTACGTGCGCGTCCGGAGCCCGGTGACGATCGCGTCGGCCGACGACCGGCTGGCGTTCGACTTTGGCGAGTCGACGACGGTACGTCTCGGGGCGCGGTCGCGACACGAACGCCCCGCCGCCACGGTTACGACGACGGCCGAGCCGGCGGACCTGGCGCGTGCCGTCTCGACGTTCGGCTCGGCGTTGAAGACCCACAGCTGCGATCGCTCACTGCCGTCGCTTCGGGGCCACCCGCCCCAACTGGAGCTGGGATCGACGGTTCGGATTCCGTCGGCGGTCGAAACGCCCGACTCCGGCGTCCGCCTCGTCGTCCCCCCGAATCGGTCAGCGATCTACGCCGCCAGCCCGCTTGCGTACTACCTCGCGGCGACGGTCGAGACCGGTCCGGACCCACGAATCGAAACCGAGGGCGGATTCGTCTATCCGCTCGGAGAAACGACCGAGTCTATCGTCCGAGCGATCGAACGCGTCCTCGAGCAGGTGTTCTTCGTCGACTGCGTAGCCCGGACGGAGGGACTCTATCGGGTCGACCTCTACGAGCGGGATCGGTTCGAGGAGCGATCCGACCTCGCGCTCGGCGAGCTGTACGAGGCCGAGCTCGCCGACCGGCTCGAACCCGTCCTCTCGATTCCGTACGACTCGATCGCGGACCTCTTCCCGCGCTGGAATCTCATCACGCACGCGACTGCCGACCCGGAGAACGCGACCGTGCTCCCCTTCCTCGCCGACGAGCTGTCGATCGTGCGTCCGGCACCCGAGGACCGGTCCGAGACCGACGCGAACCCGCTCACGGCGCTCGCGATCGACGAGTTCGCGCGCTCTCGCGCGGGAGTCGACCACGGAACGGAGTTTTCGTACGTCTCCCCGCCGTCGACCGACGCCTTCGTCCAGGCGTGGCTGGGCGAGGGCGTCCCGATCGGCGCGGCCAAGCTCCTTCGAAGCGCCTTCGAGAACGGGCTCGAGCGCTCGCCCTCGGGCGACGCCGTCGAGGTAGCGATCGTCTGTAACGACCCGGAGATGGCCGCGGAGTTCGATACGACCGACGGCACTCTCTACGGGGAACGCGAGAAACTACCGTTCGAGGTGACAGTACACAGATCCGTCTCCGGCGAGGAGCTCCGGGAGCTGTTCGCGGCCGACATCGACTTCCTCCACTACGTCGGCCACGTGGAGAACGGCGCGTTCGTCTGTTCTGACGGCTCGCTCGAGGCGCAGGCGCTTGCCGACGTCGGTGTCGACGCGTTCCTGATCAACGGCTGTCGCTCGTACGACGTCGGCGTTCGCGTGATCGAGCGGGGCGGCGTCGGCGGCATCGTCACACTCAGCGACGTCGGCAACCGGGACGCCATCGCCGTCGGTCGGCTCGTCGCGCGGCTGTTGAACAATGGGTTCTCGATCCGGGACTCGAACTCGATCGCCCGCAGTCAGCGGCTCGTCGGCAACCAGTACACTGTCGTCGGAGACGGGAGCGTCACCGTCGGCCAGGCCGGCAGCGGGGTCCCGAACACCGCCCGGATCGAACCGATCGACGACTGCGAGCGCCGGCTACACCTCGAGCTTCACCACGTCGACAGCGGACCCGGCGCCCAGTACGTCCCCTACATCGACGGCGTCGATCGACACTTCCTCGCGGGCGCCGAACTCCCGCCGATAGACGTCTCCGCCGGAGCGCTCTCGCGGTTCCTCAGGTTGGCGGAGATCCCGGTTCGCTGGGACGAAGAATGGTATTGGTCGACGGACGATCGGTTCGTCGATCCGTAAGGACGGCTTACCAGGTACCGCCGCCGTTGCCGGCGATTCCGACGTCGGCCGCGGCCGTTCCGACCTGCGACAGCAGGAGGCAGGCCGCGAACAGGACGCCGATCAGTCGTGGGTGCTCCGTGAGGAACGTCCGTAACGTGTTATTGTTCGGGGACATTGCGTCAGACGATACCGCTTCACGAGGAATAGCTATTATTCAGTTAATTACACGCGGGTTGATAGTCGTCGTTCCGGAGCGGGTAGTACGCCTACCCGAGAGTAGACAGCTGTTACCGATCCGCGGGCGGGGTTAATCGAACGTTACGACCGACGAAACGGGCTCGCCGTCGACTGCGCCGCCCGTCATCCGACAGAGTCCCGTGCTAACACGTCTCTTCGCCGGGAAGTTTTTATCGGCTCGCCAGTTACCCCCTCCCATGAGCCGTGACCGGGCTCTCCTCGACCGGGCCCTGGAACGTGGCGAACAGGACGGCGGAAGCGTCGAATTCAAGGAACGGCTCCTCCGGAACGTCCACCTAGAGGGCGGACGCCGGGAGAGCCTGGCCGCACAGCTTCGACACCGCCTACTGTCGGGCAACGGCGAAGCGACCTACGTCGTCGGCGTCACCGACGACGGCGGGCTCGCCGGCATCGATCACGACACCTTTTCCGAGTCGATGGACGTCCTCTCCCTGCTCGCCGAGGAGGCCGACGCCCACATCGACGACGTCCAGACCTGGGGAATCGGGAGCGAGGCGGGAACCGCCTCGGACAGTCAAGTAGCGAGGGACTCGGAGAGTCCCTCGGACCATGCGAGCGGGTCTGTGACCCGCAAGCAGACGGCAAACTCGCGAGACGACGGGCTCGTCGGCGTCGCTCAGGTCCGGGACGGATCGATCCTCGAGACCGACGACGAACACCTCGTCGTCGGAACCGCCGGCCACGTCGACCACGGCAAGAGCACGCTGGTCGGGTCGCTCGTCACCGGTACCGCGGACGACGGCGACGGCGCGACCCGGGCGTACCTCGACGTCCAGCCCCACGAGGTCGAGCGCGGCCTCTCGGCGGATCTCTCCTACGCCGTCTACGGCTTCGACGATGACGGCCCAGTCCACGTTCGCAACCCGGATCGCAAGGCCGACCGCGCGAAGGTCGTCGAGGAGGCCGACCGACTCGTCTCGTTCGTCGACACCGTCGGCCACGAGCCCTGGCTGCGGACGACGATCCGCGGCCTCGTCGGACAGAAACTCGATTACGGCCTGCTCGTCGTCGCCGCCGACGACGGGCCGACCCAGACGACCCGCGAACATCTCGGCGTCCTGCTGGCGACCGAGCTGCCGACGATCGTCGCGATCACGAAGACCGACGCCGTCTCCGAGGAGCGGGTCGAAGAGGTCGAACGCGAGGTCGAACGACTCCTTCGGGACGTCGATAAGTCCCCGCTGCGGGTCGCCCGTCACGGCGTCGACGCCGCCATGGAGGAGATCAACGAGCGGGTCGTCCCGATCGTGACGACCAGCGCGATCACGATGGATGGGCTCGACATTCTCGACGAGTTGTTCGATCGGCTCCCGAAGACCTCCCAGGATGCCGGCGAGTTCCGGATGTACGTCGACCGAAGCTACTCCGTGACCGGCGTCGGCGCCGTAGCGTCGGGCACGGTCATGTCGGGCGAGGTCGAGGCCGGCGACGAACTCCTTCTCGGACCGATGCCCGACGGCCGCTTCCAGGAGGTGGAAGTCAGATCGATCGAGATGCACTATCACCGGGTCGACCAGGCTCGAGCCGGTCGGATCGTCGGAATCGCGCTCAAGGGCGTCAAGGAGAGCGCGATCGAGCGCGGAATGGTGTTGCTCCCCCGTGAGGCCGACCCCGATCCAGTCCGCGAGTTCGAGGCCGAGGTGATGGTGCTGAACCACCCCACCAGGATCGGCGACGGCTACGAACCGGTCGTCCACCTCGAGACGATCGGCGAGGCCGCCTCCTTCTCGCCCGAGAACGGGCGGTTGCTGCCCGGCGACACCGGCGAAGCGACGGTCAGGTTCAAGTTCCGCCCGTACCTGATCGAGGAGGGACAGAAGTTCGTCTTCCGGGAGGGACGAAGCAAGGGCGTCGGCACCGTCACTGACGTCCGCCCCGCCGACTGATCGGCCTCGTGCCGGGCGGCTCAACAGTTACCGCCAGGGAGGGGACTGCAGTTCGGCCAGCGACTCGAGGACGTAGCTCGGCCGCGGGTCCGGATCCGTCGTTTTCGTCCCTCGAGGAACCCACACCGAATCGAGCCCCGCGGCTCGAGCGCCGGCGATGTCCGAGGACAGGGAGTTCCCGACGTACACCGCCCGCTCCGGCCTCGAGCCGAGTTCGTCGAGGGCGACCGAGAACGGTTCGGGATCGGGCTTCGGTGCGGTGTCCTCGCCCGCGAACACGGTCGTCTCGAACGCGCGTTCGAGTCCGGTTGCCTCGAGCTTCTGGCGCTGCATCGCGGACAGCCCGTTCGTGATCAGTCCCAGCGCGTACCCGTCGGCCAGCGCGTCCAACGTCGCGGTCGCCCCCGGCAACGCTTCGACGTTGCGCTGGTCGCGTTCCTCGCGGAACTCGCGAGCGACCGCGACGCCGTCCGCTCGATCGTAGCCCGCCTCGACGGCCAGATCGCCGAAACAGCGCTCGTGGAAGTCGGCGAAGCTGTCGGTCAGCTCCAAGTACTCGCGGTACCGGTCGTAGTAGGTCGCCGGCTCGAAGACGGGGCCGACGCCCGCGCGCTCGAACGCGAGTTTGAGCACCTCGTCGGCGCCACGGCGATACCGACAGAGCGTGTCGTCGAGGTCGAAGAGAACGGTGTCGATCGGCTCGCTCATCGACCGTCCGAAGGTGCGATCGCGAGAAAAATCGGTCGATCGTCGGTGGGCGTCGAACCGGTCTACAGGTCGAACGACTCCACGAGGAGCTCCTCGTCGGTCTCGCCGTGGCTGTAGGTCGGCCCGCCAAGTACGTCGACGGTGACCGCGGCGGGCGCGAACAGATCGGCGGGGACCTCCTCGAACTGCCAGTCGAGGTCGTCGAACACCTCGGCGAACGGACGGCCGTGTGCGTCCGCGGCGGTCGAGGGGATCGAGTCGAAGACGTCGTCGTCCTTCCGGACCGTCAGGTGAGCCCGGCCGCCGTAGGCGAGCGCGTCGTTCGTTCGGGCGATCGCAGTCTCTTCGTCGGCCGCGACTGGCGCGACCGGCGCCCGCCCCGTTGCGGAAACGATGTCGTTGGGTTCGTACCCCAGCTCCGTCAGTCGGTAGGTCGCGAGTTCGGCCGCCCGTGCCGCGGACGTGATACTTCCCGCCAGACTCGCCGTTCGGTAGGCGAGCAGGAAGACGCTACTCGGTTCGACCTCCGCGAGCTCCGCGACCTGTTCGGCGGCCGACGCCGGTGGCAGCTCGTCGCTCTCGACGGCCAGTGCGGTCAGGTCGAACGCGTCGGTGTAGCCGACCCGCCTGAACTCCTCTTCGCGCGCGACGAGCGCGCGTGCGGGACCGCTGCCGAGCCCCTCGAAGTCCTCGGTCGCGAGCTCCCAGCCCGCCTTCTGCGAACACAGTAGCGAGAGCGCCGGCTGATCCGTCGTCAGCTCCACGTAGGGAATCGAGGTGCCGTCGACCTCGCCCAGCAGGTGGCTCGGCGTGGCCATCCCCGCGGTCTGGATCTCCGTCAACAGTAGTCCTGCCTCGACTCCCCCGTCGAACTCGACGCCGAAATCGAGCACGGTCGCCTCGTTCTCGAGGTCGAAACCGCCGATGTTCAGCTCCTCGGCGTAGTCGAGGGCCTCGTCGACCAGCTCGATCGCCATCCGGTTGAGACTCTCCATACTCTCCCTCTAGCGTCTTACGTAAAACAGTTTGTTAGTTCCGTCCCTCGACTGCCGTCACGGGAATCCATACGGACTACTGTCCGTCACTGCCGCAGCGACCGCGAGCCGTCCGACGGTCGCTCCGGTACATCGGTACAGCGGACCGTATCAGGCGTCGGCCTCGTATCCCGCCTCCTCGATCGCGCTCCCGATCGCGTCGACAGTCGTTCCCTCGTCGTGTTCGACGCGAACCTCGTCGGCCTCGTGGTTCGCAGTGGCCGACGACACGCTGTCGAGTGCCTCGAGCGCGTCGGTGACGTTCTCCTCGCAGCCGCCACAGGACATTCCGGCAACGTCGATGGTCGTCTGTTCCATAGTCGCCGGTACCGACTCGAGGCAATTCGGTCTTCCGGATTGGTCGGCCGACCGCCAGGTACCGACTCGTGGTTTGATATGTGTTCCCGCAGTCGGTTCGAACATGTACACGGTTCTGGTTCCGGTCGACGGCGACGACGACCGGGTCGACGCACAGCTCGAGGCCGTCCGCGAACTGGCCGCGGGGGACGAATCGGTTACCGTCGACGTACTCTACGCGCGGGAGGAACTCGACTTCTCGGCCGAGGACGTCGACGACGTCGCCGTCGGCACGCTCGAGGAGGGGCTGACGGACCTCGAGGGGCTCCCGGAGACGGTCCCGAGAATCGCCGCGGAGCTGCGAGAGGCGGGTCTCGAGACCGACGTCCACGCGGCGACCGGCCGTCCCGAGGCGGCGATCCTCGACGCGGCCGAACGCTTCGAGACGGACCTGCTCGTGCTCGGTGCGCGCCGTCGGTCGCCCGTCGGTAAGGCGGTGTTCGGGAGCGTCGCCCAGTCGGTGTTACTCGAGACGGACCGCCCGGTGATGGTCGTCCCGACCTGATCGGACTATCGGTCGCTCGAGGCCGAACGGCCGAGCGCCTCCTCGACGGCGTCGACCTTCTCCGAGGCGGTGGTGTCGCGGGTTCGCTTGTCGTCGATCTTCAACACGGTGCTCACCCGGTCGCCGTCGACGGCCTCGTGGGCGGCCTGGGCCGCCGCGAACAGTTCGTCGGTCGAGTCGGCCTCGATCACCGTCCCCATCGGGTTCGTCTCGTAGTCGACGTCGTACTCCTCGAGGGCCTCTACGGCCTTCGCAACCTCGTCGGCCATGCTCTCTTCGGTTACCGGTGCGACGCTGAGTAGTGCGACGACGGTCATACTCGATACTGTCCGTACTGCGGCCCGTAAATTCGATCCCTGCAGACGACGCCCGACAGAACCCGCCCACGAGCGCTCGAGAAAAACAGCCGACGAACTCGAGAGGGTTATCGGCGCGGTCCAGGTCGACGGGTTTCGGCGGGCGGGTAGATGACGATGTCGCCGTTGGCGTAGACGTACACCTCGTGCTCAAGGGCGGTGAAGGCGATGTGGCCGCCGGTCCGCTCGGTGCCGTCGGCCTTCGGTCGGAAGATTCGATCGAGGGCGTCGGGATCGATGCTGTCGTACAGCGAGAACTCCCCCTGGGAGACGTCCGTGTCCGCGATCGACGCGAGCGCGTGGACGATCGTCGCGGTCAGCGTCGCCGTGTCGTCGTCGTCGTAGTGGAAGACGTATCTGTCGTCGTCCTGTTCGTACCGGAGTTCGTCGCTCTCGTCTCTTGGTGTGGACTCGGTTTGCATGGGAAGCTGTTCGTTCGGCTGTTCGCTGGTGGGTATCGTCCCGGAGTATAAAAGTCACTCGCAGTCGGAAACGCTTCTTGGAACCGACAGTCGCGGGCGTTGATCGCTTCGACGGGCTGACGTCGACACGCCGCGGTCGGATACGCTCGATAGTCGTACTCGAACCGCCCGACTCCGGGTCAGAACGACTCGTGGGGCCACTCCTCGCGCTCGCCCAGCGCCGGCGGGGTTCGGTCGCTGTACCCCTTCCGTCCGATCGCTCGATCCCCGACGGTGTTGAAGACGGCGACCCGCGCGTCCGCGGCGGACTCGAATCGCTCGTCGGGAACCAGCTCGAACAGCTCGCGCAGCGTCTGCTCGCCGTTCGGGAGTCCCAGTACCGCGTCGCCGTAGCGCTCGGTCAGTTCGTCGCTCGTCGCCGGATACTGATGCTCCTCGAGCTCGCGAGCGAGCGATCCGAACTCGATACCCAGCTCTCTCGTTCGCTCGTCGTCTGGTCCGGTCATTCCGACTCCGAAGCCGGCACGGACCGACTTAAAGCCCGCCAGTGGTTTCACACTGGCCTCGAGCGCGAACGCGGTTCATCTCGAGTTACTCGCCCCAATCGACGGTTGACACCTCGCCGTCGAACCGCGCGGCTCGAGGACGAACGGTTTTCAGGAACTCGGAACAGGAGGGGGACTCGATCGTGAAAACGAGCGCTCCTCGAGGGACCGAGTGTCGGGGTCCTTGAGGGTTTCTGGAAGACGCGCGCTAGCTGGGATTTGAACCGCTCCCGAGAACCTGCTCGCTCCGCTCGCAGAACCTCGGTATAGTTCAAATCCCGATCCGATCTCTCCGACTACAGATACTCGCACTGCTACGCAGTGCTCGCGGGACTGTAGTCGGAGAAATGCGCTGGCTGGGATTTGAACCCAGGTTGTGACCATGGCAAGGTCACGTGATACCACTACACTACCAGCGCCCTGCTGCAGTTTTACGTCTCTCGAGTGAATTGATAAGGGTTACGAATCGCTTGACTCGAGTACGGATCGTAGCTTCTGCTCCCCCTCGGTGTTCGACAGCCACTCGGATCACCGCGCCGGGAGGCTCGAAATGGCACGGCCAACTCGAGCCGCCAGTCGGTGTCGTGCGCTGGCTGGGATTTGAACCGCTCCCGAGAACCTGCTCGCTCTGCTCGCAGAACCTCGGTATGCTTCAAATCCAGGACGACTTTACGGCTCACGGGTGACGAGCACACGCCACGCGGTGCTCGTCGAGGTTGTTCGCCGTAGAAGTGCGCTGGCTGGGATTTGAACCCAGGTTGTGACCATGGCAAGGTCACGTGATACCACTACACTACCAGCGCCCTGTTGCACTCTCACCTATCTCTGGAAGCTGTATAAGGATTGCGAATCGAGGGATGTGTGACCCGTCCAGTCGTACCATACGTCGACCCCTCGCCGTCCCGTAGTGGCCGTCTCACAGCCTCGAGGGCGCGATCACGCGGAAAACAGATCAACACCTGTGATAGTGTGTCCCGAGGACCCGTATGCGCCGATTTCCCACCTGTGAGCCGTTCACAGCCGGAATCGAATCCGCTACCCTTTTAAGACTTTGTCGGCAAGACATCGCTACAGTCTAGTGACGCGGCGCCGAAGCGTGGGCATGACCGTTAGCGTGCTCGTGCCGTCGTCGCTCACCCGTGAAGCCGAGGATAAACGCGAGGCAACTCGCAAGCTCGGATACGTCGCCCGCGCGGCGACCGTGTTCCGGGCGGACCGGCTCGTCGTCTTCCCCGATCGGGAGGGCGAACGCGGGCGATTCGGCGGCGAGTTCGTCGACACCGTCTTGCGGTACGCGACGACGCCCCCCTACCTCCGAAACGAGGCGTGGGGGATGCGCGACGAACTCGAGTACGCGGGCATCCTGCCCCCGCTCCGCGCCGTGTCACAGACCGGCTCCGAATCGAACGGTTCGGGGTCGTCAAGACAAGGAATCGTGACCGAGGTCGGACCTGATCAACGCGTGCGGGTCAATTGCGGCTTGCAACACCCGATCTCCCTCAACGTGCCTCCCGGTATGGAGGTCGACGAGGGGGAGCGCGTGACTGTCAGGATCTCTTCGCGACGACCGGTCCGGGCGAAACTCGAGGACGAGCCCCTTCCGGGGATCGAAGTCGAGCGGACGGACCTCCAGGCAGCGCTCGGCCGTGAGGACGCCGGCGTCCGCATCGCAGCCTCCCGATTCGGTGCAGAACTCACCGTCGGGCGGCTGGGGACGCTGGCCGGACGCCGCGAGCGCGACGGGATGACCGTCGCCTTCGGGGCACCCGAGAGAGGGCTGCCGGACATCCTCGGAATGGCCGAGGAGACCGTCGACGCGCTGTCCAACCGGGACGGCGTCGACGGTGACGGAGTCGAACCCATCGATCCGGGGTTCGACCTCTGGCTGAATACGGTTCCGGACCAGGGAAGCGACGTGGTGCGAACGGAAGAGGCTCTGTTCGCCACGCTCGCTCCCCTCTCTCTCAGAGAGTGATAGAATGCCACAACCAAATTCACCACGCAAAGGCTCACTCGGGTTCGGCCCACGACAGCGCGCCTCCTCGGAGGTTCCGCGTTTTAACTCGTGGCCGGACGACGACGGACAGCCGACGCTCCAGGGTTTCGCGGGCTACAAGGCCGGCATGACCCACGTCGTGATGGTCGACGACGAAGCGAATTCGCCGACCGAGGGGATGGAGGAGACCGTCCCCGTCACGATCGTGGAGACGCCGCCGATGCGCGCGGTCGCCCTGCGTGCGTACGAGGATACACCGTACGGAAAGAAACCGATCACCGAGGTCTGGACCGACGAGTTCGTTCCCGAACTCGACCGTGTCCTGGACCTTCCCGGTGACGACTACGACACCGACGCGGCCGAAGACGAGCTTCGAGAACTGCTCGAGGACGGCCGCGTCGACGACGTTCGCGTCATCACGCACACGGTGCCTTCGGCGGTACCATCGGTACCGAAGAAGAAACCGGACGTGATGGAGACGCGCGTCGGCGGCGGCTCGATCGACGAGCGCGTCGACTTCGCGCTCGAGCTGATCGCCGACGGCGGGGAACACGTCATGAACGACACGTTCCGCGCCGGCGAGTACGTCGACGCGAGCGGCGTCACGAAAGGGAAAGGGACCCAGGGTCCCGTCAAGCGATGGGGCGTCCAGAAGCGCAAGGGCAAACACGCCCGACAGGGCTGGCGACGCCGCATCGGCAACCTCGGCCCCTGGAACCCCTCCCGCGTCCGCTCGACGGTCCCCCAGCAGGGACAGACCGGCTACCACCAGCGGACGGAACTGAACAAGCGCCTCGTCGATATCGGCGACGGCGCCGACGCGACGGTCGACGGCGGCTTCGTCAACTACGGCGAGGTCGACGGACCGCACGCGCTGATCAAGGGCTCGCTCCCCGGGCCGGACAAGCGCCTGCTGCGCTTCCGCCCGGCGATCCGACCCGGAGACCAGCCGCGCCTCGATCCCGAGGTCCGGTTCGTCTCCACCGCATCCAACCAGGGATAACACATGGACGCAACAGTACGCAACCTGGACGGCTCGGACGCGGACACGATCGAGCTCCCGGCGGTCTTCGAGACTACCTACCGCCCGGACCTGATCGCCCGCGCCGTTCGCGCCGCCCAGGCCAACCGAAAACAGGACTACGGCGCCGACGAGTTCGCCGGTCTTCGAACGCCGGCCGAATCGTTCGGTAGCGGCCGCGGGATGGCCCACGTTCCCCGACAGAACGGACGCGCTCGACGCGTTCCCCAGACCGTCAAAGGACGAAAGGGACACCCGCCGAAGGCCGAGAAGGACCAGACCGAATCGATCAACACGAAAGAGCGGAAGCTGGCCGTCCGCAGCGCCATCGCCGCGACGACCGACGCCGAACTCGTCGCCGACCGCGGCCACGAGTTCGACGCGGATCTCGAGGCACCGATCGTCGTCAGCGACGAGTTCGAGGACCTTCAGCGGACGAAGGAGGTCGTCGACTTCCTCGAGGCCGCCGGCCTCGCAGACGACATCGAGCGAGCCGACGAGGGTCGCAGCGTGCGCTCGGGTCGCGGGAAGACCCGCGGACGCAAGTACAAACAGCCCAAGTCGATCCTCTTCGTGACCTCGAGCGAGACCGGCCCGTCGCGTGCGGCCCGGAATCTCGCCGGTGCGGACGTCACGACGGCCGCAGAGGTCAAC
The DNA here is from genome assembly GCA_003559215.1 of Natrialbaceae archaeon. GTDB lineage: Archaea > Halobacteriota > Halobacteria > Halobacteriales > Natrialbaceae > Natronococcus. The sequence goes on from PWMF01000121.1 coordinate 15,663, forward strand.
GCGGAGGATCTCGCGCCGGGCGCCCAGCCCGGACGACTGACCGTCTGGACCGAAAGCGCGCTCGAGGAGGTGGCTGACCGATGAGTGGAGCAATCGAACACCCGCTCGTAACGGAGAAAGCGATGAACGACATGGACTTCGAGAACAAGCTCCAGTTCGTCGCCAACCCCGACGCCACCAAACCCGAGATCCGGGAAGAAGTCGAGCGACGCTTCGAGGTCTCGGTCGATAGCGTCAACACGCAGATGACGATGAAAGGGAAGAAGAAAGCAACCATCAAACTATCCGAGGACGACGACGCTCAGGAAGTCGCCTCGCGTATCGGGGTGTTCTAACGATGGGACGACGCATTCAGGGACAACGACGCGGCCGCGGGACCCCGACGTTCCGTGCCCCGTCGCACCGATACAAGGCGAAGCTCGCCCACAAGAAAGAGGAAGACGACGACGTGATCCGCGGGACCGTCGTGGACATCGAACACGACCCCGCTCGCTCGGCGCCCGTCGCGGCTATCGAGTTCGAGGACGGCGACCAGCGCCTTGTGCTGGCCCCGGAAGGGATCACGGTCGGCGAGGAGATCCAGGTCGGCGTAAGCGCGGAGATCAAGCCCGGCAACACGATGCCGCTGGCCGAGATCCCGGAAGGGGTTCCGGTCTGCAACATCGAGGCTAATCCCGGCGATGGCGGTCGATTCGCCCGCGCATCGGGTGTCAACGCGGATCTGATCACCCACGACCGCAACGCTGCGGTCGTCCAGCTTCCCAGCGGCGAGGTCAAGCGCCTCGACCCGCAGTGTCGTGCTACCATCGGCGTCGTCGCCGGTGGCGGACGCACGGAGAAGCCGATGGTCAAAGCCGGCAACAAGTATCACAAAATGAAAGCCCGGGGTACCAAGTGGCCCCGCGTCCGCGGTGTTGCAATGAACGCGATCGACCACCCGTTCGGTGGCGGTGGCCGACAGCACCCCGGCAAACCGAAGTCCGTCTCGCGGGATGCCCCGCCGGGACGGAAGGTCGGTGACATCTCCTCGCGCCGTACCGGCCGAGGTGGAAACAAATGAGTCAGGAGTACAGAACCGGCCGCGAAGGTGAGTTTACCTACCGCGGTCACACGCTCGAGGAGCTGCAGGAGATGGAGCTCGACGAGGTCGTGGAACTGCTGCCCGCTCGCAAGCGGCGAAGTATCAAGCGCGGACTCTCCGTCGAGCAGGAGAAGCTGCTCGAGAAGGCCCGCGAGAAAGGCGAGGAAGAGACCGCCAACGCGCCGATCCGAACGCACCTGCGCGACATGCCGGTGCTGCCGGAGTTCGTCGGACTGACCTTCTCCGTGTACAACGGACAGTCCTTCGAGCGCGTTCGCGTCGAACCCGAGATGATCGGACACTATCTCGGCGAGTTCCAGCTGACCCGCACGTCCGTCGAGCACGGACAGGCCGGGATCGGCGCGACTCGATCCTCGAAGTTCGTCCCACTGAAGTGATCACCGTATGGGAATCAACTACTCAGTCGACGCGGATCCGGACTCCACCGCGAAAGCGATGCTCCGGGAGCGTCACATGAGCCACAAGCACAGCAAGGAGGTCGCCCGCGAGATCAAGGGCCGAACCGTTGCGGACGCCCAGGCGTACCTTCAGGACGTGATCGACGAGGAGCAGTCGGTGCCGTTCAAGTCCCACAACTCCGGCGCGGGTCACCGCTCGGACGTCGAGGGCTGGGACGCCGGCAAGTACCCCGAGAAGGTCTCGGGCGAGTTCCTCGATCTGCTCGAGAACGTCGAGTCCAACGCCGACCACCAGGGTTTCGACGGCGCCTCGATGGAGATCGTCCACATCGCCGCCCACAAGGTCGGCGAGTCCGTCGGTCGCAAGCCCCGTGCGATGGGTCGCGCGACCGCCTGGAACACGCCAGAGGTCGACGTCGAGATCGTCGTCGAGGAAGTCGACGAGAACGAGGAGGATGAGATCTAATGGCTGACGAACACCAGTTCATCGAAAACGGCCTGCAGCGGTCCCAGATCGACGAGTTCTTCGAAGAAGAACTCGGCCGCGCGGGCTACGGCGGTATGGACGTCGCCAAGACGCCGATGGGCACCCAGATCGTTCTCAAGGCCGAGAAGCCGGGGATGGTCATCGGCAAGGGCGGCGAGAACATCCGGAAGGTCACGACGGCCCTCGAGGAGAAGTTCAACCTCGAGGATCCCCAGATCGACGTCCAGGAGGTCGACGAACCCGACCTCAACGCGCGGATCGTCGCGGACCGACTGGCTAACGCACTCGAGCGTGGCTGGTACTTCCGGAAGGCCGGTCACACCACGATCGACCGGATCATGGACGCCGGTGCGCTCGGCGCAGAGATCGTCCTCTCCGGGAAGGTCACGGGCGCTCGCTCGCGCGTCGAGAAGTTCAACCGGGGCTACATC
>PWMF01000192.1 GCA_003559215.1 Natrialbaceae archaeon
CCTCTTCAGCTTCTTCCTCCTCTTCCTCCTCTTCGTCCTCTTCAGCTTCTTCCTCCTCTTCGTCCTCTTCAGCTTCTTCCTCCTCTTCGTCCTCTTCAGCTTCTTCCTCCTCTTCCTCCTCTTCGTCCTCTTCAGCTTCTTCCTCCTCTTCGTCCTCTTCAGCTTCTTCCTCCTCTTCGTCCTCTTCGGCTTCCTCCTCCTCTTCGTCCTCTTCAGCTTCCTCCTCCTCTTCGTCCTCTTCAGCTTCCTCCTCCTCTTCGTCCTCTTCGAGTTCGTCCTCGCCGCCATCAGTCATCACTCGGCGCGGTTCGCCCTCGTCGTCGGTCAGCGTCGAACGGAAACCGACGTTCTCGAGCCCGGAATCCGAACGGTCTTCAGAGTCGTCACGCTCTCTCGTCTCTGTCATTATCTGGAAAAACAGACGAGAGTGTCCATTGTGGGGATTTGCCTTGCGTGTGCGACTCGCGGCACAGTTACGGCGGTGAGCGATAAACCGAAGCCTCCCGATCCCGCGCAAAATCACTCTCGAGGAGCGATCGCTCCGGCGACGAGAGCGTACTCGCCGCGTGTCAGTCCCTCGTCGTGGTAGGTAACGGGTTCCTCGATCGCCGCGATCGTTCCGCCCTCGACCGCCGCGGCGGTAGCGATCCCCTCGAGTCGATCGATCTCGAGGGGTCCGGACTCGAGGTCGAACCGGCGAACTGCATGGGTCTCAGGCTCCCGGATCCGGAAGTTCTGCGCGCAGGGGACAACGACCCGCGAGCCGTCGGTCGCGAGGTCGTGGACGAACCCGCACAGGGCGTCGTCCCACAGCGGCCGACCGTCGTCGTCGAAGACGGCGATCCGGTGTTCGTTCGGGTGGCAGCTCTCAGTCTCCCGGTTCTCGACGGCGTAGGTGTTCCCCGTGAGAAACGCCACCCGCCCGTCGTTCGCGTAGGCGTGGTTCGGGTACGCGTACAGCCGTTCGCCGTCGATCTCGGTCTCGGTCGCGAGATCTACCCGCCACCGTTCGGCGCCGCTCGACTCGAGCAGGTAGCCCCGTTTATCGCCGTGGCTCGCGACCGCCAGACGCCCGGCATCGAAGGAAATGTCGCCGACCCGGCGGTCGCCCTCGGTTCCCGGATCCCAGGTCCAGGCGAGGTCGCCGGTGGCAGCCTCGAGGACGACCAGTCCGTTGTCGTGCTCGCCCGCACAGCGGTTGTAGCCGACCGCCAGGCGCTCCCCCGACTCGTTCAACTCGAGGGCGATCGGCGAGGCGTCGGTTTCGTACCGCCAGCGGACCGTACCCTCGGAATCGAACGCGAGGACGGCGCTGTTCCACCGTCGGCTCTCGCCGTCGCGCTCGTAGCGCCGCGTCGCCGCGTACAGTCCGTCGCCGTCGGTCTCGAGCGCGACGACGTATGGGAGGGAGAAGACGTTGTCGTCGGTCGGCTCGCCGATGTCGGCTGCGGTCTCGTACCGCCAGCACGACTCGCCCGTTTCGAGATCGTAGGCCCCGACGGTCCCCCTCTCACCGCGTCCGGCGACGACGACCCTGTCCGGGCGTCCGGGGGAACCTCGTTCGAGCGTCGCGATACCGACCGCGTGATCCGGATCGTCGACCGACCATCGGGGTTCGAGCGAATCCGCCTCGAAGGCCGTGACGGTCCCGTTCCACCGACCGGCGACGACGACGTCGCCGATCATGTGGACGGCCGATCGGCTCCACATGTGTCGACTGCGTGCGCTCTCGATATCGCCGAGTGACCGCCGACGGAACCCCGCGTCCCGTTCGATATCTGTCTCGACCATCGTCACTCCGCTACGGGGAACGTCTCGTGGAGTGTGTCGTGGGCCTCGCCGAGTCCGTCGACGATGCTCGAGCCCTGCGTCCGTAGCCGCTGGATCGCCCGCTCGGCGTTTCGAACCTCGAGCAGGCGACCGCGCGTGTAGTCGTACTCGGGGTCGGCCGCATCCATCGTGGCGACTTCCTCCTCGAGATCGACTAAGGCGGCGTCGAGGTGACGTTCGATCTCCGCGAGGCTCTCGGCCTCGACGAGTCCCTCGATCGGTCCCTCGAGGTGCCCTTCGAGTTCTTTTTCCGCGTGTTCGCGCGCGTTCGCATCCTCGACGCCGAGGACGTTCATCAGTCCGAGTCGTACTGCTTCGATTTCGTGACAGCTCATCGTTAGTTTCGTGGTTTCGAGTGTGTAGTCGGTCGGTTACAGCACGATGCTACAGGATCTGGTCGACGAGATCGCTCACGAGCCGATCCCTGTCGAGGTGGTCGGCGACGATTCGATCGGCGTCCTCGGCTCCGACATCGCCGTACCAGATCCCGTCCGGGTAGACCGCGACCATCGGACCGTCGCCACAGCGTCCGAGGCAGGACGACCGTGTGATTCGAGGGTCACACTGCTCGGAATCCCGGGCCGCCTGCCGGAGTTCCTCGAGCAGCGCTGGCGAACCCATATCGGCGCAGGTCCGGTTCGTACAGACCGCGACGTGCTTTTCGGGCGCGTCGTGGGTGTGTGGCTCGTCGTCGACGTCCTCGCGGTCGGCGTGAGCGTCCCGATGTGCGAGCGCCCGCAACATTGCCCGGGCGCCGCCGACGTCTTCCTCGTAGCCCTCGAGGTCGACTTTGTACTTACAGGTGTCACACGACATCTCGACGCTTTCCGTGCGGGCTTCCTGCCAGCGGTCGGCGAAGACGTCGAGCAGCCGCGAGTCCGTACCGAGCGGATCACCCGCCAGTGCGTCGACGTAGGGGTACTCCGCGTCGAACTCCGCCGTCCGGTCCCGGATTCGCTGGGTGAGGACGCCGTCGCCGAGCATGTAGGGGAGCACGACGGCGGCGTCCGGACGGTGTTTCGAAAGTCCGTGGAGAGTATCCTCGACGGTGGGTTCGGTGACACCGATGAAAGTCGCCTCGACGCGGTCGAATTCGCGGCCCTCGTACAGTAGTCGAGCGAGCTTGTGGACGTCGCCGTTGGCGTCCGGATCGCTCGAGCCACGGCCACAGAGGACGACCGCGACGTCGTCGCGGTCCCGATCGACACCCAGCTCGGACTCGACGGTCGCCGCCCGGTCGTCGAGCAGGTCGAGTAGGGCGGGGTGGATCCCGAGGTGGGCCCCGTTGTCGATCTCGAGGTCGTGGGTCGCCCGCGCCCGCTCGATCGCCAGCGGCACGTCGTTTTTGACGTGGCTCGCGGCGAACAGCGAGCAGTGGACGACGGTCACCCGCGAGGTGAGCGGGGCGAGGCTCGCGAACGCCTCGTCGATCGACGGCGCCGCGAGTTCGAGGAACGCGGCGTCGACCGGGATTTCGAGGCGATCCTCGAGGCCGGCCGCCAGTTCCCGCACCTGTTCGTTCGACTTTTCGCGCCGGGAGCCGTGGCCGACCAGCAGGATCGCCTCGTCGTCGAAGGCGGAGGCGGCCGCGGCGGGCGTCTCGTCGGGTGTGCTCATGTGGTTCGTGAGTGATCGTGGTCGGCGGTCGTTCAGGCGGCGTCAGGCATCGTCGTAGGCGTCGGCCCGTTCGAGGCTGCGCTCGAGCTTGCGTCGTCGGCTCGGGGCGAAACAGCCCGTCTCCTCGCAGGTCTCGTAGAGCCAGGCACCGAAAGCGGGGGCAGCGTCGTCGTCGACGCCGAACCAGTACCCACCCGAGGAGGTCTCCGAGAGCGCGCCCGTCGGGGCGTCGACGGGACAGTCCGCGATCAGCTCGCGGGTCAGCTCGAGCAGCTCCCGGTCGTCGTGGACGAACGAGATCCCGACGGTGCCACTCGAAGACTTGAAGCAGATCGTGCCACAGCCCTCGAGCAGCCCGCGGAGCAGCTCCCGATCGTGCTCGCTGAACGCCCCGAACCGGTAGTTTCCACGGCCGTCGACGGGAAGCCCGAGCGCGCCGCTGCGCCCAAGCAGCCCTGTGTCGTTACCCTCGTCGTCGCCGTCGATCGAGAGCGTGTACTCGTCTTCTGTCCGTGTGATTGACGTGTCGTGGGCGTACTCCCGGCTCGTCGTGTCGTACTCGAGGTCCCCGCCAGCGACGGTCGCGATGACCTGTGCCGAGACCTCATCGTTCGTCACGACCTCGATCGCCTCGTCGGAGACGTCGCCGCTGCCGGCGACGTGACCCCAGAAGTACGCCGTCGTGGGATGACCAGCCAGCGGGTCCGCGGGCACCTCGATCTCGAGTCTGTCCTCGTCCTCGTGTCCGGCGGACTCGCTCATTCGCTCACCTCCTCGACGACGATGGCGTCGGTCGGGCAGGCCACTGCGGCCTGTCTGGCCTCGTCGATGCGGTCGTCGTCGAACGTGGCGACGACCCGCCGTTCGGTGTCGGTCACCTCGCCCTCGCAGTCGTAGATCGGGTCCGCGTCGGGATCGATCGTCGCGAGGCCGTCCTCGCCCTCGACGAATCGAGGATCGCGCGTCAGGCAGGCGAAGATGCCGTCGCAGGCGTCCTTCTCGATGGTGATTTCGTAGCGTGGCATTGGTGTGTCTCGTGGTCAGTAGTCGTACTTCGTCTCGTAGCCCCGCGGCGTGACCATCCGGTCGTCCCAGACGTAGGTGTCCTCGGTGCCGACGAGGATCGTCGTCGTCATGTCGATGATCTCGCTCTCGCCGAGTTCCTCGAGTTCGCTCAGTTCGGTGATCAGCACCTGCTCATCCTCGCGGCCGGCGCCGTGGACGATCCCGACAGGCGTGTCGGGATCGCGGTGGGTCAGCAGGATCTCACAGCACTTCCGGAAGTTCTCCCGGCGCTTACGGCTCCAGGGGTTGTAGATCGTGATCGTGAAGTTCTCGCTGGCGACCGCGTGGAGCCGGGACTCGATCTCGGGCATCGGCACGAGGTGATCCGACAGCGAGACCGAGACGGTGTCGTTCACCAGCGGGGCGCCCAGTCGCGCTGCACAGGACTGGGCCGCCGGAACGCCCGGCACGACGTCGAACTCGACCATCGACGCGGTCGCACCCTTGGACTCGAGGATCTCGAGTGCGAGCCCCGCGAGCGCGTAGACGTTCGGGTCGCCGCTGCCGACGATGGCGACGTCGTTGCCCGCCAGCGTCCGGTCGATCGACTCCTCGGTGCGCGAGACTTCGCCGCACATCGGCGTGTCGTAGATCTCGTCCGCTTGCTCGGTGATCTCGTCCGGAATGAGCTCGATGTAGGTCGTGTAGCCGACGATGTGATCGGCCTCGAGCAGCGCCGCCTTCGCGCGTTCGGTCATCCCCTCGGCGTGGCCGGGGCCGAGGCCGACCGCGGTTAGCTGGCCGGGGTCGGCGTCGAAGTCCGCGACGGTGGCGCCGACCTCCTGCTCGTGGGAGTCGCTCTCGTCGTCGGAACTCGAGGCGCCGCATTTGCTTGAGGACGAACTCGAGTCGTCCGTCGTGCTCGTGGCGCCGCACTTCGATTCCGAGGAGGCGTCCGTTCCGGTTTCGGTTTCGCTCGCGTCCGTCGACGCGCCACACTTCGATGTCGATTCGTCGTCCGTCTCCGCGTTCGTGTCCGTACTCATGGCTGTGATCAGAAGTCCTCGACGTCACGCCCGCCGCGCGGGGTGACGAGGTACGTTCGGTCGTCGTTGCTCCAGGTCTCGGTCTCGTGATTGCCGACGATCAGCGAGGTGCCCATCCCCGAGACCTTGTCGTCGTGGTCGGCGGCCTCGCCGAGGGTGGTGATGAACTCGCTCTCGCCGTTGCGACCCGCGTCGGCGCGGCCGGCGTCGTTGACGATCGCGACGCGGGCGTCGTCGGTCCGTTCCTCCCGAACGATCTCGACCGCCTTCTCGTAGTTGCGCCAGCAGTTGTAGAGGACGATCACGAAATCCGACACTGCGGCCGCGCGCAGTTTCTCCTCGATCTCGTCCCAGCCGCGCCACTTATCGGACAGCGAAACCGTACAGAAGTCGTTACACAGCGGCGCGCCGACGTTCGCCGAGCCGCCGAGCGCGGCCGTCATTCCGGGGACGATCTCGATGGGAACGTCCGTGGCTTCGTCCTCCTCGGCCATCTTGAAGATCAGGTCCGACTTACCGTACACCGAGGGGTCGCCGCCCGAGACGTGGGCGACGTCTTTTCCCTCGCGAACGTAGTCGAACGCCGCCCGGGCGAGTTCGATCTGCCGGCCCATCGTCGAGCGGACGATTTCCTGCTCGAACCCGTCGTCTCGAGTCGCGATACCGTCCTCGTCCGTTCGCTCCTCCGAGGGGATCGTCCCGTCGGCCCGCAGGAACTCCTGGTAGAGACTCGAGGCGATGACAACGTCGGCGGTCTCGATGACCCGTTTCGCTTTCAGAGTCATGTGCTCGGGCAGTCCGGGGCCGATGCCGACCACCGAAAGGGTGCCGTGGTCGTCGGGGGTCCCGTCGGGCGCGGCGTCCGCCGCCGCACCGAGTTCACCGGCGTCGGCGTCCGAACTCATCGACCGACCGCCACCGTGACCTCGTTCTCGTAGCCGATCTTCTCGAGAACCAGCTCCCGTTCGGCGCCGCCTGCGATCGCGCTGGCCTCGGAAACGCCGGGCCAGCCGATCAGCTCCTTGGACTTCGAGGGCGTCGGCCCCTCGTGTTCGAGGAGGGTTTCCTTGTCGAAGACGACGACGCCCAGATCGAGCTCCCGTGCGGCCTCGAGCAGCCCCTCCTCCTCGGCCTTCCGGGTCGCGGTGGCGACGAACTCGACGTCCTCGAGTTCGTACTCGGTCCGCTCGAGGGCCTCCTCCCAGGCGGCGAGGAACGCCTCCGTGTCGGCTCCGGAGACGCTGCCCGTACCGAGGACGACGCCGTCGTCCGTGTTGCGCTTGAGGACCGTGACGTCGTCGCCGACCAGCACGGCTCGCGGTCCCTCGAGCCGCTCGACAGGGCCGAGCTCGTCGTCGAGCACGGCGAGGTTGGTCTTGACCGTCGAGTCGCCGTTGACGACGTGGGCGTCCATCGCCTTGGCCTTCGACTCGACGCCCTGCTTGCCCGCCGCCTCGCTGGCGGTGGTCATCGCCGGCACGGCGCCCATCGTCGCAAGGTCCTGGGCGACCTGGTTGGCGCCGTGGTGGCCGCCCGTGATCGGGATCGCCCACGTCAGCTCCTCGTCGACGACGCAGATCGCGGGATCCTCCCACTTGTCGTCGAGCAGGTGAGCCGTCTTCCGCATCGCGATTCCCGAGGCCATCAGACCGACGAAGCAGTCGTACTCGCCCCAGTGCTCGGCGAAGACGTCGCCGTGGTACTCGAGGATCTCGATCGACTCGTAGCGAGCCTCGAGTTCGTCCCTGATCTCCTCGGCAGTCTCCATCTTCCGCTCGAAGGAGACGATCGCGATCTCCTCGGCCACCTCGCCGTCCGAATCCGGCGTCGAACAGTGGCCGCCGGAATCTGTACTCGAGTCGTCCGTCTCGTCCGCGTCTTTCGTTCCTGAACTCATTGTGAACTCTCTCTCGTCGCAACTCGGTCCGTTCCACGCCGAATCGACCCGTCCGGTCCACCGTGGGGCTGGCCCCTTTCGCCGTGTCCGCAGTGACTGCACTGCGGTTCAATCATCGCTTGCCTCCGGCTCGCTCGTGTTTTCGGCCGAACTTCCCGACGATCCCCGATTCGCCCAGTCACCGTACAGATACGAGCGCTCGTAGCCCGCACCGGTGACGGCGTCGCCGATGACGACCAGCGCTGAGGCCCGATACCCCGCATCCTCCACCTTATCGGCGATGTCGCCGATCGAGCCGACGATCACGTCCTCGTCCGGCCAGGAGGCGTGGTAGATCACGCCGACAGGCGTCTCGGGGTCGTGACCGTCCTCGAGCAGTCGATCCATCGTATCGCGAACCGCGTGGGTTCCGAGGTAGATGCAGGTCGTCACGTCGCCCATCCCGACGAACTCGGAGATGTGGTCCTCCGCCTCGCTCAGGGTCTTGCCCTGCGGGCGGGTGAAGGCGACGTGGTTCGCGACCTCGTTGAGCGTCAGCTGCGTCCGCAGGGTCGCGCTCGCGGCGAACGCCGAGGTGACGCCGGGCACGAAGTAGGTCGGCACGCCCTCGTGCTCCAGGGCGTCCATCTGCTCGAGTGCGGCCCCGTAGATCGCAGGATCGCCGCTGTGGAGTCGGACCACGTTTCGTCCCTCCTCGTGGGCGTCCCGCATCAGCGGAATCAGCTCCTCGAGGTCCTTCCCTACGGAATTGACGAGTTCCGCGTGGTCACAGTACGCTTCAAACAGTTCGCTGTTGACCAACGACCCCGCGTGGACCACGAGGTCGCTTTCCTCGAGCAGCTCCTTCCCCGCAACCGTTAGCAGCCGCGGGTCGCCGGGGCCGGCACCGACGAACGGGATCCCCGTCTGTTCGTCGCCGGCACTGTGGTCGAAGATCCGGGCGTCCAGTTCCTCTCGACGACAGTCCCCCTGCGCGTCGATTGCGCTCTGGGGGTCGCCGTCTCCGGTATCGCCGTCCGTTTCGGTCGTCTCACTCATCAGTACCAGTGCTCGCTACAGTCGCCGTGTTCACAGCCTTCGGCGCGCTCGAGGTCGACGAGTGTGCCCTCGGCGTCCGAATCCTCCGGCAGGGACCGAAACTCGACGCCCCGGTCGCGGTCGAACGACGTCCCGTCTTCCGACGGTTCTCCCGTGATCGACGGCTCGCCGCCGCCGTCCGCGATCGACTCGCCGCTCGACATCGCGTCGTCGGACGCGGTATCGCCGTCGCTCGAGGGATCGTCCGTTCCGTCGGTCCGGAACGCCGCCGTCGCTCGCTCGATCTCGAGGTCGGCCTTCTCGGCGTAGGCCAGCGTGTAGTAGTCGCGCTCGTCGATCTCGGCGGGATCGTCGGTCACCAGGGTCTCGCCCTGTTCCATGAACAGCCGGCGGCCGTAGGTCACCTCGTAGCCCGCCTCGACGAGGCCCGCGTGGGTCGCCGGCGCGTCGGTGACCTTGAACAGGATCATCCGATCGGGTCCCGTTGGACTGGCCCCACCGGCCGCCTCCCGCAGTGAAAGGCCGGCGCCGGCCTCGATCTCGACGCCGAGCGCGGTCGCGAACGCCGTCACCGCGCTCACGCCGGGAACGATCTCGAGATCCACGTCGGGGTGGAAGGCGTCGATCGTCCGGCGCAAGTGTCCGAAGGTCGAGTAGACGTTCGGATCGCCAAGCGTGACGAAGGCGACGTCGCCCTCGCGGGCGTTGGGCGCGATCTCCGCGGCGGCCGCCTTCCATGCGTTCCGCAGTTTCTCCTCGTCTCTCGTCATCGGAAACTCGAGGTCGCCGATCCGCTCCTCGGAAACGTGCTCGAGCGCGACGCTTCGGGAGAGTCGCCCCGGCGAGTAGACCACGTCACACTCCTCGAGCACTCGCCTCCCGCGGACGGTCACGAGGTCGGCCTCGCCGGGGCCGAGCCCGACGCCGTAGAGGGTCATCCGTCGGCACCTCCGGTCTTCGAATCGCGTCCGGCGATTCGACCGACGTCGGAGCTTTGCTCCGACGAGGATCGCTCACCGTCCGCGGCGACCGTCCTGCTGTCGTCTCCACCGTTTCCGTTCGCGGTCGCGCTGCCGACCAGCATGTACACCGGGTTCTCCGAGTCGAAACTCGTCGCACCGGCGAGTTCGTAGCCGTGGCTCACCTGGAACTGGACGACCTCCTCGAGGAGATCGTGCTCGCGGAACGCCTCGGTCGCCCGGCCGGCGACCTCGAGCCGCGAGACGTTCATCACGATCCGATCGACGCCGGTCGCGGCGGCGTGGTCGAGCACCGCCTCGAAGTTGCGGCTCCCGCCGAGAAAGAGCGCGTCGGCGTCCTCGGGCAGTCCTTCCGGGGCCTCGACGTTGCGCAGCTCGACCTCGGCCCGGAGCGAGTCCTCGTTCGCAGCGAGATTCTTTTCGGTCGTCTCGAGCCGGTCGGCCTTCCGCTCGAGGGCAGTGACCCGACCGGCTCGCCGGGCGGCCTCTATCGTGACGGCACCGGTACAGGAACCGACCTCGACGAAGTGATCCTCTGCCGAAAGCGCGAGCTTCGACCCGACGACGGCCCGGACTTCCGACTTCGTCGGCCCGGCTCTTGCGTCGTGTGGCAGCGCGATGGGTGGCATCATCCGGTGGATCAGCGCCCTCCCGTAAAACAATTTTGTTTGGTGTAGAACAAGCAAGCTTGCCCATCCGAAATTGCAGTAGCGAACCTGAGGTTGTAGTACTCGGCGAGAACGTCGGCTCGTTGCGAACTCACTCCGGCGACACGCGCTCCGCTCGCTCGACCGTCACGTCGAACTTGTCGTGCCACCGGTAGCGCCGGCCGCCCCAGACGAACGACCGACGAGCCAGTCCATAGACGAAGAGCGGAACCGCGGCCAGAACGACGGGGTACGCCGCGAGGAAGGTCGACCGCCGAATTCCGAACGTGGCGTAGATCCCGGCCATACAGAGCGTCGTCAGCGCCAGCGCGGGGAGCGGAAAGAGGACGCAGCCGACGGTCAGCACGCCGGTCACGAGTGCCTGAAGAGCGGTGCTCGCCGGCGCGTGCCAGCGCAGGATCTGCGTGAACCGAACCTGGTTTTCCAACGTTTCCCGCGTCGATCCGCCCATTTCGACCCGGCGCGTCCGCTTGACCGGGGTGACCTCGACGTACTCCATGAGGAGCCCGTCGTCGCTCACCGTCCGACGAAGATCGTCGAGAAACGCCGCCTCGTCCTCGAGGTCGCGCCGATCGAAAACGAGGGACCCCGCCCACGGCACGTTTCCGACGTAGACACCGAGCGTCCCGCTGACGGCGTATGCGGGCTCGAGTGCGACGCTCAAGGGGTCCTGGCCGACGAATACCGGCACCTCGGTGGTCGGACCCTGCCGCTCGTAGTCCACGCGTAGCCCCTCGAGCCAGTCCGGTGGGTGGAAGAAGTCGTCGTCGGTCCAGACGATCCGCTCCGTTTCGGCGGCCTCCATCCCGGCCGCGATCGCGTTGGCCTTGCCGGAACAGCCCTCGGGTTCGCCGGCGACGACGAGCTCGACGTTTGGGTAGTCGTCGGTCCGAGCGGCGACGGGCTCGACCCGCTCGTCACAAACCACGAGCAGTTCGTCGGTCGGGCGGAGCTGTTCGGCGACCGCCTCGCAGGCGTCGTTCCAGCCGGTCGTCGGGAGGATAACGGTCGTCGGCGCGTCGTCTGCCATGATACCCCGTTCGTCCCGGTCGTACTCAAACAGTGGGGCGGATGGCCGTCAGTGGCCGGTCCGCTCGAGGAACCGATCGAACGCCCCGCTCTCGGGGTGGACGTGGGCGTAGGTGCCCAGCGACTCGTACTCGAGGAGGCCGTCGTGCTCGCCGTCGATGCCGTCGCCCCGAACGGTCTCGAACGCGAAGCGGGCGTCGCCGTCGACGTCGGCCCTCGAGTAGTGGAACTCGTGGCCCCGGATCGATGCACCCGCTGTTGCGGTGGGCCCGTCGGCGACCGCCTCGAGTTCGACGTGATCGAGCGCCTGGTACCGATCGTGCATCGTCACGTCCGCCGGCAGGATACCGGCCATCTCCGCGCGTTCACCGTCGGCGGTCGTCAGCGACCGACTCATCGCCATCAGCCCGCCGCACTCGCCGAACACCGGCAGACCCTCGCTCGCGCGCTCGCCGAGCTCCGCGAGGGTGCCGGCGGCCTCGAGTTCGTCGGCGTGGAGTTCGGGGTATCCCCCCGGGAGGTAGACGCCGTCACAGTCGGGGACCGGGTCGCCGGCAACCGGCGAGAACGTCGCCAGCTCCGCCCGTTCACGGAAGCGCTCGATCGTCGCGGGGTACCGAAAGCAGAAGGCCGCGTCGCTGGCGACCGCGATTCGGGCGTCGACGGGATCGACTGCCGCGCTGTCTGTGGCGGATTCCGGCGGGGCGGGCTCGCTCGCGAGCGCGGCCAGCCGCTCGGCATCGAGCGTTTCGGCGGCCTCCCGGAGCGCCTCCCGCGGAAGCGCCGCCTCCTCGCCCATCTCGAGCCCCAGATGGCGATCCGGGATCTCGAGGGCCTCGTTGGGCGGAATCCGGCCGAAGTACTCGAGGTCCTCGGGCAGCGCGTCCCGGATACCCTGCTCGTGACGGCCGCCGTGGGCACGCTGGGCGACGATCCCCGCGACCTCGACGTCCCGGCCGATCCGGGACGCGTACTCGCGGAAACCGAGCGCCGTCGCCGCGACGCTTTCCATGCCCGCGCTGGCGTCGACGACGAGGACGACCGGAACGTCGAGCGCCTCGGCGACCATTGCCGTGCTCGAGCCGTCGCCGTCGTACAGTCCCATGACACCCTCGACAACACAGACGTCGCCCTCGCCGCGGTGGTAGTTGCGCCGCAGACCGTCGGTACCACAGAGCCACAGGTCGAGCGTGCGGGAGGGTCGTCCCGCGATCGCCTCGTGGTGGCTCGGATCGATGAAGTCCGGCCCCGCCTTCGCGGGCTGGACGTCGTAGCCGGCGTCCTCGAGCGCCTGAACGATTGCAAGCGTCGCGACCGTCTTCCCGACGCCGGAGCTGACGCCGCCGAGGACGAATCCGTTCATGAGTGAGGGTTGCAAGCATCGCGACTTGAAAACATCGGTGATGGCGGCGCGACCCTCGTCGGCCGTCCGGGACGCCCTCGAGTCCGAGTGGCCAATGCGGCCGCCGACGAACTTAACAGTCACACGACCCTATGCTCTCCGCTGGTCCCCATGACTGAGGAGAACGATCATCCGACCGAGCACCACCTTCGGGAGGCGCTTCGACACCTCGGCGAGGCACAGGACGGCGACCTTCGCAAGACGAACGCCGCCGCCATCGAGGAGGTCTCGGACACCGTCTCGGCGGTCCTCCGCGAGCGGGAGCGAGACGAGTAGCGGGTCCCTCGATTCGAGGCGCCCGTTCGAACGACGGCCACAAGGTTATCACGCCTCTTCTCCAGTAGTACGATATGAGCGACGAAAGCACGGCCGCCGGCTCGCCGGGAGAGTGCCACCGACGCGGCTGCGACGACCCGGCCCAGTTCGTCGTCCTCGAGCGGTACCAGGAGGAAACGGGTAAGGGAGCCGTCGAGGCCGAAGCGGCCCTCTGTCCAACCCACACCGACGAGGAGAGTCCCGCGAACCTCGACGGCGCGTACGACGACTACGTGTTCCGGGTCGAGCCGATCTCCGGAGAGTGATCGGGCCGAGCGGGGCTACACCGGTCGCCGCACCGCGAGCACCACCAGGTCGGAGAAAGGCGTCTCCTCCGGTCCGTCGCCGCCGGCGTGTTTCGACAGGTCGTCGAGCGTGAACCGGTGGATCGTCTCGTCGGCGTGTGTCAGTTTCTCACAGACCAGCGCCTCGAGCTCCGGCTCGGCACCCTGCTCGAGCAGGAACTGCGCGAGATCGCCGGGCATCCGGTCGTACGGTCGTGGGAGCACGAGGAGATGCCGATCGCCGACGGCTTCGGCGAGGCGATCCATGTCCGCCTCGAGGTCGCCGCTTTTGTGCAGCGTGACGAACTCGGCGTCCTCCATCGGCGTCCGGGCGCGACTTGCGGCCACCTGGAGCGAGGAGATGCCGGGAACCACGCGAACCGGCCGAGCCGAAACGCGCCCCACCGAATCCTGGACCTTCCCGACGAACTGGTAGCCCGAGTGGTTCGGATCACCCATCGCGACGGCGGTGCCGGCCTCGCCGGCGGCGACGCGCTCGCCGAACGCCTCGAGGGCTGCGGCCTCGTCCTCGTACCCGCAGGTCAGCAGGTCAGCGTCCGTCAGCTCCGCGACGAACTCCACGACCGTCGTGAAGCCGACGACGACGTCGGCCTCCCGGATCGCGCGCTCGCCCCGTGACGTGAGATACGCCTGATTTCCCGGGCCGACACCGACGGCGTAGACGGGGTCTGCGTCCTCGTCGATGTCCGGCTCCGGGTTCCCGGCCGCGAACATTGCCGGGTCGGGGCCCGCATCGAGGTTGTACTCGCCGCTCATTCGTCCTCCCGGGCCGCTCGATCGGACGCCGTACGATCCAGTTCGAGTTCGTCGGTGCGAACGTCTTTCGCGACGTGAATCAGCTCGTTCGTCAGCGCGGCGGCGAGCCCGCTGCCGCCGCGGCGACCGACGTTGGTGATCGCCGGCACGCCGTACTCCTCGCTGACCTCGCGGATCCGCTGGCGGCTCTCCTCGGCCTTCACGAAGCCGACGGGCGTCGCGACGATCGCCGCTGGACGGGTGCCGTCCTCGATGCAATCGGCGAGCGCGAACGCTGCCGTCGGCGCGTTGCCGACGACCGCGATCGCCTCGTCGTAGACGCCCCGCTTGTCGAGTTCGAGCACCGACGCCGCGGTCCGGGTCATTCCCGTCTCCTTTGCGAGTTCGGCACCGTTGCCGATCGCCTTGCGGACCGCACAATCGTGACCCCGACCAGTGATGCCGGCTTTCGCCATCGTGATATCGGTGACGATCGTCGCCTCCTCGAGGACCGCGTGGGCGCCGGCTCGAACCGGCGCGTCCTCGTCGTCGCCCACCGCGTCGCTCCCGGTGAACTCGAGCAGGTGCTGGAACTCGATGTCGCCCATCGAGTGGACCGATTTCTGGCGGATCCGATCGGCGAGCGTCTCGTCGGGAACGAACTCCCGGACGATGTCCATGCTCGTCTCGGCGATCTCCATCGCGTTCTGCGTGGTTGCGCCCAGATCGGCGTACTCCTCCTCGAAGTCGGAGCCCTCCTCCGCGCCGGTCGGCTGCGCGCCGTCAGTCATCGTTCGTCACCCCCGCGCCGACGGCCTCGTTGGTCGTCCGCGCCTCGAGATCGCCCTCCACGGAGAGGTTCAGGTCGCGCAGCCGGTCGACGGTCTCGTCGTCGGCGTCCCAGAGGTCGCGCTCGATCGCCTCGAGCAGCGTGTCCGTGATGGACTCGAGCGCCCACGGATTCACGTCGCGCATCCACTCCTGGCGATCCTCCTCGAAGGCGAACTTCTCGGCGACCTCGTTCCAGAGGGTGTCGCTGACTACTCCCGCGGTGGCGTCCCAGCCGAGCGTCACGTCGACGGTCGTCGAGAGATCCCCCGCACCCTTGTAGCCGTGCTCTTCCATGGACTCGAGCCAGTCGGGGTTGAGCACCCGGGCGCGCATCGCCTTGCGGACCTTCTCCTCGTTCGTATAGACCGAGACGTTGTCCGGGTCCGAGGAGTCGCCGACGTAGGAGGCGGGCTCCTCGCCCGCGATCTCGCTCACGGCCGAGATGAAGCCGCCGTGGAACGCGTACCAGTCCGAGGAGTCGAACTCGTCTTGCTCCATCGTGTCCTCGATCTTCACCGTGGCGTCGACGCTCGAGAGACGACGCTCGAAGGCGTCGTGGGCGTCCGACACGCGGCCGCGAGAGCCCATGGCGTACCCGCCCCACTGGACGTAGACGCTCGCGAGATCGCCGCGGTCGTCCCAGTTCCCCTCGTCGACGGCCTTGTTCGTGCCGGCACCGTAGCCGCCGGGTTTGGTCGTGAAGACGCGGTGTTTCGCCGCGTTTCGGGCATCGGATTCGTCGAGTCCGTCCTCGTCCCGCAGCTGTTCGGCTTCGTCCTCGACGTGCTTTTTGACGTAGTTCAGCTCGTGGGGCTCGTCGAGGTCGACGACGGCGTCGACGGCGTCGTGGATGACGCCCGCCGCAGCCGGGAAGGCGTCCCGGAACAGGCCTGAAACCCGGGTCGTGACGTCGACTCTCGGTCTGTCGAGTTCCTCGAGGGGAATCGGCTCGACGTCGTCGATCCGACCCGCATCGGTCCACCGGGGCTCGACACCCATCATCGCGAGCACCTGGGCGATCGTCTCGCCGCGAGTGCGGACGGTAGGCGTTCCCCAGGCGACGACGCCGATCTCTTCGGGGTACTCGCCCGCTTCGTTCCGATGTCGCTCGAGGACCCCCTCCGCGACCTCGCTGCCGACCTGCCAGGCGGGCTTGGCGGGCACCTTCCGGGGATCGAGCGTGTAGAAGTTCCGTGCGGTCGGAAGCAGGTCGACACCGCCGCGGGTCGGCGCGCCGGAACCGCCCGGCGGGACGTACTCGCCCGACAGCGCGTCCGCAGTGCGGGGCACCTCGTCGACAGCACCCTGGACGCGGGGCTGGGCCTCCTCACAGATATACGAAAGGACCTCCCGGAGGTCGTCGTGAGCGCCCGATTTCGCACGGGCGTCGCCGATCGTCTCGAGGCCGACGACGAGCAGGTTCATGTTGACCTCTTGGGCCGGCCCGGCCTCCCGCTCCGAGTCGGGCACGTCGAACTCGTGTGCGGCGAGCGTCTCGACCAGTTCGAGACTCGTCTCCCGAACTCGATCGGCGGCCTCGGCGTAGGTCATGCCGAGCGCGTCGTCGTACGCTCCCGGCGAGTCGAGCATTGTCTGATAGTCGACGCCCAGCGCGCCGGCGACGCTCTCGCGCAGGCTCGGGGCACCGGGGTTCTCGAGGCGGGTGAGCGCGACGAGATACTCGACGAGCCGCTCGTCGGCTGGCGGCTCGGACATCGTATGGAGTCCCAGTCGTATCTGGGTCGATTTGACGTCGGTGAGGTACTCGTGGACGCGTTCGACGAGGTCGTCGATCTCGAGACCGTCCCCGCCTACCTCGCCTTCGGCGAGCGTGGATCCCGCTTCGTCCGGCCCTCTGACGTCGGCTTTCTCGTCGATCGTTCCCGAAACGCCGAGTTCGACGGCGAGATCCAGCTCGTCGACTTTCTCGCGGATCAGGTCCTCGAGGTGCTCGCCATCGTCGGCGCGGGCGTCCTCCATCCCGGCCTCCCGATACTGATTCGCGAGTTCCTCGAGATCCGAGAGTTCGTCGTAGGTGCCGGCGGCCCGCATAACGGGGGTGAGATAGTCGACGATGGCGGCGTAGGAACGGCGCTTCGCCTGGGTTCCCTCCCCCGGATTGTTCACGATGTAGGGGTAGACGTTCGGCAGGTCGTCGATCAGCTGATCCGGCGCGCTCTCGCCGTTCAGGCCGACGGTCTTGCCGGGGAGCCACTCGAGGCTGCCGTGGGTGCCCAGGTGGACGACCCCGTCGGCGTCGAACTCGTTGCGAAGCCAGCCGTAGAAGGCGTAGTAGTCGTGGGGCGGCTGCAGGTCCGAGTCGTGGTACACCTTCGAAGGGTCCATGCCGAACCCGCGCGGGGGCTGGACGGTGACGAGGACGTTGCCGAACTCGACGCCGGGAATCGCGAACGGGCGGTCTGGGATCTCGCCCCACTCCTCGAGGACGTGCTCCCGAAAGCGCTCGTCGGCGTTCGAGAACCAGTCCGCGTAGGTTTTCGGTGAGACGATATCGACCGAGAGGTCGCGGACGTCCTCCGGGGCGACCCAGCGGTCCTCGAGGGTCAGCTGCGAGGTGAGTTTCTCGACGAGCGTCTGTCCGTCGTCGGGAGTCTTCCCACCGAGATCGTAGCCTCGAGCGTCGAGCTCCTCGAGCAGGTTCACGGTACTCTCGGGCGAATCGAGCCCGAAGGCGGTCCCGATCCCGTCGTCGCTGGGCGGGTAGTTGTGCAGGACGACGGCCACGTTCTTCTCCTCGTTGGGCGTGTGACGAAGCCTCGCCCAGTTGACCGCGAGTCGGGTCGCGTGGTCGACCCGGTCCTCGATCGGGAAGTGGTGTTTCGGCGCCGACCCGATGCCGGCCGTGTCGTCGGTGCGTTCCTTGCCCGAGATCGGATGGGTGATGACGTTGCCGTCGAACTCCGGCAAAGCGACCGACAGCGCGAGTTCGAACCCCATCACGCCCGTGTCACTGGATTCGTAGCGCGACCGGGAGCGCATCGTGGTGATCGTCTGCAGGACGGGGACGCCGAGTCGGTCGAGGAAGACGTCCTCGGCCGAACTCCCCTCGTCGCTGGCCGAACGGCCGCGCTCGTCCATCGACAGCGAGAACATGAACGAAGAGAGCACGGCGTCGACGATCGGTTCGCCGGCGTCGGCGGTTTCAACGCCGTCTCGAGGCGTCTCCGACGCCTCGCTGTCCTTTACGAGCCAGTTGTCCGTCACCCACTCCGCGTCCTCTTGTTCCTCAGTATCCGTCGCCGGATTGCAGAAGATCGGCAGGGCGTTGGCCCCCTGCTCCTCGAGCGCCCGGACCTGGGCGTCGACGTACCGAGTGTTCTCGTGAGTCCAGTGGGACTCGTAGAACCAGACCGCTACGGTCGGCTTCGCGGGGTCGTGGACCGCCAGCAGTTCCTCGTAGCCGATCCCCGGATGGTCGGGGTGGTAGACGCCCTCCGTGGGGAGTTCGGTCGGCCCCTCGTAGTCGAAGTCGCGGTCCGCGTACTCGCTTGCGAGGAACCGACACAGGTTCTCGACGTTGATCGTCCCACCCTTCTCGAGGTACTCACAGACCTGCTCGCGGTGCCCGGTGGCGACCGTCGTATCCTCGAGAGCGAAGGCGTCGCCAGTGGCTTTCACGATCAGCGGAACGTTTGCGTCCTCGAGCGCCCCCGTCGCGTACTCGTAGCCGGGCATGCTGTCCTCGGCGCCGTGCAGCCAGAAGACCGCCGCCGCGGCGTCGCGTAGCTTCTCGACGAACGCCTCGACGTCGGCCTCCTCGTTGAGGTCGCTCTCGGAGCGAACGACCAGTTCCACGTCCTCGAGCCGCTCGGCGGCCCGTCCGATCGATCCGAGTTCGTTCTCCGTCGCAGTGTAGATCCCGATGCGTGTCATCGAATTTTTAAACCTCTGTTGTATTAGCGCAACTATGGTTGCAGACGGCGGGCGTAAAAAGGTATCGTCGCTTCCCTTTCCGGCGATCGTCGGCCAGTCGGAGCTCAAACGCGTGCTACTGGCGATCGCGGCGAACGACGACCTCGACGGCGCGCTGATCGTCGGCGAGAAGGGGACCGCGAAGTCGACCGCGGTTCGGGGACTCGTCGACCTCCTGCCCACCCAACGGGCCGTGGCGGACTGCCCGTACGGCTGTGCGCCCAATAACCCGAGCCTGCAGTGTGGAGACTGCCGGGAGCGCGACCCGAACGAACTTCCCGTCGAGACCCGACCCGTTCCGCTCGTCACCCTGCCGCTGGGAGCGACCCGCGATCGCGTCGTCGGCACCCTCTCGGTCGAGGACGCCCTGGCCGGCGCGGCCGACTTCGATCCCGGGTTACTGGCTCGTGCTCACCGCGGGATCCTTTACGTCGACGAGGTCAACCTGCTCGAGGACCACCTCGTCGACGTCGTCCTCGACGCCGCGGCGGGCGGCGTCAACACGGTTGAGCGCGACGGCGTCAGCGTCTCCCATCCCGCCGAGTTCACGCTGATCGGGACAATGAACCCCGAGGAGGGGGAGCTTCGACCCCAGCTGCGGGACCGATTCGCCCTCCGGGCGACCGTCGAAGGCTGTCGGGAGATCGACGACCGCGTCGAGATCATCGACCGGGCGCTCGAGGCCGGGGAGACCGATCCATCGGCCGAGTACGCCGACGACCTCGAGACCCTTCGCGAGGAACTCGTCGGCGCTCGCAGGCGCCTTCCGGACGTCTCGCTCCCGGCCGATTTCAAGGCTGAGATCGCCGAATGCTGCCTCGAGGCCGGCGTCGACGGCCACCGCGGCGACGTAGCGACGGCTCGGACCGCCATGACTATCGCCGCCCTCGAGGGGCGGACGACGGTGATCGGCTCCGACGTCCGGGAGGCTACGAGCTACGCGCTCCCCCACCGCCTCCGAAGTACACCCTTCGAGGACGAGCCCGACCTCGAGGAGCTGCTCGAGGATCGGTTCGACGAGGAGCGAAGCGAGAACGAAAACGCGAGCGACGACGATACCGACGGTGACGGCGACGAAAACGCGGCCAACCCGGACGAGCACGGTCCGGAACCGGACGCCGGGAACGAATCGGAAGGCGGGAGTGGGGACGACGATGGAAACGACGGGGAGACGAGAGATGAGGGGATGTCCCGGTCCGACGAGGAGGCTGGGGCCGATACGGGCGGTTCCGGCTTGTCGACGAGAGACGACTGCTCCGCCGATCCCAGTCAGAACGGCAACCCGTCGCCGGCGGACGTCGACGGGGGTAGCGGGGACGACCGGGCGGAAGACGACGGCTCGAGCGACGGTGGCGACGGCAGCGAAAGCGACGAAACGGGTCAACCGCTCGTTCCCGGTCAGCGACGAGCTGCCGTCGGAGAGGCGACGGCACCGGAACTCGAGGAGCCGACCGTCGACACCGCTGGAGTCGGTTCCCGGGCGAGCACGTCCCCGAGCGCCGACAATCGGGGTGTCCGGGTTCGGACCGAGCCCGTCTCCGAGGACGGGTCGATCGACGCCGCGGCGTCGGTCCGCTCGGCCGCGGCTCGAGGCAGCGACAGCGTCGAGCGCGGGGACCTCCGGCAGTCGGTTCGGACGGGCGAGATGTCGGCGACGATCATCTTCGCCGTCGACGCGAGCGCCTCGATGCGACCCGCAATGGAGACCGCGAAAGGGGTCGTCCTCGAGTTGCTGCGGGATAGCTACGAGCACCGCGACGAGGTCGCGTTCGTCGCCTTCGCGGGCGAGGACGCCGACGTCCTGCTGCCGCCGACCGACAGCGTCTCGCTGGCTGCCCGTCACCTCAAGGAGCTCCCCTCGGGCGATCGGACGCCGCTCCCGGCGGGGCTCGAGACCGCCGGCAAAGTGCTCGATCGAGCGGACTCCGACGCCGCGGTCGTCGTTCTCGTGACGGACGGCCGAGCGAACGTGGCGGACGGGAGTCCAACCGAGGCGACGCGACGGGCGGCTCGGCGACTCGCAACGGCGGGAACGGGGCCTCGAGTCCTCGTCGTCGAGGCGGGCGAACACTCCCGCGCGGGGCTTTCGCGGCTCGTCGCCGAGGAGACCGACGGGCGGCTGATCGACCTCGCCGCGCTCTCGACCGGGACGGTCCGGACGGCCGCCGAGCAGTCCAGGTCGGACCGATAGCCGAGTCACGACTCGAGTGGCGTTGTGGAGTCCGGGCCGGATCAGTACCCATTTGGGCGCGCTCCCTCCTTGTGCTAGCAGAGACGGATGACGGAGGACGATACGGCCGGCAGGGAGGAAGCCGACGGGATCGAGTACGGGATCGAAGACCGGCCGCCGCTGGGCGAGTCGACGGTGCTCGGGATCCAGCACTACCTGACGATGGTCGGGGCGAACATCGCGGTGCCGCTGATTCTGGCCGACGCGATGGGGATGCCCGGCGACGTCACGGCCCAGTTCATCGGGACGTTCTTCGTCGTCTCGGGGATCGCGACGCTGGCCCAGACGACCTTCGGGAACCGGTACCCGATCGTCCAGGGCGCACCGTTTTCGATGCTCGCGCCGGCGCTCGCGATCATCGCTGTCGTGACGGCGGGCGGGGTACAGGGCCAGCCCGACTGGCAGGCCGCGCTGGTCCAGCTACAGGGCGCGATCATCGTCGCCGCGGCGGTCCAGGTCGCGATGGGGTACTTCGGGCTGGTCGGCAAACTCCGGCGATTCCTCTCGCCGGTCGTCATCGCGCCGACGATCGCCCTGATCGGGCTGTCGCTGTTCGACGCCGGCCAGATCACCGGCACCGACCAGAGCTGGCTGCTGCTCGGGCTCACCCTCGGGCTGATCCTGCTGTTCTCCCAGTACCTCGACCTCAAACACCGGGCGTTCAGACTGTATCCTGTATTGCTGGCGATCGGCATCGCCTGGGTCGGCGCCGCGGGCCTCTCGGTCGCGGGCGTCTTCGGTGGCGGCCATCCGGGCCACGTCCCGCTCGGGGACGTCACCGACGTCGATCCCCTGCTGCCGATCCACCCGCTGCAGTGGGGCGTTCCCGAGTTCACGACGGCGTTCGTCGTCGGGATGTTCGCCGGGGTGCTCGCCTCGATCGTCGAGAGCATCGGCGACTACTACGCGGTGGCGAACCTGACCGGTTCGGCGGCGCCCAGCGAGCGACGAATCAACCACGGGATCGGAATGGAGGGGCTGATGAACGTCTTCTCGGGCGTGATGGGGACCGGCGGGTCGACCTCCTACTCCGAGAACATCGGCGCGATCGGTCTGACCGGCGTCGCCTCGCGGTACGTCGTCCAGATCGGCGCCGCGGTCATGCTGGTCGCCGGCTTCATCGGCTACTTCGGCCAGCTGATCGCGACCATCCCCGATCCGATCGTCGGGGGGCTGTTCGTCGCGATGTTCGCTCAGATCGTCGCCGTCGGGATCTCGAACCTGAAACACGTCGATCTGGACTCCTCGAGAAACGTGTTCGTGGTCGGCTTCGCGCTGTTCGTCGGCCTGGCGGTACCGGAGTACATGGCCAACTTCGCCGATCCGATCGCGTTCCGGGAGGCGATCGAGCTGGCGGCGACGATCGCCCCATTGGTCGAGGCCGAGCCGATCGCCGGCACCGCGGCCGCGGTCTGGATCGAGGCGACCGCCCAGGCGCTCGCGGACTCGGTGTTCATCATCGGCTCGACGGGGATGGCCGTCGGCGGGCTAGCCGCGCTCGTCCTCGATAACACGATCCCCGGAACCCGCGAGGAGCGGGGGCTGGCTCAGTGGGAACGTCTCACCGAGGACGAGTCGGAGTTCGACTCCGCCTGGGACCGCTGGATCGGCTCGGGCCGAGACGGCGACTGATACGGACTCTCGTCCGTCAGTTCCGAGGACCGGGAGCCGTCCTGCGGTCGTTGCGTGAAATCGGGGCAACAGTCGTCCAAGCGAGCCGCGAACGCCAGCCGGGGATCTATTACCGAGCGGTCCCAGACGGAAGTATGGCAGAACTCTCGCTCGACGACGGCACGCTCTGGTACGACGCGCGCGGCGACGGCTCGCCGCTGGTGTTCGTCCACGGCGGCTGGCAGAACGGCCGCGCCTGGGGTCCACAGGTCGACCGGTTCGAATCGACACACCAACCCGTCACCCTCGACGTGCGCGGCCACGGCAACACGGGCGCGACCGACGCCGACGAGTACTCGATCGATCTCTTTACCGACGACCTCGAGGAGCTGCTCGACCACCTCGGACTCGAGCGACCCGTCCTGTGCGGGCTCTCGCTGGGCTCGATGGTCGTCCAGAACTACCTCGATCGCCACCCCGACCGCGCGGCGGGGGCGATCCTCGGCGGCGCCGTCAGATCGATGCCGCCCGTCGAGCTACCGATGGGCGCGAAACCGCTCCTGTCACCGATGCCCGCCCTGACCGCGTCGCTGTCGATGACCGGACCGGAGGCGACGTTTCGTTCGATGCTAACCTCGATCCAGGCGACGACGGGCCAGCGGTGGCTCTCGGTCAACCCCGAGGTCCGATCGATGGCGATGGACGCCGTCAGCGAGGTCGACGACGAGGAGTACCGGAAGATCTTCGACGCGCTCTACCGGTTCGACCCGCCCGAACTGACCCACGTCGAGACGCCGACGCTGGTCGTCCACGGCGACCAGGAGGCGCCTCCCGTAAAACGGCAGGGTCGAGCGATCGCCGGCGAGGTCAACGACGGCGCGTGGCTCGAACTGGCCGACTCCGGCCACCTGGTCAACCAGGACCGTCCGGCGGCGTTCAACGAGGCCGCGGCCGAGTTCCTCGAGCGACGAGTCCGCGTCTGAAGACGGTCACGGATCGATGGGGGTAGCGATGTCATCAAGAGGATGGGAACCCTACGCATAGTCGATCACGATCGGTTCCGGCTACTACCTATGAGTTCGAACACCATTCCAACGGACGCCGCCGACGTCGTACCGAGTCCCGAACGCTGGGCGACGATCTCGCAGCACGTTCTCAACAGCTACGCCGAGGCGAACAGCGCGATGCTGGCCGCGATGGGGCTCCGGTCCTCGAGCGAGGCGACCAGGGTCGAGCCGATGGTCCCAGAGGTCACCTACGGGGACGCCGACTGGACGACCGAACGCTCGACGGACAGCCTCGAGGAACTCTCGGTCGGCGACGCCGTCCGGTTTACCAAATCGGTCGAGGACGCGGACGTCGCCGCCTTCGCCCAGGTCTCGGGCGACACGAACCGGCTCCACCTCGAGCACGACTTCGCCGAGGCCACCCGCTTCGGCGGCTCGATCGTCCACGGCACGCTCGTGGCCGGCGCCATCAGCGCGGCCCTCGCGCGGTTCCCGGGGCTGACGGTGTACCTCTCCCAGGACCTCGAGTTCCAGGGCCCCGTCGAGATCGGCTCGACGATCACCGCCGACTGCGAGATCGTCGAAGAGCTGGGCGGGGACCGGTACCGGCTTCGAACGACCGTCGACTCCGAGGGCGAGCGCGTGGTCGACGGCGAGGCCGTCGTGTTGATCGAGGACGCACCCGAGTAAGGAAACTCGGCGATCGGGAGCTGCTTACTCCTCCCCGTCGAAAACGCCGTACACCATCGCGGCCGATTCGGGGTCTTCGATATCCTCCTCGAGACCGACCTCGATCACGCGAGTCCAGGTCCCCTCCGCGGGCGCGTTCCACACCTCGTCGATACAGTAGCAGTTGAGCACGAGTCCGTCGTCGAGTTCGTACGGCTCCCCTTCGGGAACGTGTGCGTCGAAGGTCACGTCCTCGTCGCCCCGGACGACAAGCGCCATCGTCCGGGTCTCACCCGGCGCCAGCTCGAGCGCGTAGAGCGTGATATCGTCGGTATCGAGGGTCGGCAGCTCCTCGACCGGGTCGGCGACGAGGTCGACGTCGTTCAGCTCCTGGGTGTCGTACTGTTCGGTGTCGCTGATCTCGGCGTCGGGATCCGGTTCGTACAGTTCGCTCGTCATCGGGAGCGGGTCGTCCGCGAACCCGACCCCCAGCGTCACCGATCCGTCGGGAGCCTCGGACTGCTCGGCGACCGTCTCCCGGAGGGCGTCGATATCCAGCTCCTCGAGCTGGGGGTGGGAGTCGTCGTCCTCTGCGTCCGCACAACCGGCCGCGCCGACGACGAGCGCGCCCGCCGTCGCCTGGAGGAGTCGGCGTCGCTCGAGATCGGGGTTTCGTTCCATACCACCATCCGACGGTTGGGCGTATTTAGGAGTTGAGATACCCCACATAGCTCGTTTCCAGCCCGTCGAAGGATCGGTGCTCGAGTTTTCGCGCGGGCGCTACCGTGAGACGTAGTCGGCGTCTCGGCAGGGAGGACTCGAGAACGCGTTTACTCCGGTAAACCAGGAGCGAAGCTCGAGGAGAAGCTGCTGCAGGATTTGAACCACGCGAACGACTCGCAGTGCTCGCCGTTCTCTACTCCCAATCCTTTGCGGACGTGATCTGCTCCTCACGTCCGTTCGTCGTAAAATCATGGGCGCTGCAGGATTTGAACCCGCGGCAGCTTGGTCCGAAGCCAAGTACTCTGTCCAGACTGAGCTAAGCGCCCTCACTCCTTGGTTTCCGTCGGCTCCGTATAAGTCACTCGATTTCAGACAACCTCGAGACCCCCCGCCACACCCGCAGTCGTTCTCACGGCGTGGCAATCGCCTCGAGCACTCTTTACGTCCCGAGACCAAACCCCTACGCATGACGGTACGCGAGCGGCCCGAATCCAGTGCCGACGAGGAATCGTCCGAGGGACGTCCCCTCGAGCTGTGCGGTGACGACGAGGCGGACGTCTGGATGGCGGTCCCGCTCGACACCGACGAGGGCGAGCGAGCGGGCGCCTGGCTCTCGGTCGCCGACGCCGACCTCTGTGATCTCGAGCAGTGGCGGTAGAGATCGGACCGTTTATCCTCGCCGCCTGAGCAGAGTCGGGCATGACTGCGGGGGAGACGGTTCGTGGGTTGCTCGAGCTGACGCGACCGGTGAACGTGATCGCCGCCAGCGTGTTGACGTTTATCGGCGCGTTCGTTGCCAGTGGGGTGACGGCCTATCCGCTCGAGGTGGTGGCCGCCGTTGCAGCGACGGGGCTGGCGGTCGGTGCGGGAAACGCGATCAACGACTACTTCGATCGCGAGATCGATCGGATCAACCAGCCCGAGCGAGCGATCCCGCGGGGCGCGGTGAGCCCTCGCGGCGCGCTCGCGTTCAGCGTCGTGCTGTTCGTCGGCGCGATCGGGCTGGCCCTGGTGCTTCCGCGGCTGGCGATTGCGATCGCCGCGATCAACCTCCTCGCGCTGGTGGCGTACACGGAGCTCTTCAAGGGCCTTCCGGGGCTAGGTAACGCCCTGGTCGCCTACCTCGTCGGGAGTACGTTCCTGTTCGGTGCCGCAG
This sequence comes from Natrialbaceae archaeon, assembly GCA_003559215.1. Lineage (GTDB taxonomy): Archaea > Halobacteriota > Halobacteria > Halobacteriales > Natrialbaceae > Natronococcus. The sequence goes on from PWMF01000192.1 coordinate 26,028, forward strand.
CCGTCGGCGAAGTCGGCCCCGCCGCCGTGTTGTTCGTCCTCGCGGGCGTCGCCACGCTGACCCGTGAGATCATCAAAGACGTCGAGGACCTCGAGGGCGACCGCGAGGAGGGATTGAACACGCTGCCGATCGCGATCGGCGAGCGACCCGCGCTGGCGGTCGCGACGGCGCTGCTCGTCGCGGCCGTGCTCGCGAGTCCGTTGCCGTACGTCCTCGGCGAGTTCGGGGTCGCCTACCTGGCCCTCGTGCTGCCGGCGAATGCGATCATGCTGTACGCGGCCTACGAGAGCTTCGACGATCCGACGGCCGGCCAGTCCCGTCTCAAGTACGGGATGTTCCTCGCCGCCGTTGCCTTCATCGTCGGCCGCGCGCTCGAGGGCGGCGCGGTCGTCTGAGTCGACCGAGCGGAACACATCAATCAAAAGATCTATACGCGCGTTGGTGCATCGTCTTATCAGATGCTTCAGTCCCGGAGTGCCGTCGGGATGGAGCGCTTCGATGAGGAACGCCAGGTATGTACGATCTCGCTGCCGTCGGTCCGGACGTCGAAGTCGCTCCCGGAACGAACGTGCTCGTGTCGGGACCGCCGCTGACCGGAAAGCGCGGGCTCGCGCTCGGCCTGCTCGAGGACGGGGCGGCCCGTAGCGAGGGGTCGATCGCGGTGACCACGAAGGACAGCGCCGAGGCGATCCTGCCGAACTTTCCTGCGGACGCCGACGTCGGTGTCGTCGACTGCGTGACCGAACAGCGCGGCGTCGGAGCCGTCGAGGACGACCCCCGCATCAAGTACGCCGCCTCCCCGGTGGACATGACCGGAATCGGGATCAAGCTCTCCGAGTTCCTCCAGGAGTTCTACGACGAGCGCGGGCTCGAGCGAAATCGCGTCCTCGTATCCTCGATCTCGACGCTGCTCATGTACGCGGATCTCCAGACCGTGTTTCGATTCCTCCACGTCTTTACCGGCCGGATTCAGAGCGCGAACGCGCTGGGTATCTCCGTCATCGACTCGACGGCCCACGACGAACAGACGATGAACACGCTCAAACAGCTGTTCGACGGCCTCATCGAGGTCCGAGAAGGAGACGACGGCGAGCCGGAGATCCGCACGACCGGACTCGGAACCTGAACGCGCCGCGTAACGTTTAGGGCCGGCGACCTTAGGCCGGATATGCCAGAGTCCGAACTCGACCGGATCCGCGAGGCCCTCGAGAGCGAGACGATCGCCGTCGTCGGCTGCTCGAGCACGCCCGGGAAGGCCGCACACGACGTTCCCCGATACCTTCTCGAGCAGGGGTACGACGTGATTCCAGTCAACCCGAACGCCGAGGAGATCTTCGATCGACCGGCGGCCGACGCGCTATCGGACGTCGACCAGGAGATCGACGTCATCTGTGTCTTCCGGCCCAGTGAGGAGGTCGCCGGCATCGTCGAGGAGGTCCTCGAGCGCGACGACATCGAGACGGTCTGGACCCAGCTGGGGATCCGTGACGACGAGGCGGCGGAACGCGTCGAGGAGAGCGGGCGAGCCGCCGTCCAGGATCGGTGTATGAAGGTACAACATCGGCGACGCCTCGCCTGATCGTGGACGGTTTCGTCGGCTCGCTGACGACGGTATCGCCGCTCGCAGAAACCCCAATCACCGACAAAGACTTACCGACCAGAGGAATACGGGAACACAATGTGTGATCGGTCCGGGGACTGTTCGAACGAAGGGACCTGCCAGCTCGTACTCAGAAACGAGCGGACGGGGATGGAGATGGTGGAGTACCACTGCAAGGCGCATCTCGTCGTTCGGGTGTGGGAGGCCGAACAGGACGAGACCCTGGACGTCGTCGACGCGAAGAAGCTCTATCAGTAAGCCAGTCACGCGGCAACTGGCCGATCGGCCCCGTCAGGACGTCCACTCTTCGAGCGAGCGGTAGATCCCCTTCGAGAGGTAGCGCTCGCTCGAGTCCGGAAACACCGTGACGACGGTATCGTGGGGGGTCTCGAGGTCGCCGTCGGCGATCGCCCGGGCGACTCGATCCGCGGCGACGCTCGCCGCGCCGGCGCTCGAGGCTACCAGGTGGCCCTCCTCGCGGGCGAGGCGGGCGAGCTCCTCGTGGGCCGCCCGGTCGGAGACGGCGTGAACCGCATCGACCAGCTCCGGATCGAACAGCTCGTTGGTCGAGTGGTCGTGGGTGCCGATCCCCTCGATCTTGTACTCGCCTTCCTCACGCTCCTCTTCGAGCAGCTCGCCGTACACCGACCCCTCGGGTTCGACGGCGGCGACGTGGGTCGTCTCGTCCCGTTCGAGGGCGTAGCGGGCCAGTCCCATCAGCGTGCCGGCGGTTCCGCAGCCGGCGACGACGGCACCGACCTCATCGTTGAGGGCCTCGTAGATCTCCGGGGCGGTCGTCTCGTAGTGGGCCTCGGTGTTCAGGGGGTTCGAGAACTGCTGGGGGACGACGGCGTCGTCGAGTTCGGCGGCGAGCTCGTGAGCTCGGTCGATCGCCCCGCCCATCCCGTCGTCCGACGGCGTGTTGATAACTTCCGCACCGAGGGCGGCCATCAGCTGCTGTTTCTCGACGCTGAAACGCTCGGGAACGACGAACATCGCGTCGAGACCGAGCTGCTGGGCGGCGATAGCGAGGCCGATACCCGTGTTGCCGGCGGTCGGTTCGATCACCGTTCCGCCGGCTGGCAAGTCCCCGCGCTCGAGCATCCGCTCGAGCATGTAGCGGCCGATCCGGTCCTTGATGCTCGCGCCGGGGTTGAACGATTCGAGCTTGGCGTAGATCTGCACGTCGCCCGGCGACTCCTGGAGGCGAACGAGCGGCGTCCGACCGATCGTCTCGAGCACCGAGTCCACCGGTCGCTCGTGGGTCGTCATCGTGCTGGCAAATGTTGCCCCTGTTGTTAGGTTTTGCTATTGCGAGGGGGCCGGTCACGGCGCTGTGTGGGGGATTTCGTCCCGGTAAAAGAGTCTGTCGGCGCTACTCCGCGGTCCTCTCCTCGCGGCGACGCTTCGCGTCGGTCTCCTCCGCCGAGCTGTTCCCGCCCTCGAGTTCGGCCTGGTCGATCGCGGCGTCCGCGAGGATCTCCTCGCCGTCGATTCCCTGCTGCTCGGCCATCGCGAGCAGTAGCTCGCGCTGCTCGGTCAGCTGGTGGTCCATCCGGTTGACGGTGTCGTGCGTGTCGTCGACCTCCTCTTCGAGGTTCGTGATCCGCTGTTGGAGCTCCTGTACCTGCTTGTACATCGCTTCCGCGCGTTCGGACAACCCCTGGATCTTCTTTGCAGTGCTTCCAAGTCCCATGTTCGATCCTTGGGGGCGCTCCCAATTGGTCCTTTTCACTAGCCAGTCCGATGTTGGCCGAAAGATTTATATAGAACCGCGAACAATCAACTAATGCACACGAGGTGACCACCCATGGTGCTCCGACCGACAGCAAGCACCTGGACGCAGAACCTCGAGATGCCGTCTCGGCTGTTCGGACAGCAGGGAAGCAGCGACTACGAACTGTACGAGGAAGAGGGCGAGTTCGTCCTCACGATCGACATGCCGGGGTTCGAAACCGACGAAATCGACCTGGCGTGGGACGACGGCGTACTGAACGTCGCCGCCGAACACGTCGACGACGATCGTGGACGGAAGAAGACCTACCACCGTCGATTCCGTTTCCCAAAGATCGTCGACGACGAGGAGATCGCGGCCACGTACACCAACGGCGTCCTCGAGGTGACGCTCCCGACCGCGGGTCCCGAGACTCGCGGCAGGGAGATCCCCCTCGAGGGTGAAACAGCCGACTAACCCCCGACCGAATCGGCATCCCGAACGACGTCGTACCGATACCCGGCTTCGCCGGCGAACCGACCACCCGGCCGGACGCGCGTTCGCGCCGGCCGACAGCGACAGCTATCACTGATACGTATGCAACTTCGAGTAAAACCACTCAAGCGGAAAGACGCGGGCAGCGGTCTGGCATCGATCGACAGAGAAGCGATGGACGAACTCGGCGTCTCCAGCGGGGAGTTCGTCGCCATCGAGGGCGGCGAGGGCCGAGTCATCGCACGGGTCTGGCCCGGCCGCTCCCAGGACACGGGAAGAGGTATCGTCCGTATCGACGGCCAGCTTCGAAAGGCTGCAGGCGCGCGGATCGACGACGCCGTCTCCGTCGAGGCGGCCGACGTCCAGCCAGCCGAGCGCGTCCGGGTCGCCCTTCCCGAAAACGTTCGCATCCAGGGTGACCTCGGCTCCTACCTGCGGGGTAAGCTCTCCGATCGGGCCGTCAGCCCGGGCGACACGCTCTCGGTATCGCTCGGCTTCGGCCTGCTGACGAGCCGTTCGGGCCGTCAGCTCCCGATCACCGTCGTCGACACCGAGCCCGCTGGAACGGTCGTCGTCGGCAATCGGACCGACGTCGAACTCGTCGACCGCACCCCGGACCAGCTCGAGATCGAGGCTCGAGGCCCGATCGAGGGTGGCGACGGCGAGGAGGGCGAGACGCCGACGGTCACCTATGAGGACGTCGGCGGATTGGACGACGAGCTCGAGCAGGTCCGCGAGATGATCGAGCTGCCGATGCGCCACCCGGAGCTGTTCCGGACGCTCGGCATCGAGCCGCCCAAGGGCGTCCTGCTGCACGGGCCACCGGGCACCGGGAAGACCCTCATCGCACGGGCGGTCGCCAACGAGGTCGACGCCCACTTCGTGACGCTCTCCGGCCCGGAGATCATGTCGAAGTACTACGGCGAGAGCGAGGAGCAGCTCCGAGATATCTTCGAGGAGGCCGCCGAGAACGAGCCCGCGATCGTCTTCATCGACGAACTCGACTCGATCGCACCCAAACGCGAGGACGTCCAGGGCGACGTCGAACGACGCGTCGTCGCCCAGCTGCTCAGCCTGATGGACGGTCTCGAGGACCGCGGCGAGATCACCGTCATCGGGACGACGAACCGCGTCGACGCGATCGACCCCGCGCTCCGGCGGCCGGGTCGGTTCGACCGCGAGATCGAGATCGGCGCCCCCGACGCCGACGGTCGCGAGGAGGTCCTCCAGATTCACACCCGCGGGATGCCCCTGGCCGAGGACGTCGACCTCGAGCGCTTCGCCGAGAACACCCATGGCTTCGTCGGCGCCGACCTCGAGAACTTAGCGAAGGAGGCGGCGATGACTGCCATGCGACGGCTCCGCCCCGAACTCGACCTCGAGGCCGACGAGATCGACGCCGAGATCCTCGAGAAGATCGAGGTCACCGCGGCGGACTTCCGGAGCGCGCTCCGGGGGGTCGAACCCTCGGCGATGCGGGAGGTCTTCGTCGAGGTCCCGGACGTCACTTGGGAGGACGTCGGCGGGCTCGAGGAGGCGAAGGGACGGCTCCGCGAGGCGATCCAGTGGCCGATGGAACACGCCGACGCCTACGAGCAGGTCGATCTCAGCCCCGCGAAGGGCGTGTTGCTCCACGGCCCACCGGGGACCGGGAAGACGTTGCTCTCGAAGGCCGTCGCGAACGAGTCCCAGTCGAACTTCATCTCGGTCAAGGGACCGGAGCTGTTCGACAAGTACGTCGGCGAGTCGGAGAAGGGGGTCCGCGAGGTCTTCGAGAAGGCCCGCGCGAACGCCCCGACAATCATCTTCTTCGACGAGATCGACGCCATCGCGTCCAAGCGCGGCAGCGGGGGCGGCGACTCGAACGTCGGCGAACGGGTCGTCTCGCAGCTGCTGACCGAACTCGACGGCCTCGAGGAGCTCGAGGACGTCGTCGTCGTCGCGGCCTCGAACCGGCCCGAGCTGATCGACGACGCCCTGCTTCGACCCGGCCGGCTCGACCGCCACGTCGAGGTCGACGAGCCTGACGAGGCCGCCCGCCGCGAGATCTTCCGGATCCACACCCAGGACCGGCCCCTGTCCGCGGACGTCGACCTCGATACGCTGGCCGAAGAGACCGAGGGCTACACCGGTGCCGACGTCGAGGCCGTCTGCCGCGAGGCCGCGACGATCGCCGTCCGGGAGCACGTCGAGCGCGAGGCCGCCGGCGAAGACTCCGACGTCGAGGCGATCGAGCTCACCGCCGACCACTTCGAGCGCGCGCTCGAGGAGATCTCGCCCGACGCGGTCGCCGACCTCGAGTCCGGGCTCGAGACGGGCGGGTTCGACGAGTTCGACCCGACCGACGCGGCCTGATCGACGCGGCCTGAACCGGTTCGATTTTTCGTGCTCCGTTCGCGTACCGACGGTTGAAGTCCCGCGAGCGCCTGCGATCCCGTAGTCGCCTCCACGATGCTCCACCTTACCTTTCCGACACATCTGGCGATAGGGTATCTGCTCGGGGTCTACAGCCGGTTTCCGGTCGCGTACCTCGTCCTCGGCTCGGCGCTGCCCGACCTCGTGGATCGGCCGCTGTACTGGCTCGGCCTGACGCCATTTACCCACACTGTCGCGCACTCGGTCGCGGTCGCCGTTCCCGCGAGTCTCGCGCTCACGCAGCTGTTCGGCCGTCGGGGTGCAGCGCTGTCGCTGGGGTGGCTGGTTCACATCGGGACCGACTTCCTGAACGTGGCAACGACCCAGGGACTCTCCGCGACGCCGTACTACGTGCTCTTCCTCGGGCCACCCCCGGACGAGCGGGAGGCGTTCGAGACGGTAACGATCGTCCTCCCCGTGACCGACGTTACGCATACGCTCCACCCGGTCGTGCTGGCGCTCGAGCTCACGGTTCTCGGCTGGGCCGTCGTCACGATACTCCGAGAGCGAAACGTCCTGGCCAGGGTTCGTGGCGCCGAGGCCGACTGATCGACGTCGCCGCTCGAGTCTTCGAGGGCGAACCCCGAACCGCGATCCGAGAGTTCTCGCCGAGCCCGCGGCTCGACCGGTCCGTCTCGGCGGGCAAGAACGATATCCCCTGGGGTGATCGATCTCGTATGCTTCGCGCGCGCCGTTCGGATCGCGCCCCCTCGAGACGAGCCGCGGGTGGCCGACCGTGGTGAAACTCACCCGTCGGCTGGCGGTGTACGTCGGCTCCCTCCTCGCCCTGATCTCGCTGTACACGCTCACCTACCGGTGGGGAATGGCCGTCTACGAGGGCGAGTCCCGAACCTGGTTCCAGTCGCTCGAGCTCGTCGTCCAGTCGATGACGACGACGGGGTACGGACAGGACGCCCCCTGGGAGAGCCTCGAGATGACCGCGCTGGTGTTGCTGGTGCAGGTCACCGGGATCGCCTACATCGCCGTCGCGATCCCGCAGTTCGTCGTCCCCTGGATCCAGACGCTCGTCCAGCCGACGCCGCCCGAGGAGATCGATCGGATCGAGGATCACGTCGTCGTCGTCGGCTACACCGCCCTCTGTGACACGCTGGTCGACGAACTCGAGGCGGACGGCACGCCGTACGTGATCCTCGAGGCCGACGAGGACCGCGCCCGGCGGCTCCACGAGGACGGGCTCGCGGTGCTGTACGGGGACGCGGACGACGACGAGGTACTCGAGGCGGTACGGCTCGAGGACGCGGTCGCCGTCGTCGTCGACGCGACCGAACGCGAGTTCATCAACGCCGTCCTCGCGATCGAAGACCGTGAGCCGGACGCCGACGTGTTCGTCCTCGTCACCGACCCCTCGCGGGCGCGGTACTTCCGGTACGCCGGCGTCGACGAGGTGCTCTCGCCGAAACACCGCCTCGGAAAGGCGCTCGGCGACCGGGTCAGGACGATCGTCGCGCCGGCTCCCGAAGGGGAGTTCACGCTCGGCGACGACATCGATCTCGCCGAGTTCTACGTCGATCCCGAGAGCGAGTTCTTCGGCGAGACGATAGACTCGACGCGGGCGCTCGAGGAGACCGACGCGACCGTCGTCGGTGCGTGGGTCCGGGGAGATTTCGTCACCGAACTCTCGGAGCAAGTTCACGTCGACGAGAACACGTCGTTGCTGGTCGCCGGCACCGAACCGGCACTCGAGGCCGTCGCGGACCGGACCCGTTCCTCCCGAAGTCCGTACCGAACGGCCGAGGAGCCGGTCGTCGTCGTCGGCGCCGGACTCGTCGGGCGGACGGCCGCCGGCACCCTCGAGCGCGCCGGGCTCGAGACTACCGTCGTCGACCGCGAGGACGACGAGATCGTCGACGTCGTCGGCGACGGAACGGACGAGGAGACGCTGCTTGCGGCCGGCATCGAGGATGCAGGAACGGTGGCAATCGCGCTCGAGAGCGACGACGATGCGGTCCTGGTAACGCTGACGGCGAACGCTCTGCATCCGGACGTCGAGATCGTCGTCGGCGCCGATACCGCGGACAGCCTGCGGGCACTGCGGACCGCGGGCGCCGACCACGCCCTCGCCCTGCCGAACGTCGCGGGTCGGATGATCGCGCTGCGGGCGTTCGAACGTGAGGTGATGCCGCTCAGCGACCAGCTCCGGTTGCGACAGCTCGCCGCTCCGGGGCTCGTCGACTCGAAACTGGAGACGGCGACGATCCGAGAGGAAACCGACTGTATCGTCGTCGGACTCGAGCGAAACGGGGAGTACCGCTCGGATGTCGAGGGGACACGTCTCGAGCGCGGCGGCTCGATCGTGATCGCCGGCACGGACGAGCAGCTCGACCGGTTCCGAGAAGCGTACGGCGACGAGTAGTTCGGGCCGCGTTGGCCGTCAGCAACGGCAGCCGAGGGGACAGTCACGTGTCGGAACCGGTGCAAACAGCGATTTTGTCGGGAGCGTACCAGTTGTTAGCAACGTGGGTGATGGTATTCAGTTCGAGGGCGCCGCCCTCCTGGACGTCGACGGTACCGTCGTTACGGCCGCCATCGGCCTCTACTACGCGATCTCGCTCGTCCTCGCGGTACCGCTCTCGTCGAAGGAGCGCGGCGAGTCCGGCGAGGCCGACCACGCCGGCATCGACTGAGCGCTCGTACGTCCGCGAGGTCCGCCGTCGTCGCGCCCTCGAGCGGTTTTCGGGCGGTGCTCGAGACGAAAGGCCCTTAAGTTCCAGCCTCCTATACTGAGATGGATAGGTCGGGCAGTTTGGCCCTGCTCGTCACCCGCGCTATGGTCATTAGCGGGGACCGAACGCCGCGGGCGTCCGGTCAGACCGGCCGGGGCCCCGGGAGCCAACAGAGAAGCCTCGTCCGTCGGGGACAGCGGTCCACGGTGGCCGTCCGCAGGGACGCCCCATCGTGGTTAGTCGGCGACAGCCCATCAGGCGCGGAAGCGAGCAGTGGACCGCCGGACACCTGTCGCTCGACGGGTCGCGGGGTGGAGAAGGCAACCGGGATTCCCCCGGCCGGAACGCCGGGCAACCGCGGCCCTCCACATTCATAACCACCGATCTTTTCCTCTCCGCGAGCAGCGGCGCTACGTGCCTCGCTCGACAGAATCGTCAAAAGAGGGTGCTCTTCCATTGAGTCGCACAGCTCTCGCGATGTTCGAGCCCCGCTCCCGTCCACCGAACCGGTCGCTCTCGAACGGATGAGATAGATCGCCGGGAGGAAACCGTTCAATACCGCGCTACTCGGCGGCTTCGGCGACGTGCTGTCGGTCCTCGAGTTCGAGGCCGCCCTCGAGCGTCCGAACCGGGTAGGGGATGTCGATTCCTTCCTCGTCGAAGCGCTGCTTGACGGCGGTGATGAACTCGCCTTTGGTGCGGACGAAGTCGGCTCTCGAGGGATCGGAGATCCAGATCCGCGACTGGAGGCCGACGTCGGAGTCGTTGAGTTCGGTCAGTCGGACGGCCGGCTCGGGGTCGTCCATGATTCCGGGGTGGCGTTTCGCCTCCTCGACGATGATGTCGGTCGCCTGCTGAATGTCGTCGCCGTAACCGATACCGAAGACGAACTTCAGCCGGAGCTTGTCCCCGTCGACGGGGTTTTTGACGACCCCGCCGGTGAGCGCGGAGTTCGGGACCGTCAACAGCTCGTTGTCGAACGTTCGGACCCGCGTCACGCGAAGGCTGATGTCCTCGACGACGCCGGAGTAGTCGCCGCCGTCCCACTCGATCCAGTCGCCGATCCGGAACGGCTTGTCGGCGTAGATGAAGATTCCCGCGACGAAGTTCGAGATGACGTTCTGCATCGCCAGCCCAACCGCGAGCGCCCCGGCCGCGGCGATACCGGCCAGCGACACGAGGAAGTTCTCGAACCCGGCGAAACCGAAGGCGCCGGCGACGGCGACGAAGAGGATGCCGAACCGCGTCAGCATCAACAGCGGGTTCCTGACGTGTTCGTCCAGTTCGCGTCGATCGAACGCGCGATTGACCAGGGGAAGGAGGACGAGTCGGCCGATCATCACCACGACGACGAACGCGACGAGGAACCGGAGTCCGGTGATCGCGAGATCGACGAGCGCCGCCGTCTCGAGCGCGTCGATATCCCCCACCTGGGCGAGCGTTCCTGCGTTGTTCATCGGTACAGAACCGCCGTGTGTCCGCGCGAGTCGACGAGTTCGGCGTTAACTCGTTCGGCGAGATCGGCCGCCTTATCGTCGGTGGAGCTCCCCGCTCGAGCGGCTCGCAGGAACTTCACCTTTACCAGTTTCTCGTTCGAGAGCTGGTCGTCGAGTTCGTCGACGACGGCCTCGAGCCCGCTCTTGCCGACCCAGACGGTGACGTCGAGATCGTGGGCCTTTCGCTTGCGCTCTTCGATATCCATACCCCCGCATAGCAACGCAACCCGTTTGAATCTTAGCAATATCGAACGGGACCTACTCCTCGTAAGGGTATCGCGACTGGGCGCCGCAGTCACACGTGATGACGACGTGGCCGTCTCGGGTCCGGACGCGGGCGTTCCGGCCGGGTCTGAGGTACGCGTCGCAGGCGTCGCAGGTGAACCGACGGAACTCGCGAGGAAGCTCGAGCCGGTTTCGCTCCGCGACCCGGCGCGCGAGACGCACGTAGTACCGGGCCCGCTCTCGCTCGTCGTCCGCGGCCGCCGCTCGAGCCAGTTCGTGAAGACGGTCGATCCGCTCGGCGGCGACAGTCATGGCTGCGTGTTTCGCGCATCTCTACATTGATGTTACGGAACGACCCGGACTGATGAAACGGGGATTATCGGCCGTATATGTCCTCAGCCAGCCCGTTTAGGACGTACATAGAGCACAAAGTTGTTATGTAGCTATACCAAATCGAGGTAGCGAAGCGGAATGAATCGTCAGTCAACTACTCGACCATACGGCGTCGATCGGCGCTCAGTGCTGGCTGCGGGTGCCGCCGGATTCGCCCTCGCGACCAGCGGCTGTATCGATCGCGTCGAGAGCGCCGTCGGACAGGATACGGACCGCCTTGCCCTCTCTATCACGACGGTCCCCGCGGACGGCGACAGGGAAGCCGTCCGGATCGCCCGCCACTTGGAGGCCCACCTCGAGGCGGTCGGAGTCGACGTCTCGATCGACATGCGTTCGCGCTCGAACTTTCTCGAGACCGTCCTGATCGACCACGAGTTCGATCTCTACGTCGGACGGCACCCAGCCGACTACGATCCCGACTTCCTCTACGAAACCCTGCACTCGAGGTACGCGAACGAATCGGGGTGGCAAAACCCCCTCGGCTTCTCGAGTATGCCCGTCGACGATCACCTCGAGGCCCAGCGGCGCGTCGACGGGGAGCGCCGACAGGAACGGGTCGCAACGTTGCTCGAGGCGCTGGTCGAGAAGAAGCCGCTCGATCCGATCTGCTTTCCCGAGGAACACCGCGTGGTTCGAACCGATCACTTCGACGGCTGGAGCCCCGACCACCCCGAGAGCCGCCACGGCTATCTCGGCCTCGAGCCGAACGAGGACGTCGATCGACTTCGCGTGCTGGTCACCGACGCCCGGATCTCGCGGAACCTGAACCCGCTATCGGCGACGCTTCGCGAGCGGGGCTCGACGATCGATCTGCTGTACGACTCGCTTGCGACCGAACACGACGGCGAACTCGTCACCTGGCTGGCCGAGAACTGGGAGCTGACGGCGATCGAGGGAACGGAAGACGGTGACGCGAACACCGAAGCAGTGGTAACGCTCCGAGAGGACTGTCGGTTCCACGACGATGAGCCCGTTACCGCCGACGACGTCGCCTTCACGTATCGGTTCCTCGAGGATACGGCGCTCGGCCGGACCGAGTTCGCGTCACCGGCCCCTCGCTACCGGAGCCACGTCTCGACGCTCGAGGACGTCACCGTCGAGAGCGATCACGAACTCCGCCTCGAGTTCTCGGCCGGCTTCGAGGCCGCCGAACGCGCCCTCACCGTACCGATCCTCCCCGAACATCGGTGGCGCGAACAGGTAGACGCCCGCGCCGAAAACGCCGAGGCGTTCACCGCGACGCAGGGTCAGTGGGGGCTCGTGACGATGGACAACGTCCCGGCGATCGGTAGCGGCCCGTTTCGCTTCGAGAGCCGGAGCGAGCGCGAACACCTCGCCCTCGAGCGCTACGACGATCACTTTACCCGCCGCGAGGACGTCGACCTTCCCTCGGTCGGGGTCGAGCAGCTGCAGTTTGGGATCGATCCCGGCAGCGCCTCCTCAATCGAGCGCGTCGCGAACGACGGCGCCGACGTCACGGCGTCGATGCTCGAGGCCCACGCGCTCGATACGATCCCCGACGATCCGGTGGTCGACCATCTCGAGTCGCCGTCGCGATCGTTCTACCACGTCGGATTCAACGCGCGAATCGAGCCGTTCAGCAACCCCCACGCCCGACGGCTGGTTTCCGGACTGCTCGACAAGGCGTGGATCGTCGAGGAGGTGTTCGACAGCCACGCCACCCCAACTGCGACGCCGCTTCCCGAGGAGTGGGTCCCCGACCGACTGGTATGGGACGGCGAGGATCCGGTCGCACCGTTTTTCGGTGCCGACGGCGAACTCGACGCCGAGGCCGCCAGGGATGCCTTCGAGGCCACCGGCTACCGGTACGACGATCAGGGGCGGCTCCGTCTGTAACACGATGTACGCCGAGGTTCTCACCCGGGTCCTGACGCAGGTCGCAGTCGTCGTCGGAATCCTGCTTCTGGTGGCGATCGCGCTGTTCGTCGGTCGCGGCCGCCTCGTCACAACCGCGCGGGAGTGGCGATCCAGACTCCGAATCACGGCACCCGCGATCTCGGTTCTGGCCGCCGTCCTGGTGCTCAACCGCGTCGTTCGCTGGCGTGGCGACGAGATCGAGGGCGCGATCGGGTTCCACATGACCGAGACGTTCTACGATCTGGAGGGGGAGTTCGTCCTGCTCTTCCAGTCGATCGCGACCGAGGAGCTGACCGCCTACTTCTCGTTCGTCTACGTCTACGGTTACGCGTTCCTCCTGATCTTCCCCGGAATCGCGTACTTCGCGCTGTCGAATACGCGGACCTTCCGCCGGCTGCTGACGGCGTACTCGCTGAACTACGTGCTCGGGCTGGCGTTTTACCTGGTAGTCATCGCCTACGGACCGCGAAACGTGATGCCCGAGGAGCTGACGGTGACGATGCTGTACGACAACAGCCCCGAGTACCAACACCTCACCCGCGAGGTCAACCGTAACACGAACGTCTTTCCCTCGCTGCACACCTCACTCGCCGCCACCGTCGGCATTTTCGCTTACCTGACGCGCTCGAGCTACCCCTACTGGTTCCCGGTCGCGGCCGCACTCGCGGTCAGCGTCGCGATCTCGACGATGTACCTGGGGATCCACTGGGCGATCGACGTCGTCGCGGGGCTCGCGCTCGCTGCCGTCTGCGTCCGGCTCTCGGGGATCCTCGTCGGCCGACGGCCGGTCGGCCGGCTCCGTCGGTACCTCGACCGGCGGTTGGTCTCGCGGGACGACCGGGAGTGAGCCCGAACGCAATACTGTTATACAGGCACTGGCTGAATTGAAGGTATCCACCGAATGACCGACGGAACGCCGGCACCGTCCGAACGGCCACGAAGTCGGCGCGCGGTTCTCGCCGGAACGGCCGGGCTCGCCGTCGCGACCAGCGGCTGCGTTCGCCAGGTTCGAACCGTCGTCAACCGCGAGTCGGTCGACCAGCTCTCCGTGACCATCGTCACCCTGCCGGCCGACGGCGACCGCGAGGGGATCCGCCTCGCACGGGAGGTCGCCGCCGTCCTCGAGGCGGTCGGGGTCGACGTCTCGATCGACATGCGTTCGAACGAGGAGTTCCTGCGAGCGGTCCTGATCAACCACGAGTTCGACCTCTACGTCGGACGCCACCCCGGAAGCACCGATCCGGACTTCCTCTACGAGGCGCTGCACTCGATCTACGCCGAGGAGTCCGGCTGGCAGAACCCCTTCGGCTACGCGAACCTGCAACTCGACGACCTGCTCGAGGCCCAGCGCCGGGCCGACGGCGAGGAGCGGGAGGCGGCCGTCGCGGAGCTACTCGAGGAGCTGGCCCGCGAACAGCCGTTCGTCCCGATCTGCGTGCCCGAAGAGCACCGCTTCGTCCGGACCGACCGCTTCGACGGCTGGGGCGAGGCCCACCCGGCAACCCGGCTGGGCTACCTCGAGCTCGAGGCCGGTGACGACGTCGACCGGCTGCGAACGGCCCACACCGACGCGCGCATCTCCGAGAACCTCAATCCGCTGACGGCCGAGTACCGCGATTACGAGCCGTTCCTCGAGCTGGTGTACGACTCGCTGGCGACCGAACGCGGCGGCGAGATCGAGCCCTGGCTCGCCGATGACTGGACGTACGACGACGGCACCCTCCGAGTACGGCTCCGCGAGGACTGCCGGTTCCACGACGACGAACCGCTCGACGTCGACGACGTCGAGTTTACTTACCGGTTGCTGCAGGACACCGAACTCGAGGGCGGCGAGTCGCCGTCGCCCCCGCCCCAGTACAGAGGGCTGGCGGCGGCCGTCGAAGCGATCGACGTCGACGGTCGCGACCTCGAGTTCGAACTCGATGCGGGCGAGGCCGTCGCCGAACGGGTCCTCACCGTGCCGATCCTCCCGAAACACGTCTGGGAGGACCGAGCTGCGCCCGCAAATATCAGGGGCGTCAGCGTCGCCCAGGGAGCCACCGAGGCGGTGACGACGGACAACGTCCCGCCGGTCGGCAGCGGGCCGTTTCGTTTCGAGGGACGAACCGAGCGCGAACACGTGACCCTCGAGCGCTACGACGATCACTTCACCCGCCGCGAGGGCGTCGAGCTCCCCGAGGCGAGCGTCGAGGAGCTTCGGATACAGATCGATCCGCGGAGCACGTCGGCGATCGAACTCGTCAACACCGACGGCGCCGATATCACGAGCGCGATCCTCGAGACGTACGTCCTCGACGACATCGAGTCGACCCCGGAGACCGCGATGCTCGAGTCGCCGTCGTGGACGTTCTACCACCTCGGGTTCAACACCCGTCGGGCGCCGTTCGCCAACGCCCGGTTCCGACGCGCGGTCGCAGGACTGCTCGACAAGGACTGGCTCGTCGAGAACGTCTTCCACGGCTACGCCGCGCCGACCGCGACGCCGGTTACCGAGGAGTGGACGCCCGAGGAACTCGCCTGGAACGGTGAGGACCCGGCGACGCCGTTTTTCGGTACCGACGGGGAGCTCGACGTCGACGCCGCCAGGGACGCCTTCGAGGACGCCGGTTTCAGCTACGACGACGGAGCGCTCCGGGTGAGACGCTAATGTTGGTCCAGGTGCTGCTCCAGCTGGCCGTCGTCGTCACCCTGCTGACGCTCGCGGGGATCGCCGTCATCGTCGGTCGGTACCGACTCCGGGACACGCGCCACGAGTGGACGTCCCGGCTTCGCGCGGCCACCCCGATCACGGTCGTGCTCGCCGTCGTGTTGCTCGGCAACGGCGTCGCCAGACAGATCGTCCCCGACCTCTCCTGGATGATCGGCTGGAATCTCACGTGGGCGATCTACGACCTCGAGGGGCAGTTCATCCTCTGGCTGCAGTCCTTCGAGACGCCGGCGCTGACCGCCTTCTTCTCGTTCGTCTACATCTACGGCTACGTCTTCCTGCTGATCTTCCCCGTGATCGCGTACTTCGCGCTGTCGAACACGCGACCGCTGCGGGAGCTGCTGACCGCGTACACGCTCAACTACGTGCTCGGAATAGTGTTGTACACGTTCGTCATCGCCTACGGCCCGCGAAACATGATGCCCGAACTCGTCGACGCGCTGATGTACGACACCTATCCACGCTACCAGCACCTCACCCGGCAGGTCAACCGCAACACGAACGTCTTCCCCTCGCTGCACACCTCGCTGGCTGCCACCGTCGGTATCCTGGCCTACCAGACCCGGGAGGTCTACCCGCGCTGGGCCGTCGTCGCGGTCCCGCTCGCGATCAGCGTCGCGATTTCGACGATGTATCTGGGGATCCACTGGGCGATCGACGTCGTCGCGGGGATCGTCCTCGCGTACGTCTGCGTTGAACTCGCGGGCGTCCTCGTCGGTCGGTGGTCCGTCACCGAACGGTTCGACGTCGGAAGCCCACTCTCCCGGCTGCGCTGAGGGGGAGAGCGATTTCGACTCTGAAAGTGACGAACGCACGGCTATCCGAGCGAAGAGAGCGTCGAAAAAGGCGGAGTCGTTACTGGTCCTCGAGCGCGTCGGCGATGCGCTTGAGCGCGCGGGTCTGGTCGCGCATCTCGTCGCGGAGCTGTCGGACCTCGCGGACGAGTTCCTCGTTACCTTCGTCCTGGCCGCCGGGGCCGCCCGGACCGCCGCCGGGGCCGCCGCCCATCATGCCGCCCATCATCTGCGCGAACGGGTTGCCGCCGCCGCCGCCCATGCCGCCGGGGCCGCCACCGCCGCCGCCGAACGGGCTCTCAGGGGGCTCGCCCTCGCCTTCGCCCTCCTCGGCGCGCTTCTCGCGGATCTCCTCGACTCGCTCTCGGAACGACTTCTCCTCGCCCTCGTCGCCGACGTCCTCGGGTTCGTTTTCGTCAGCCATACCTTCGGGTTCCGTAGCGCAGCGGAAAAGGATTGCCATGTTCCCGACCGCCGACGCGTTTATCGGGCTCCTCGAGCCCGGGTAGCCGGCACGAAGGTGCGAGACGCCGCCCCGTCGATCCGTCCACGAACACTCAAGCCGCACGCTTCTTGCGAACCTCGCCGAACGGCCTGGCGTGCAACCGAACGTCGAGACGACCCCCTCGAGGAGTCGGTGACCGCCCGTGGATCGAAACCCCACCAGACGGCAGGCGATCGCGGGGATCGGGAGCGCGGTCGCCGTCGGTGCAGCGAGTACGAGTGCGAGCGCGCAGCCGACCGACGCGGTCGTCGACGCCGACCGTGATAGCGAGGACGACTATCCGCTGTGTCTGTACAAACCGAACGACGACGGCGAGTGGCAGCCCGCACTGCCGATCAACGTCCACGCCCGCGCCGACGGCCCCGAGTCGGCGCTCGAGGCCGTCGAGGACGGGTTCACCGGGCTGGGAAACCTCGAGTGGACGCCCGCGCTCCCCGACGCGACCGCGAAGGCGTGGGATCCCGAGGCGGCGGAACTCGTCCCGCCTGACGCCTCGTACCGGCGACCGAAGGCGGGCGACGAGTGGGACCACGTCCACGTCTGGCGCGTCGACGACGACCGGGCCGCGATCCACGCACACCTCGACGTGTTCGACCTCACCGCCTCGCACTTCCACCGGGGTGCTCAGTACGGCGACGCGGCCGCGGACGTCGTGGCTCACCTAACCGGTGAGGGATGGACCGAGCGAACACCGTACGACATCGACTACGGCGTCGAGGACGCCCGCCTCGAGCGCTGGGGAGAGACGGGCGACGCGAAACTGGAGTACTGACGGCTCTCGAGGTGTCGAAGCGCCTAGTCGGGGAAGCGAGATCGCAGGACCCGGTCAGCCGAACGATCCCAGCGACGACTGGAGATTCTGACTCGGCTCTCCCTCCGTGATCTCGTAGCCCACGAGGCCGCGCATGTCGACGGCGTAGGTCGTTCCGCCCGTCTCGAGGACCAGCAGCCGCCCCTTCACCCCGCGGACCGTCCCCGAGGCCACCGTCTCCCGAACCGGTCGGCTCTCGAGGTCGAGCCCGTACTCGAGGTCGAACCGGTCGATGACGTCGAACTCGTCGAGGACCGTCTCCCAGGCAGACTCGTCGACGGTGCTGGCCAGCGAGGCGACCTTCCGGCCCGTTCGGACGCGATCGACCAGCCAGTCGGCGATCTCGGCCTCGAGCTCGCGGGCGATTCGGCCGTTCGAGACCGTGTGGACGTGGGCCGCCCGGTCGGCGCCCTGCTCGCGGAGGCGGGTCTCGAGACGGCGGGACTTGGTGACGCCGACCTTGAACGTGTCCGGGGCGAACGCGGCGAGGTAGACGGCGTGTTCCTGGTAGCAGTCCATCTCCGGTTTGAGGCAGGTGCCCGTACAGCGGGCGCAGATCCACGTGCTCGTGTGGTACTCGCAGTAGGGCGCCCTCGAGCGGTCGCAGGAAACGTGTTCGCCGTCGTCGATCGTGCCCGCACAGCGTCGCGAACCGAGGGCGTACGAGAGGGGTTCGCCGGGCTCGAGCGGAACGGACTCGACAGTGTTGTCGTCGCTCACCAGCAGGGCCGACCCGCGTCCGCTCGGCTCGTAGCCGACGAATTGCATGCGACGGGGTTGGCGCCGGGTGCGGATAGGCGTACCGTTCCCGGGTACTCACTCGCGTTCGAAGACCAGTCCGTAGTGGTACGGCGGAAGCTCGAGCGCGCGGTCGGCGGCGAACTCGCCGTGTCCGAGGACGGCCTCGCGGGTCTCCTCGGGACCGACCCGAAGCTCGGTGGGTGGCCCGCGGGCCTCCCCCGCGACGGTCGTCTCCTCGCGCGGGCGCTCGGCCCAGTTGACGACGACGAACGAGCCGCCCGGACGAAGCGAGTTCGCGACAGCCTCGAGGAGTCGCCCTCGGTCGTCGACGCCGTGGAAAGCGTTCGCCAGAAGCACCGTCTCGACCGGTTCGGGGAGGATCCCGTCCAGATTGCGGGCGTCGCCGTGGATCGTGTGCACGTTCTCGATCCCCTGCATGGAAGCGATGTCCTCGAGGTCCGCGAGCAGGTCGGCCTCGAGGTCGACGGCGTACACCGGCGCGGGCGCGACGATCCGGGCGGCCGGCAGTGCGAGATAGTCGTCGCCGGAGCCGAC
The DNA here is from genome assembly GCA_003559215.1 of Natrialbaceae archaeon. Classification (GTDB taxonomy): domain Archaea; phylum Halobacteriota; class Halobacteria; order Halobacteriales; family Natrialbaceae; genus Natronococcus. The sequence continues at coordinate 45,041 of PWMF01000192.1, forward strand.
CTCGGCAAGGGTCGTCCCGCACTCGACCCCAAGTTCGCGAAGCGTCGCCCCCGGCGTCGGCCAGAGCCTGCCCCACCAGCTCCAGTCGGGTTGGCCCGTGTTCCGAAACGAGTCCATACCGGAACTCGCGTCCGCGCGTTCGTATGCGTTCCGTTCGTGCGCGGTCGCCGGTCGATCGATGCCGGCTGAAAAACTATACGGCGGGCCGGCGCAGGTCCGCGTATGGCACTCGAGGGACGACTCGAGGTGGAGGTATCGTCGAACGGAGAGGCCGAGACAGTTCGGTTCGAGTTCGCCGTGAGGAACGCGGGCACCGACCCCGTCGAGCTCCAGTTTTCCGACGCCTGCAAGGCGGAGTTCGTCGTCGAGGAGGAGGGACGGGAGGTATGGCGGTACACCGACGGACGGATGTTCGCCCAGATGATCAGCTCCGAGCGGATCGCTCCCGACGAGACCGCGACCTACGAGGCCGAGTGGGAGGAGCCCCGCTCCGGCGAGTACACCGCCGTCGCGGAGCTGCGCGCCCAGGAGGCGACGTGCGATGCCCGCACCGGCTTCTCGGTCCAGTAACCGAGAGCCGAACCGTCGCAGGGGTTCGGCCGACGACGACCCGTGCCCCCAGCGAAGTCCCTAAACGGCACCCCTCCTAACGGCCGCGTATGCAAGCGCTGGTCGTCGCGGCACACGGATCGCACCTGAATCCGGACGCCTCGGATCCGACCTACGCCCACGCCGACACCGTCCGCGAGACGGGGGCGTTCGACGAGGTCCGCGAGGCGTTCTGGAAGGAGGAACCACACTTCCGCGAGGTGATCCGCACCCTCGAGTCCGAGGAGGTGTTCGTCGTTCCGCTCTTTATCAGCGAGGGCTACTTCACCGAGCAGGTCATCCCTCGAGAGCTTCGCCTCGAAGGCTGGGACCCTGCGAAGTGGGACTCGGACGGAACCGACGCCTCGCAGGTGACTCTCGAGGCCGGAGACGTCGACAAGACGGTCCACTACTGCGGTCCCGTCGGTACCCACGACGCGATGACCGACGTGATCGTCCAGCGCGCCGAGAGCGTCACCGAGAACCCTGACGTCGGCGAAGGTGTCGGCCTCGCGGTCGTCGGCCACGGCACCGAGCGAAACGAGAACTCGGCGAAGGCCATCGAGTACCACGCCGACCGCATCCGCGAGCGAGACCGCTTCGACGAGGTGAAAGCCCTGTTCATGGACGAGGAGCCGGAAGTCGACGACGTCACCGACTTTTTCGAAAGCGGCGACGTCGTGGTGGTTCCGCTCTTCGTCGCCGACGGCTACCACACCCAGGAGGACATCCCCGAAGACATGGGGCTGACCGAGGACTACCGCCTGGGGTGGGACGTCCCGACGGAGGTCGACGGCCACCGGATCTGGTACGCCGGCGCCGTCGGCACCGAGGGACTGATGGCCGACGTCCTCCTCGAGCGGGCGGCCGACGCCGGCGCGGAGCTGGGTGACGCCATCGAGCGCGTTCGCGCTGTGACCGCCGGGAGCGACGACGCAGCGACCGACGAGCCGGAACCGACGGCGGGGAACTGAGCGTGGCGGACCCGACATCCGATCTCGAGCCCCTATTCGCCGCCGCCGACGAGGGAGTCGCTCTCGACGGCCTCGTCCTCGAGCGGGCAGCCGACGGAACGTACGCGCTCGAGACGCCGACCGCCGATCACAGCGCCCTCGCGGAGGACGAACTCCGGAGCGCTCTCGAGTCGGTTCCGGCCCTCGTCTCGAACTGGCGCTACTGGGACGCGATCGGCGGTGAGGGGACGGCGCGACGGGCCTTCCTGCGATGGTGCGAGCGGGCACCCCTGGCCGACGCGACGACCGCGAACCGGACGCTCGAGGACGATCCGCTCGAGGTGCCCGAGCGCTACGACGCGCTCGATGAGGGCATCGTCCGAGAGTGGGGACAGCTCCGGATCACCGCCCGGTTGGTCGACGGTGGCGAGGGCGAACGCCGGTACGAACTTCGCCACGTCGACGATGCCGACCGCGCCCGCGAGGAACTCGAGCCCTGCGAGGATCCCCGCGACGCCCGCGAACTCTCGACGGACGACGGGGACGGACGCTACCGACCGCTGAAGACCGCCCCGACGCTGCGGTCAGGGTGGATCTTCTCCGAGCTCTCGGGCCGAGCGCTCGTCGACGCGGTCGAGTTCTTTTACCCGGCGACGATCGCCAACTGGCACCGCGAGCTGCGCGGCGAGCTCGACGTCGACCACTGGCTCGAGACCGCCGAGCGCCAGACGGGGATCTACGACGTGATCGACGAGCTCCCCCGCGAGGCCGTCGGCTGGATGGCCGAGGCCTGCTGCGTCGACTCGCAGTGTCTCCGTCGTCGGGAGTGGCAGTACGACGAGGACGACGACCTCGAGCCGCCGGGCGGCGACGGCCCGTTCCCCTGCCGGGAGCCCTGTTCGCTCGTCGTTGCGGCCGCCCGCAAGTGGGCGATCCTCGAGTCCGAAGAAGAGCGCACGTACGAACTCGAGCTAACGACGAGTGAGCTCAACCAGCTCGCCGAGCTGATCGACGCGGTCGCGGACGGTCGCACGGGCGAGATCCGCGAGGCCGACGTCAACGACGGGGCGAACCGCTACCGGGCGCGGTACCTCCGGGCGAAGCGGTTCGACGAGAACGGCGGGCTCGAGGCGACGGAGCGGGAACGGAACTAGGGTCGAAAGCGCAACGCGACCGCGGCGACGACGGTGACCGCGACGACGGCGAAGGCAGCGATGGCGGCCGTCCCGCCGGCCACCGCGGCGACAGCGAGGGCGAACGCAAGCGCGACGACGACGGCCCCGAGCGCGAGCGCGGCGAAGGCCGCCGGTCCGACATCGCCGGGCAGTCCGAGATCGCCGAACAGCGGCTCGGACGGCTCCGGCGACTGGTCAGTCGGGGACCGTTTTGGCTTCGCGAGGGATTCGTCGATCTCGACCCGATCGGGACCGGGCTCGACGGTGACGGCGATCGCGGCCGACTCGGCGCCGTACCCCGTCGAGACCTCGAGGAACCCCTGGACCGCCTCCTCGAGCCCACCTGCGTCGACGTCGATCGGGACCGGCGTTCGCGCGTCGGCTTCGACGTAGTAGTTCGACTGGGGAAGCGAGGCGACGCGAGCGAGTTCCTCGTCGAGCCAGCAGTGGACGTGAGTCGGGGAGTCGTGGCCCTCCAGCAGCAGCGTGAACGGCTCGGAGGTCTCGAACGTAGCGGTCGCTGCCTCGAGTCGCTCGGGCGAGTCGCGGTTGACGTGGACGGTGACCGCTGGGGTGAACACGGTTCAGTGAGGCGTTCAGGCGGGGGATTTGTCGCGCATGTCCGGCGGCAGCAGGTTCGGAATGCCGTCCTCGATGGGGTAACGCTCGCCGCACTCGGTACAGGTCAGCGTTCCGCTGATAACCTCGTCGCCCTCGTATTCGGGGTCTTCGAGCTCCAGTTCGTGTTTGTCGAGTGGACAGCAGAGGATCTCCAGCAGCGACTCCTTCATACTACGACAGGCGAACGCATACAGCAAAAGGCTTCGGGAACGCCGCGGCGACGGCCGGATTCCCTCGAGCACGGTGGACCGACTCGAACGCGACTCCCGTGATCGCCCGTGCCGACGGAACGCTACTCGTAGGGGTTCTCGACGACGACGGTCTCCTCGCGACCGGGACCGACGCCGATCGCGTAGATCGACGCCCCGAGTTCGTCGGCGACGTACTCGAGGTAGGTGCGGGCGTTCTCGGGGATCGCCTCGTACCCCTTCTCGGCGACCTCGCTCCAGTCGACGTCCGCCCAGCCATCGAAGGACTTCAGGTTCGCCTCGCAGTCGCCCCACTTCTCGGTCGTCGGCGGCATCGTAAGGACCTCTTCGCCTTCGAGCTCGTAGCTGTGGCCCACTCGTACCTCCTCGAGACCCGCGAGGACGTCGATGTGGTTGATCGCGAGCCCGGTGAAGCCGTTCGCGCGGGCGGCGTGGCGCAGCATGGGCATGTCGAGCCAGCCGACCCGGCGGGGACGGCCGGTGACGGTACCGTACTCCCCACCCTCGTCGCGGATGTAGGTCGCGAGCTCCTCTTCATCCTCGCCCGCGCCTTGGTCGCCGTCGTAGTCGGGCGTCTGACCCTCGACGCCGCCGAGTTCCGTCGGGAGCGGCCCCGTTCCGACCCGGGAGAGATAGGCCTTAACGATCCCGATGACCTCGCCCTGCCCGACGACGGTCGGGCCGAGCCCGGTACCGACCGTCGCTCCGCCCGCGGTCGGGTTCGAGGACGTGACGTAGGGGTAAATCCCGTGGTCGATGTCGATCGAGGTTCCCTGTGCGCCCTCGAGCATCACGTTGTCGCCGTCGTCGATGCGCTTCTGGAGGTAGGTTCCGCAGTCGACGGTCATCCCCTCCTCGGCGAGCCGTTCGCCGTACTCGCGGTAGGTCTCGAAGAGATGATCGACGTCGAACGCCTCGTCGGGGTCGGCGCCGAAGACCTCCTTGGCCAGCGCGCGCTTCTGGGGGACGACGTACTCGAGGCGCTCGCGGAGGGTGTCGGGATCGAGCAGGTCGCCGACGCGGATTCCGCGACGGCCGGCCTTGTCCTCGTAGGTCGGGCCGATCCCGCGTTTGGTCGTGCCGGCCGCGAGGTCCTCCTTCTCGTCCTCCTCGATCCCATCGAGCGCGCGGTGGTAGGGGAGGATGACGTGTGCCCGCTCGGCGACCCGCACGTCGGGCTCGAGCCCGCGTTCGCGGAGCGTATCGATTTCGTCGAACAGCGTTTCGGGATTAACGACGCAGCCGTTTCCCAGCACGCCGACTTTCCCCCGGACGGCGCCGGAGGGAACGAGCGACAGCTTGTACTTCTCGCCGCCGTGAACGACGGTGTGGCCTGCGTTGTCGCCTCCCTGATAGCGGGCGACGACGTCGGCGGCGTCGCCGTAGAGATCGACGACGCCACCCTTGCCTTCGTCGCCGAGTTGGGACCCGACGATTGTGACGGTCATAACAGCGGCGGATTCTTGCCCGGCCGATAAACAGATTACGGTCTGTGCGGACGATCAACGGGGACGATATCCACGAACGCGAATAGGTACCGCGGCCGAGCGGCCCGCGCGCCGATCGTACTTCCACTTCCGTGCAACGGCCGCGTGGCCGTCCCCTCTCCCTGCCGAACCAGTTCGGCGGACCGAACAGGTTCCCGGCGGTGACCGCCTGCAAGCACGTGCGACCGGAAGCGTTAACTACTGACAGGAATTGACACACTGTTGAGAGTGGTCGTTTCACTCGCAGAGAGTAACTTTTAAAAGCCCCAAAGACAAGTTAACAAATGCCATGATAGACCGACTTGAGAAGGAAGTCGATATGTTGGAACGACATCTGCAGGTGCTGAAGATGGTTATCGAGAACGAGCCGATCGGGATCGTCAAGATGTCGAACGAGACGGGCTACCCCCACCACAAGGTGCGGTACTCGCTGCGGGTCCTCGAGGAGGAGAACCTCATCGAGCCCTCGAGCCAGGGTGCGATCAAGACCGAGCGCACCGCCGAGTTCGTCGACGACCTCGACGGCAAGATCGACGACATCGTCGACAAGCTCGAGGGAATGAAGATCGAAGACGTCGCCGAGATCGAAGGGTAATCTCTTTTTTCTCGTCGTTTTGCCCGCGGCGATAGCGACGCGAACGGCCGTCGTCGAGCGACGACGGATCGTTCGAGACTACAGTTCGGGAACAGTCATGTGGAACCCCTCTGACCGCGACTCGGCGAGACAGAGGTGGTATCCCGGGTTGTTGACGTAGCTCAGGCGCGAGCCGCGGCTGAGAAAGCCGCTCTTGGTCGCTTCCTCGACGACCTCGAGCGCGCCGGGCTCGAAGTAGCTCCGGGTGACAACGAGCGCGGCTGCCAGCTCCGAGTGGCGGTCGGCGACAGCCGACGCGTCGGCCGCGACCGCCTCGAGGCGGTCGCGCGAAACCGGCTCCCGGGTGTCGTTCAGCGCCGCCACGAGCAACGGGTGACCCATCTTGTCGTAGGCGACGACGTCGAACGCGACCGTCTCGGTGCCGTCCTCGGCGTCGGTTCCGGTCGGAACCTCGCTTCGAAGCTCGACGCGGTCGATCCGCGTGATTCCCTCGTAAAAGTCGCCGAGCGCGTCCGCACGACCGGTGTCCCGGATCTCGAAGAACAGCTCCGTCGTGAGCCACTCGAGGAACCGAAACTCCATCGAGTCGGTCAGCGCCTCGGCGAAGGGGACGCCGTCGACGGTGGCGCCGACGTCTTCGAACCGCGTGTGGTACTCGAGTCGCAGGTTCGCATCGACCTCGCTGCGGTCGACGCGGTCCTCGTGGGCCGTCCCGAGCGTGGGCTGACTCCGCGATTCGTACCGGACGAAGAGGTTCGTCTGCGAGAGCGCCTCGTCGATCCCGAGGTCGGGCCCGGGCGAGGGCGACTGGCCGCCGCGGGCCCCCTCGAGTTCCGCCTCGAGGCTCTCGATCCGGGTTCGAAGTTCGTCGACGGTCGCCGACAGCTCCTGATTTCGCGCGCGAAGCCGCTCCCGTTCGGCCTCGAGTCGCTCGATAGGGGCCTCAGGATCGCGCTCGGCACCGGAATCGGACCCCTCCGCGGGCGTTGTCGTCTCGGCCGCACCGTCGGCTGCGGACGGCTCCTCGGAGTCCGACGGGGCGTTGGCGTCCGGTTCCGGAGCATCCGGTGGGGACGCCGACGGCTCCTCGGCGGCGACAGCCCCTTTGTTCGGGGCGTTCGCGACGTCATCGTCCGGCTCCGAATCGACCGAGGGAACGGTCCGCGACTCCTGCCATCGCGTCTCATCCGCCTCGAGGTCGTCCGTCTCGGCCGGTTCGTCGTCGTCGTTTGTACTCCGGGTCCTTGCGGGGGCTGTCGCGGCCGCGTTCGATCCAGCCGGCTCCGGCCCGACGGTCGCCCGCTGCTCGCGATCGGGCTCCGGACCCGACTCGTCGGTCCGTGTGTCGCTCTCCGGTACGCCGGCGTCTCCGGCGCCAGCCGCCGACGGCGCGTCGACCGCATCGGCGACGTCCGTGACCTCGACCTCGACGTCGATCACGTCGTAGATGCCGACCTCGTCTACCGCTCGCTCGAAAGCCTCCTCGCCGACGAGCAGCCGTTCGGCGTTGCCGATATACGCGATCGCCATCCGTCGACCGCCGTAGTAGACCAGGTAGTAGTCTCCGCTGAGTACGTTCTCGCTCAGTTCGACGTAGCCGGTGAACGCCCCCTCCTGAAGGGTGTCATCGACCTCCTCGAGGGGCGTCTCGTTCGTGTAGTACTGGCCACGCGGCGCACCGCGCTGGGCCTCCATCGAGCAGAGCAGTGGGAGCGCCCGGTGGGGGGCCTCGTAAACGGTTCCGGAGCCGCCCACGACCTCCTCGATCTCGCCGTCGATAACGCCGACGATACGCCCTCCGAGCAAGAACAGCCAGGTGCCGTCCGCGACGACGGCACCGGAGAAGTCGGCGCCGGCCAGCGCGTGAAGATCCCCGTCGAACGGGCGAGAATCCCAGCGTTCTACGCGCTCTTGCGTGCGCGAGTCCATAAGCTCACAAACAGGATCCGGGACAAATACGTTTCGTCTATATCTTCGACTCGGCGTCCTCGGCCAGCTCCTTCATGCGTTTGCCGATCCGACCGGCGCTCGAGAACTCGTCCTCGCTCATCGCCTTCGCCAGCGCGTTGCCCAGCACGAAGACGGCGTGTTTGTGCTCGCTCTTCGATTTGTGGACGTGCGAGGGATCGACATCGAGCTGGCGGTACGGATCGAACAACTCCTCGTCGACCTCCTCGCGCTCCGAGAAGTACTCCATGATGACAACGAGTTCTTCGTGGAGTTCGAGGAGTTCGTCCTTGTGCATACCCACCTGTAGGGAGGGTTTCGGTTTAAGCATTGTGTGGCGACGCGTCGCAAAACCGCCGCGTCGGACAGAGAGGGGCGTAAACGGGACTCAGTCGGCCGCGACCGCGGGTGCTCGCTCGCGCTGGCCGGCGGGGAACCAGGCCAGTTCGTGGTCGGCGGTGACCCGGACGGCGACACGTTCGTCCAAGTCGATCCGATCGGAGTGGTTGTGCATGCACTCGATCGTCTCGCCGGTGTCGAGTTCGACCCGGTAGAGCACCGTCGGCCCGAGATATCGGCGGTAGACGACGGTGCCGTCGGCCGCGGCGTCGGTGTCTGCGGCCGGGTAGGCCGTCACGTCGTCGGGCCGAACGAGCAGGTCGACGGCGGTTCCGTCGTACTGCTGGGCGAGGCCGTTGACGTTGTCGCGTAACACCCGTCCGAGCGCGGTGTCGACGTGGTCGCCCCGGACGTCACCGGAGAGGAAGCTCGCGTGGCCGAGAAACCCCGCGACGAAGCGGGACTCGGGCTGCTGAAAGACCTGCTCGGGCGTGTCGATCTGTTCGATGTTGCCGTCGTTCATCACGGCGACCCGGTCGGAGATCGACAGCGCCTCCTCCTGATCGTGGGTGACCGAGACGGCGGTGACGCCGGCGGCCTTGATGATCCGGCGAACCTCCTCGCGCATCTCGACGCGCAGGTCCACGTCCAGGTTCGAGAACGGTTCGTCCAGCAGTAACATCTCGGGTTCGGGCGCCAGCGAGCGGGCGAGCGCGATCCGCTGTTGTTGCCCGCCGGAGAGTTCGTCCGGGTAATCCTCGCCGTGATCCTCGAGGCCGACGAGCTCGAGCAGTTCGGCGACTCGCGCCTCGCGGTCGGGTTCGTCCCACTCCTGCAGTCCGAACGCGACGTTCTCGCGGGCCGTGAGGTGTGGAAACAACGCAAACTCCTGAAAGACGACTCCCGTTCCGCGTTCCTCCGGCGGGACGAACCCACCCTCGCCCGCGACCGGCGTCTCCTGGAGTCGGACCGCGCCCGCGTTCGGTCGCTCCAGCCCCGCGATCAGTCGCAGTGTCGTCGTTTTTCCGCAACCTGAGGGGCCCAGCAGCGTGAGAATTTCGCCGTCGCGAACGGACAGCGAGAGGTCCGAGATCACGTCCTCGGTACCGTACCGCTTCGCGACGCCGTCGAGTTCGAGCACGATGTCCTTGCCGGAGTCCGAAGAGGGGGTTCTCGACTGCCTTGCGTCGGTCGCCGACGTGAGTAGTTGTCCGTTCGCCATAATCGATTTCCGGCGTCAGCCGGCGCACATTCGATTTAGGTGTGCCTAAAATACTTATAATTGCCGGTCGGTTCCCGCGGAGTGGGTCAGAGTTCGATACCGCTGGGGATGAGGCTGTGCTGGCGGAGGAGGTTCCCGTCCTCGTCGTAGACCAGGAACGTTCCCTTGTCGTAGCTGACGAACTCCTCCCCGTCGAACAGGATCTCGATCTCGTACCGACCGTCGTCGCTCCCGTCCTCGCCGTAGCCGCGTGCGGCCCGAATGAACCGCAGGACGTTGTCGGCGTCCTCGTTGAGTTCCAGCAGGAACTCGCCCGTGGTTCGGTTGGCGACGCTCACGACCCCGACGGTCTCCTCCCCGAGCGGCCCCTGAAGGCGGAGGGAAGCGTCGGTCTCGCTCGCCTCGAGGACATCGCCGTCGGGACCGGTAAGGCGCTCGCGGAGTGCCGTCGCTGGGCCGGTAAAGTCGATCGACACCGATGGTTTCGCCGGTTCGCCGTCGGTCTCGACCCAGTCGACGTTGCTAACGTCCAGTGTGAAGTGCTCGCGCCTCATTCCGTACTCTGGCTTGGTACTCCCACCGTATGAACGTAACGCAAAACTACTCGGGGGCTCGACAGATCCGTTGGTGGAGCCGGTACGCGTGGGCAAACGTGGTCGGGGTCGCCGACCGGTCGTGCCATCGAACGCTTTTTGCGCGCTCGCGCTCTCCGTGCGACCGAGATGGACCACCGGCGGGCCGTCCGCGACACGTATGATCGGATCGCGACCCACTTCGCCTCCACCCGCGAGTACGCCTGGCCAGAGGTCGAAACCTTCCTCGAGGAGTCGACCCCGAGAGGAGCCGTCGGGCTCGATCTGGGCTGTGGCAACTGCCGCCACGCCCAGCTGCTGGCCGACGCCGACGGGATCGACCGCGTGATCGGCCTCGACGTCAGCCGCGGCCTTCTCGAGACCGGCCTCGAGCGAGCCCGAGAACGCGATTTCGACGTCTCGCTGGTCCAGGGCGACGCCGCAACCCTGCCGCTGGTCGACGGCAGCGTCGACGTCGCCGTCTACGTCGCGACGCTCCACCACCTCCCGACGCGAGCGAGCCGACTGGCGAGCCTGGATGAACTCGCGCGCGTCCTCGCCCCCGACGGCCGCGCGCTGGTCAGCGCCTGGTCGACCGCCCACGACCGGTTCGACGAGACCAAGGGGTTCGACACGACCGTCGAATGGACTCTCCCCGGCGGTGAGGCTGTCGACCGGTTCTACCACATCTACGACCCCGCAGAGTTCGAGCGCGACCTCGAAGAGAGCGACCTCGAGGTCGCGGAGTGGGAGCTCTCGAGCGGGAACTGCTACGCGACCGTCGCGTGCGGAGACCGCGTCTCCCGAGCCGAAACGGAATAGCCTTAAACGAGGAACGAAAACGGAAGAGTGCGCGCGGATGGTCTAGTGGTAGGACCTGAGCCTTCCAAGCTCATGGCCCGGGTTCAAATCCCGGTCCGCGCATTCCTGTCGCGAACAAATTCGTGAGCGACAGGAATCGTACGAGGGATTTGAAGGAGCGTTTCGCGTAGTTCAAATCCCGGTCCGCGCCCCCCGTCATCCCGAGAGTTACCCACCCGAATCCGCTCACTCACCCGGAATCCACCCCTTGCAGCTCCCGGCACCGCCACTACTGAACCCGGCGTCGGAGAACCGGGTATGGGAACCAGATACGGGGAAGGCGACGTCGTCGCGACGCCCGACGGACGCGGCGTCGTCGCGGCCGTGCTGACCGAATCGTTCGAGTTTCCGCAGGGAGAAGACGAGTTCGTCGACATCTCCGCGAGCGACGATCAACCGGCGTACGTCGTCGGCCTCGAGACCGTCGGTTCGGCGGTCTACCGGGCGTCGGCCCTCGAAACGATCGACCTCGAGGACGAGGATGCGACCGAATCCACTGACGAGGAGACGCTGACCGAAATCGTCGACGAAGACGTCAACGGGTTCGACGGCCTCCCCGAGGGATGGGACCGGAACAGCGTCCTCGAGTTCTGGTCGTCGGTCGGCGGCTCCTGGGAGTCCTGCGTAGAGGACATGACCGACGAATTCGAGGAGGAGCGCGCAAAAGAACACTGCTCGGCGATGAAGGACGAAATGATCCGAAGCGAGCGGTGGCGAAACCGGTTCTGAGCCGTCGGTCGTCCCGTCGACCGAAATGGACCCAATCTGTTTTGGGGCCAGGGATATCCGGGAACGACTCCTCGTACCGAGTGTGGAGTAACGAGCTCCCACTCTTCATAACCACCTTCAGTATTCGACAGCCGGAGCTATCGCATCTTGTCGCTGTCGAACCGTGAGAGCAATGAAAAGACGCGCGGCTATCGTCCTCGAAAGCGAAGCGCCGTAAAGACGGCTGCTGTCGCGGGTGGTACTGCCGTGATCCCGCGGATCTATCCGTTACTCCTCGTCGGCGTCCGAACTCGGAACGAGCCACTCGAGTTCGATCTCGAGTTCGATCTCGTCGTGGTCGTCGTCTTCGGGCTCGCGCTCGAGTTCGACCTCGAACTCGAGGTTGTCCTCGGGCAACGCGACCGTCACGGAGTCGTCGTCGGTCGATACCGTTAGCTCCTCGCCGTCCTCGAGTTCGTCCGCGAGGTTGCGCAGCCAGTCGGCGGCCTGTTCGGGCGACTGGTCGAGCTCTGCCTCGAGAAGTTCCTCCTCGTAATCTTCGTCCGACATCACCCGTGTATTGGCTCCGAGAGCGGAAAAAGCCGTCCGTTGAATTCGCCAGATCGGGAATCGTCGTTCCGTCCTACGCTGCGGGGCACTCCGCAACGCGATCGGAGAGGTCGACCAGCGTCGCGAACACGAGCCCGAGACCGGTCCCGAAGAGGAGGTGTCCCAAGAGGCTCTCGGCGGCGAAGACGGGAAACTCGCCGGCAGGATCGGCGCCGAGAGTCTCGGCCCAGACCGGGAGGACGATCACGGGAAGGATCGCCCAGACCGCGAGTCCGAAGACGAATCCGGCGGCGACGACGCGGATCCAGACACCGGTCCTCGAGAGCGCGTCGGTTTCGACGGTCATCCGCAGCGTGCCGAGGATCAGCTCGCGCGTGATCAGGAAGCCGAAGACGACTCCGAGAGCGATCCCGTGAGCGACGTGGATTCCCCAGCCGGCGACGCCGACGGCCTCGAGCCCGTAGATCTCGGGAATTGTCGTTTCGACGACCGCAGGATCAAGGAGCCAGACGAGCGCCCCGAACGCGATCGCACCAATCGCACCGCCGACTGCGCCCCCGAGAACCCATCCGACACGTCCGCCGCTCACAATCGTCGCCGTTTCGCTTTGTTCGGTGCTCATAGCGTCGCGTGCTCCCACGAACAGCTTCAAAAAGGACCCCCCGGAACAGGCCACCCGCTCACAAAGAAGACGAACCGACACGTGATGCTTAGTACCTGGCTTCGCAACCGTCCCGTCGTGGAGTACGAACTGCTGGGCTGGCCGCCGGACGGACCGAAACTGCGCCTCGACCACGAGCGGTTCAGCTACGCCGGGAAGTTCGTCATGACGAACACCGGCAAGGCCGTCGCATGCGAGGACGGCGATCTCGTCGCGGCGATCGCGTTCAACGAGGATCGCACCGACGAGGCGACCCTCTGGCTGCGGTACGTGACGGTCGCCGGCGACCGCCGCGGCGAGGGGATCGGCCCCGAGCTCGTCCGACTTGTTCGAGACCGTGCGACTGAACGGGGGTACGACCGATTACGGATCGCGGTCAACAACCCCTTCGCCTACGAAGCACTGTACCGAGCGGGCTTCGTTTACACCAATGAGACGACCGGAATCGCGGAGCTAATCCTCGAGTACCCCGCACCCGCCGACGATACGAGCGACGAGGGCGCGAACGACGGGCGCGCGAGCCGCGAGCGCTACCAGGCGGGGCTCGAGGAGTTCCGCGAACGCGACCTCTCGACCGAGGAGGAGGCGTTCCTCGAGGCGCGGCGGGACCGCGATCCGCCCGACACGAGCGCATCCGACCTATGAACGGTCCCGCAGACAGTTCTCGTCAGCCCGGTTCTCACGGCCCGCGGATCGTCCGTTGCGTCGGCGCGCGGCGGCGCGGCGAGTGCAGCGAGACGCGCCGCGAACCGCGAGGGGGCGAGCGAGCGGTCCACGCGAGCGAGCCGGCTGGGGAGGGTGTGGTGTTCACCGTGTCCGGAGGTGTCGCGTCGTTTCCTGAGGTGTCGTATCATCGGCGGCGTCGTCCGACGACGTCGTTCCGCACGTTCTCGCCCATATCCGAGGCGAGGGGACGCGAGCTGTGCCTCAAGAGAATTATCGACTGGCTCCGACCGTCGGCGGCCACGATCCGGAAGCCAACGATTCAAACCCCGACGCGCCCAACGACCAGTAATGGGTAACGCTGCACTGCGGGACATCGCGGTCATCGAGGACGTGCCGTTCGACGAGATCGAGGGAACGATCGCCGTCGACGCCCACAACTGGCTCTACCGCTACCTGACGACGACGGTCAAGTGGACCGCCAGCGAGAAGTACACGACGCCCGACGGCACCGAGGTCGCGAACCTCATCGGCATCGTCCAGGGCGTCTCCCGGTTCTTCGAACACGAGGTCACCCCCATCATGGTGTTCGACGGTGGCCCCTCCCAGCTCAAGGAAGACGAGATCGAGTCTCGCCGGGAGCAGCGCCGAACGTACGAAGAACAGCTCGAGACCGCCCGCGAGGAAGGTGACGAGGTCGCCATCGCCCAGCTCGAGTCCCGGACCCAGCGGCTGACCCCGACGATCCAGGAGACGAGCCGCGAGCTGCTCGAGCTGCTCGACGTCCCGGTCGTCGAGGCGCCCGCCGAGGGTGAAGCCCAGGCGGCCCACATCGTCAAGCGGGGCGACGCCGACTACGTCGGCTCGGAGGACTACGACGCCCTGCTGTTCGGCGCGCCGCTGACGCTGCGCCAGCTGACCAGCAAGGGCGACCCCGAGCTGATGGACCTCGAGGCGACCCTCGAGCGCCACGACCTCACGCTGGAGCAGCTGATCGACGCCGCCATCCTGATCGGGACGGACTTCAACGAGGGCGTGTCGGGGATCGGTCCGAAGACGGCGATCAGCGAGATCACCGAGCACGGCGACCTCTGGAGCGTCCTCGAGGCCCGCAGGGACACCGTCGAGCACGGCGACCGGGTCCGGCAGCTGTTCCGAGAGCCGAACGTCACCGACGACTACAGCCTCGAGACGACGATCGAACCGGACCTCGAGGCCGCGCGCGCATACGTCACCGAGGAGTGGGGCGTCGCGGCCGACGAGGTCGAGCGCAGTTTCGAACGCATCGAGGAGCAGGCGACCCAGACGGGACTGGATCGCTGGACGTGAGTCGACGCGGCGTGTATGGGTTGACGGCGCTACCCGTCCCTCTGCGACGACTGTTTCGATGATCGAACGACCGGTTTCGATCGAAACGTGCCGGACGTACGCAGGAATTCGCACTAATTATCACGAAGAATAATCGCAGAGTTTCGACGATCAGATCGCCGTTAGCAATCGGATAGGCAGCTCGAGACGGCTCGGGGCGGTCGCCTTACCTGAGACATAATAATGCGTGGCGTGGCGGTATCCCTGGTCGGGTGAACGTCTATGTCCGAACAGACCGAACGCGGTGGCTCCGAGTCGAACGAGAGTCGTCCGCCGGAGGAACAACCGCGCGGCTCCCGGTTCGCTCCCGGGGCGTGGATGGCCTCGACCGCCGTCCAGATGGTCGTCATCCTCGTCGGTCTCGCAGTCGTCCTGTTCGCCGTGGGGCAGGCGGTCGGCGCCGACCTCCTCGGGATGGTCGGCGACGCGCTCGCCACACACACCGGACAGTGGCTCGCGGTGGCGGTGCTCGCGTTGATCCTCGTCATCGCGGCGCTGCGAGCGATGAGCTTCGCGCGGCCTCGGTAGCGCGCCGAGTCCGATCCGATCGACGTAGTCGTCGCTCACCCAATTTTTACGCGCCCGATCTCGAGAAACGGCGGCTCCGTGCGGCAGCCGATCGATCCTCGAGCCGAGGGACCGATCAGAACAGGTGGTCGTCGACGGTCCGCGCCGGCCCGCCAACCTCCCAGACCATCGTCTCGACACCGCAGTCGCTCACTTCCTCCTCGATCCGGTCGGCGTACTCCTCAGTAGTGTTGACGTAGACGCTCGCGCCGGTGTCAGTCGAGAAGTAGACCGGCACGTCCTCCTCCTCGCGGAGCCGCCGCACTCGGTTGAAGATCTCGAGGGTGGCCGGCTGCCAGTAGACCCACCCCTTCGGGCCGGTCATGGTCGTCGCGGCCAGCGACAGCGAGTCGTGCTCGGCGAGTTCGAAGACCCGATCGAAGTCGTTGCCGCGAAGCGCGTCCCGCATCTCCGCGATCTGGCCGTGGATGTGGGCGTTGCGGGCCTGGAACATGTGGCTGTCGGCGGCCTCGTCGTGGGCGTCCTCGGTCTCCTTGTGGTAGGGAACGAGCCCGACGACTATCCTGACGTCCTCGTCGAGCTCGCTCGGAATTTCCCGGGAGCGACAGTCCTCGTCGTTCAGCCCGGTGTGAAGCTGGGAGAACGAGCCGGTCACCGCGCGGGCGGCCGAGGCCGATCCCACGCGGGCGATCGTTGAGACCGTCTCCAGATCCGCCTCGAGGCCCGCGGCCTCGGAGAGCGCCATCGCTGCGGCCGCAAATCCCGAGGATGAGGAGCCCAGCCCGACGTTCGTCGGGAAGCTGTTCTCGCTCTCGAGGCGGACGGGATCGGCGGCGTGGTCGGCGTCAGCCTGCTCTCGAACCTTCGCGACAACGCTGTCGACCCGCTCGGCGGCCCGGCCCTCGAGGGTCTCGCCGTCGACGACGAAGGTGTCGGCGTCGAGCTCGCTCGAGAACTCGACGGTCGTCTTCGTGTGGCTCGGTGCCGTACAGAGGCTGATGCTGTCGTGGTACGGCAGGCGCTTCTCGTCGTCGCGCATCCCGTGGTACTTGACGAGTCCCTGGATGGGGTGGGCGATCGCGGTCGCTTTCATACCGGATAGCTGGCCGAAGCGCGCTTAAAACCCACGGCATCCGGGTGCTCGCCGAGTCGGGTGATCGGGTCGAGGGCCGCGGAACCGAACCCCTGAAATGGACGCCATCGAAAGGTCACCGTAATGGGAACCCCGCTCGAGACCCCCGAGAAGCAGGCCGCCGAGGTCGTCGACCGGCTCGAGGCCGAGTACCCTGATTCGACGATCTCGCTGCGGTACTCGAACCGACTCGAACTGCTGATCGCAGTGATCCTCTCGGCGCAGTGTACGGACGAGCGCGTCAACGAGGAAACCGAGCACCTCTTCGAGAAGTACGACGGCGCCGAGGAGTACGCCGCCGTCTCCGAGGAGGAACTCGCCGAGGACCTGAACTCGATCACCTACTACAACAGCAAGGCCGGCTACATCACGAGCACCTGCGAGACGATCCTCGAGGAACACGACGGCGAGGTGCCCGATACGATGGACGAGTTAACCGAACTCTCCGGGGTCGGCCGAAAGACGGCCAACGTCGTGCTCCAGCACGGCCACGACGTCGTCGAGGGGATCGTCGTCGACACCCACGTCCAGCGGCTCTCCCGCCGGCTCGGGCTCACGGAGGAGGAACGGCCTGAAGCGATCGAGCAGGAGCTGATGGAGCTCGTTCCGGAGGGGTACTGGCAGCAGTTCACCCACCTCTGTATCGACCACGGACGGGCGACCTGTACGGCCCGCAGTCCGGACTGTGGCGACTGCGTGCTCGCGGATATCTGTCCCTCCGAGCGGGGGGAGAGCGAGGTCGATCTCGCCTCGGGCGACCCCTGGTAATCAAGCCGACGGAACCCGCTCGATCGTAGCCGTCCGTTGCAAGCCGAACCCCTTTTCGCCGTCCGTGTGAATCCGGAGGCGAGATCACTATGTCCGATAACGACGAAACCGGCAAGGACGAGCACGGACGGGACGTCGAGCTGACCCACGAGGACGCCGACGCGGAAGACGAGGACGAGGAGGGGCTGACCGAGGAAGAAAAGGAGGCTCGCGAGGAGCAGGCCGAGGAGCAGCGACGCCAGGACATCGAGCACAAGTCCGACGACCGCGAGGACGACGCCCTCGAGCACCAGAACCCGGACAACCACCGCGACGAAGAACCCTTCGAGAGCTAACGTTCGTTTCCCCGTCTCCCGCGTTCGCCCCGTTTTCGTCCCGTCGTCCGAGCCGTAGTGTGCGAAAAGCTATAAATTTCTCCGACTGGTTCGTGTAGCTATACGAATGCTCTCGGCACTGACGACAGATCCGATCGCGACGTATCTGGCGGTGCTGGCAGTGCTCGCGGTGCTGTACGCGACGCTGGGCCGGTGGCTCTACCGCGACGCGAGCCGTCGGGGGAGCGAGTGGGCGTGGCAGTGGGCTACCGGAATCCCCGCGCTGTTGCTTCTCGGTGTCGTGCCCGGCCTGCTGATCCTGATCGTCTACCTGCTCGTTCGCGGGGACGACCTCGAGCGGTCGGAACCCGAGACCGACGCTCGAGGCGGTTAAACGAGCTATCGTCAGCAGTCTGCCGGCAGAACCAGCGTTCGGAGTTCGTCCTCGAACGCCAGCCCGACCGGCGAGCCCACGGGAACGGATCGAACCGAGCGGTCGTCGACGACCAGCGCGACAGGGCCCTCGTCGCGTTCGACCCGCAGTTCGAACCCGGGAGGGATCACCCATTGACGAGTGTGCGTCGCGAAGGGCGCGATCGGGGCGACGGCGACGGCCTCGAGCGCGGGCGAGAGTTCGGGCGCATCGACGGCGCTCGCGTAGCCGTGAGTGCCAGCAGCCGTCGCCGCGACGACGCCGTCCGAGCGAAACGAGCCAACCGGCTCGTCGCCCGATCGAACGCTGTACTCCGAGATCTTGGCTGGCTCCGCGGTCACCAGCGTGACGTCGAACAGTCCGCGGTAGCGCTCTCCCTCGAGCGTGACCTCGAAGATCGGACGCGGACGGACACGGGCGGTATCCGAGAGGATCACCCCGAGTGCGTCCGCGACCGATTCGACCGCGACCGACTCGAGGCCGACGTTCTCCCCGACCGGGAGTATCGGAACGTCGGGGCTCTCGCGGGCGAGCGCCGACAGCGCGCGCTCGCCAACGGCGACCAACACCGAGGCGTCGGCCTTCGACAGCGTCGCGGCCGATCCCCTGACGACCGTCCGGCCGCGGTCCTCGAAGGAGGCCTCCAGCGAGTCGGCGACGGCGCTCCGACGGTCGGCCTCCTCGGCGACGACCCCAACGACGGCATCGTCCTCGGGCGGTTCCCACGCGGCGTCCATGGCTCGGCGTTCGCGCGGCCGATGCAAAAGGATACGGTTCCCGCTACTCGTCGTACGGCCAGTCGCCGGTCATCTTCATCCCCTCGGCGAGGTCCTGTGCCTCGAGGTCGGCGGCGATCTCCTCGGGCGGGCGGTACTCGACGGTCGCCCCCTCGTCCGCGAGGTCGACGACGAGAGCCGTCAGGAGAATTGCCTGTTCGCGCAGATTCCGCTTCTCGAGCTTGTCGAGCGTGTCGGCGAAGGTGTGACCCCAGCCCCGTCCCACGTCGTCGGAGGTCGACATCACGTGGTAGCCGGGAACGCCCCACTGGACGAACGGCCAGTGGTCGCTGTGGGGTCCGAGTCGCGGGATGACGTCAACGGGGTGACCGTACCGATCGGCGACCGTCTCGACGGCGTCCTCGAGCCCGTCGAAGCCGTGGGTCGTGAACTCGAGAGTACGGCCCCGAACGACGCCGTCGTTGTTGACGATCGCCGTAATCGAGTCGTGGTCGGCCGCCTCGGCGTGGTAGTTCGAACCGACCAGTCCGACCTCCTCGGCACCGTAGGCGACGAACTCGACGCGGGTCTCGAGCTCGTCCTCCCGATCGGCGAGCGCGTTCGCGAGTTCGACGACCATCGCGGTGCCCGCGCCGTTGTCCAGCGCACCCTCGGCGATGTCGTGGGCGTCGACGTGGCTCGTCACGAGCACGCGCTCGTCGGTGTCGGGGCCGAGTTCGGCGTGGACGTTCTGACTCTCCGCACTACTAATCTCGGCGTCGACCGAGACCTCGATCGGCTCGCCGTCGAATCGGCGGGCCAGGCGCGCCCCGACCTCGCTCGAGACGCCGACGGCTGGAATCTCGCCGATCGGGTCGTCCTCGGTCCCGACGCTTCCGGTAGGCGGTAGACAGCCCTCGACGTGGTTGCGGTAGACGAAGCCGGCGGCGCCGTTCTCGACGGCGTGGTAGTACTTCTCCCGGCGGTGGACGTACCGGTCGGCGTAGCTCGGGATGTCGCTGCGGACCATGACGATCTTCCCCTCGAGATCGGCGTCCTCGAACGCCTCGGGCAGGCCATAGCCCAGATCGACCAGCGGCGCCTCGACGCCGTCGGAAGGGCTGCGCGGCAGCGCGATACAGTCCTGGGTCGTCTCGCCGGCGGCGATCGAACTCTCGCCGCGGGTCCAGCCCTGAATCTCGAAGGGCTCGAGTCGAGCGTTCTCCGCACCGGCGTCCGCGAGGGCGTCGCGAGTCAGTTCGGCGGCCTCGCGCTCACCCACGCTGCCGGCCATCCGATTCCCGATGTCGACCAGGTCCTCGAGGTGGGTCCATCCGACATCGCTTCGAAACAGCTCACCGATCCACGTACTCATGCTCGCATCGTCTCCCTGCCGCCGTGTAACGGTATCGGCTTCGGCGACGGCGAGTGCGCTAGTTGACAGTTCGTCACGGCGAGGCAATCCCACGAGCGCGACCGTTCACGAGTGCGGGGAGACACGACAAACTGAATCTTTTTCACCTCGCTCCCACTCGGGGGTGGTATGCGGGAGACGCTTGCCGAGTGGCAGCCGGCTATCGACGAGGCGATCGCCGATCTCGTGCCGCGCGAGGTCGAGGGGGAGTACCTCGAGGACTTCTTCGGCGAGCCGACCTACGAGTACGACCCGGAGGGGATCCAGCGGGCGCTATCCGACCCGCTCTGGGAGCTGCTCGATCGGGGCGGCAAACGCTGGCGAGCCGTGTTGTTTCTGGTCTTCATCGACGCGTTCGGGGAGGAGCCGGAGGAGTACCTGCGTTACGCCTGTATCCCGGAGATCCTACACAACGGAACGATCATCGTCGACGACGTCGAGGACGAGGCCGCGATGCGCCGGGGGGAGCCGGCCTTACACCACGTCTTCGACGAGGATATCGCGCTGAACGCCGGCAACGCGATGTACTTCCTGCCGCTGAAGATCCTGACCAGGGAGCAGGCGGAGCTGCCGGCCGAGCGGCGGCTGGCCGCCTACGAGATGCTGATGGACGAGCTCAACCGGACCCACCTCGGCCAGGGGATGGACATCTGCTGGCACAACGAGAGCGAGGTTCGGGTCACGCCGGCGCAGTACCTCGAGATGTGCGCCTGCAAGACCGGCTGTCTGGGGCGGATCGTCGCCCGGCTGGCGGCGATCCTCACCGACCAGCCCGCCGACGTCGAGGAGGCAGTTGCAAGCTACGCCGAACTGACCGCCGTCGCCTTCCAGATCGGCGACGACATCCTGGACGTCGAGAACTCGCTGGGTCGCGCCGGCGAGTTCGGCAAGGAGTTCGGTAACGACGTCCGCGAGGGAAAGAAGACGCTGCTCGTAATTCACGCCATCGAGGAGAGCGATCCCGAAACCGCCCGCCGGCTCGAGGCGATTCTCGAGGCCGACGAGAACACCGACGAGGAGATCGGCGAAGCGCTGTCGATCTTGGAGGAGGCCGGCAGCATCGAGTACGCCCGCGATCACGCCCTCGAGCTAGCCGCGGAAGCCCGCGCCGAGATCGACGGGCTCGAGTTCGATCCCGAGAACGAGCGCAAGCTCCGCGAGTTCACGGAGTTCGTCATCGACCGAGACGTCTGAGCCGGCGGTCGACGCGACCGATCGGAAACCAGTACTCCTGTATACCGCCTCGTGTAACCCTCGAGCGTGACCACCGAATCGGACCGACGAACTCGAGGGCCGCTCGCAAGACGGTCCTCACCGCTCGCGCTCCTCGTCGCGGCTATCGGCGCGTCGGCCGTCGTCGGCGCGGTGTTGGGCTACGCGCTGTCGGCGTGGCGAGGGTTCGAGGCGGTGACCGTCCTCGAGATCACGTTCGTCGTCTCGCCGACGATGGGAGCGCTGTACGCCGGCGTGGCCGTCGGGGTCTTTCTGGTGACGCTCGCGTTCGTCTTCGCGTCGGTTTCGCACCTCGAGGACAGCGACTGATCAGGCCGACTCGGCCTCGACGTAGATCCGGTCGGCCTCGGGTACCTGCTCCCTGATCGCGTCCTCGACGGCGTCGACCGTTCGCTCGAGATCGGCCGTCTCGAGATCCGACTGGAACCGGACGTCACACGCCACGAGAACCGACTCCGGACCCAGATGCATCGTCCGCAGATCGAGCAGTTCCTCGACGTGGTCGACCGCGAGGATCGCGTCGACGACCGCGGCCCGCTCGCGGCGGGTCACGCCCTCGCCGACGATGAGGCTGCGGCTCTCCCAGGCCAGCGCCAGCGCGAGACCCATGAGCAGGAGGCCGATGACGATACTCGCCGCCGCGTCGTAGACGACCGCGCCGGTGCGGTCGGTGAGGTAGATCCCGAGAATCGCGACACTCACGCCGACGACTGCGACGAAGTTTTCCGTGGCCGCGGTCAGCAGCGAGGGGTCCTTGGAGCGACGGAACGTCTCGAACATGGAGCCGAACCCCTTCGCCTCGCGCTCGGATTGCATGCCGCCGTAGGAGGTGTACAGCGCGTAGGACTCGAAGAGAAGCGCCACGCCGAGAACGACGTAGTTGATCGTCACGTCGGCGTCATCGGCGGATCCGCCGGCTTCGAGCGCGGCGTACCCCTCCCGGACCGACGCGAAGCCGGCGATCCCGAACAGGAGCACGGTGACGACGAACGCGAAGAAGTACTGCTCCTTCCCGCGGCCGAACGGGTGTTTACGGCTCGCGCCTTCCTCGCTGAGCCGAAATCCCAGTAGCAACAGCCCCTGGTTGGCGACGTCGGCGAGCGAGTAGTACGTCTGGCTCAGCATGCTCACGTTGCCCGTCAGCAGATAGGCGACGAACTTCGCGACCGCGATCGCGAGGCTCGCGACGAGCGAAACGAGGACGACGAAACGCGTCGAAACCATCGACGTCGCAACCGATCACACCGAGCGTGGAATACGTTCGGGTTTCGGTGTCGTTCGCGGCGAAATCGAGAAACGGCGATCGATTAGGCCAGTCCGATCTGCTCGCTGTAGGCGCCGTGTTCGGCCTCGAAGACGTCCATGATCTCCCCCATCGTCGCGTAGGCTTTCACCGCGTCGACGATGTACGGCATCGTGTTCTCGTCGCGGTCGATCGCTCCCTCGAGTTCCGCGAGCGTTTCCTCGACCTCGCTGTCGTCGCGTTCAGCTTTGACGTCCTCGAGCCGGCCCAGCTGGCGGTCGGCCGTCCCCTCGTCGACCTGGAGGATGTCGGGGCTGGTGTCTTCCTCGATCGTGTACTCGTTGACGCCGACGACGACCTCCTCGCCGCGCTCGACCCGCTCCTGGTACTCGTAGGACGCCTCCTGGATCTCCCGCAGGAAGTAGCCCTCGTCGATCCCCTGAAGGATACCGTCGCGCACGGAGCCGTCGCCCATCTCGCGGATCTCCTCGATGTACTCCATCGCGCGCCGTTCGGTCTCGTCGGTCAGCGCCTCGACGGCGAAGCTCCCGCCCAGCGGATCGACGATGTCGGCGGCGCCGGACTCCTCGGCGATGATCTGCTGGGTCCGCAGCGCCACCCGAACCGCCTTCTCGCCCGGGAGCGCGAGCGCCTCGTCGAAGCTATTGGTGTGCAGCGACTGGGTGCCCCCCAGGACGCCCGCCAGCGCCTGAATCGTCACGCGGGCGACGTTGTTCAGCGGCTGCTGGGCCGTCAGCGACTGGCCCGCGGTCTGGGTGTGGAACTTGAGCCGCTTGGACTCGGCCTTCTCGGCGTCGTACCAGTCGTCCATCACGCGGGCGTAGATCCGCCGGGCCGCCCGATATTTCGCGATCTCCTCGAAGAAGGAGTTGTGGCAGTTGAAGAAAAAGGAGAGCCGCGGGGCGAACTCGTCGACCTCGAGCCCCCGGTCGATCGCGTCCTCGACGTACCCGAAGCCATCGGCCAGCGTGAACGCGAGCTCCTGGATCGCGGTCGAGCCGGCCTCGCGGATGTGATACCCCGAGATCGAGACAGGGTGGAACTTCGGCGTCTGCTCGGTCGAGAACTCGATCGTGTCCGTCACCAGATCCAGCGAAGGCTCGGGCGGGATCACCCACTCCTTCTGGGCGATGAACTCCTTGAACATGTCGTTCTGGAGGGTGCCACGGATCTCCTCGCGGGGGACCCCCTGCTGGTCGGCCAGCGCGATGTACATCGCGTAGATCACCGGCGCCGAGGGGTTGATCGTGAACGACGTCGAGATCTCCTCGAGATCGATCCCGTCAAAGAGGATCTCCATGTCCCGTAGCGTGTCGACCGCGACGCCCTCCTTGCCGATCTCGCCCTCGCTCATCGGGTCGTCGGAATCCAGCCCCATCAGCGTCGGCATGTCGAACGCCGTCGAGAGGCCGGTCTGGCCCTCGTCGATCAGGTAGTGAAACCGCTCGTTGGTCTCCTCGGCGGTCCCGAAGCCGGCGAACTGGCGCATCGTCCACGTTCGTCCGCGGTACATCGTCGGGTACGGACCTCTGGTGTAGGGTTCCTCGCCCGGAAACCCGAGATCCTCGAGGTAGTCCAGATCGCTTACGTCATCGGGCGTGTAGAGTCGATCGACCTCGAGGTTCGAGACGGTCGCGAACCGGTCCTGGCGCTCGCCGTGGGCCTCGAGTGTTGGCTCGAGAGTTTCTTCTTCCCACTCCTCGCCGGCCTGGCGGATCGACTCGAGATCCTCATCGTCGTACATGATCGTAATTTTTGCCGGACGATCCATTAAGGATTCCGGGTGCTTCCTATAGGCGCATCCGATCGCGGTCGGCCTCGACGCGATCGAACGCCCAGTCGATATCGACGACGCGTTTCGGCGGGCCGGAGAGCCCGTCTCCGCTGACGATCTCGAGGGTCCGGTTTCGCGCGTCCGGAGTGAACGGCGCGGCGGCCATGACGCGAGCGACGTCGGCCCGCGAGATCGATCCGGCGACGGAGTCGCCACCCTCACCGACGACGATATCGCCGCTGGGCGGCTCGTTCGTGAGCCGCCCGGGCCGAACGATCGTGTAGTCGATCCCCGATCGACGGATCGCGGTCTCGGCGTCTGCCTTGGCCTTCAGCGAGCCCCGGATGAGAAGTCTGGCCGGCAGCGCGAGTCCCGCCTTCGAGCTGGCGACGCCGATCGCGCTCTGGTGGACGAAGTGGGAAACGTCCTCGCTCACGGCGGCCGTCAGGAGATTGCTGACGCCGGTCCGATCGACCAGTTTGCCGCCGACGGTGTGGCGATAGCTGGGCGGCGTGCCGAGCGCACAGCAGACGACGTCACAGCCCTCGACTGCCGCGACCGCGTCGCCGGGTTCGAAGAAGTCCGCGACGAGGACCTCGTCGGCGCCGAGGCGCTCGAGGTGATCGACGTTCGTGTACGACCGGGTCGTCGCGCGAACCGTGAGATCCGTCGGCCGGAGGACGGCGAGCAGTTCCGTCCCGGTGTCGCCGCTCGCTCCCGCGATGAGTACGCTCGCTGAACTGTCATCGGTCATCGAACCGCGTACTCGCCCGAGCGGGAAAACCCTACTCAGTGATCAACGGGGCGAAACGTTCGGGCTACTCTTCACCCTGTAGCCGTTCGGTCGTCTGGACCAGCGGGTGGCGCGCGTAGTCGACGACCTCGATGTCGTCGATCCGCTCGAGCCCCTCCTTTTTCGCCGTACGGGCCATCCCGAGGTCGATGGGCTGGTCGATGACGATGACGTAGGCGTCCATCTCGTCGATCGAGAGGCGGGCGGCCGCGAGCACGCGGTGATGGCCGTCGGCCAGCAACAGGGTGCCGGCGTTGTCGATGACGACGAGGGGTTCGGCCAGCCCGTTCTCGAGTTCGTAGCGCCGGCCCTCGAGTTCGTCGGCGTACACCCGCCCCTGGGTCGGCGTGAGATCCTCGAGGGGGACCGTTCGACGCTCCTGTCGCAGTTCGACGTTGTGGATCTGTTCTAACGTGTTGACCAGTTTGCCGACCTTCTGGGGGGTTGCGCGCTCAATCTGGCTGCGGATCACGTCGGCGTTCGAGATGATGCCGACGAGGTTGCCCGCGTCGTCGACGACTGGCAGCTTCTGGATGCCCGAGCGCAGTATCACCCTGGCGGCGTCGGTGACCTTCATTTCGGGGTGGGCGACCAGCAGGTCCGTCGTCATCACCTTGAATATCGGATCTCCCTCGTCGGCCAGCAACAGATCGCGGGCGCTAATAAAGCCCTCCACGCGCCGGCGCTCGCAGACGGGAAAGCCGCTGTGGTTGTCAGTCTCGGCGATTCGGTTCGCGACCGCGCCGACGGTGGTGTCGGGCGAGACCGTCGCCACGTCGCGGGTCATGTAGTCTTTGACCTGGGGTTTGGCCCGGTCCGACGCAACGTCCATACCACACCATCGCGACCCCGGTGCAAAAGCACTGCCGTCGTCGCTACTCGGCGTCGGACTCCTCGAGGGAGAACAGCACCTCGCTGGTCTGGGTGTACGAACCGACCGGCGTTCCGGGCTGGCTCTCGATCGCCTCGAAAAAGCGGTCCGTGATGACCTCCTCGACGACGCTGACGATCGAGTCGACCTGCTCGTCGTCGGCGGTGCCGAGGATGCCGATCTCGAGTTGGGCGCCCGCCATGTCGGCGTGGCCGCCCGCGCTGCCGATCCGGTCGAAGGCGTCCCGCAGGGTCTCGCCGAGGTCGACGTCGGCGGCTCGCGACCGTGCGGAGACGAACACCATCTCCTCCATGAAGCCGAACACGAGCGACGTGTCGACGCCTTCCATGGTGAGCAGCCGGTCGGCCGCCTGCGGGAGGGCGTCACGGTCGCTGATGCGACCCGCGCTCGCGGCCGCGACCGAACCTCGTTGTTCCCGGCTTTTGATCGCGCGAGCGATCGTCTCCAGGGTCTCGCCCTCGAGGGAGGGCTGTTCGATCCGGCGGAGCACGTCGGTGTCGACGTGGGGCCACAGCGTCGCCGCGGCCTCGAAGTCGGCTGCCGAGACCTCCCGGGTAAACTCGTCAGTGTCGACGCGGATTCCGTACAAAAGCGCCGTCGCGACCGCTCGGTCGAACGCCGGCTCGAACCGCTCGAGATACTCGGTCAACACCGTGCTCGTCGCGCCGGCGTGTTCCCGGAGGTCGACGTAGTCGCTCGGCACCGGACCCCGCGGGGGGTGGTGGTCGATGACGATGTCGACGTGGAGATCCTCCGGAAGCTGGTCGTTGACGCCCGGCCGGGAGTGATCGACCAGCGCGAAGGCGCCGTACTCCTCGAGAGAGGCGTCGGGCTCGAGGTTCCGCAGGTCCAGTTCGAGGACGTTGACCATCGCCCGATTCTCCTGGTGGGAGATCCGTCCGAAGTAACAGGGGTCGGCCGAGACGCCGACCGACTCGGCGATTCCCGCCAGGGCGACCGCGCTGGCGATCGCGTCGGGGTCAGGGTTGTCGTGCATCACGACCGCGAGCGGGCCGTCGAGCCCCTGGAGGTGGCGCCGCAGCCGGATCGCGGCGGTGGCGGCCGAGCTCGTCGTCTCCTCGAGGACGGCGTCGCCGAGAGCCAGTTCGGGATCGACGACCCGATCGGCGAGCTTGTCGAACGCCGTCCGGTCCTCGGGCGTCGGCTTCCCGCCGAGGTAGGCGACGATCGACGCGGCCGGGAACCGTTCCCGGGCTCGCTCGAGCGCGAGCCGGTTGCGATCGGTGCGGTCTCCGGCGACGAAGACGACGTCGGGCACCTCGACGGTCTCGAGGACGTCTGGATCGGTCGGATCGGCGTCTCGAGCCGGGACGCTCTCGTCGCGTAACGTCTCGACGGTCTGTTCGTCCTCGGTGACGACGAGCAGCCGGCCGTCGCACTCGGGCAGCCGTGCGATCGTCTGGCGACCGACGGTGCCACACCCGAGTACGAGCCGGAAAACCATACGTCGCTGCTTGCAACCCCGTCCGGTAAAAGCTACCGGCTCGGGTGGAGCGGCGAACGGAGCCGAGAGGACAAGACGTCGGCGCGGCCGGGTTAGCTGATGGCGACGGTTGCCGCCTCGAGCGCGGCGTCGGCGATCGGGCCGAACACCGGCAGCGCGACGACGGTCAGCACGGCGGCGAAGATGATTGCCGCGTACAGGCCCGTCGGCTGGGAGAGCGTGTCGCGCTCGGTCGCCGGGTCATTGATCCAGACGGCCTTGACCAGCCGGGCGTAGTAGTACAGCGAGAGCGCGCTGTTGACCACCAGCGCCGCGGCGACGATCAACATCGCGCTGTTTGCCGTCGCCGCCTGGATCGCACCAGTAAAGAGGAAGTACTTGCTCCAGAACCCGCCCAGCGGCGGGATCCCCGCGAGGCTGAACATGAAGATCCCGAGCGCGAAACAGGCGACCGGCGCCTGGTTCGAGAGCCCGTTGTAGTCCTCGAACGTGCGGCCGACGCCCCAGTACTCCGCGAGTGCGACGAACAGGAAGGCGCCGGTGTTCATGAAGCCGTAGACGAGCAGGTGCATCATCGCTGCACCCATCACGATCTCGCCGCCGTCGGCCGAAAGTCCGGCGAGCCCGATAAGGGCGTAGCCGGCGTGACCGACCGAGGAGTAGGCGAGCATCCGCTTGACGTTATCCTGGGTCGCCGCGGCGAAGTTGCCGAGCGTCATCGTGACGATCGCGAGGATGATAAACGCGACCGTCCAGTCGACGCCGATCACCGCGGTCGTCGGCTCGAGCGGGAACGCCGTCGTGAACACGCGGAACGCAATCACGAAGCCCGCCGCCTTGGAGGCCGAGGAGAGAAACGCGGCCACCGGTGCGGGCGCGCCCTCGTAGGCATCGGGCGCCCAGAAGTGGAAGGGGACGCTGGCGGTCTTGAACGCGAAGCCGCCGATCAACATCAGGATCCCCAGCCCGAGCAGGCCGCCGTACTCGCCGGCACCCTGGAGGTTGTCGGCGATCGCCTCGAGCTGGAGGTGACCGGTCGCGCCGTAGACCAGCGAGATCCCGTAGACGAAGATCGCTGACGAGAGCGCCCCGATCAGGAAGTACTTCAGCCCCCCTTCGACGCTGCCGCGGTTGTCCTTGAGGATCGAAACGAGTGCGTAGGATGGCAGACTCGCCAGCTCGAGGGCGATGAAGATCGTGACCAGACTGTTCGCGGCGGCCATCGTGGCCATCCCGGTCGCCGCGAGCATCATCAGCGAGTAGTACTCGGACTGGTAGGCGTGGTCGTCCATGTAGTCGTAGCTCGCCACGGCGACGAGCGCGGTGACGACCGAGACGACGGTCATGAAGAACAGCGCCATCTGGTCGACGACGAACTGGCCGCCGAACAGCTCGACGACGCCGCGACCGCCCGCGGCAGTCGGCGTGCCGACGCCGGCGATCATGAACCAGACGGCGACGCCCAGCGCCGCGAGCGAGCCGACTGCGGTCGTGCCCGCGAGCAGCGAGCGGTTCTTCGTGTGGGGGTTGATGCTGTCGATGACGAACAGCAGGAGCGCTGTCGTCACGAGGATCAACGCCGGGGCGAGTGCGGCCCAGTCGGGGAGCTCGAACACCGCCATCAGGCGTCACCTCCGTTCTCTAAGATCGGATCGACCGCGTCGGTAATCATGTCGAAGATCAGTTCGGGCGCGACGCCGAGGGCGATGATGATGCCGAGCAGCACGAACATCGGCGCGACGTCATGCAGCGGCGCGCGGCCCACTTCGTAGTCGGTTTCTAAGTGATACGGTCCGAAGACGGTCCGCTGGAGGGCAAACAGCAGGTAGCCCGCCACGATGACGATGCCGAACATCGCCAGCGAGGTGAAGACCTGCGAGTACGCCAGCAGTCCGGAGCCGAAGGCGCCGAAGAAGATGGCGAACTCGCCGAAGAAGCCGCTCATCAGCGGCAGGCCCATGTAGCCGAAGGCGCCGGCGACGAGGATGCCGACGGCGACTGGCATCCGGTCGGCCATCCCGGACATGTCCGTGACCATCCGGGTGTGGGTCGCGTTGTAGATGACGCCGACGGCCATGAACATCAGCCCGGATATCAGGCCGTGAGAGACCATCTGGAAGGTGGCGCCGCCGACACCGAACTGGGTGTAGGCGATCAGGCCGAGGATGACGTAGCCCATCGACGACACCGAGGAGTAGGCGACGATGCGCTTGAGGTCGGTCTGGGCCAGCGCGAGCATCGCGCCGTAGATGACGCTGATGACCGCGATCGCGGCGATCGGCACCGCGTAGGCCTCGACCTGCTCGGGGAACATCGTGAAGTTGAACCGCAGCAGGGCGTACGTTCCCATCTTCAACAGAACGCCCGCCAGCAGCACCGACGCGGGGGTCGGCGCCTCGACGTGGGCGTCTGGCAGCCAGGTGTGGAACGGCACGATGGGTACCTTCACCGCGAACCCGAGGAACATCGCGACGAACACGACCGAGGCAAGCGCCGAGCCGCCGAGGCCGGCGAAGCCGTCGGGGCCACCGTCGAGCATCGCCGTGGCGACCTCGGGCAGCGCGAAGCTGGTGACCTCACCGAGGCCGAACACGAGCGTGATGAACGCACCGAACATCACCAGCGAGGCGACGTTCGTGTAGACGAAGAACTTGATCGCCGCGTACTTCCGGCGCGGGCCGCCCCAGACGCCGATCAGCAGGTACATCGGGATCAACACGGCCTCCCAGAAGATGAACCAGACGAAGAAATCGAGCGCCGCGAAGACGCCGATCAGGTTGGCCTCGATAAAGAGTACGAGCCCGTAGAACTGCGACTCGCGCTCGTCGATCGGCGTCCACGAGCTCATGATCGCGAGTGACGTGAGCACCGTCGTCAGCACGACCAGCGGGAGGCTGATCCCGTCGAGGCCGACGAGCCACGAGATGGTGTAATCGCCCAGCTGGATCCACTCGTACTGGGACTCGAAGGCGAGTTCGCCGTCGAGCAGCGCGTTCCCGCTGCCGTCGAACGCCGAGAACATCCACAGGCTGAGCCCTGCGGGGATCAGGCTGATGGCGAAGGCCAGTTTGCCGGCGATACGATTCGGCGCGACGAACGTTACCAGCGCGCCGACCAGCGTCACCGCGAGTAGCGCTTCGATCATCATAGGAACCAGCCTCCGAGAACTCCGAGCACGATAACCAGGGCGATGAACCCGGTTACGATCAGCGCCGCGTAGTTAGTCACGATCCCCGTCTGGATCCGTTTGACCCGATCGCTGCCGAACAGACTCACCGACGAGACGCCGTTGACGGTGCCGTCGATGACGGTCTGGTCGAACCGGTCCGCGGCTCGAGCCAGCGGCAGGGTCAGGCCCTCAGCGAGCCAGACCTGGTACTCGTCCTGGTAGTAGTTGGATTCGATCGTCTCGCGAACGCTCCCGAGACGCTCCTTGTGTGCGACCGGTTCGGGAACGTTGTACAGCTTCCAGGCCAGGCCGGCACCCGAGAAGGCGAGCAGCAGGGACAGTCCCGCCGCGATCAGCACGGTCGTCGACTCGGTACCGATGTAGCCGGTGTCGTACACCGCCGCGAGCGCGTCGGTGTAGGCGGCGTAGGTCGTCCCTTCGGCGCCGCCGCTGAGCCACTCGTTGAGGAACTCGATCTCGAGTCCAGTCAGCTTCGCGACCGGGGCGAGGTTGGCGACGCCCGCGGCGACCGCGAGGACGCCGAGTGCGATCAGCGGGAACTTCACCGCCCAGCCGACCGGGTGGGGGTCCTCGGCGACGTCCGAGCGCGGCTCACCGTGGAACGTCAGGAACACCATCCGGAACGTGTAGAAGCCGGTGAAGAAGACGGCAAGCAGTCCCATCGCGTATGCCGCCATGATCAGGGGCTGCTCGGTGCCAACGATTAGGGCATCGTACAGGATCTCGTCTTTCGACCAGAAGCCCGAGAACGGAATGATCCCGGCGAGCGCGAGCGCGCCCGCGAGGAACGTGTAGTAGGTAACGGGCGCCTTGTTCTTCAGACCGCCCATCTTCCACATGTCCTGTTCGTGGTGCATGAGGATGATGACGGCGCCGGCCCCCAGGAACAGCAGGGCCTTGAAGAAGGCGTGGTTCATCAGGTGGAAAACCCCGGCGACGTAGCCGCCGACGCCAAGTCCGAGCATCATGTAGCCGTACTGGCTAATCGTCGAGTACGCCAGCACCTGCTTGATGTCGTCTTTGACGACGCCCATCGTCGCCGCGAACAGTGCGGTGAAGCCGCCGACGAAGGCGATTATCGCCAGCGCCGTCGGCGAGAGGGCGTAGTAACCGAACATCCGGGCGACGAGGTAAACCCCGGCCGCGACCATCGTCGCCGCGTGAATCAACGCGGAGACGGTGGTGGGTCCCTCCATCGCGTCGGGCAGCCAGGTGTGAAGCGGGAACTGGGCGGATTTGCCGATAACGCCACCGAGCACGAGCAGTCCGGTGATCGTCACCCACGTCTCGGCGTCGAAGCCGAACAGCTGGCCGCCGTCGTCGATCGCCGCCTCGGCCGCGGCGACGAACGAGTCGTCGCCGGCGAACTGGAGCGTGCCGAAGGTCGCGGCAATGGCGACGACCCCGATCAGGAAGAAGTAGTCACCGAAGCGGGTGACCAGGAACGCCTTCTTCGCGGCCGAGGGCGCCGATCGGGTGCGGAACCAGAAGCCGATCAGCAGGAACGAACACAGCCCCACCAGCTCGAAGAACATGAACGCCATCAGCAGGTTGTCCGCGTAGACGAACGCGAGCATGCTGAACGTAAACAGACCGAGCCCGGCGTAGTACCGTGGGAGGCCGGTCTCGCCTTCGGCGTTCATGTACTCGAGGCTGAAGACGTGAACGAGGAAGGCGATCAGCGAGACGATCACGAGCATCAGCGCGGCGATCGGATCGATCAGGATACCGAACGTGAACTCGATCCCTTCACTGACCTCGCCGGCGGCGTCGCCGGCCGCCCACGTGAACAGCGTCTCGTGATAGTATCCTTCTTCGCCGCCCGCGACGGCCGCAAGCATCACAAGCGAGAGCAGCAGCGAGCCACCCGTCGCGACGATGCCCGGGATCGCCCCCTTCTTCGGGAGTTTCGGCCCGAAGGCGAGGGCGATAACGAACGCCGCAAGCGGGAACAGCGCGATCGCCGGTGCGTAGTCGAATAACCCTTCCATCTTACCACCTCATCGTCGTCGGAACCGTGACGTCGACGTCACGGAAGTTGCGGTACAAGACCAGGATGATCCCGAGCCCGATCGCGACCTCGGCGGCGGCGACCGCCATCACGAACAACGCGAACACCTGCCCCGTGAGGTTGCCGTGATAGAGCGCGAACGCGATCAGATTGATGTTCGCCGCGTTGACCATGATCTCGACGGACATCAGGAACATCAGTGCGTTTCGGCGCGTCAGGATCCCGAAGAGGCCGATGGAAAACAGCGCCATCGACAGCAACACGAAGTACTCGATGGGAACGTTCACCGCCGCTCACCTCCGTCCGACCGGGACGACGCATCCTCGGCGCCGCCGTCGGTCGCCGCGGGTCCGGCGCTCGCCGAGTCGCCGGTCGAGACGCTCGAGAGCGCCGCGATCGGCTCGCCCTCGGTCTCGCGCTTTGCGAGCACGAGCGCGGCGTCGAGCGCGGCGTCTAAGACGACCGCGACCAGCAGGAACGAGGCGAGGAACGGCTCGGTGTTGCCGATCGACCCCTCCGTCGACTGCAGCGCCGTGAAGTCGAACAGCGCGTAGCCGATCTCGGAGGTGACCGAGATTCCCTCGGGGAACCCGACCATGTCGTCGGCGAAACCGGTGTTGAGAGCGATCATCGCCATCACGCCGAACAGCGCGACGGCGAGGATGCCGGGCAGCAGCGACTCGCCGAGTCGGAGTTGCGGTCCGTTCGTCATGTCTGTACCACCTCGTCGGTCTCCGTCTCCGCGTCCGCATCGTCGCGCTGGGTAAGCATCACGGCGAACGTGATGAGGATGAGCACCCCGCCCACGTAGACGAGGATCTGCATCATGGCGACGAACTCCGCCGCCAGCATCACGTAGTAGACCGCGACGCTGACCAGCGTCACGCCGAGCATCAGTGCCGAGTGCCACGGGTCGGCAAGCAACACGACGCCGAGCGCGCTGGCGAGCGTGACGAACGCGAACAGCGCGAACGCGATCAGCTCATATGTCATTGTTGTGAGTGTCTGCCCGTTCTCGGGACGGGCGGCCCGATTACTGATAATCGACCTCCCCGTCACCCTCGCCGATCCACGCGCCCCGGTCGGGTTCGCGCGACTCGAGCGGGTCGATGTCCTTGTACCACGGGACGGCCTTCAGCTGCTCCTTGTTGTACACCAGATCGTGTTTGGTGTCACCCGTGAACTCGAAGTTCTGGGTGAGCAGGATGGCGTCGACCGGACAGACCTCCTCGCAGAGTCGGCAGTAGATACACTGGCCGATGTGGAGGTTGTACTGTTCGCCGTTTCGCTGGTCGTCCATCACGATCTGGATGGTGTCGTTCGGACAGACGTTCTCACACTGGCGACACCAGATGCAGCGTTCCTGGCTGAACTTGTGGACGCCCCGAAACCGCGGGGAGACGTCCGGTGCGGTCTCGGGGTACTCGACGGTAAACGTCGAGCCGTCCAGCGCGTGTTTCATCGTCGTTGCCATCGATTTGAGTAGCCCGATCATTGGATGATCCCCACGATTATCGCGGTTAGGATGAGATTCGCAAACGAAAGGACGAGCAGTCCCTTCCAGCCGATCTCGATCAGCTGGTCGACTCGAACTCGCGGCACCGCCGACCGCATCCACTGGGTCAGCAGGAAGACGCCCCAGATCTTGATGATAAACCAGACGATCCCGATCGACTCGGGGCCGGGTCCGGCGGGGCCGCCGAGGAAGATCGTTGCGATGATCGCCCCGCCGAGGAAGATGTGGAGAAACTCGCCGAGGTAGATCAGCACGAAGTACACCGAGGAGTACTCGGTCTGGTAACCGGCGACGATCTCCGTCGGCGCCTCCGGCGTGTCGAACGGGTTGCGGCCGACCTCTGCGAAGTTCGCGAGCAGGAAAAGAACGAACGCGAACGGGTTGACGATCGCGAACCAGGCCGGAATCGCGAACAGGCCGAGGTCGACCAGCGGCTGGTTCTGGACCGCGACGATCTCGCTCATCCGGAGGCTGCCGGTGAAGATCACGACCGACATCCCGGTGACGACGAGCGGGATCTCGTAGGCGACGTTCTGTGCGACTGCTCGCAGGCCGCCGAGCATCGAGTACTTGTTCGCCGACGAGTAGCCGGCCATCACCAGGCCGAGACTCGCGATACCGGCGACCGCGAAGACGAACACCAGGCCGACTTCGGGGTCGGCGAGGTGGAGCCCGCTTCCCATCGGAATCACCGCAAAACCAAGCAGCGCCGAGGAGGCGACGACGATCGGCGCGAGGTCGTAGGCCGGACGGTCGGCGTTCTCGGGGATGATGTTCTCCTTCGAGAGCAGCCGAACGGAGTCGGCGACGATGATCAACAGCCCGGCGGGTCCGAGCCGGTTGACGGCGATCCGGTCCGTGAACGCGGCGGTGATCTTCCGTTTCGCCCACGGGCCGGCGACGCCGGTCATCGCCAGCATCAGATTGCCGATAACGAAGGCGGCGAGAAACGCCGCGAGCAGCTCTCCGGCGAGCCCGAACTGGTCGAGCCCGGTCAGATCGCCGATCCGCTCGGGGAGCAAGACCGTATCACCCGCCTGGAGGAGCGTCCCCTCGATCATCGATCCACCTCTCCGAGCACGATATCCAGGCTGCCCAGCGAGGCGATCAGGTCGGGAATGAAGTCACCCTCGCTGATCTCCCCGAGCGCCGAGAGGTTGTGGAAACACGGACTACGGATCTTGAATCGGGCGGGTTTGTCGGTGCCGTCCGAGCGAATGTAGATGCCGAGTTCGCCCTTCGCACCCTCGACAGCCCGGTAGACTTCCGTGTCCGGGTCCGGCTTGAGTGTTCGGGGGACGTTGGACTGGATCTCGCGGTCGTCCTCGGGCCAGTCCTCGAGCAAGTCGAGACACTGCTGGATGATCTTCGCGGACTCCTCGACCTCCTCCATCCGACAGAGGACCCGGGCGTAGTTGTCACAGCCCTGGCGAGTGATGACGTCCCACTCTAAGTTCTCGTAGTAGCCGTAGGGGTCGTCCCGCCGGAGGTCGTAGTCGATCCCCGAAGCGCGAGCGACCGGTCCCGTACAGCCGTAGTCCTTGGCGACGTCGGGCTGGAGGACGCCCGTGTCGTTACACCGCACCTGGAAGATCTCGTTGCCGGTGACCAGGTTGTTGTACTCGGTGATTTTCGCCGGTAGCTCGTCGAGGAAGTCCCGGGTCTTCTCGATGAACTCCTCGCGGGGTTCGGGCAGATCCCAGGCGACCCCGCCGAGCCGAAAGTAGTTGAACATCAGCCGCTGGCCGGTCAGGTCCTCGAGGATGTCCTGGACGACCTCCCGGTCGCGGAACGCGTACTGGAAGACGGCCGTGAAGTCGCCGTAGACGTCCAGACAGAACGTTCCGAGCGCGAGGAAGTGGGAGGCGATCCGACAGAGTTCGGCGCCCATCGTCCGGATAATCTGGGCGTACTCGGGCACCTCGATGTCGGCCAGATCCTCCGCGACCCGGGCGTAGGCCCACTCGTTGAGCAGGCCAGCGGAGACGTAGTCCCACCGGTCCGGGTAGGGCATGATCTGGTGACGGTAGGTCCCCTGCTGGCACATCTGCTCCTCGCAGCGGTGGAGGTAGCCGACGTCGGGGTCGATGTCGACGACAGTCTCGCCGTCTAACACCGTCTTAACGTGGAGCACGCCGTGGGTCGCCGGGTGGTGTGGTCCGATGTTGAGGAACATCGTGTCCGACTCCTCGTCGTGGTGGTCCGGCTGGATCGGGTTGGCGTGCTCGGCGAGGGTGACGACCTGTGGCTGCTCTTGGTCGTAGTCCTTCGAGAGGGGGTGGCCCTGCCAGGTTTCCGGCAGGAGGATCCGGCGCGGGTCCGGGTGGCCCTCGTAGTCGATCCCAACCAGGTCGAACGCCTCCCGTTCGTGCCAGTCGGCCGTGCGGAAGACGGGTTCGGCCGACTGACTGACCGGGTCGTCGACCGACGTCGGAACGACGATCGACACCTCCTGGGTCGGGTCGGCGTACTTTTTCATGTGGTAGATCGACTCGTAGCGGTCCTCGTACTGCTGTGCGGTCAGACAGGAGAGGTGGTCGAAGCCGGCCTCGTCACGCAGGTCGAACAGGACGTCCTGAACGTCGTCCGGCCGGATGACGAATCCCGGCGCGTTGAGGTGATCATCGCGTCTGAGCGCGCGTTCCCCGATCAACGCCTCGAGTTCGTCCTCGGTGACCTCGACGCCGGCGGCCTGTCGGTCGCGTTCGAGTTCCGTGCTCATGGCGAATCAGCCCAGTTGTACCGCATGACGAGGTCCTCCTCGTCGATGTCGTCCGCGAGTTTCTGCACGAGTTCGTCCTTCGGCAGGTCGCCGAACTGCTCGAGTTCGTACGGTTTGACCACGACGGGTGAGGTCTCGCCGTTTCGGATCCGCTCTTGCAGTTTGGCGACGCCGTAGATCAGCGCCTCCGGGCGGGGCGGGCAGCCGGGGACGTGGATGTCGACGGGGATGATCTCCTCGGCGCCCTTGACGACGTTGTACCCCTCCTGGAACGGGCCGCCGGAGATGGTACACGACCCCATCCCGACGACGAACTTCGGTTCGGGCATCTGGTCGTAGACACGCTTCATCCGGGGGCCGAACTTCGAGACGATCGTTCCGGGGACGATCATCACGTCGGCCTGCCGGGGCGACGCGCGAGGGACGCCCGCACCGAAGCGGTCGAGGTCGTGTTTGATCGCGTACGTGTGAATCATCTCGATGCTGCAGCAGGCGATCCCGAACTGCAGCATGAACATCGAGTTCCCCCGGACCCAGTTCATGAACTGGTCGAACTTCGTGAGGATAAACGGCGACGCACCGAACGCCTCCCGAAGCTTCGAATTGAATCGGTCGTCGGGGCCGGCACCCATTCGCGCCTCGCGGGTATCGGTCGACGGAGCGGTACTGTCGTAGATCTCTTGGCGTGGTTTGTCACTACTCATGGTCGATCAGCTCCGGCTTCGACCTGCTCTGGTGTCCGCGCCCACTGAACGGCGCCGGTGCGCCACGCCCAGGCGAACCCGATCAGCAGGATAAAGACGAACGCCAGCATCGGACCGAGGGCGTGGACGAGGCCGTACTCCTCGGCCGCGAGCGCATCCTGGTAGACGACCGCCCACGGAAACAGCAGGACGGTTTCGATGTCGAAGACGAGAAACAGAAGCGCAACCATGTAGTACTGGATGTTGAATCGGATGCGCGTCCCGCCGGTCGGCACCTCGCCACTCTCGTAGGTGGCACGTTTACTCGTTTCGGGGACGCTCGGCCGCAGGAGGTACGATACCGCCATCATCCCGAACGGTATCAGCAGTCCGACGAGCGCGAGCGCGCCGATAGCGATCCAGTCATTCATCTCGGTAACGTTCGAAGCTTCTGACCCCACGCATATAAGGGTTGATTCTTGCCGTTTCGGCCGGTAGGAGCATCAGCATCCGTTTTCGTCGTTCCGGAAGTCGGCCGAAGGATCGTTAGCACAACTCCTGACCCGTTCATCCCGGAAGGAATCCGATTTCCGCGTCGGGCGGCACCCGATCGTCGACCGGAACGAGACGCTACCAGTCAGTTACACGAACGAGAAGGGAAACGCTCGCGGCAGGGTTCGTCACTCGTTCGAGAACGCCGCAGTCCCCCCGTCGTGAAGCCGACGGGAGACTTCGCCGACCTCCTCCCGGAGCCCCTCGTGGTACTCGAGGAGTCGCTCCCGAACCGGCTCGTGCTGGCGGGCGAGGATCTGTGCGGCGGACAATGCGGCGTTGAACGATTTGCCGGCGTCGACCGCGACCAGCGGCGCGCCCGTCGGCATCCCGATCACGCTGTCGACGGACTTCTCCTGGACCGGAACGCCGATCACCGGCAGCGGGTAGGCGATCGACGCGGTCATGTTCGGCAGGTCTGCCGACTTACCGCCCGCACCGGCGATCAGCACCTCGAGCCCGCGGTCCTCGGCCGTCTCGGCGTAGGCGGTCATCAGCTCCGGCGTGCGGTGGGCGGAGGTAACGTAGGTCTCGAAGGTGAATCTCGCCTCGGGCGGGTTCTCGTAGTCGGTCTGTTCCTCGAAGCCCAGTTCCTCGACGAACGCGTCGTAGGCGCCGCGGCGCCGTCCGCCAGTCGACATCACCTCGAGGTCGGAGTCGCTCCCCATCACGATGCCGACGTCGGGCGTCTCGTCGTCGGGAAGGTCCAGCTCGGCTTCGCGGTGCAGGCGATCGATCAGTTCCGCAACCGAATTCGCGGCCATGGGTCGAGGTTACGATCCGCCGGCAAAGAAACGGTACGTTTCGCCGGCGTCGGGCCGGGGCAGCGTTCGTCGCGAACGATCCCGGACGGGGCGCACTCATCATGTCGAAGTATCTATGTGTTGTGCCGGCCGATCGGGGTTCCGCCGTTCGCTCGTCACTCCGCAGTGAACGTAACGGACCGCTCGAGCTCTCGAGCGATCTCGAGCAGATCGTCGGTCGTCTCGCCCTCGCGCCCGGCGATCGTCACGTGGCCCATCTTCCGCAGCGGCCGGACCTGTCGCTTGCCGTACCAGTGGAGGTTCGCCGCGGTCGTCTCGAGAATGCGGTCGACCCCGCGGAGTTCCGCGTCCTGTGACTCGTCGACGTCGCCGAGCAGGTTCACCGAGACGGTCGGCGAGCGCAGGTCGGTCGCCGCCAGCGGCCAGCCCAGAACGGCTCGGGCGTGCTGTTCGAACTGCGAACTCTGTGCGCCCTCGATCGTCCAGTGGCCCGAGTTGTGGGGGCGGGGGGCGATTTCGTTGAGCAAGACTTCACCATCGGTCGTCTCGAAAAGCTCGATTCCATACACTCCTCGCCCGTCCATCACCTCGAGGACGTCCTCGGCGACCGCACGCGCCCGATCCTCGACGGCCTCGCTCGAGCCCGCCGGGACGATCGTCTCCCGCAGGATCTCGTCCTCGTGAACGTTCTCGCCGATCGGGAAGGCCGCCGTCTCGTCGTCGCCCTTGACCGCGATCACCGAGATCTCGCGCTCGAAGTCGACGAACGACTCGACCATCGCGGGGCCGGCGACCGACTCGAGTGCGTCTTCCGCGTCGGCTTTCGACTCGACGGGGACGTTTCCGCGACCGTCATACCCGCCAGTCCGGGCCTTCAGCATGACGGGGGCGCCGTAGTCGTCGATCGCCTCGCGGACGTCGTCGGCGTCTTCGACCCCACGGAACGGCGGCACCGGGACGCCCGCGTCCTCGAGGGCCCGTTTCTGGACGAGCTTATCGTGGATCGTCTCAAGGGTCGCGGGATCGGGGTGGACGGGCGTCCCCGAGTCCTCGCTGACGCGATTCAGGACGTCCTGGTCGGCCAGTTCGATCTCGAAGGTGAGAACGTCGGCTCGCGCCGCGAGCTCCCGAATGCCGGCCTCGTCGTCGAAGTCGGCAACGATCTGATCGCGCGCGACGGGTGCGGCCGGACAGTCCGGCGTCGGATCGAGCACGACGACCTCGACGCCGAGCGGCGCGGCCGCCTCGGCGAGCATTCGTCCGAGCTGTCCGCCCCCGACCACGCCCAGCGTCGGTCCCGGCGTTCGTAACGTCGTCATTGCACGGCGATTGTTCGTGCCGGCGCTTAAATATTCTCAATCCTGTCGATTTCACCCCATCTCTAAGGTATTGATACGCACATTCGTGACTATCCTTCGCCGGACGAACCGACCGGCGTCGAGTACGACCGTCGACGGCGCGCGGCGAACTATCGGACGCCTGAAACGCCGCCCGGATGGTAGAAACGGCGCAGCGTCCACCGAGAACGGTACCTCTTTGAACTCCCCACCCGACCGCTCGAGTATGACCACGCTCGGACTGGTGGTCGCGGAGTTCAACCGAGAGATCACCGAGCAGATGGAAGCCGCCGCCCGCGAGGCAGCCGACGAGGCCGGCGCCGAGGTGTACGAGACGGTTCGCGTCCCCGGCGTCTACGACGCGCCGCTGGCGGCCGACCGACTCGCTCGCCTCGAGGACGTCGACGCCGTCGCCGTAATCGGCACCGTCATCACCGGCGACACCGACCACGACCAGGTGATCACCGACGCGGCCGCACAGCGACTCTCCGACGTCAGTCTCGAGCGTGACACACCCGTAACGCTCGGCGTCACCGGCCCCGGCATGTCCGCCGCGGAGGCGCGTGAACGCGTCGAGAACGCGGCGAAGGCTGTCGACGGCGCGCTCGATCTCGTCGCCGAGCTACCGGATCCAACCCACCAATGACGATGGAATTCACCGACCGTCTGACCCGAGTCGAACCGTCCGCAACGCTTGCCATCTCCGCGCTCGCGACCGAACTCGAGAACGACGGCGCCGACGTCGTCGACCTCTCGGTCGGCGAGCCCGACTTCCCGACGCCCGAAAACGTCGTGGAGGCCGGCAAGGACGCGATGGATGCCGGCCACACCGGCTACACGACCTCTGCAGGAATCCTCGAGCTGCGCGAGGCGATCTCCGAGAAGCTCGCCGACGACGGCCTCGAGCACGGCACCGACGAGATCATCGTCACGCCCGGCGCGAAGCAGGCACTCTACGAGATCGTCCAGGCGCTGATCCAAGACGGTGACGAGGTCGTGCTGCTCGACCCCGCCTGGGTCTCCTACGAGGCGATGGTCAAGATGGCCGGCGGCTCGCTGTCGCGAGTCGACCTCTCCGAGACCGACTTCCAGCTCGAGCCCGCCCTCGAGGACCTCGAGGCCGCAGTGTCGGACGACACCGAGCTACTGATCGTCAACTCGCCGTCGAACCCCACCGGCGCCGTCTACTCCGACGAAGCGCTCGAAGGCGTGCGCGACCTCGCGGTCGAGCACGACGTGACGGTGATCTCGGACGAGATCTACAAGGAGATCACCTACGGCGTCGAACCGACGAGTCTGGGCACGCTCGAGGGGATGGCCGACCGCACTGTCACGGTCAACGGCTTCTCGAAGGCCTACTCGATGACCGGCTGGCGGCTGGGCTACTTCGCCGGCCCCGAGGAGCTGATCGACCAGGCCGGGAAACTTCACAGCCACTCGGTGTCCTCGGCGGTGAACTTCGTCCAGCACGCCGGGATCGAGGCCCTGGAGAACACCGACGAAGCCGTCGACGAGATGGTCGCCGCCTTCGCCGAGCGTCGGGATCTGGTCGTCG
Organism: Natrialbaceae archaeon; assembly: GCA_003559215.1. Classification (GTDB taxonomy): domain Archaea; phylum Halobacteriota; class Halobacteria; order Halobacteriales; family Natrialbaceae; genus Natronococcus. The sequence continues at coordinate 86,636 of PWMF01000192.1, forward strand.
ACCTGCTCGAGGGCCACGGCGTCGACGTCGCGGTCCCCGACGGCGCGTTCTACATGATGCTCCCTGTAGCGGAGGACGACCAGAAGTGGTGTGAGGGCGCGCTCGAGGACGCCCACGTCGCCACCGTTCCCGGCAGCGCGTTCGGCACGCCGGGGTACGCCCGCATCTCCTACGCCGCGAGCGAGGAGCGCCTGCAGGAAGGTATCGAGCGGCTGGCCGACGAAGGCTACCTGTAGCCGGTCCCGCTCGGTTTCGGTCGCGACGCTCGAGTCGAACGCCGAGGTATTCCGTTGTTCTCTCCCTCGGATTTGTTCAGGATTGCGAGGCCAACGACGGTATGGACTGTCCCACGTGTAGCAAATCCCTGCAATCGGAGCGCGGAATGCAACAACACCACACGAAAGTACACGGGGATCCGCTTCCGAACCGGACCTGCAGCGGCTGTGAGACGGAGTTCTACGATCCGAAGGCGCGCCGCGAGTTCTGCGAGAGCTGTAATCCGAACGCGGGAGAGCACAACGGAAGCTGGAAGGAAAAGCGGGAAGAAACGACTTGCAAACGGTGTGACGAGACGTTTGAATTCCATCCCTCGGACAAGAAAGGAGTGTACTGTCCGAGATGTGTGGAAGCGTCCTCCGAGTTTCTCGGAGAACCGTACTACGAAGTGCACGAGATCGAGCGGACTAAAAAGTCTGTGAGTTTTGCGGTAGAACAATAGACGTCCTTCAGTCTCGAGCCGATAGATATCCTGTGAGATTCTGCAGTCACAACTGTCTAGCCCTCTCGCTTACGATACAGGATGCTTCGGACCAGAACGTCTACAACGGGAAATGGCGAGAAGTAAGACGACGAGCGTTGGATCGGGACGATCACCGCTGTAAAAACTGTGGAGCTGCCAAGGAAGAACTCGGACAGGAACCGGATGTACATCATATCGTTCCCGTTCGCGAGTTCAGTGATCCACAGATCGCCCACTCAATAGATAACCTCATCCGTCTGTGCCGAAGTTGCCATCGGTTAGCCGAAATCGGAGCGATCGACATCCCGACGAGAAACAGCAACTCATAAACCGTTACGCGGATAAGCCGCATCTGCGCGTAAAGCGAGTAGTCCCGTGGTGGTGAGCAGTTCCCCTGGAACTGCGATCCTCACGGGGCTTCGACCGGAGTGAGAAGTCCCGTGGTGTAGTGGCCAATCATATGGGCCTTTGGAGCCCATGACGGCGGTTCGAATCCGCCCGGGACTATATTTCAATATTCTCGAGGTGTAATAAAACCATAGTGAGTTGCTAATCGTATCCTGTTCGTTCCCACGAGCGCCGGCTTGCGAACTCGAGCCACCCGACCCAACTCCCGAACAGCTTACGACGGCAGTTCCTCGAACGTCGCCGACGCGTGGACCCGGTTCCCCTCGAGGGCGATCTCGTGGGGGACGTCCGCCTCGACGAGGTGGTCCCGGACCATCCTTTCGGCGGGGACCGAATCCACAGGATAGAGCCCCGAAAACCGGGCTTCCAGCTCGAAGAGCTCGCCGTCCTCGGCGGAGACGACGAGGGTGGTGACGAATCCCTCCAGATCCTCGAGGACGGGGTTGCCGCCCGCGTCCAGGTCGACCCGCGGCTCGTCGCCGGCGTCGATCTCCTCGGCCGGCTCGAGCGCGTCGCCGAAATTCTCGACGTTCCAGACGCCGAACGCCATCGCGGCGGCTCCCGTTGTCTCGAAAAGCCAGCGGCCGTCGTCGGTATCGACGACGCGGTCGACCTCGTCGAGGTTCCGCTCGAGCGCGTCGTCGACGACGGCTTCGGGGCGGTAGGCGTCGTCGTCGTCGCCGGGCTGGATCGCGACGACCACCGCGTCCTCGGAGACGGCGTAGGCCAGCTCCTCGGGGGCGACGTAGACGGTGTACCCCTCCCGTTCGTCGGCCTGTTCGAACCCCTCCGAGTACTGCGCGACGAAGAGTTCGGGATCGTACTCCCCGTGGAACACGAGCGCGTTCTCGGTCCAGGTCACCGAGTCGGTCGCGATCCCGTCGACGTCCCGACCATCCTCTGGAAGGATATCGTCGGAGAAGGGGTAGAACATGATTCCGAACACCGCGAACGGAGCGACCAGCCCGCCGTACATCGGGAGGCCGAGGATCGGAACCTCCTCGAGGAGCGTCTCGGTTTCGTCGTCGGTTCTCGGTTCGTCCTCCCGCTCGAGTTCCTCGAGGGCCGCCCAGTCGAGGTGGGCGAAAAACGTGTCCGTCTCCGCTCCTCGACTCGCCTCGGAGACCCACCCGGCGTAGCCGGGAACGCCGCGGGACGGAAACGGCCCGTCCTCTCCGGCGAGGTCGTCGGTCCCGGAACAGCCGGCAGTCGTCGCGGCGCCCGCCGCGACGAGAGTCGTCGAGAGAAACTGACGGCGTTTCATACGGGAGGGCTTCGGTCCGGACGGGCAAAACCGTGACGTGCTCGTCCGGCAGAGACGCACGGTACCGAGCCTCTTGAGCCGAAACGACGGATGCTCGGTCGCTCCCAGCCGCTGGGAACCCGGGACAGGCTTAGGGACACTCTCCCCGGAGTACGACACATGACCCTCCCGCCCGACCAGCGGCCGCAGTTCCCGCGTCCGCCGACGACGGCCGACGATCACGAGGGACGGACGATAACGGTCGTCGAGTACGACGACGGCACAGGCCCACTCGTCGAGATGTACGGCCACTTCGACGAGGAATCGCGGTCACAGGGACTCCCGCCTAGATCGGACGATCGAACCCGCGAGTGGCTCGAAGGACTGCTCGAGGACGGATACAACACCGTCGCGTACCACGGCGACGACGCGGTCGGACACGCGGTGTTGGTGCCCTCCGGCGAGCTGTTCGAGCTCGCGATCTTCGTTCGACCGGAGTACCAGGCGGCGGGAATCGGTACGCAGCTCATCCGCGGGCTGCTCGGCCAGGGGCAGGACCGCGGCGTCGAGCACGTCTGGCTCACCGTCTCCCGCTCGAACCGGATCGCGATGAACCTCTACTGGTCGGCCGGGTTCGAGACGACGGCGAGCGGGCGCGGAGAACACGAGATGGAACTCTTTCTCTAACTCTTCTAACTCGTTCTGGAAGCCGATTCGGAGAAAGTGGAACGTACCGGTCACGCGACGGCCAGCAGTAGTATTGCAGAAGCCTCGCCGTCAGTCCGAGAGTGCACTCGAGCCCTGCCCCGGGGTGTCAATCGAAATCCCGTCCGCGCCAGTCACGGAGACCGTGATCTCGTCGAAACACTGGCAGTACTCGCTTGCGTGTTTGCCGCCCATCTGGATCCGGACCCGCTCCTCGAGCAGTCCCGCGTCGGTCAACAGCTCGAGCTTGCGGTACACCGTCGAGGAGGGAATCTCACACTGCTGGGCGACCTCGGTGGCGGTCAGTGCCTCGTCGGTCGTCGCCTCGAGGATCGTTCGGCAGTCGCCGTCCTCGAGAGCCGTGAGGACGGAATCGACGTCGACGTCGTTTTCGGTCGAGAGGGGTGATACGGGGTCGGCGGGGTCGCGGTCGTAGTTCGTCGCGGACATCGTCGTTCTACTCCCTTCTTTTGGCGGGGTTCGTACCAATTGGGTCCCAAAATATACGGGACCGTTTATAACGGGGCGGCTGTGAGAGCGGGTTTGAAGACGCGTTCGAACTCGAGTCGGGCTCGATCGGTGAATCGGATCGAAGAAGCGGCGATTACGGAACGGACAGGGATCGGACGGAACGCGGACGGAACCGAACGGGCGCCTCAGTAGGGACCCTTGCGGTCGCCCATCGGCATCTCGGCGGTCGACCCCGAGGGCGTCGCGCCGCAGGTCCCACAGCGGAAGTCGCCCTCTCCGTCGTTAAGCCCCTCGAGGGGCGACGGCGGCGTCTCCTCGAACTCCCGCGGCTCGATGTCGAACCGGTCGGTGTCGTCGGCGACGAGTCCGTCAACCAGCGCCGCGAGCGCCCGGTAGAACTCGACGTCGGCGTCCTCGGCGACCGTCTCCCGGTACCGACCCGTCCAGCGGCCCAGATGGTCCTCGAGGAAGCTGCCCTGAGCATCGGTCAGGACCTCGATGCCGGTCTCGTCGCCGTCTTGTTCGAGGTAGGCCGTCTGCAAGGCCAGGTGCGAGAGGAACTCGAGCTGGATGCAGAGGTGATCGACGCGCTCGCGGTTGCCCTCGTCCATCGAAAGGCCGAACGCGCCGTAGAAGCCCGAGATATCGGCTAGCACGTCCGTGCTGGTGACCAGCGTTCCCGGGCTGTACTCGATCTGGTACTGGGAGATGTTGCCGCCTTCCTCGAAACCGAACAGCGTGGCCCAGTCCGAGTAAAGGTCGTCGGCGCCGTCCTCGTCGGTCGGGGCCGCCTCGACTACCGCCGCGGCGTGCTCCTCGAGTTCCTCGTTCTCGAGGGCGGCGGCGGACTCGAGCAGCTGCTCCTCGAACGTTCCCGAGAGCAGCGCCTCCTCGAACTGCTCGTCGGGGCGGTCGAACGCCATCGAGGCGAGCTTGTACAGCCGTGCGCGGTGAACGTGAGTAATTGCGGTCATGGTTACGTGATGTCGAGCCGGTAGGCGTCGTTCTCCTCGTCGTAGAGGTCGCGTTCGTACTGCGGTTCCTCCATCGGGACGCGGGCGACCGTCGAGCCGTCCTCGTCGTAGCCGATCGCCTCCTCGTCGGTCACCTCGAACTCCTCGACGCGCCACTCGGTCGACCCCATCAGATGGAGCAGGCCCCGGAGCTTGCGGTACTCCTCGTCGCCGCGGCGGGCGGCCTGGTAGGTCTCCTTCGCCTCCTCGACGCGGGGGCCGAACATCTGGACGAGGTAGTCCGTCGGCACGTTGATCGGCGGGATGTAGTAGACGTTGGGCTCGAGGCCGAGTTGGGGGTACAGCGGCAGGGCGACCTCGGCGTCGTGGACCAGGTAATCGATCGGGTTCGAGGAGTCGGCCTCCTCGGGCGGATTGATCCAGCCGTGCTGGCGGATCTTTCCGAGGCAGTTCTCGAAACACTGCGGAACGAGCCCCTCCTCGACTTTCGGGTAACAGCCGACGCACTTCTGGGAGACGCCCTCCTGGGGGTTGTAGACGGACTTCCCGTACGGGCAGGCCCGAACACACTCCTGGAACGCCTCGCAGTTCTCCTCGTCGATCATGACGATCCCGTCCTCCTCGCGCTTGTAGACGGCCTGAATCGGACAGCCGCCGGCACAGCCCGCGAACGTGCAGTGGTTGCACAGCCGCGGGAGGTAGAAGAACCACATCGGGTGGGTCTCCTGGTCCTCCGAGATGTGCGTGTCGGCCTCGAACTTCTCGCCGGCCGGCTCGTCCTCGCCGAGGTTGGGGTAGGCCCAGTCCTCGCTGTCGGGTCGGTAGCCCTCGATCCCCTCGCCGTGCATGTTCTCGGGGTCGTCGTCGGGCTCCATATCCTCCCAGTCGATGTCGTTGGCCTCGAAGATCGTGTCGCCGTCGTAGACGTACTCGCCGTCCTCTTCGGTCCACTCGCCGACGCCGAGTTCCTCGAGGATCTCCTTGTCCCAGCCGATGGGATGGGAGCCGTACGGTTTGGTCTCGACGTTGTTCCAGAACATGTGCTCCTGGCCCTCGCCGTGGGTCCAGGTCGTCTTACACGACAGCGTACATGTCTGGCACGCGATACACTTATTGATGTCGAACACTGCCCCCCACTGTTTCTCCGGTCGGGACTCGCCGTAGGGGTACTCCATCTCGCGTCCGATCTGCCAGTTGTATACTTCAGCCATTGGTAATCACCTTGTATTAGTCGTCCGAAGTCGTCACGAAGTTGCCGCTTAGGTACTCCTCCATCGTTTCGTCCTCGCCCGCGGGACGGATTCCCTTCCGGTCGGGCATCCACTGCTCCTCGTCTTCCTCGTGGGCCGCGTCCTCGGCCTTCTCGATCTTGACGAACGACTCCTTGGGCGCCCCGTTAGCGACGTGAACGTCCATCTCGAAGCCGACGTCGATGTTCTGTCCACCGTAGTTCTTGCGGGCCATATCGTCGGTTAGCAGGGTCGGCCGGAACCAGGTCCGGGTCGCACTCTGGTGGCTCCCCTGCCGGTACAGCGACGCGTAGTCGGTCTGTTCGTTAACCGCCATCCCGTCGCTGTCCTCGTCGTTGTGGGCTTCGACGGTGCCGTGGGAGGCGCCGTTCAGGTTCATCCAGCTGCGAGTGACCCCCTGGGGCATCGCCGGCTGGCTACGCACGCGCATCTTCGCGCGGGCGTAGTTGTCCTCATCCTCGGAGTCGGCACCGCGGTACGGTCGGTCTTCGGGATCGGCGTCGACCCAGACGTAGTCGCCGTCGTTCAGCCCCTCCTCTTCCATGTCATCGGGGTTCATCTCGATGTACCCCTCGCCGTAGTAGGGCTTGCGTTCGTCGTGGCGCTCCATGTCGCCGAATGGGCCCCACCAGACCGCGATGTTCGGCAGCGAGTTCGCGAAGGTGTGGGTGCCGTGGCGGTACTTCGGCGTCATGTAGCTGTAGTCGTACCCCTCGTCGAGCTCCTTGAGCGGGTGCTCGGTGTCGGTGAGTTCTTCGGGCGTGTAGATCCGGTTGCGGACCTGTCGGGCGTCGCCGTCGCGGCGGTCCTCGTCCCAGTCCAAGTCCTCCGGCGTCTCGGGGTCGATGATCGGGTGGTCGTCACCGGAGACAATGGCGTTGGGCTCGTAGAACGTCCCGTCCATCGGCTCGCGGTGAAGCGGGATGTTCTCGCCGGCCTCGGTGAACAGCTCCTCCTCGCGGAAGAACTCCATCCGCCCAGTCTTGGTGAACCAGGGGTCGCCGTCGACAGCCTGGCGGCCGCCCACCTTCTTCGGGTACGTCTGGGTCTGGATCAGCTTCGGCGTCCCGTCGCGGGCCTCGTCGAGCATCTCGTCGATGTCGTACCCCTTGACGGTGTTCGAGTGGTCGATGATCCGCTGGAGGTATGGCCGGGCCGTGTCCTCCTCGTTGATAAAGGCCCAGTAGTCCTCGAACCGGTCGTCATCGAGGAGTTCACCGAGCTTCTCGGCGACGCCCGCGTAGATTTCGGCGTCGTTGCGGGTGTCGTAGATCCGGTCGATCTCCGTCGTCGGAATGGCCATCACGAACGGGTTCGTCACCGCGGCCGTGATGTCGTTCATGTTGTGTTCGGCCCACGAGTCGGCCGGGAAGACGATGTCGGAGTACTCGCAGGTTCCCGTCCACCACCACTCGTTGGTGAAGAACGCCTCGATCCGGCCGTTGCGAAGCATGTTCTCGATGATGTCGTAGGAACCCTTCGCGTTGCCCAGGATCGAGTTCGAACCCGACACCCACAGCAGCTTCGTCGGCGTCGGCATGTGCGAGTCGCCCATGTGGTACTCGCCCTCGATCTTCAGCGGGCGGTCGCCGTTGGAGTACCAGTGAGCCGACTGGGCCGTCGTCGTGTTTCGGATGTCGACGTCCGAGTCAGGGTCGAGTTCGGGGTCGAACGGATCCTCGTAGATCCACTGATCTCGGCCGTTGAAGTACGCACCGCGGTAGTTGCCCGCGTAGCTGCCGACGTTGCCGGCGTGGCGGCCGACGTTCTTCGTCAGCGAGGCCAGCAGGAACACGGCGCGGTCCTTCTGGTCCTGGTTCGTGTAGTGGTTCGGCCCCATCCCGGTGAGGATGAGCGTCTTCTCGTGGTTGTCCGCGACGTCCGCGGCCAGGTTCTCGACGGCCTCCGGCGAGCTCCCGGTGACCTCAGCGACCGATTCGGCGTCCCAGGTGTCGATCAGGTGCTGTTTGATCAGGTCGAAGACGGGCCGGACCTCGACGGTCTCGCCGCCGACGGTCTCGACCTCGAAACTGCCCTCGAGACTGGCGGGAACATCGAAGTCGTCGCCGATCTCGTCGCGCGTGACGGGCTCGAGGTCGCCAGTCTCCTCGTCGCGGACGACGAAGTCGCCCCACTCGTCGCGAAGGTCCTCGGTGAGGACGTTCTCCCAGACCTCGGTCGTTCCCTCCCGGGGTCGGTCCTCGTCGTCCTCGACGACCATCGTCTTCTCGAGGTCGGCCGGCTCGTATCCTTCGACGACGTCGCTGGCGCGCAGGAGCGACTTATCGTCCATGCGGACGAGCATCGGAAGGTCGGTGAAGCGGCGGACGTAGTCCTCGTCGTACTGCTCCTCCTCGATGATGATCTTGGCCGCACCGAGGAACAGCGCGGAGTCGGTCGCCGGCCGGAGCACGACGAGTTCGTCGCACTTCGAAGCCGTCGCGTTGTAGTCGGTGAAGACGCCGGTGACCTTTGTCCCCTTGAGCCTGGCCTCGGTCAGCCAGTGGCAGTCGGCCATCTTCGTCGTCAGGAAGTTGATCCCCGCAAGGATGACGTGGTCGGCGTATTCGACGTTCACGAGGTCGAAGTCGACGGTCTGCTGGCCGGTGACCATCGTGTGTCCCGGCGGCAGGTCCGTGTGCCACGAGTAGTTGTCCAGGCCGACGCCGCCGACAGCCTCGGTCTCGTCGACGTCGCGGACGTGCTGGTCGACCAGCGCCATCTGGTTCGCGACGCGGTACATTCCCATCAGCCGGATCATCCCGAGCAGGGGCATCCCGCCGCGGAACTTCAGCACCTGCGTCCCGATTCCCTCGGTTTCCTCGACGACGCGCTCGTCGTAATCCTGCTCGAGGAGGCGCTGGACACCCGCATCACCGTTGTACTGGTCGGCGATGTTGTAGATCGCCTCGGCGGCGAGTTCGTACGCCTCGTCGAACTCCATCTCGACCCAGTCGTCCTCGCCGCGGTTGGCGTACTCCTCGGGCATCGAGCCGTCCTCGTCCCGCGGGAAGTCGTCCTCGACCTACTGCCTGAAGCCCTCGCGGACCATCGGGGCCTGGACCCGCTGGTCGCTGTAGAAGCGCTCGATCATCGCCAGCCCCTTGTTACAGACGCGGGGGTCCCAGCGTTGGGTTGCCTGGTTGCCGTCCAGATCGGTCGCCTCGCCGTAGTTCATCGAGGGGCCGAGGCGGGTGACCTGACCGTTCTTGACCGATGCCTCGAGGTAGCAGTTGTGGGTGTCGTTAGGCGTACACGTCAGCATGTACGAGGAGTCGGGCTCCCAGACATCCCGGTAATGCTCCTCCCACTCGCGGTTCGGGTACTCTTCGAGGGGGTTCATCGGTCCCTCGTCGGCCGTTTCGTCGGCATCGCCCGAGAGCCGGCGGTAGCCCAGCAGACCGAGTCCGGAGGCACCGGCGACCCCGGCGGCCGCGGCACCGAGCTCGCGGCGGGTCATCTCGATGCCGGCGTCGTCGTCAGACATCGTCCCACCCCGCGAACGTCGCTCGGAGCGAGTCGACGGACGGGACGGTCGTTGCCCGGCACGGATGCCGTTCCGTGGGTTCCGATTGTCCGTGTTTCATACACGACCATCTTGGATAGCCGCTTTTTAACCAAATGTGGCTGTTCCCAGCGAATGGGGACGAGCGGCCCGGAAACCACGGTATAGCGGGTTGTTTATATTGGGTGGAAAACGGAAACGAGACACTCGTTCTCGAGCCGATCGAGAACGGGAACGAAGATCGGTACAGCGGACCGTATCAGGCCAGCGGTTCGGACCGCGCGAGCGGTTCGGTCTCGAACTCGACGAGCCACCCCTCCTGTCCGAGGTCCTCGACGTCAGCTCGTTCGAGGCGCTTCCCGTCGGACTCGAGGGTCGCCGCGACGGATTCACGGAGTCGTTCGGGATCGTGGCGACAGAGCAGCGACAGCCGTCCGTCCTCGGCGACGCCGAGTTCGGTGATCGCCTGTCGCTTGCAGGTCTCGGGCGGGAGCCCGCGCAGGTCGATCGCGTCCTCGGGCGCTCGCGTTCCGCCCTTCCCGGCGACGAACGATTCGACGGTCTCGGCGAGATCGGCGATCGCCCGCTCCCCTGCAGAGGTGCCGTCCACGAACGATCGCTCCATCGGGTTCCGGAGCGCGGGGTCGAACGGAACGGGTTCGATCGAGGCGACCGCGTCCTCGTTGATCGCATCCTCGAGTTCGCGCCCGTCGCCGTCGTACGGTGACTCGTTCGTCCCGGTCGCGGTCATGTTCGGGACGACGCCGATCGTCTCGACGTCGTTTGCGGTAAACAGCGCGCCGGTTCGTTCCGTCGCGCTCGCGCCGGCGTCGGTCGGCGTGCTAACGAGCAAGGCGCCGTCGAGGGGCGCCTGCTGGACGATCGTGTAGACGGCGTCGCCGATTCCCGGCGGGAGATCAACGAGGAGGACGTCCCGGTCGTTCCAGGTCGCGTCTCCGAGGAGGTCCTTCAGAACGTCGTGGACCATCGCGCCGCGCCAGGCGACGGGGCCGTCCTCGGCGATCAGATCGAGGCTGACGACCTCGATTCCGTCGGCCTCGATCGGCTGGGGCCGCCCCGAGGGCGTGTTCTGGATCGGTCCCTCCGCACCCAGCAGGTCGGGGATGTCGGGCGCGTAGACGTTCGCGTCGAAGACCGCCACGTCGAGGCCGGACTCGTCGAGCGCTCGCGCGAGCGCGGCGGTGATCGTGGTCTTGCCGACCCCACCTTTCGCGCTGCCGATCGCGATCAGCGAGTCGACCCCCGTAACGGGAAGACCAGTTTCCGGCGCCTCGGCGTCGGTTGCCTCGATTCGGACGTGGTCGATCCCCTCGGTCGCGAGGCCCGCACCCCGGAGCTGATCCGAGAGGCGCTCGCTCAGCCGTCGGTTGAGCCGATCGAAGACGACCGTGAACGTCACGACCCCGTCCTCGACGGTCACCTCCTCAAGCAACTGCTCGCTGACCGGGTCGCCGTCCGCCAGCTGCACCTCCCGCGTTCGGTCGATGACTGCGCGTTTGATCTCGTCGTCCGTCCGCGGTGTCTCGTCTTCCATGGGCGTGTGTTCGGAACGGACGGTATTTCACCCAACGTCTCTTCCCAAGGCCTGGGAAGACGGCGGTTCGTACGGCGTCCGGTCGTCGTTCGTACGGAGTGGCGCTGCCCCACCCCCGGCCCCCTCGTTCAGAGTGTAACGGCTCGAGCGGGAACCAGGGGGTGACGGAGGGGGACGCGACTGTTTCACTCTGCATGGGGTGTGTCCCCACCCCCACCCCCAATTCAGAGTGAAACAGGCATCGAAGGTGGGCCTCCCTTTGCGGATCATAAACGGAGTGGTGTCTGTGTTCGAGACGTATCGGGAGGCCGTTCGATCGCCGAAGATACCTGATCTGGGCCGTCTCGAGACGCTTCCGTGTGTTCAGTTACCCGAACCGCTCGACTGAACGCATCAGTAGTAGCGAGGATCGACCCAGACCAATTCATATACTCATGTCTACTTATAGGACTACTAACTAGACAGAGTACTAGAGTGAGCCTAGTTATTACGTTCTATCTGTAATAGTAACCTATACCATAAAATATAATACTAACTAGCGACCGTCTCGAGCAGTGATAAATATGTGTACTGTTAGCAATCCACTCTTTGCATGTACGGAGCGGAATATCCCTCCGAAGTTCTCCACTCTTCGAGTCGGCACACTCCGTTGTCCTCTCGTCTCACCCCTCTCCCTCTCGAGCCGTTACACTCTGAACGAGGGGTGGGGGTGGGGAGGTGGAGAGTACGGAAACCCCGATAAATTCTCTTCGTAGTTCAGTCTGCATGCGGTTTCCGTGCCTCCCTCACGGATACTCGCGAAATACGTCGATTCAACGCCGCTCGGGATCCGTTATCAGTCTGAGCTACCTTCCATAGTTTTATTATACGACTCTCCAAGGACAGGAACATGACCGAACAGGCCGGTGGGGATCCCCTCTTCCAGTCGCAGGATCCGATCTTCAATCGGAAGGAACTCCTGCACGTCGGCCACGTCCCCGAGGAGGACCGGATCGTCGGCCGGGACGACGAGATCCAGTCCGTCGCCGCCGAGATCGGGGCGATCACGCGGGGCGACCCACCGAACAACGTGATGATCTACGGTAAGACCGGGACGGGAAAGAGTCTCATCTCCCGCCACGTCGCGACGCGGGCCCGGGACGCCGCCGAGGACAACGAGATCGACTGCGGCGTACTTTACGTCGACTGCTCCGAAGCCAACACCGAGACCCGAGCGACCCGCCAGCTCGCGCTCAGCCTCGCCGACCAGACCGGCTACGACCAGCACATCCCGGTTCGAGGCGTCGGCACGATGGAGTACTACCAGCACATCTGGTCGGTCCTCGAGGAGTTTTTCGACTCGGTGATCGTGATCCTCGACGAGATCGACAAGCTCGACAACAGCAACATCCTGATGCAGCTCTCGCGGGCGCGCGAGGCCCGAAAGACCGACGCCTACATCGGCGTTATCGGCATTTCGAACAAGGTCCAGTACCGCGAGACCTTAGACGAGCGCATCGACAGCAGCTTCGGCCACCGGGAGCTGTTCTTCCACCCCTACGACGCCGCACAGCTCCGAGAGATCATGCGCAACCGCCAGGATGCCTTTCAGCCCGACGTTCTCGAGGACGGAACCATCGAGCTCTGTGCGGCGCTGGCGGCGAAGAAACACGGCGACGCGCGCAAGGCAATCGAGATTCTCAAAGAAGCCGGCGAACTCGCGCGCCGAACGGCCTCCGAGAGCGTCTCCGAGCGCCACATCAAGCAGGCCCAGGAGGTCGCCGAGATCAACCGGATCGAGGAGCTCACCAGCGGGGCGACCGCCCACGCGAAGCTGGCGCTGTACGCGCTGGCGAGCTGTATCGTCACCGGCGACCGCGAGACCTACAAGACCCGCGAGATCTACGAGCGCTACGCAGACATCTGCGAGCTGGTCGCGACGGATCCGATCACCGAGAACGGGCTCTACCGCCAGCTCAAAGAACAGGCGTTTCTGGGCGTCATCGAGTCCGAGAAGACCGGCGGCGGTCGCTCTCAGGGGAGTTACCTCCTCCACCGGCTGGTTACCGATCCGAAACACATCGTCAAGGCCGTCCGCCGCGACGACTCGCTCGAGGAGCTGCCGCCATACGACAAACTCGCCGACAGTACCGATTCGACGCGCGGGCGCGCCGACCTCTCTTCGTTCTCCTGACCCTTTCGTCTCCACGCCCTCCACCCCCGCCCTCCTCCCGCCGTTTCACTCTGAACGAGGGGTGGGACCCCGATCCGACGCTCGGGACTGCCGACGGGGACGATACCCATGACTACGGCCACAGCCCGCGGGCGTCGTGTGCGTCCGCGATCCGCGAGAGCGCGACGAGATAGGTCGCGTCGCGCCAGGTGACGTCCCGCTCCTCGTACTCCTCTCGAACGGCGTTCCACGCCTGAAGCATCTCGGACTCGAGCTCCTTGTGGACCCGCTCCAGGCTCCACTTGCGGCGGTTGATGTCCTGGAGCCACTCGAAGTAGCTCACCGTCACCCCGCCGGCGTTGGCGAGAATGTCCGGGATCACGTGAACGCCCTGGTCCTCGAAGACCTGGTCGGCGGCCGACGTCGTCGGCCCGTTCGCCCCTTCGACGATCATGTCTGCCTGGACGTTGCGAGCGTTCTCGACGGTCAACACGTTTCCGACCGCCGCCGGGATCACGACGTCGACGTCGAGCTCGAGCAGCTCCGCGTTCGTGAGTTTCTCGGGGGCGTCGTAGGTCGAGACCATCCCCGGCGTCTCGTCGTGGTCCTCGACGTCGTTCGTGTCGAACCCGTCGGGATCGTAGATCGCGCCGTCGACGTCCGACACCGCGACGATCGTCGCGCCGCGTTCGTCGAGGTAGCGGGCCGCGTTCGCGCCGACGCTACCGAAGCCCTGAACCGCAACCGTGGTCTCCTCGAGCTCCCAGTCGTAGTAGTCGATGGCCTCCCGCGTGACGATCCCGACGCTTCGGCCGGGGGCCTTCTCTCGCCCCTCGGAGCCGCCGATGACTGGCGGTTTTCCGGTAACGACACCGGGCGTCGTTTCGCCGGCCTGCATCGAGTAAGAGTCCATGAACCACGCCATCGTCTGTGGATCAGTTCCCATGTCCGGAGCCGGAATATCCTTCATCGGACCGATAACGGGTCGGAGCTCCTCGGCGAACCGACGGGTGAGCCGCTCTTTCTCTCCTCGGCTCAACTCCTTGGGATTGACGACGACGCCCCCCTTCGCGCCGCCGAACGGGAGGTCCATCACGGCGCACTTCCAGGTCATCCACATCGAGAGTCCGACGCACTCGTCCTCGGTGACGCCGGGGTGGTAGCGCAGCCCGCCCTTGTACGGGCCGCGGACGCTGTCGTGGTGGGCGCGGTAACCGGTGAACATCTCGGTCGTCCCGTCGTCGCGCTCGAGTGGAATCGTCACCCGGTAGACGTCGGTTGGATGGCGGAGTCGTTCGACGACCCCTTCGTCGACCTCGAGGTGTGCCGCGGCGCGCTCGAGCTGGCGGCGGGCGGTTTCGACGGCGCTCTCGGATTCGGGTTCCGCTGTGGATTCGGCTGTAGTCATTGTGAAACTGGACTGCACCGACCGGAGCAGTGCTCGAACGGAGCGGCGACTCCCCGTCGAACCGGGCTCCGGGTGCAGGTGTAACCGGTGTTCGTACCGAATAATAACCCTTGTCATTGCGAGCGACTGACGACAATACTTGCGATCGCGGGGCGAACCCCCTGGCGGGCGTCCGGTCGTGTCTGGAGCCACCACCGAGAGCACGAAAGACGCCTCGAGATCCCGACGCGTTTTTGTGCGGTCTCGTGGAGGTCGAACGCATGACGGGACTGTACTACGAGGAGTTCGAGGTCGGCGAGACGATCGAGCACGAACGCCGGCGAACGATCTCCGAGAGCGACAACCAGCGCTTCTGTGACATGACGATGAACCAGCAGCCCCTCCACCTCGACGAGGAGTTCGCGGCCGACACCCAGTTCGGAGAGCGACTGGTCAACGGCCTCTACACGATGTCGCTGGCGGTCGGGGTCTCGATCCCGGAGACGACCGACGGGACGATCGTCGCGAACCTCTCCTACGACGACGTCGAACACCCACAGCCGGTGTTCCACGGCGACACGATTCGGGTCCAGTCGACGGTGACCGACAAGCGCGAGACCAGCGACGGCGAGCGCGGGATCGTCACCATGCGCGTCGAGGCGTTCAACCAGGACGACGAGCTCGTCTGCGAGTTCGAGCGCACGGTCCTCTCGCTGAAACGCGAGCGCGCGGAGGCGGAGTGACGATGTCGGCCTCCGGTGACGCCGCCCTCGAGCGCGACCTCGAGTGGCTCTCGCTGGAGGACGACGAGGAGATCGTCTGGGTCGGCGGACCCGACCGTCGGACGCTGCTGCCGACGCTCGCCATCGGGATCCCGCTCTCGATCGTGCTGATCGGGATCCTGATCATCGTCGGCGAGTACCTTCGGATCCGTAACACCGTCTACGTGATCACCGACGGCGCCGTCTACCGGAAGACCGGCGTGCTCTCTCGGGACGTCAAACGGATCGATCACGAGAAGGTCCAGGACATCTCCTACAGTCAGTCCGCACTCGGCTCCACCTTCGGCTACGGCACCGTCCAGCTCACGACCGCCGGCGGCGCGGGCGTCGAGATGGCGTTCCGATCCGTTCCGGACCCGCGTACCGTCCAACAGCGGATCAGCGAACAGGTCGGCCGGCACCGTGATCCGGGTCAGGGGGAGGGCGACGTGCTCGAGGAGATCCTGACCGAACTGCGGGCGATTCGGACGGCCGTCGAGGGTTCGGACGAGCCCGGCGAAGTGCCCGATATCGACGGCGAAGGGTTGCTCGAGCCCGACTCGGGAACCGACACCGAATCTGATCGCCGGAAGCCCGTTCGCAGACGGCAGCCTCCGACGGACGATCCGGAATCGGTCGACGACGACTCCTCCGAGACGGACCCGACCGACGATCGGCTACTCGAGGATCGCTCGCTCGAGGACCGTCCGCCAGAGGACGAGGACCGGAATCGACGATGACGGTCGCGACGGCCCGCTCCGGTGAGCGAGACCGGGTCGAATCCTGGCTGGCGCTCGAGGCCGACGAGCGGATCCGATGGCGAGGCCGACCCCGAATCCAGACCGTCTACCCGTGGCTGGCCGTCGCCGTCCTCGCCATGGTCGCGGTCGCCGCCGGCGTCGCGATCGAGTTTCTCACGATCCTGGCGCTGGGGTGGCTTCCGGTCCTCGCGGCGGTGCCGCTGTGGCCCTACGTCCGCGTCGCGAGAACGGAGTTCGTGGTCACGGATCGCCGGCTGGCGATCAGACGCGGCGTAATCGGCGTCTCGGTGCGGACGGTCGGCCTCGAGCGGATCCAGAACACGACCGTCACGCAGGGTGCCCTCGAGACGGTGATCGACGCCGGAACGGTCTCGATCGAGACCGCCAGCGGGTCGACGCTCGCGTTTCGCTCCATCGACGCTCCGCTCGCGGTTCGAGCCGAACTCGAGCGCGCGGCGGGCGAATCCGGGACGGCGGCAGTTCCCGGTACGCAGGCACAGTGGACCGCAATCAGGGACGCGGTTCGGGGCTGGCGCGTCGCCCTCGAGGGCGGCGACGAACGCCGATAACTCCCGGCGACGTTCAGACGACCCGCGAGATCATGTAGAGGTTGATCCCGACCGCGACGGTCCAGGGGATCGCGAGCCCGGCGGGAACGATCACCCGATAGAGCTGCGGAAGGAATGGGCGACAGGCGAGCCCGACGCCGACGGCGACAGCCTTCAGCGCGAGCATCCCGGCGAGCCCGTGGCTGTAGATCACGTTCCTGGCGATCGGGTTCGACTCGGCCAGCCCGAGCTGGAGGCCGACGAACGTCGTGACGACGTCGCCGACCAGCGAGAGGACGACGAGCACCCAGAGCGCGCGCTCGAGTTCCCGTGGCGTCAGCTCGCCGGGGAGCCGTCTCGAGGCGTGTCCCTCGTCGAAACCCATGAGTCTCCCCGCCGGAGTCGAACCGACGGCCGCCCTCGGGAGCACGTGGCACACCTCGGGGAGACGCGGTTTTGTTATGGGAGCGATAGCGATCCGATAGGCGGCTGCTAAACGGTTCCCGAGACCGAACTAGAGGACCGTGCCGTGTTTCTTGTCCGGCAGCTCCTTCTCGAGGCCCTCGTAGAACGCGAATCTGGCCGACAGCTCCTCGCGGAGCGTGCTCGGCGGGACGATCTCGTCGATGATGACGTCGCTGGCCATCCGGTGGACGTCGATGTCCTCGCGGTACTCCTCGCGGAGCTCCTGCTCGCGGCGTTCGCGCTCCTCGGGGTCGTCGATCTCGGAGAGCTTGCGCGCGTAGACGGCGTTGATCGCGGCCTCAGGGCCCATGATTGCGATCTCGCCCGACGGAAGCCCGATAACGCTCTCGGGGTCGTAGGCGGGCCCGCCCATCGCATAGATCCCGGCGCCGTAGGCCTTGCGGACGACGACGGTCTGTTTCGGCACCGTCGCCGAGGACGTCGCGTAGATCATCTTCTTGCCCTGCTCTAAGATGCCGTCCTTCTCGACCTGCGAGCCGGCCATGAATCCGGGCGTGTCACAGAGGTACAGCAGCGGGATGTCGAACGCGTCGGACTTCCAGATGAACTCCGCGGCCTTCTCGGCGGCGTCGGGGAAGATCGCACCGGCGCGGTGGGCCGGCTGGTTCGCGACGATGCCGACGGGTCGGCCGTCGATCCGGGCGTAGGCCGTGATGATCTCCTCGCCGTAATCGGGCCGTAACTCGAAGTAGGATCCCTCGTCGACGATCCGGTCGATGACGTCGGTCATGTCGTACCCCTTGTTCGGTTCCTGGGGAACGATCGCGTCGATCCCCTCTGGCGAGGCGGTCGGCGGCTTCGGCTCCTGTTTCGGCGGCTTCTCGTCGGCGCTGTCGGGTAAGTACGTGATCAGTTGGGCCACGAGCTCGCGGGCGTGTTCCTCGTCGCGGGCGACCAGATCCGCCGACCCCGACTCGCGGGCGTGGACCGCGGGCCCGCCGAGCTCCTCGAGGTCGATGTCCTCGCCGGTGACCATCTGGACCATCCGCGGCGAGGCGATCGCCATCGCGGACATCCCCTCGACCATGATCGTGAAGTCGGCGAAGACGGGCGTGTAGGCGGCGCCGGCGATGCAGGGCCCGTAGAGCACGCAGATCTGTGGCACGCGACCCGAGAGCATCGAGTGGTTGTAGTAGTACTTCCCGATCCCCTCACGGTTGGCGAAAAAGCCCGTCTGCTGGTCGATTCGCCCGCCCGAGGAGTCCATCAGGTAGAGCACGGGTTGACCGGTCTTCAGCGCCCGCTGTTGCATCCGGAGGAACTTCTCGACGCCCTTGGCGGCCATGCTTCCGCGCTTGACGGTGTAGTCGTTGGCCATGAAGTGGACGTCCCGGCCCTCGAACTCCGCGGCGCCGGTGATGAGCCCGTCGGCGGGTAGCCGGTCGTCGGTCTCCTCGTCTGCATCGGCTCCACGGGAATGCCAGTCGTCGAACGCCGCGAACTTCCCGTCCTCGAACAGCAGGTCGCCGCCGTCCCCGCCGAACCACAGGTCGAGGCGATCCCGGACGAACAGCTTCTCGCCGTCCTCGAGCTGCTCGCGGTACTTTTTCGGCCCGCCCTCGAGGATGTCCTCGATCTCCTCCCACAGCAACGCCTCGCGGTCGGTCGGCTCGAGCGACTCCGCGGACCGATCGTCTGCCGATCGATCCGCCGTCGGTTCGGACTCTGTCGGCACCTCGTGGCTCGCTGCTGGTTCGTCGTCGTCACCGACGTACACCTCGACGTCGCTCTCGACGTGTTCGGCCAGTGCGGCCGCGATCGCGGCCGCCTCGTCGTCGGATGCCATCGCAGCGATACGAACTTTCATGACAAAAATTGCGACGGGGGGTCCCAAAACCGTTTTCACTCGCCGGCGTCGGAATCCGACCGACGATCCCGTCGAAACACCGGTTTCGGTGACTGTCCCGGCCCGGAACCAGAATAGCACCTGCAGGCAGAATCGGTATCTTCTAAATCGCCCAATCCCGTAGTAGCTTCCGATCCCACGGGTGTACGTGACGATTAGCTATGATAGCCCGTGGCGTACGCCGTAGAGCCAGACTCGAGAGATCAGTAGTATGTCCGATGCGACAGCTTCCCGTTCCGCAGATCGGCTCGCGAGGATTCGCGACCACGTAGAGAAGGGAATGAGCCGCCGCGAGTTCTTCCGGACCCTCGCGACCGGCGGGTACGCCATCGGTATGGCCCACTTTCTCGGCGTGGAGGACTTCCTCGCAGCCGACGACGGCGAGGTCCCGGTCGTCACCGCGCTCGTCCGGACCGATCCCGACGACCCCTGGTCGCTCGAGGAGCGCACGGAGTACGTTCCCGCGGACTGGTACGCCGCCGTCGAGAGTGCGATCGAACTGAACGACCGCCTCTCCCGGGCCGCCTTCACCGGATACCTCGGCAGCGCGGTCGTTCCCGAGCGCTACGACGACGGTGGTGCGGCGGTTTCGGTCGGCGTCTCCGGCGACCTCGATTCGATCCGGGACGCGGTCGGCGACCTCTCCGAGGGCGTCTCCCTGAACGTTCGGGAGATCGTCGACGTCGAGGCGGTCGAGGACGACTCCGACCGCTACGAGCCGCGGATGGCCGAATCGCTCACATCGAGCCAGGTTCCCGCCGGGATCGCCTGTGAGACGCCCTCGAGCCTCGCGACGCTCGGGCCCGCCATGTTCGATCCCGAAAGTCAGCAGCGGTACTTCGTCACGGCCGAACACGCCTTCGAGGAGCAAGACGAGGTCGACGGCGCGTTGCTGTCGCTTCCGATCTCGGCCGAGGATCCCGTCGAACTCGGTCCGGTCAGACACGCGTATCCCGTCGAGGACGTCGCCGCCATCGAACCGAACGGGAGCCTCGCCCCGTCGACATGGATCGACGCCCCGGACCCGGTCCGCGTGCGCGGCCAGCTGACGCGCTGGGGCCTCGCCGACCTCATCGCGCGGGACGAACGCCTCGAGAAGGTCGGCGCGCTGACGGGCCACACGACCGGCCGGGTCCAGGGGTTCGACGCGGTGACCTGTTTCACCGACGACTTCTGTCGACGCGGCCAGATCCGCTGGGGTGGCGAGATGGACCTGACCGACGGCGACAGCGGCTCGGTCAGCTACTACGACGACCCCGAGGGCGACGAGGAGGACGTCCTCGTCGCCGGATTCAACAACGCCCGCACCTGGTGGCCCGGCCAGAGCTACGTCTGGGGGGTCGCAGCCTATCGCATCACCGAACAGTACGGTTATCACTTCTGAAATGGAACCCGACACCACGCACGCAGCAATGTCCGACGACCGCCGCTCCCGACCCCGCCGCGTCCTCGCCAGCCTCGCGGCGGCCGTCGGTGTCGGAACCCGCATCGTCCTCGATGCGCTCGTCGTGGGTCTCTGGGTGCTGTTTCTGACGCTGCTGTTTCTCTCGACGAACTGGCCCCGGTGGCTGTTCTACCTCCTCCTGCTAGTCGGAGTCGGACTGTACGTCTCGGTCACCGCCGGCTGGGGCGGCTCGTCGAACCGCGACTGATCGAGACCGCCCGCAATCAGTCCTGGCCCTCGACCCCGGTGACGGCGAGTTCGAGGACGAAACTCGAGGCCGACACGATGTCGCCGATCCCGACCGTCCCCGCGGGATCGGCGACGACGCGGTTCGGGCAGGCGGCGACCGTCGGCTCACAGAGGGTGCCGTCCTCGACCCGTCCGCCGACGTGCTCCGCCAGCAGTTCGATCGCCTCCTGCCCCTTCCTCGAGGGGGCGTACTCGAGGCCAGTCTCGAGGTCGTCGGGCGCCGAGATGTGACCGCGGGCGGCCTTGGCCGCGGCGTTGACCGCGGCGAACTCGAGTCCCCGCAGCAGGGCTTCCGGCGAGTGGTACGCCTCCATCACGGCGAGGTGGTACTCCATCGCGTGCAGCTGGAGACAGTCAACGCCGAGTTCCTCGCGTACCGCCTCGAGCATTCGGTAGTGATCGAGGATCTCGTCCGAGTCGAACGGCGTCGCCTCCGACGGCGGCTCCTCGACGACGCCGACGCCCGCGTCGTCGTGGAGCATGGTCAGTTCGTGCGTGTCCACGCCCACGACGTTCGCCGCCGGTAGAATCAGCTCGTACATGCTCGCCCTGAGGTCATCGTCGTGGGTGACGGCGTACTCGACGTGGACGTCGACGTCGTTGTCTGACCGAAGCCGTTGGAGGACGCCCTGTGCGTGACGATGCGTCTGTTCGTACCCCTCTTCGACGTGGTCGGGTGTGAGGTTGTGATAGCCCGCGAGCAACGCGCCGTCGACGACCGCGCCGACCTGGTCGATCGTCTCGTCGAGATCGCCGGCCCGCAGGTCGAACTCCGGGGGCCTCGAGGCGGCGATAAACCGGGACCCCCCTGTCGCTCGCACCCCGAAGAGTTCGTCTCCCTCTCTGAACTCGAACACCCAGTTGATCTTCGTTCGGTCCGTGTTGACGGCCTCGGGCAGGGGGACGTAGCTCACCGTGCCGTCCTCGACGACGGGGTAGCGCACCGCCTCAGGGTGGTCGAACATCGACAGCTGGCGCTCGGAGAGCAGGTACGTGTACGTGATCGGCGCCGTCCCCAGCGCGGTGAGGAGGTTGGTCATGATCCCCGCCTGGCCGCCCATCTGCTGGTTGTCGGGGTCCAGCTCCGACTCGAGCGTGGCGGCGAACGCGTCGGTCATGGCGATCTCGTCGCCATGTCCGGCCGCCATCGTTTGCGCGATCGCCGCCGCGAGATCGCGTTTCGACTCGAGCGGTTTCGACGGCGCCGTTCCCCCGGGGTCCGACGGTCGGTCGAGAAACGACGCCAGCTCCGCGTCGACCCGGACGATCGCGTCGACGTTCGCGTTGTAGGCGACGAACACCGGCAACTCCTCGAGGACGTCGAGATCCCGCTTCAGTCGGGTGTGGGGGTCCCTCATTGCACGGACTCCTCCCAGACGCAGCAGCATAACCCTGTGCGTGCCCGTTTCCCGTCTTCGAACTCGTCGTGGACGCGGCAATTCCGGCCGTCGCGGAGCCAGCGGCCAGCGCTTCCTGCGTGCGGAAAAGAGGGTCGTTCGCCTCGGGTGGCTACTCGAGGGCGTCCTCGAGGCGGTCGATCAGCTCGTCGTTGCCGACGTGCAGCGGCACGCGGTCGTGGAGGTCGTCCGGCTCGACCTCGAGGATCGACCGGCTCCCGTCCGTTGAACCGCCGCCGGCGGTTTCGACGAGGTGCGCGATCGGGTTCCCCTCGAACTGCAGTCGGAGCTTGCCTCGGGGGTTGCCCTCGAGGGCGGGGTAAGCGAAGATCCCGCCGTAGGTGAGTACCTGGTTGACGTCGCCGATCATCGCGCCGCCGTAGCGGAGCTTGTGGCCCGGATCGGACTCGATCTCGCGGACGTAAGCCTCGAACTCGTCCGACCAGTGAGGGACGCGGCCGCCGAAGCCGTAGACGAGGGGGTCCTCGGGGAGGGTGACGTCGTCGTCGACGAGGCTTCGGTCGTCGTCCGTCAGCTCGTACTTCTCGACGACTCCGTCCCGGGCGAGGGCCATCGTCGTGATCGGCCCGTAGAGCACCCAGCCCGAGGCGACGAGTGAGGTACCCGGCGCGGGAAGGGGATCGTCGTAGATCCCGAACACCGTCCCCATCGTGTTGTTCGACTTGAGGTTCGAAGAGCCGTCGAGGGGATCGACACCGACGGAGAGTCCGTTCTCGTCGCCGCAGTCGATCGTCTCAAGGCGCTCCTCGCTCGCGTACTGGCAGACCCCGTCGATCGACGAGATGCGGTCGGCGAGCAGGTCGTCGGCCCAGACGTCGGCCTCGGCCTGGGTTTCCCCGCTGGGGTTCTTCCCGGCGGCGTCCTCCCGTCGCCCGATGAGACCTTCTCTGATCTCGGTCGCCGACCCTGCGATCGTCTCGACCACCTCGTCGACCACGCGACCGTCGTCGCGTCCGGTCATTCTTCGAGGGCGGCGTCGGCGGTCTCCTCCTCGAAGATCACCTTCTCGAGGGCGTCGAGGATCCGCGTGGGGTTCTCGCGCTGCCAGACGTTGCGGCCGACGGCCAGTCCCTTCGCGCCGGCGCTGACGGCGGACTCGACCGTCGAGAGGAACTCGTAGTCCGAGGTCTTCGAGCCGCCGCTCATGACGACGTTCATGTCGCCCGCGGCCTCGCAGGCGTGTTCCATCGCCTCGGAGCTACCGGGGTACTTGACCTTCGCGATGTCGGCGCCCAGCTCGAGACCGAGACGGGTCGCGTACGAGATGACGTCCGGCTTGGTGTCGTTCTTGAGTCCCTGACCGCGCGGGTACGACCACATGACGACGGGGAGGTCGTGTTCGCGGGCGTCCTCCTGGACGTCCCGGAACTCCTCGGCCATCTCGACCTCGTGGTTCGAGCCGCCGTAGAGGGTGAAACCGACGGCGTCGGCACCGAGTTCGGCCGCGTAGTCGACCGAGCAGTTCACCGCCGAGTCGTACTCGCCCATCCAGAGGTTCGAGGTCCCGTTTACCTTCAACAGGAGGTTGACGTCGTCCTCGTAGCTGGGGTAGTAGCCCTCGGCGATCCCCTTCTGGACGGCCATGCAGGTGACGGCGTCGTGGGTCGCCGTCTCGAACACCGTCGACGGGTCGAGCTTCTCCGGAACGTCCTCGAAGTCGACCGGACCGTGCTCGAGGCCGTGGTCCATCGCGAGAATCAGTGACTTGCCGTCGCGAACGATCGGAGAGTCGTCGATCGGAATCATCTGTTAGACGGTCCACCGTGTCGGTATATATCTCTGGTGGTCTGCCTGATATAAATTACTTACAGTCGTAGTAAGCGACGCCCTCGGCCGACGACCGTCCGAAACCATCTCTACCCGAATACATCACAAAAGCGAGTGTTCGTTCGCCTCGAGCGACGGATCAACACGATCGATCGGCACGTTTACGATCCCGATTGGTGAAGGCGGGCGTATGGTACGGGACCAGATCGATCGCATCGGCGTCGTCGGTGCGGGAACGATGGGCAGCGGGATCGCACAGGTTGCCGCGACGATCGGCTACGACGTCGTGCTCCGGGACATCGAGCGGGAGTTCGTCGAGAGCGGGTTCGAGACGATCGAGGATAGCCTCGGCCGCCTCGAGCACCGCGACGCCCTCGAGGAGGATCCCGAGACGATTCGCGGGCGGATCGAGGGGACGACCGCCATCGACGAACTCGGCGACTGCGACCTCGTCGTCGAGGCCGCCCTCGAGGAGATGGACGTCAAGCAGGAGATCTTCGCGGAGCTGGAGCGCGTCTGTGACGAGGACGTCCTGCTGGCGACGAACACGAGCACCCTCTCGATCACGACGATCGCCTCCGAACTCGACCGCCCGGAACGCGTGATCGGCCTGCACTTCATGAACCCCGTGCCGATTATGGAGGGCGTCGAGATCGTCGTCGGCGAGAAGACGACCGACGACGCGACCGAACTGGCTCACGAGATCGCCGAGGATCTCGGGAAGACGACCTGGGAGTCCGACGACAAGCCCGGCTTCGTCACGAATCGGATCCTGATGCCCTGGATCAACGAGGGGATCCGGGCCTACGATGAGGGCGTCGCGACGAAGGAAGACATCGACGCGGGGATGGAGCTGGGAACGAACGTCCCGATGGGACCGCTGACGCTCGCCGACCACATCGGTCTCGACATCTGTCTCCACGCCTCCGAGACGCTCCACGAGGAACTCGGCGACCGGTACAAACCGGCCTACCTGCTCAAGCGGAAGGTCGAGGCCGGCGACCTCGGGAAGAAGACGGGCGAAGGGTTCTACGAGTACGAATAGCGGGAGCGTCGACCCGGCCGATGCGCGGCAGGTTTATTTATCGGCACGCGAGAACGAACGATCGATGCCCGGCTACAGTCGTCGGCAGCTCCTCGGTGCGGGCGCGGCCGGCGTCGGGACGGTCCTCGCGGGCGGGTACGGATGGAACCGGTACGCGACGCGTTACCACCTCCGCTTTCGCCCGCTCGAGGCCGTCAACGAGACGGCCGACCCCCTTACGCTCGAGTTCGCCGTCGAGGGAAACGGGATCGAAGCCCAGCGGACGGTCCGGCTGGCGCCGGCGGGCGAGGAGGGACCGACTCATCTTCCGGGCCGATGGTTAAAGAGCGCAGCCGAATGGACCGTCAGCGCTGAGTACGAGGGTGAGACGCTCGAGATCCGGGCCAGCGAGATCACCGAGCGACTCGAGGGTTCGGGTTGGGGGCCGGACTGTGCGCGCGTCGCGCTGGTCGTGACGGCGACCGGCGGGCTGGAGACGCGGGTCGGGCCCTGTTAACGGTGTAGCGGTTTCTCGGCCATCTCCTGGCGGAGATCGCGTAGCTGAGAGCGGGAGACGCCGTCCTCGAACTGCTGGATGACGGCGAACACCTCCGCACGGGAGATCTTCACATCGCCCTCGCGGACGACGTCTTCGGGTCGCTCCTGGAGCTCGCGCAGGGTGCCGACCGCGAGGAGGTAGGGGATCGCCCACGCCGAGAGCCGGTTGCCGTGGCGCTCGGGAACGACCTCGAGGTAACGGTGAGCGTCGTCGAGGTAGTTCTCGGCGCGGCCGGTCACCCGCTGAATGACCTTGGTGACGCCGCGCTGGTTGTCTTCTGCAGTCACGGCCTCGGCGTCGACGTTCTCCTCGGCGAGCCACTCCTCGGGGAGGTAGACGTTGTTCTCCTCGTGGTAATCGCTCTCGACGTCCTTGGCGATGTTGACCAGCTGCAAGAGGAGGGCGAAGGAGCGGGCGTTCTTGCGCATTTCCTCGGCTCGGTCGGGCGAGGCGCTGCGGGCGACCAGTCCCGTAATCAGGGTGCCAACGGTGCCAGCGGCGTACCAGCAGTACTCCTCGAGTTCCTCCAGGGTCTGCAGGCGGAGGCCGCCCTCGTCGGCGTACCGATCGGTGAACATCGCCATCCCGTCGACGAGCTCCCGGACCGGGTCGCGCATGATCTCGCGAGGTTCCTCGTCGAGCGCCTCGAAGGTTCGCAGGACGCGGGGCGTCTCGGCGACGACCTCCCAGTCGGCGTTTGGCTCCTCCGGGATCCAGGGCTCGACGTCGGCCATGAACTGCTCGACCTCGAGCGGGTCGGCCGGATCAAGCAGGCGATCGTACGCGCTCAACAGTTCGGTCTGGCTCTCGGGCGGAATGTGACCCGCGTCCTCGATCGTGTCGGCGACTCGACAGAGGAGGTAGCCGAGGCAGATATGTCTCGCCATCGGCTCGTCGAGGCGATCGATCGTGATCGAGAAGGTCCGCGAGACTCCGTGCACCGCCTCATAACACCACTCGAGGTCGGTACTGAGGTTTGTTTCAGGCTGGCCCGTTGTCATCTACTCGATACGGTTTCGTTCCCATCCCGGAAAAGCGCCGCGGTCGCGGCGCGTCGTTCCGTTACAGGGACAGCAGGAGAAAGCCCACGACTTCAGTCGTGTGGAGGGCGTCAAAGGTTCTCGCGGAGCCGACTGGTCACCGAACCCGACCGGAGCGGTCGACTCACTGCGAAAACGCCGAACGACGCGCGCGGCGTTGGCGCTCGGCCGGAGAGACAATAATAAATAATCAACCTCGCAATATCTGCGTATGGAGTTCGCACTCTCGGCCGAGCAGCGCCAGATTCGGGACATGGTCTCGAAGTTCGTCGACGAGGAAGTCGTCCCCGTCGCGAGCGAGATCGATCACGACGATGAGTTCCCCGCCGACCTCGTCGACGAGATGGCTGAGCTCGGGCTGATGGGAATGCCGTTCCCCGAGGAGTACGGCGGCGCCGGACTGGATTATCACTCCTACGCGATCGGTCTCGAGGAGATCTCTCGAGGATCGGGCGGACTCGGGACCGTCGTCGCCGCCCACACCTCGCTCGCCGGAAACATGCTCTACGAGTTCGGCGACGAGGACCAGAAACAGGAGTACTTGACGCCGCTGGCCGAGGGCAGCGACGTCGGCGCGTTCGCGCTCTCGGAGGCCGGTGCGGGCAGCGACGTCCCGGCGATGGAAACGACCGCAACGAAAGAGGGCGACGAGTACGTCCTCGAGGGGAACAAACTCTGGATCTCGAACGGTTCGGTCGCCGACACCGTCACCGTCTTCGCCAAGACAGATCCCGAGGCGGGAAACAAGGGAATCTCGTCGTTCGTCGTCCGCCCCAAAGAGGACGACGGTTTCATCGTCGAGGGCACGGAGGAGAAGCTCGGCGACAAAGGCTGTCCGACCGCCGAACTGCGCTTCGACGACCTCCGAATCCCCGAGGACCGCCTGCTCGGCGAGGGGGGCGAGGGGTTCGTCCAGGCGTTGAAGACCCTGAACGGCGGGCGAATCACCATCGCGGCCCGCGGCGTCGGGATCGCCCGCGCGGCCCTGGACGAGGCGCGCGACTACGCCAACGAGCGCGAGCAGTTCGACCAGCCGATCGGCGAGTTCCAGTCGATCAAGCACAAGCTCGCCGACATGGACACGAAGATCCAGGCCGCGAAGCTGCTCATGCACAAGGCCGCGGACAAAAAGATCCGCGGCGAGGACTACATCAAGGCCTCGGCGCAGGCCAAGCTGTACGCCTCCGAGGTGAGCCGCGAGGTCGCCAACGAGGGCATTCAGATCCACGGCGGCTACGGCTACACCAAGGACTTCCCCGCCGAGCGGTTCTACCGCGACGCCAAGCTCAACGAGATCTACGAGGGGACCAGCGAGGTGCTGCGGAACACGATCGGCGACCAGGTCCTCGAGGAGTAAGCCAGGAGCGTCAGTCGGTGGTTCGCTCCTCACCCTGCTCAACGGCCGTATCGGCTCCCCCCATCGCGTAGGGGATCGTTACGGCGGCCAGGATCGCAGCTCCGAACACCGATTCGAGGATCGCGTCCGAACCGAGCGCGGTCGCGAGACCCAGCGCGGCGCCCACGAGAATCACGAGCAGCAGGATGATCGCGTTCAACTGTCGCTTCAGCTGAGTGTCAACCCTGCCTACCTCTAGGCGATCGAACACATATGTTATTCGGCCGTCTCCTCGAGACACGCCCGCACCCACTCGCCGTGTTCGCGGACCCGCCGATCGCCCGCCTCGGTCAGCGCGTAGAGGTCGTGGAGCCCCTCCGTTCGCTTCTCGACGAAGCCGGCCTCGACCAGCGCCGACAGCGAGCCGTAGAACGATTTGGGCTCGAGGCGGTCGTCGTAGTGTGCCTCGAGGCGGGACTTGAGTTGCTGGCCGCGCAGTTCGCCCTCGGCCGCGAGCAGGAAACAGAGATCCCGGCGGCGGCCGCTCCGGAGCCACTTGCTCATACCGAGCGCTCGGTCCGCGCTCGCTCGAGCGTTACGGTTTCGCGAGCGCGTCCCGGAGGGCGTCGGCGAGCGCCCAGACGAGTCCCCCGCCGACGGCGATCGTGGCGAGGTATCGAGCCCCGACCTCGAGGACGACGATCCCCGTGTGAAGCTCGTGGCGAAGCAGCGTCCACTCGCCGAGGTCGACGACGACGGTCCCCGTGCCGACCGCGAGCGATCGAAAGACCAGCCCGACCAGGATCGCTGCGAGCGCGACCGCCGTTCCCGCGGTGCCGACGGCGGTCTTCGAGAGGAACTCGCGTCCCGGGAGTCGTTCGATCTGGATCCGTTCGGATTCGTCCGCGCCTGCGGCGGCGTAGATCCCGAACCCTCGAGCGTCCGGCTGCGGGTGATCGCCGACGCGCACGTCGGCCGGATACTGCCAGAGCGAGAGCGCCATCCAGAGATCGCCGACCGAGCCCGCAGCGTTTGCCGCCAGCGGGACGAGCCAGATCGGGGACGGGTGGATCACCATCGCGACCAGCCCCGCAGCGGTGACGACCGCGAGGGGCGCCAGCAGGACGATCAGAAGCTGATTTCGGCCGTAGCTGGCGCTCCCTCGAGCGTAGGCGTAGGGAAAGACGACCGAGACGCCGATCCCGTAGGACGGCGAGTCGCCGTAGCGGGTCATGAACAGCCCGTGGACGAGTTCGTGGGCGACGACCGCGATCACCCCCAGCCCGATCGCGCCGAGCAGGGTCGGGCCGCCGTAGGACAGCATGCCGGTCGAGAGGACGATCGGCTCGAGGGAGGCGCCGTGACTCGCAGCGAGGACGGCGCCGAACGCGTAGGCCGACGAGAAGAAGCCGACGACCGAGACGAGAACCAGTCCGACGGCGACCGACCGGGTGAGCCGAACCGTCTCGACCGGCTCGAGGGAGGCCCCGTCGATTGCGGTCCCGTTCGGCGTCGCGACTGACACGTCCTCCCCTCTCGCGAGCGAAATGAAAGGGGTGTCGGTCGCCGACGAAACCGACAGCTTCCCGGTTGTCGACTCCGCAGGTGGAGGTATGACCGACGACGACCGAACCGCCGAGGCGAACGGAATCAGAGCCAGCTACGAGGAGGCCGACGGCGAGCGCCGGCTCTCTTTCGAGACGATCGACGCGACGGAGGAGGGGCGGGCCGGTTCGACCGCGGCGATCGCCCAGAACCTCGAGGGGTACGCCATGCTGAAGGTGCGGCCGACGGCGGCGGGCGACGAGATCGAGCGCTACTACGGCTTCGACATGGCGCTCGACCACGTCGGCGAGCTGCTCGGCGTCTCGCCCCGCGAGCTGCCGATCCCGGACGTGGCCGCTGACATGGGAATGTGAGCGGATGCCGTAGTTGTTCGGTCGACGATCGAACGGACCCGAGCGAGCGGGTTCGTCGGCGGAAAAAGCGGGAACCCTAAATACGCAGAGTCAAACGGTGTAGACGAGAATAGCCGTGGCAACCGACCCGTTCCCCCGTCCGATTCGGACGCGTCGTCGTTTCTCCGCACTGCTCGCAGCGACTGCCCTCGGCGTCTACCTGTTGTTGATCATCGGTGCCACGACGTCGATCACGAACGCGGCCACGGCGTGTTCGACGTGGCCGACCTGTCACACGCCGGTCGATCCGCTGAGCCAGACCGACCTGGCGATCGCCTGGGGCCACCGGCTCGCCGCCGTCCTCGTGGGCCTGCTCGTGGCCGCATCGGCGATCGCCGCGACGCTGGGAGCGGCCTCGAGGCGCGTCGTAGCCGTCCTGCTCATCGGCGCCGCCCTCTACGTCGTGCAGGTCGGCGTCGGCGCCGCGACCGCGACGCTCGGTCCTGCCGCGATCGTTCCCGGACTTCACCTCACGCTGGGGGTCGTGATCTTCACGGCTGTCGTCCTGGCGCTCGCCTGGGACCTCGAGATTGCGACCGGCAGCGATGACGAGGTTATGGATACGCCGGAACCGATCGACCCCGAGCCGACCGCAGCGTCCGGAGGAGGCCGAACGCTTCCCTCGAGCCGGCTCGCCCGAGCCCGGCTGACCGCCTTCGCTTACTTCAAGATGATGAAGCCCCGCCTGATGTGGCTGCTCTGTCTCGTCGCCGCGGCAGGAATGGCTCTGGCCGCCGGCCCGGCACTCGACGCCGCGACGATCGTCGCCACGCTCGGCGGCGGCGTCCTCGCGATCGGCGCCTCGGGAACGTTCAATCACGTCCTCGAGCGCGACGTCGACCAGCGGATGTCCCGCACGGCCGATCGGCCGCTGGCGACCGACCTGATCCCGGTTCGTAACGCCCTGCTGTTCGGGTTCTTCCTGTCGGCGGCCTCGATGGCCGTCTTCCTGACGATCAACGCGCTCGCGGCCGCGCTCGGCCTCGCCGCGATTATTTTCTACAGCGTCGTCTACACCCTCCTGCTCAAGCCAAACACCGTCCAGAACACGGTTATCGGCGGCGCCGCGGGCGCGCTCCCGGCGCTGATCGGCTGGGCCGCGGTCACCAACGAGATCGGTCTCCCCGGGCTCGCGCTGGCGGGCGTCATCTTCCTCTGGACGCCGGCGCACTTCTACAACCTCGCGCTGGCGTACAAGGACGACTACGCCCGCGGCGGGTTCCCGATGATGCCCGTCGTTCGGGGTGAAACCGAGACCCGAAAACACATCGTCTACTACATCGCCGCGACGCTCGCGGGGACGGTCGCGCTGGCCTGGATCACCGAGCTGGGCGCGCTGTACGCGGCGACGGTCCTCGTCTTCGGGGGGATCTTCCTCTGGAGTGCCGTCGGCCTCCACTTCGAGCAGACCGAGGCCGCAGCGTTCCGGTCGTTCCACGCCTCGAACGCGTTCCTCGGTGCGGTGCTGGTCGCGATCCTCATCGACGCGCTCGTCCTCACGACGCCGGTTTTCTGAGGAACGCCCGCGGGAAACGTCACCGATAACAGGCCCGGCTCCCTACGCTCGAGCGAATGCACCGTCGTTCCTTCCTCACGCTCACCGCCGCGACCGGGTCGGCTGCGCTGGCCGGCTGTACGGCGCTGTTCGGCGCGTCGCTCCCCGACGAACTCGACGGCGTCGACCCCGACCCCGACCAGCTTCCGACGCCGACGGTCGGCTCGGGAACCGTTTCGATCGACGTCTACGAGGATCTCGCCTGCCCGGGCTGTCAGGAGTTCCAGGCCGCCGTCTTCCCCGAACTCGAGGCTCGCTTCCTCGAGGACGACGCGGCGACCTACCGGCACCACGACTTCCCGCTACCGGCCGACGAGGAGCGGTCGATCCCGATGGCCAACGCCGCGCGGGCGGTCCAGTCGGCGACCGGGAGCGACGACGACCCGGGGGCGTTCTTCGAGTACAAGCGGTTCGTGATGGACGCGGGGACGCCGAGCGACGAGGAGCTGGTCGAGATCGTGGCTGCGGAGACCGACGTCGATGCGTCGGTCGTCGAGGACGCCCTCGAGGAGAACGCGTACTACCCGACGCTGGCTGCCGAGTGGGAGGACGCCGACGGGAGGGGTGTCGACCGCACGCCGACGGTGTTCGTCGACGACGAGGAGGTCGAGGATCCGCTCGACGCCGACGAGATCGTTGCGATGGTCGAGGACGCCAGGTAGGCCGCGTTCGGAACTCGAGCCTGCGATCTTCGGCCAATCCGTGGCGCGTTCGTCCCGGACCGTTTCGTCCGTCCCTGTTTCTCCCCGAACGTCTCCGTTGCTCCCCCGTTTGGGCCGTTTGGCGAGGCGCGGTTAATACCGCGCCCCGTCTAGGGTCGATCGAGGGATCACTGATGTCGACAGCACGACGAGACCGACGAACCGGCGAGATCGAACACGGCGTCGACGCGGAGACACACCTCGAGTTCATCGACTGGGTCGAGGCCAACCCCGAGGACGCCATGCTCGAGTTTCGGGCGGCCGGCGTCACCGAGGAGGTCGCCAACCGAACGACCGCGACGATCGGCGACTGGGCGCTCGGCGGCGAGCCGATGGGTGATGACCGCGAACACACCCTCGAGTTTGGGCTTCCTCCCGAACTGGAGGAGGCGATGGGCTACGTCGAGGCGACCGACCGCCACGAGGCGATCGAGGGCGCCCTCGCGGGACTGACCGCCTGCATCAACGGGACGATCGTCTACAACGCGATCCGCGAGGGGATCGATATCGAGGGCGTGACGACGACCGTTCGCGCACCCGTGGACCTCCGGATGCTCTTTGGCATCCACGACGTCGACCACGCCCACGAGATGTACGGCGAACTCGAGATCGACGTCGAGGTGACGGGCGACCTCACGGCCGAGGAGCGGATGGCCGTCCGCGACTACCCGAAACGGTCGCCGGTGTACACCCTCGTGACGCTCGAACATCCGAACAGACCGACCGTCGAGTTCGAGCCGATGGCGTAGCGATAGTTGACGACTCGAATTTTTCAGAATCGGGTATGAGACTCGTGATACGGACAGGACGTCTACTTACCAGTGGTTCCAAAGTCGATTTTTGAACTTACAAAACGTTCATACCCTCGACGGAATATTTACAGCTATGATTCGACGTCAGTTTATTTCTGCAGTATCTATCCCAAGTGTTTTTTCTGGATGCACAAGGTCCACCAACAACCAGAGTCTTTCTGATGAAGGTGTCATTTGGATAGCTAACTCTACAGACACCGACCAGACAGTTGATGTACTCATCACAGGTGAGGCTGATAGCACCGTATTTTCAGAACAATACGAATTAGCGCCAGACGACACTGGAGGTAATAGCGAAGTGGGAGATGTCGGAAGCACGTATCACGTGGAGGTGACCACAAACGACCACGAGGAAAAATTCGAATGGCAAATGGCGCGAAACAGAAGTATACTCAACATATATATTGAACACTCTGACGTGCGGTTTGAGCGTGATGCATCAGAGGGCTAATTCGTTCAGTTTACACTCGATACGTAACGATCGGCCGATTTGGATTCACAGACACGACTGAACAAAACGTTCGTCTTATCAACTACTGGTAACGAACCAGTCGGAAGCGATCGTTTTCACCGTTCCGGAGAAGCGACAGGTCCTGCTGGTTGTCGGCCCCTTATCCGGTCGGCTGTAATTAGATATAATTAGCCATGCTCGAGCGAGCCGACGCGATCCTGGCCGCGATCCCGCTGCTCTCGGTGAGCGGTCTCGCCCTTCAGACGGCGATCGCGGCGACGGGACTCGGAACCGGGCTGCTCGCCGCGCCGCTGGCCCCGGCCGGTCCCGTCGCCGCGCTCGCGTTCGTCTTCCGCGAACTGCTCGTCGGCCCCGTCGCCGAGCGCGCCGCGGACGAGTAGCCGCGACTCAACAGGTTTAAGAATCCAGTAGCGATAGATAGCGATACTATGGGTAACCAAAAAGTCGGCAGCGCGGGCCGTTTTGGCGCACGCTACGGTCGCGTCGCTCGACGCCGCGTCAGCGAGATCGAAGACGACATGGAAAACGCCGAGGTCGACGGTGACAGCGTCACTCGCGTCGGCACCGGTATCTGGAAGAACGACGAGACCGGCGAGGTCTTCACCGGCGGCGCTTACCGGCCGGAGACCCCCGCGGGTCGTACCGTCCAGCGCTCGATTCGAGCCGCGCTGGCCGAAGACGAATAACGGTCTCTCACTCTCTACGCATGAGCTACAAGTGCTCCCGCTGTAAACGCGACGTTCAGCTCGACGAGTACGGCGGCGTTCGGTGTCCCTACTGCGGTCACCGCGTCCTCCTGAAGGAACGCAGCCGCGACGTTAAGGAAGTCGACGTTCGGTAACGTACCGTGGCCGCCCACGGCGCGACCCTCGAGTTCGAGTACGACGAGCCGGCTCGAGCCCGGACCGTCGCCGACTCCGTCGCCCGCGAGATCGGCGAGATCGACGACGGCCGGTCGCGAACCACGATCGACCTCGAGGAGTCGGTCGTCCGCCTCGAGATCGAGGCCGCGGATCCGGTCGCGCTTCGCGCGGCACTCAACACCTGGCTCTCGCTGGTCGACGTCGCCGAGCGAACCGCCGACGTCGGCGACCGGGTGCGATCACGCCCGGAAACGTAGCAGTCGTCGGCCGGCGGTTTTTCCCTGCGGTCCGCGAAGGGCCGCGGTATGGCAACGGATTCGGGAACTGGAAGCGGCCGGCGCATGCTGCTCGCCGGTGGAACCGTCGGCTTCGGCTTCGGTGCGGTTATCGACGTCGTAATCTTCCATCTGACGCTACAGACCCACCACCTGCTGTCGGGAATCTACGATCCCTACAGTCTCGACGGGATGCGGACGAACGTCATGTTCGACGGTCTCTTCCTGCTCGGAATGCTCGGCGTGATGGGCGTCGGCCTCGGACTCACCTGGCGGCTCGTCAACGGCACCGGCGCCCGGTTCTCGACGCGGTACCTGATCGGCTCCGTCGTCGTCGGGGCGGGTGTCTTCAACGTCTTCGACGGCGTCGTCAGCCACTACGTGCTCGACCTGCACAACGTTGTCCACGGCACCGAGGCCTGGAACCCCCACTGGCTCGCGGTGAGCGTCCTCATGCTCGCCATCGGAGTCCTCCTGGTCCGCAGCGCGGACGGTCACCTCGCTCGAGCCGACTAACCGGGTTTACTCGATCGACACCGTCGCGGGCTCGAGGTCGAAAAACGCCGTTTCGTACCCCTCGTGACGCGAGACCTGCGGCGTCGCGTCGACGGTTACCGCAAGCTCCGCCGTCGCCTCGAGTTGCCCACGCTCGATGGGGGCGCCGTAGTGATTGCCCAGTTCGGCGTCGAGCCGCTCCGCGAGTCGGACTTTCTCACCGACCGAACTGTCCCGAACCGGGACAACCGACAGCCCGGCGAACGGTACCGGGAACTGATTATACTGCGTGCGCACGCTCACGACCACGGCGTTCTCACGGTCGCCGTCCGAGTCGTCCTCGAGGACGCCGACACCGAACTCGAGATCACCGCTGCGGGCGGTGCCGAGCCACTCGTCGGTAGCGATCTCGAGATCGGCTCCCGCCTCGTGGTCGTCCGCGCCGTGAGCATCGTGAGCACCGTGGCCGTTCTCAGACTGGTGGTCGTCGGGGCCGTCGTGACCGTCCTCCGACTCGTGGTCCCCGTGATCGTGCTCCATCGGCTCGACCGCCCCGGCCTCGCCGCGTCCCTCGTCCTCGTCGATCAGCCGGCGCTCGAGCGATTCGATTTCCTCGGCCGTGTACTCGAACGTGAGGTCGACGGTTCGCGGGCTCTCGAGACGGGCGGCGAGGGCGCCGGATGCGTCGACGCTTGTCGGCTCGATCCGAACGGTCGCGGCGCGGGGACCGTCCTCGCCCAGCGGGACGTTGTCGCCGTAATGAAACCCCATCCGCTGAGAGAGCATCGGCCACAGGGTTCGCTCGTCGATCCGTTCCTCACGGCTGCGGATCGCCGTCGACACCGACGTCGGAACCGCGAGGCCGGTCTCGGCGTCGGTGACCGTGGCCATCAGGTGGACGTCGTGGTGGTCCCGTACGTCCGCGCGCGCCCGTTCGTCGCCGGCGACCGTCCAGAACGAGTGGGGCCGCGTCGCCGACAGCGAGACCTCGAGGCCGTCGACGGTCGCACTGCCGAGCGAGAGCATCCCGTCGACCTTCGGCGGCACGTAGGCACCGTCCGGGGGATCGACGACGAGTTCCCGCCAGGCGTCCTCGCGTCCGAGGGTCTCGAGACAGCCCGCCGATAGCGAGAGGGCGCTCGAGAGGGCACCGGCCGCGATGAGCTCGCGACGTCGCATTATCGGAGGGACGCCCGCGAGATGGATAGACTTCGAGGTTGCACGCTCAACTGCGTATCGCCGGGACCGTACGATGGCGAGGTGATCGAAGCGGA
The DNA here is from genome assembly GCA_003559215.1 of Natrialbaceae archaeon. Taxonomy (GTDB): domain Archaea; phylum Halobacteriota; class Halobacteria; order Halobacteriales; family Natrialbaceae; genus Natronococcus. The sequence goes on from PWMF01000192.1 coordinate 122,669, forward strand.
GCTCGGTCCCGATGGAAGACAAAGCTTGGCTTTATCAGTCCGGAGGGCGACCGTCGAGATATGCAAGGAAACCTGCCGCCGGAAGCACAGGAGAAAATCGAGCAGCTCCAGGGTCTTCAGGAGACCGCACAGGAAGTCGCCATGCAGAAACAGCAGGCCGAGACGAACCTCGAGGAGGCCGAGAGCGCCCTCGACGAGCTCGACAACATCGACGAGGAGACGACGATGTACCGTAACGTCGGCGAGCTGTTCGTCGAGACCGACTACGACACGGCCGAGGACGACCTCGAGGAGAAGGTCGACTCCCTCGAGATCCGCCTCGAGACCCTCGAGAAGCAGGAAGAGCGCGTCCAGGAGCAGTTCGAGGACCTCCAGGGCGAGCTCGAGGAACTGCTCGGCGGCGCGGGCGGCGGCATGGGCGGCCCGGCAGGTCCGGGCGGCCCCGGCGCCGGCGGCGCGTAAATGTCGAACGAGGAGCCGACCGACGAGGAGGTCGTCCAGACCGCGTCCGACGCGGCGAAGGGGCTGATCTTCTCCCGGTACAAACAATCGGACGTTCGGGACTACGACGTGACGGTCGTCTTCGAGGACGGCGTTCTCGAGGTCGACGTCTACCTGAACGCGCCCGAACAGGAGGCTGACCCGGAGCGGGTCGCCGACGACGCCGCCCTCGCCGCGCGCGAGGCCGTCGACGAGCTGTTCGGGGAGTAGGACGGCTCGCTGTACCCGTTCGATGGTGCGACCGCAAGACGTCGCGGTCGCACTTGAAACGAGCTCAGCCGCCGTGTACGGCGTTCGATCCGCTTTTTGCGACGATCCCTCTCGAAGCAGCCGCGCTTCCGAGAGTCCGTGACGTACCCGGACACACCACCGCAACCGATTAGTAGCGCGCTCGGCAAGTCTACGCCATAGCAGATGGAGATCGTTTTCACTCGGTGAGTCGGGTTCGCCCCCGTCGTCGACGGTTCTGTCGACGGCGACGCGGCCCCCGATCCCCGCTCGTTTCGTCCGGCACGGACTCGAGCCGGAGCCACGCAGTACTCGCAGCTACCGACCCACATGTCACGATCAGCACCCACGCAGACCGCACGCACAGTCGTCGCCAAACGATCGCCGAACGCACCCGTCGAAACCGACGAGATCGAGGCGCTCGTCCGGGCCAACGGGGGTGACGTCGTCGCGACCGTCACGCAGGTCGGGCCGACCGACTCCGGAACCTACCTCGGCAGCGGGAAGCTCGAGGAGCTCGCCGCCGTCGTCGAGGAGCGAGCGGCCGGCCGCGTCGTCGTCGACGGCGAACTCACGCCCGACCAACACCACACCATCGAGCGAACGATGCCCGAGGAGACGATCGTCGTCGATCGCTACCGGCTCGTCCTCGAGCTCTTCGAGAGCCAGGCCGGAACCCGGCGGGCCCAGCTTCAGGTCGAGCTGGCGCGCCTGCGGTACGACCTGCCGCGGGTGATCGCCGCGGCCGACGAGGGGATGTTGAACCAGCAGACCGAGAAGGGGTCGCGGATCTACGACGTCGAGGAGCGGATCGACCGCCTCGAGACCAAACTCGAGGAGCTGCCCGAGCCCGCCGAGCAGTTCCGACGGCGTCGCCGCGAAGAGGGGTTCGATCTCGTCACCCTGGCGGGCTACACCAACGCCGGGAAGTCGACGCTGTTGCACAGACTCGCCGACGAGATGAGTCTCGAGGACCACGACGAGGACGCTCCCGCGGACGGCGACGAAAAGAACGCCACCGCGACGATCGAGGACCGACTGTTCGAGACTCTCGAGACGACGACCCGTCGGGCGACCCTCGAGGGCCGGCCCGCGCTCGTGACCGACACGGTCGGGTTCGTCGACGACCTGCCCCACGACCTCGTCGAGTCGTTCAGTTCGACGCTGTCGGAGGCGGCCGCGGCCGACGTCGTCGTACTGGTCATCGACGCGAGCGACCCCCTCGAGACGTTCCGTGAGCGGCTGTCGGTGTCCCTCGAGGTGCTCGACGCGCAGGGGGTCGACGACGATCGGATCGTCCCCGTACTCAACAAGGCCGAGACGCTGTCCGACGAGGAGCGCCGACGGCGGTCTTCGACGGCGACGGATCTCGTTCCCGAGTCGGCAGCCGACCCGATCCTCGCAAGTCTGCTCGAGGGGACGAACCTCGAGACCGTTCGCTCGGCGATTCGGGAGCGGTTCCCCGAGGAGCGGGCGACGCTTCGGCTACCGAACACCGACGACGCGATGTCGCTGATCTCGACGGCCTACGACCGCACGACCGTCGAATCGGTCGACTACGAGGGCGAGACGGTCACGCTCCAGTGCCGCGGTCGACCGTCGGTACTCGAGCGGCTGCGTGGTCGGGCGGAGGCGTTCGAGTGAGTGGGGCCGGCCGTCACCGGAGCTAATCGATACCCGTTTGACCCATCACGGGAAGCTATTGGTATGCCCCTGGATCGGATCGACGCAGTCGCGATCGTCGGCGTCGGCGCGCTGATCGCGGCGTCGACTGCGCTCGAGGGCGTCGTGGTGGCGGCTGCGCTCGGCGGCTTCGCCCTCTCGCTGTCGAGCTGGCGGCTGTACGGCGGCCGACCCTGGGAAGCGATCGCCTGGCTAGCGTGGGTCGGTGCAGCCGTCGCGATCGTCGTCGTTCCCGGCGGCGCGGCGCTCGCAGTCGTCTTCTTCGGCTGTCTGTTGTTCGGCCTCGGTGTCCTGCTCGCAGCTCGGCTCGAGCTTCTGCCGCCGATCTGGGACGCTGAAGGAGAGGACCGCGACGAACCGGCAGACGGGTAATCCGCCACCGATCGTCGACGAGTCCTCCGGGGCGGTGACAGACCGGCCGCGAGCTTATCTTCGACCGGGCACAATCAGAGTGCATGACGACGCGTGTCATCCCCAACGCGCTTTTGATGCGGATGTAGCCGCGGCACCGTCTCCGGGAGGACCGTCACGAACGCATCGGTCGTACGATGTCCGCGCGGCGGCGAAATCCGGCCCGTATCGACGACTGGACCGCAAGCAACGGGTGGCGATCGGAACCGAACCGACGACCGAAAACCGGCGGGTTTTACGCCCGCCACCGACAGATCACAGATATGAGCACCGACGAGTTCCCGACGGACAGTCCCGCGATCGTGACCTGCGGGTTGCCCTACGCCAACGGCGACCTCCACATCGGTCACCTCCGTGGATACATCGGCGCGGACGCGTTCAACCGCGCCCTCGAGACGATGGGCCAGGAGACGGCCTACGTCTCCGGCTCGGACATGCACGGCACCCCGGTCGCCGTCAACGCCGAGCAGGAGGGCGTCGATCCCGAGGAGTTCGCCCTCGAGTGGCACCGCAAGTACGAGGAGACCTTTCCCAAATTCAACGTCGACTTCGACAACTACGGCCACACCCACGACGAGACCAACACCGAACTGACCCAGGAGATCGTCCGCACCCTAGACGAGGAGGGCTACGTCTACGAGAAGGAGATTCAGGTCGCCTACGACCCCGACGCCGACCAGTACCTGCCCGACCGCTACGTCGAGGGGACCTGTCCCTACTGTGGCGAGAAGGCCCGCGGCGACGAGTGCGACGAGGGCTGTCAGCGCCACTTAGAGCCCGGCGAGGTCGAGGATCCCAAAAGTACGATCACCGGCAACGACGCCGAGTACCGCGAGCGCACCCACAAGTTCTTCCGCGTCTCGGAGTTTTCGGACTACCTGACGGAGTTCCTCGACAATCTGGAGGGTACCTCGAACGCGCGCAACCAGCCCCGCCAGTGGATCGAAGAGGGCCTCCAGGACTGGTGTCTCACCCGCGACATGGAGTGGGGAATCGACTACCCGAACGGTGACGACGAAAGCACGGAAGACATCGTTCTCTACGTCTGGGTCGACGCACCCGTCGAGTACATCGCCTCGACGAAGCAGTACTCCGAGCGCGTCGGCACCGACGAGTACGACTGGGAGCGCGTCTGGAGAGAGGACGGGGAGATCGTCCACGTCATCGGCCGGGACATCATCCAGCACCACACGATCTTCTGGCCCGCGATGCTCGAGGGCGCCGACTACAACGCCCCCCGCGCCGTCGCCGCAACCGGGTTCATCACGATCAACGGGAAGGGGCTCTCGACGAGCCGAAACCGGGCGATCTGGGCCGAGGAGTACCTCGAGGAGGGGTTCCACCCCGATCTGCTGCGGTACTACCTGACGACCACCGGCGGCCTCCAGCAGGACGTCGACTTCTCCTGGGACGCCTTCCAGGAGAAGGTCAACGGCGAGCTGGTGGGAACGGTCGGTAACTTCTGGTACCGCTCGCTGCTCTTTGCCTACCGGAACTTCGAGGGAACCCCGGACGCGGACGTCTCCGAGGAAGTTCAGGAACGTATCGAGGGTGCCATCGGCGAGATTCGGGAGGCCGTCAACGACTACTCGCTGCGCGGCATCGGTCAGGCCGCCACTCGATTGGCGCAGTTCGGCAACGAGTACATCCAGCGTAACGAGCCCTGGAAGCTCACCGACGAGGACCCCGAGCAGGCGGCCCAGGTCATCCGCGACTGCGTCCAGATCGCCAAGGCCGTCGCCGTCCTGCTCGAGCCGATCACGCCCGACAAATCACGGCAGCTGTGGGACCAGATCGGCGAAGACGGAGAAATCGCGGACGCTGGCCTCGAGGCCGCCCTCGAGACCCCGCCGCGGAGCTTCGAGGAGCCCGGCGAACTGTTCGAGAAGATCGAGGACGACCGTGTCGCGGAACTCAACGAGGAACTCGAGGACCGCGTGGCTGCAGCTGGTGCCGATGACGACCAGGAGGGCAAGGTGGGGACCGAAAGCGACGACACTGACTCGGACGAATCGGCTGCTATGGCGAACGCAGACACCGACGATCTCGAGCCCCTGCTCGAGGACCGCATCGGCTTCGAGGAGTTCCAGGACGTCGATATTCGCGTCGGTCGCATCGAGACGGCCGAGGGGATCGAGGGTGCCGACGACCTCGCGCGCCTCGAGGTCGACATCGGCTTCGAGACCCGCCAGGTCGTCGCGGGGATCAAGCAACTCCACGACCTCGAGGAGCTGCCCGGCGAGAAGTGCATCCTGCTGGCGAACATGGAACCCGCCGAACTGTTCGGCGTCGAATCGAACGGAATGGTGCTCGCGGCGGGCGAGCAGGCCGACCTGCTAACGACCCACGGCGACGCCGAGGTCGGCGAGAAGGTTCGGTAGTCACCCCGTCGATTTTTGTTCGAGCCGAGTGCGTTCCAGAGGTGACGATCCGCAAGATGACTGTTGCGTAGGCGGACGAGCCGACCGACCTCGAGCCAGGATCTCTGACCGACCACCGCTGAGTGGGACTGAAAGGGCCAGGCTTTCGCGCAATTCCGACGGTCGCAGGTCCTACTCGCGCGGCTAAAGTGGATCACCACGTCCTCCCCAGCCGACTTCTGCTCACGGGCGCTGCGGGAGGCTCCGCCGCCCTGTCAGTCGCGGCGCTACGCGCCGCGCACTGCCCGTTCGCATGGTCCGCGGAACCTGTGGTTCCGCGCTACGCTCGCTCCCTGTGGTCGTTCACTCCTCCACTGGCAGAGCACGCTCTGCCAAGCCGTTCGCTCGTTTCATCTGCTCACGGACGCGAAGCGTCCGTTCACGGCTCACTCCGTTCACGTCGCGGTTCCCGCTCACCGCGTTCACTCCGAACCGTGCACCGTTCGCATGGTATGCGAGACCGGAAGTCTCGGACTATTCGCTTTTCGAGGTGCTCGCATCCGAGCACCTCGCGGTGCTCGGTCGGCTGACAGCGCACGCCACCGCAGGAGGAACAGTCGGATCGAGCTGATACGTAGCCCACTGTACTGGGCGCGAGTTTCACATACGATAGAATACCGAGACTGCCGCCGTCGCTACGTTCCAGTTTCGCCTCGAGCCTGCTCGACCGCGTAACCGGCGTTCAATACCGTCGCGTCTTCGAACCGCGCGCCGACCAGCATCAGCCCGATCGGGAGCCCGTCGACCTCTCCCGCAGGGACGCTGATGGCGGGGTGGCCGGTGCGGTTGAACGGCGAGGTGTTGGCGGGGACGTCGGTCTCGAGGAGCCGATCGAACGCGTCCCGGTCGGGGTCGTGTTCGGGTGCGGTCACGTCCGTCGTCGGCATCGCGAGGACGTCGTACTCCTCGAGGGCCGCGTCGTACGTCTCGGCCAGCTCGAGCATCAGGTTCATCCCGGCCGCGTAGTACCGGGAGTGGTACCGACTGAGGGTGTACAGCCCCTGGAGCAGCTTGAGCTTGAGGTTCGGCGGGAAGTCATAGCCCTGCGCGCGCTGGAACTTGCCGAAGGCCTCGACCCACGAGGTGCTGTACCACGCTTTCCAGCCGTGGCCGACGCCCTGGCCCATCATCGCGGCGACCAGTCCCTCGTTTGTACAGATCTTGTGGATCGTGTCGGCGTCCTCGTGCAGCGGAATCGAGACGTCCTCGACGGTCGCGCCGCGCTCCTCGAGCAGGTCGATCGCGTCCCGCACCTGCTCGTCGACGCCCGGGTCGCCGTTCGGCTTGTCGAACCCCTCTTCGAGGACGCCGACCGAGAGCTCCGAGACGTCGCCATCGAGGGCCTCTTCGTAGCGTTCCGTCGGCACGTCCGTCGGCCGCCGGAGGTGAGCCGCGTTGCTGCCGGCGATTTCCGTGAGCATCTTCGCGGCCGTCTCGACGTCGGGGGTCATCGGCCCTGGATGGTCGATCGTGTGCTCGAGGCCCACGCAGCCGGTGTAGGGGACGAGCCCGTAGGTCGGCTTGTGGCCGACGATCCCACACAGCGAGGCGGGGATCCGGATGCTCCCTCCCTGATCGCTCCCGATTGCAGCGTCGGCCTCGCCCTCGGCGACGGCGACCGCGCTGCCGCCGCTCGAACCCCCCGCGAGGTAGTCGTCGTCGCGGGGGTTCGTGATCGGGCCGAACGCGGTGTGACCGACCCGCGTAACGGCCATGTCGTCCATGTTCGTCTTCCCGACGATATCGGCTCCGGCCTCGAGTAGCCGGCTGACCACCGTCGCGTCGGCGTTCGGGACGTACCCTTCGACGACGTTCGATCCGCAGGTCATTTCGACGCCGGCGACCGCGACGTTGTCCTTGATCGCGACCTCCCAGTCCGACAGCGGTCCCTCCTCGTCGCCCTTGACTTCGCACTTCGTGACCCAGGCGTTGTGGGGGTCCTCGTCGTCGTCGAGTCGGGTTCCCGGATTCCGTGGCCGAGTTCGCGTGATCGGCCCGCGAGGCTCGGGATCGTACGACTGGATCATCTCGTACTCCTCGAGGTTGCCGGTGAGCTGCTCGTGGTAGAACTCGACTTCGTCCGGCGTGAGATCGAGGAACAGCTCCTCGCCCATCTCACGGACGTCGTCCTCGGACGGGGGGCGGATTGGCATATGCTTCCATCACCACTAGCATAAAAAGGGATTCAGCCTGACGCTGCACAGTCGATTCCGCCGCGAGAACCGATTGTGGGTCTCCGTCGCTCCGACGGCTCGAGCGACTTCGAGGCACTCGTCTAACTCGAGCGCGCGACGGCTGGCACACGTTGACTCGTCGGTGCTCAGTGAACGCCGACGTAGGCGTCGCGGATGTACTCGTTCTCGCGGAGTTCCGAGGCGGAGCCGGAGAGTTCGATCGTGCCGGTCTCGATGAGCGCGAGCCGCTCGGCGTGACGAAGCGCGAACGTCGAGTTCTGCTCGGCCAGCAGGATCGTCAGCCCTTCCTCGTTCAGCCGCTCGATCGCCTCGTTGATGTCCTCGATGATGATCGGTGCGAGTCCGAGCGTCGGTTCGTCGAGCATCAACACCTCGGGATCGCTCATCAGTGCTCGGCCGATCGCGAGCATCTGCTGTTCCCCGCCGCTCATCGTCTCGGCCTCCTGTTCCCGGCGCTCGTCGAGGCGCGGGAACAGCTCGTAGACCATCTCGAGGTCCTCCCGAACCGCCTCGCGGTCCTCGCGGAACTGCGCGCCCATCAGCAGGTTCTCGTGAACCGAAAAGAACGGGAACAGGTCCCGGTCCTCGGTGCAGTAGACGAGGCCCTCGGTGACGATCTCCTGGGCGCTTCGTCCGGCGAGGTCGGTTCCGGCGTACTCGATCCGCCCCTCGTAGTCGATAAAGCCCGCGATGGCGTTGAGCATAGTCGTCTTGCCGGCGCCGTTGGGGCCGATCACGCCGTAGATCTCGCCGGGTTCGACCGCCAGCGAGATCCCCTTCAGCGCGTGGGCCTTGCCGTATCGGACGTGAACGTCGGTGAGTTCGAGAAGGGCCATCTACGCCACCTCCATCCCGCCGAGGTAGGCGTTTCTGACGCGCTCGTCCGTCGTGACCTCGTCGGGGCTCCCCTCCATCAGGAAATCCCCGTTATCGAGGACGACGGCCCGATCGACCAGCCCCATCAGCCCGCCCATGTTGTGATCGACGATGACCATCGTAATCCCGTCCTCGCGGAACTTCTCGAAGGTTGCCGCGAGTTCGCCGATCTCCTGTTGGTTCATTCCGGCGAAGGGTTCGTCGAGCAGGAGTAGCTCCGGCTCCGTCGCGAGCGCCTTCGCGACCTCGAGCCGGCGGATGTCGGCGTGTGGGAGTTCGTCCGGAAGCTCCTGCAGTTCGTTCTCGAGTCCGACCCGTGCGGCGTACTGGTAGATCTCTTCCTCGCTCGCGCCGCCACGCAGGGAGACGACGCTGTTCGGCAGCGTAAACAGCTTGATGTTCCCGCCGACTGGCAGCGCGTCGATCGGGTTCGACTCCTGGGAGACCCGTGACAGCCCATTGTTGACGACCTGATGGGTCCGGTAGTCGGTGATATCCTCCCCGCCGAACCGGATCGTTCCCGCGGTAACGTCGTACTCGCTCATGATGCAGTTGAAGATCGTCGACTTGCCCGAACCGTTCGGACCGATCAGTCCGACGATCTCGCCGCGGTCGACGGTAAACGAGACGTCGTCGACGGCGACGAGACCACCGAACTTCTTCGTCACACTGTCGATCTCGAGTAAGCTCATCCTTTCTCACCTCGGCTTCCGTAGTTGTCGAGTTTGTGCCACAATTTCCGGAACAGTCCGTCGCGGGCGAAGACGAGCACGAGCAGGACGATCACCCAGAGGATCGTCCACCGGGCCGACGCCGGCAGTCCCTCCAGCAGGAAGTCCTCGAGCATGACGAAGAGGAACGCACCTCCAAGCGGGCCGAGGATCGAACTCATTCCACCGATGACGGCCATCGCGATCATCTCGATGCTGTTGTCGACCACGACGAACGTCGTCGGATCGACGGAGCCGTAGTAGTGGACCAGGAGGACGCCACCGATCCCCATCGGGATCGAACTCAGGACGAACGACCAGAGCTTGAACTTGGTCGCGTCGAGCCCGGCGGCGTTGACCGCCGACTCGTTTTCCCGGATCGCCATAAGCACGAGCCCGATGTTCGAGCGGGCGACGAACGTTAGCGCGACGGCGACGACGAGCATCGGGATCAGCATGTAGTAGTAGCGCACGAGCGGATCGTACGTGAACACCTCTACGGTCTGGATCCCGGTTTCACCGCCGGTGTACTCGCTGAACGGCCGTATCAACCGGTAGAAGATCAACACGGCGACGAACGTGATCAACGAGAAGTACGGTCCGCTCAGTCGAAGCGTCGGGAGTGCGATCAGCATCCCGACGACGAGCGCTGCGAGTATCGAGAGCGGAATCGTGATCGCCATCGACATCTCGGGGTCGACGTTGTAGACGAGCATCGCCGTCGCGTACGCCGCCGCACCCGAGAGCACGGAGTGGCCGAAGCTGATGTAGCCGGTGTAGCCGCTCTGGATGTCCCAGCTCATCGCGAACACCGCCCAGATGCAGGCGATCGTCATCGTCTGAATGAGCGAGAACGTGCCCCAGAAGGGGGCCGTCAACAGCCCGAGCAGCGAGCCGAAGATCAGCAGGAACTGCAGGCCGTTCATCTCGCCGAACGTCGCCCCGAACAGCCGGTTGTAGCCGTCTGCGAGGGGCTGGAAGACGGGGTTGACTCGCCTGCCGACGGTGCGTAGTCCGTCGTCGACGCTGCGCCAGGTGTCTCCCAGCACCCGCGTCGAGCCGGTCGAACGATCGGTTTCACTACTCATGGACGAACTCCCTCCCGTACAGCCCCTGTGGTAGGACGAGCAGGACGATGACGAGGACGACCAGCGAGAAGATCCCCTGGAAGCTCGAGCCGAGGAACTGGATCGTCACCGTCTCGAGGTAGCCGATGAAGTAGGCCGCGACGACCGACCCCTTGATGCTCCCGATTCCGCCGATGACGACGATGATAAACGCGATGGCGAGCGGGTTGAGCCACATCTCCGGGTACGTCGAGAGCAACGATCCCAGGAACACGCCGGCGATTCCGGCGAACGCGCCGGCGATCAGCCAGGTCCGGGACTTGACGAAGTCGAGGTCGACTCCCGTGAGCTGCGCGCCACGCTCGCTCATCGACGTCGCGAGGATCGATCGACCCTCGTCGGTCTGGGTCACGTAGTACCAGAGAAGGCCGATCGCGATCCAGGAGATGGCGAATCCGAGCAACTCCATGTAGCGAATACGCGTCCCGACGGTCTCGAGATGGATGGAGCCGGCGACGAGCGGCACGAGCTGGTAGGGATCGGTCCCGAACCAGAAGGTCACGAGTTCGGTCGCCAGCAGCGCGAGGACGACGGTCGCGAGGAACGTGATAACCACGTTCTCCTCGATGTACTGCACGATCCCCGCATAGATCGCGTAGGAGGCTCCCGCCGAGACGGCGACGGCGAGGACGAATCCCACTACCGGCGGCAGGGAGAGCAGCCCTCCCGTCGAGGTGAGCCCCAGATACGCGAAGGCGCCGAGCATGATCAGGGCACCGTGTGCGAGGTTCAACACCCCGCCCACGCCGAAGATCATCGTAAAGCCGATCGCGATCAGCGCGTAGACGGCGCTGATCATCGCGCCCAGAATCAGTATCGATAGCAGTGTACCGAGCATGTCTGCTTACAGCCACTCCGGCGCGACGTGATCGGCGGTCGCGTCGGTCTCCGGGAAGACGCACTCGACCTCCCCGTCGTCCTGCCACTGGGTCACCGGGAAGTTCGAAATATAGTCGTCCTCGTCGCGCGTTTCCTGGAGGTCGTTCGGATACTCGGAATCCTCGTCGAACAGCGCCATATCGCCCGCAGCACCGGTGTGCTCGGTGCTGAGCATCGCGTCGACGATACCGTCGAGTTCGTTCTCGTAGTCGGCAGTGCCAGCGCTTTCGACGGCCTCCCTGTAGAAGTGGACCGCGTCGTACGAGTTGAACCCCATGTACATGGGTTTGCTCGGCGGATCCTCGTCGGCGTAGCGGTCCTCGTACTCTTCGACGAACGGTATCGTCTGATCGGTGAGTTCCGCGACGCCGCCGGCTCCCGACTGGGACGTCGTCTCGTACAGACACGCCCCCTCGGTCGCGTCCCAGAACGCCGGCGACATGCCCGGGACGTTGATCCCTTCCACCGCGAACGGATACTCGTTGCTCTGCCACGTCGAGATGAACGCTGCCGAGTCGGCGTGAGCGATGAAACGGAAAACGGCATCGGCATCCGCGTTGTCCACATCGTCGAGATACTGCGTGAAGTCGTCCGTTTCGATCCCCATCGTATCGGTGTGGACGACACTGAACCCACGGTCTTCGATCTCGTCGGGGAGTCGATCCATGAACGGACCGGTCCAGGCGGCGTCGTCGGCCAGGATGGCGAACTCCTCCCAGCCGTGCTCGTCCGAGAGGAACTCGGCGTACTGGCCCATCCCCTCGGCCTGGAGGTCGGAGTTGATCGGTCCCGTTCGGAAGACGTTCCTGTACTGCTCGTAGTCCTGTCCGTGGAACTCCGTGATCGTGCCCGGATCGGCCGATCCGGTAATAATGAACGGCACGTTCCGGTCGGCGACGAAGTCCATGACCCCCTGTGTTACCTCGCTGACGAACGTTCCGATCAACAGGTCGACGTCGTCTTCCTGGACCAGACTCTCGACGACGGCGGTCCCCTCGTCGACTTGCCCCTCCGTGTTCTCGGAGAGCAGTTCGACCTCTCGGTCGAGGATTCCCTCGTCGTCGTTTACCTCGTCGACGGCGATCTCCACGCTCCGTTCGGCCCCGAGTCCCATCTGGGTTCGCGTCGGCGCCAGATGCCCGATCCGGAACACGTCGTCGTCATCGCCGTCGATTCCGCCGAGACAACCGGCCAACCCCACGGCTACCGTACTCCCACCGGCGGCCCCGAGAAAGGTTCGGCGGTCGACCGTATCGTTACCAATGTTTCCTGTCATCCTTCTCCCACTATCTTTGTTAGCCATCGTTGATCAATCAATTAGCAACTCTGGAGATAGTTTAGATTCCTGCCTATTAAACATGAGGGTGGCTAACAACCACCGCGAGATAAGTACGCATGTCAGTCAGGCGGTCAACGTGCGGGTACGATCGATCGACAGCCGGATCGTTCGAGTCCGGCGATCGATCGCTACTCGGAGGCGGGCTAAACGAGCGACTCGAGGTCGTTTGGCCGTTCGAGCAGCCGATACTCGCCGTCGTCGTACCCGAGGACGTCCTCGTGGCGGAGGTGATCCAGGTGGGCGTAGGCCTCGCCGGGACCGTGGACGATGTGGATCCCCTCGAGATCGCCGAACAGGTGGGCGCTGACCGTCCAGGCATCGGCCGGCCCGCGCTCCTCGAGGACGTCCAGGACGTTCCCGGTCCGTTCACGATGGTGGTTGAGGATCGTCCGCGCGCGCTCGGAGGGCTCCTCGATGGGGTCGCGGTGGCCCGGCCAGACCCGGTCGTACTCACGGTCGATAAACACCCGCAGCGTCTGGGCGTACTTCTCGAGCGGGCGCTCGACCCGAACGTCCGCGCCGCCGACGTTGGGGGTGTAGACGGGGAGGACGGCGTCGCCGACGAACGCCTCTCCGCCGGCTGGTGAGTCCCCGTCAGCCGCCTCTCCATTGTGGTCCGTCCCCGCGGCGTCGCCGATCTCGAAACAGCAGAGTCCCGCCGCGTGGCCGGGCGCATGGACCGTCTCGAGCGTCGTCCCGCCGACTTCCAACATCGTCCCGTCCTCGATCGGTGTCGGCTCCGCCGGTGGTCCCTCGATGTGGGCCGCGCCGTCGAGGAACGAGCGCAGTTCTTCGCGGGGCTCCTCGGGGAGCCCCCACTCCTCGAGCAGCGCCTCGCGCCGGTCCTCGAGGGCGGTGACGGCCTCCTCGTCCTGTTCGATCAGGGGGGCGTCGGCCTCGTGGACGTACACCGTCGCCCCGCTCTCGCGTTGAATCTCGCCGGCCAGGCCCGCGTGGTCGACGTGGAAGTGGGTGAGCACGATATCGTCGACGTCGGCGAACTCGTAGCCCCGCTCGGCCAGGCCGTCCCGAAGATCAGTACGGACGTCGTCGGTCGCGACGCCGGTGTCGACCAGTGCGAGCTCGTCGCCGTCGGCGAGCACGTAGGCGTTGTTGCGTCCCTCGAACTCCTCGTTGCCCAGCGTGATCCTGTCCATATCGAGTACGAAACGGTTACCGGCTATTAGTTTGCGCGGTAACAAAACGCCCGCCGGACGCGTTCGGATCCGGCCTGGATCGAGGGACAGGAGGTGGTTACACCTCGAGTTCGGCCCGCAGCAGCTGGTTGACGTCGCCCGGATCCGCGCTGCCGCCGGTCTTTTGCATCACCTGACCGACCAGGAAGTTGATCGCGCCGTCGTCACCCGACTCGTAGTCCGCGACCGCGTCGGGGTTCTCCTCGACGGCCTCGACGACCGCCTGCTGGACCTCGTCCTCACCGGTCTTGCCCAGCCCCTCCGCCTCGACGATCTCGTCGGGAGCCTTCCCGTCGTCGAGCATCCCCCGCAGCACCGTCTCGCGGGCGTTTTTCGCCGTGATCTCGTCCTCGGCGACGAGCTCGACGAGCCGAGTGACCTCCTCGAGCCGGCCCTCGATGTCCGTGATCTCCATGTCGCGGTAGTTCAGCTCGCCCAGCAGGTTGTCCGCGACCCACGTCGCCGCCAGATCGGGGTCGTACTCGCCGGCGACGTCCTCGTAGAAGTCAGCGACCTGCTTCGTCGAGGTGAGTTTCGAGGCAGCCTCGTCGCTCAGGCCGTACTCGTCCTCGAAGCGCTCGCGGCGGGCGGTCGGAAGCTCCGGAATCACGATCTCCTCCTTCCAGCCCGAGACCCGCAGCGGCGGCAGGTCGGCCTCCTCGAAGTAGCGGTAGTCCTTCTCCTCTTCCTTCGAGCGCATCGAGACCGTGATCCCCCGTGACTCGTCCCAGTGGCGGGTCTCCTGCTCGACAGCCCGGCCACGCTGGATCGCGTTCTTTTGGCGGGTCTCCTCGTAGGCCAGGGCCTTCTGGGCGCCCTTGTGACTCGAGATGTTCTTGACCTCCGTGCGGTTCGCGGCCGCGAGCGCCTCCTCGCCGATCTCGGTGATGTCGTCGCTCTCGATTTCCTCGGCGGGGATGATCGAGAGGTTGGCGTCGATCCGCAGGCTGCCGTCGCGCTCGGCGTCGAAGACGCCCAGGTACTCGAGGACCTCCTCGAGCTCCGAGAGGAAGGCCCGCACCTCGTCGGGGCTGCGGAAGTCGGGTGCCGTGACGATCTCCATTAGCGGCGTCCCCGCGCGGTTGTAGTCGACGAGCGTGTACTCAGCGGAGTCGATCCCGCCGCCACCACCGACGTGCTGGAGGCTGCCTGGGTCCTCCTCGAGGTGGGCCCGTTCGATCGTCACGGTGCGGCGGTCGCCCTCGACGCTGATCTCGAGGTCGCCGTCGGCACAGATCGGCTCGTCGTACTGAGTGATCTGGAAGTTCTTCGGTAGATCGGGGTAGTAGTAGTTCTTGCGGTGGAACCGCGTCTCTTCCGGAATGTCGGCGTCGATCGCCTTTCCGATTTTCACCGCGGCCTCGACGGCACCCTCGTTGAGCACCGGCAGCGCGCCCGGCAGGCCGAGACAGACCGGGCAGACGTGGTCGTTCGGCTCGTCGGTCGCCTCGGTCGAACAGCCACAGAAGATCTTCGTGTTAGTCTCCAGCTGGACGTGGACCTCGAGGCCGATGACGGTGACGAGGTCGCCCTGCTGGGCGGTCTGGGCAGTCATTGAACCTCGGTTCGGGCCGGGCCGGGTAAAACGTAACGGGACGGAGTCACCGCCTCGTTCTCCGGGAGCGGGGTCACAGCGGAACCTTGTAGGGGCAATCGTTTATTCGCCTGGGTGCTGAAGATCGAATTATGACAGGAGCTCGCACGCTCCTCGTTCATCCGAGGAATGGGGTGGTGGACCAAGCGACGGGAGCGCTCGAGGACGTGGGGTGTCGGGTGACGACGGTCGACTCCGCGACGCGGGCGCTCGCGACGCTGTCGACCGAGGGGTTCGACTGTCTGGTCAGCGAACAGTCGCTGCCCGGCGACGATGGCCTTTCGCTGCTCGACGCGGTTCGGGAGGTGGAGCCGGAGCTCCAGTTCGTAATGTACGCCGACGAGGAGACCGCCGAGGACGCGTTCGAGGCGGGCGTCGACCGGTTCGTCGCGAAAAACGGCGGCGACTCCGCGGGCGAGCTCGCTGCGGAGGTGGCCGCGGTCACGTCCGCGACCGGGACGATCGAACGGGACGTCTCCGACCACGAGCCGGCACCCGAAGAGATCGTTCGGGCGATCGACGACGCCTCCGTCGGCATCAGCATGACCGACCCCTCGCTGCCGGACAACCCGATCGTCTACGTCAACGACGCCTGGGAGGAGATCACCGGCTACGATCAGGAGACGATCCTGGGGCGGAACCCACGATTCCTGCAGGGCCCTGGAACCGATCCCGGGGCTCGGGAGACGCTGTCGACGGCTCTCGAACAGGAAGCGCCGACCACCGTCGAGCTCAAAAACTATCGGCCCGACGGCACCCCGTGGTGGAACGAGCTGACCGTCGCACCGATCCACGACGAGGACGGGGAGCTCGTTCACTACGTCGGGTTCCAGACGGACGTCACCGATCGCAAGACCGCGGAGCGTCTCGCAGAGGAGCGTGCCGCGAAACTCGTCGACGAGAAGGAGGCGCTCGAGCGGATCCTCACGCGGGTCAACGGCGTCCTCAGTGAGATCACGCGCGTCCTGGTCGAGGAGAACGATCGACCAATCGTCGATCGACGGATCTGCGACGAGCTCGTCGACGACGAGGGGTACGTCGCTGCCTGGATCGGATCGGTCGACTCGGTCGGCGAGACCCTGGAGCTGACCGGAGCGGTCGGAATCGAAGCGGGAACGGGTAGCCGATCGCTTGCGGCCCTCCCGGACGCCGTCTCGCGGGCGGTCGAGACGAACGGGATCGCCTCCCAGTCGGTCCGGGAGTGTGACGCCGAGATGCTCGATGCGGCCGCCGTCGGCGCCCGCCGGCTCGCCGTCGTTCCGCTCGTCTACGGCCACAAGCGGTACGGGCTGCTCGGCGTCTACGGTGAAACCGAGTCGGCGCTAGACGCCCGCGAGCGTCGGCTGTTCGACTCGATCGGCGCGATGATCGGTACCCGATTCAACGCGATCGAAATGTCGAAGATCCTGACGGCCGATCGCGCCGTCGAGGTGACGGTGTCGATCGCCGACCCGTCGTTTCCCCTGTCGGCCGTCGCGGCCGCGGTCAACGGCGAGGTCGAGTACGTCGGGATGACGTCGGCGGGCGAGGGAACGGAGCTGTTCGTGACCATCCGCTGTGAGGGGCCGGTACCGGATCTCACGACGCTCTCGTTCGTCGAGGACGTCCGAGAGATCGCCCGGACCGACGACGTCCACACGCTTGCCCTCACGGTCGATGCGGCGACGCCTTTCGACGAACTGGCCGACTACGGGGCGTTGGTCTCCCGGGTCACCGCGAACCCGACCCGGGCGCGACTCGCCGTCGACCTCCCGCTGGAGTACGACGTTCGGTCGGTGCTCGAACTGCTCGAATCGTTGTACGGCGGCGTCAAACTCCGATCGCAGGTCGAACACGATCGGCGAGAGCGTACCCCAGAGGAGTTCGCATCCGATCTCGAACAGCGGTTAACCGACCGCCAGCGGACGTCGCTCGAGACGGCCCACATGAACGGGTACTTCGAGTGGCCGCGGCCGACCGACGGCGACGAGATCGCCGACACGATGGACATCACTCGTCAGACCTTTCACCAGCACCTTCGCGCGGCAGAGCGCAAGCTCGTCGACACCTATGTCGACTCCTGGTCGGACGGTTGCTGACCGACTTCGACCCCGTTCCAGCTTCTCTCACGTCCTCGGGCGGACGTACCGTCGCGCCCGCGGCGGCACTGTATCCGTATGGGCCGTCAACCGACCGACGCCGCGAGGTCGCGACCGATCGCTCCGGTGGATCTGTGTCGCGGAACCCGGACTGGTTAGGGAAGTCGTTCTTTTGCGCTGTCGTCCCCGTTCGCATATGGTCACGGTATCCGAAACGATCGAGATCGACGCCGACCCCGAACGGGTTTTCGACTACCTCGACGATCCCCACAACCACGCCGAGGTGACGCCGAGTCTCTCCGATATCCGAAACGTGGAGTCGCTCGAAGACGGGAGCAAGCGTCTCGAGTTCACCTACGGGATGGCCGGTGTCGGCCTCGACGGCGAACTGGTCCAGACGATCCACCAGCCGCCGGAACGGCATACGTTCGCGATGTCGGGCACCCTCGAAGGAGAGATCGATATCGAACTCGAGGAGCACGACGACGGCACCCGGCTGACGTATACGGGAACGTACGACCTCCCGGGGCGGGTACTCTCGAAAGCCGCCGAGCCGTTCGTCCGGCGGTACAACGAGCGCGAGCTGCGAACGACGCTCGAGAACGTCAGGACCCGACTCGAACTGTCGGCGTGAGCTACGGGAACAGGATCAGCCGCCGAACAGCCTGTCGAGGATGAGCCGCTGGACGAGTCCGGGGCGGTGCTCGTCGGTCGGCTGGACCATCACCGCAGTCACGTCGACCGAATCCACGAGCCGATCCCCGGGACGGCCGAGCATGTCACCCAAGATGCCGCGGCTCTCCGTACCGGTCACGAGAAGGTCCGCCGACTCGGCGAAGCGGGCGAGTCCGTCGACACGATCGTCGGTCTCGACGACGTGCGATCGAGCCCGGACCGTCAGGATTCGCATGAGTTCTGCGTGGTAGTCCTCGATGACCTGGCGACGCTGGCCCGGTGCGTCGGCCGGAACCGCCTGTAACAGGACCAGCTCCGCACCGGTCTCCTCGGCGATGGCGTCGGCGACGAGCAGTTTCAGCGGATCGTAGGCCCCGCGGCTCGCGACGACCGCTATCTCGTCGACGCCGTCGAACCCCCGGTCTTCGACCAACAACACGCCACAGGGGGCGTTTCGCAGGACGTGATCGTTCAGACCCCCGGCGAACGGCCGGTGGAACTCCTCCCGACGTCGCTCGAGCACGAGCAGGTCGTAGCCGTCGAAGGTGGCGAACTCGACGATCGCGTCGGGGACGTCCTCGCTCTCGATCTCGAGGTAGTCGAACGACGCGCCGGCCGCCCCGCGCAGTTCCGTCCCGCCGGAGGGTCTGAGCGACCAGTCAGTCTCTTGCATCCAACTCGGAGGATCGTCGACCGAAAGCCAGTCGGGGGCCTCACGTCGCGTCACCGACGGCCCGCTCCCGGTGAACGCCCGGTGGGGGACGTCGACGAACCGGGCGACGGTAACCGACCCCGTCCTGAGTCGCGAGAGGTCGGTGGCGATCCTGACCAGATTCGTTCGAGCCTGGTCGTTCGTCACGTCGGTAATCGCGACGAGGACGTCGTGGCGTCGATCCTCCGCGAACAGCTCCGCCGTCCGCTCGACGGCGCTCTCGCCCACGCTCTGTCTGACCCCCGATCGCGCTGCCCCCTCGCGATCGATCCGCGGACGGGCGTAGAGGTAGTACCAGGCCAGCGAGCCACCGACGATCACGAGCGAGCCGAGGAAGGGAACGAACCCCATCTGGGTCAGGACGAGGACGCCACCCCCGATCCCGACTAGCTGGAGCCACGGGTACAGCGGCGAGACGAACACGGGGGAGTACTCCTCGACCGCCCCCTCGCGGAATCCGATCACGGCCACATTGAGCAGGATGAACACGAGGATCTGGAAGGCGCTGCCGAACTGGGCGATCCGCTCGACCGGAAAGACCGTAACGAGGACGACCATTACGCCACCGGTCAGCGCGATGGCGTTGGCCGGCGTGTTGTACCTGGCGCTTATCGACTCGAACTGGGGCGGGACGAGGCCGTCGCGAGCCATCGCGAACGGGAACCGCGACGCCGCGAGCAACCCCGCGTTCGCCGTCGACGCGAGCGCGAGCAGGGCGGCAAGAACGATCGCGACGACGCCGAGTTGGCCGAAGGCGGTGGCGGCGGCGGCCGCGATCGGCGCGGTCTCCTCGCCCGGTGCTGCGGGGACGAATCCGGCCCCGGGCTCGAGGTCGGCGAGCCCGATCGCGATCCACACGACGGCGACGTAAAGCGCCGTGGTGAAAACCAGCGAGCCGACCATCGCCAGCGGGAGGTTCCGGCCGGGGTCTTTCACCTCCTCGGCCACGGCGGTCACCTTCGTCACGCCGGCGTAGGAGACGAACACGACGCCGACCGCGGCGAGAATGCCGTCGGCCGTGAGGTCGAAACTCCCCGCCGTCTGCTCCGGAGCGAACGCCTGACTCGAGAAGCCGCCGACGATGAAAAACGCCATGACGGCGAGCATGACGCCGACGATGACGAACTGCATCGAGCCGGACCCCTTCGCACTGACGATGTTGATCAGGGTGAAAAAGAGCGCGAGAGCGACCGCGAGCACGACGATCCAGTCGGCGAGCACCGGCGCGAGCTGGGCCAGGTACGGGACGCCACCGACGAGCGCGAGCGAGCTCTTCAGGGAGAGCATCAGCCAGGTGCCGATACCGGCGACGGTGCCGAGGACGGGACCCATTCCCCGCTCGACGTAGATGTACGCGCCGCCGTCCTCGGGCATCGCGGTCGCCATCTCGGCCGCACTGATCGCCGCCGGAAGCACCAGCAACCCGGCGATCAGGAACGCGACCACGGCGGCCGGTCCCGCTGCGACGTAGGCAATCGCCGGCAGGATGAAGATGCCGCTGCCGACCATCGCCCCGATGGCGAGCGCGGTCGTCGACAACAGTCCGAGATCCCGCTTGAGATCAGTTGGCACCGTCGGCCCTCCAGTCGAACGCGTTCACGACGTTCGACCGTTAGGACGGTCGGGTAATGTGTGACACACCTAACCAGTAATACGCCACCGCCGGCCGCGGATCGCGACGGGCCACTCCTCGCGAGCGAAGCATTATACGTCCCCACGACGTCAGACGGCTTCGATGGACGATCAGGACGACGTCACGGAGACGGTGCTCTCGGGCGAGGCATACGCCCGGGCGGCGCTGTCGACGAGACGATTCTACCCGCTCGGGCTCCGGGGCAAGGTGCTGTTTTGTATCCTGACGGTCGCGTCGACGATCCTGCTCGCGCCCGCCACGTACGCCCGTCGGGGCTTGATCGGGTCGCTCGAGGGGGACGCTGCCTCCTCGGGTGCGATCGAGCCCAGTTTCAGCACGATCGCTCTCGCCGGCGTCGTTTCGACGAGCCTCTGTGCGATCCTCCTGTTGCGCTTCCTCTGGCTGGTCGAGACCGACGCCCTCTCGGTCGAGCAGGCGACGGAGGTGGTTCGGATCGAGGAGGCGATCCTGACCGTCGCCATCTCGACGGGGACGATCACCGTCGTCGCAAGCGTGACGCTGGCGCTGATCGGCCTTCTCGCCCCGAATCTAGCCGTGGCTCTCTACGGCTCCGGCGTCCAGATCTACGTCCAGGCCGGCGGTCTCTTCGGCGTCGACACGCAGGTCACGTCCGGCCTCGCCGTCGCGATCACGCTCGTCTTCCTGGTGCTCTACCTCCTGATCACGGGCGAGGGCGAGCGCCGACGGGCGGCCGTCCCGCAGCCGCAGTGAGCCCGACGGACGACGATCGACTCGAATTCGCGTCGGTACCCGTTCGGATCCGTCGCCGGGTCGCCGATCCCTTACCAGTATGGGACCCCGTTCACCTCGGATGGAACCTAACATGACAGCGTAACCATGCAACTGACCGAATCACTGGCAGCGATCACGCGGAACATCACCCTGCAGGCACCGGATACCCAGAGCGAGATCGTCGAGTTCGTGCTCGACGACACGTTGCTCACGCTCTCGTTCGTCGCAAACATCGCCCTCGCTGGCCTGACGATCCTCTTTATCGTCGCGATGGCCCGGGGTGTGACCGACCCACGGACGAAACTGATCGTCGTCGCAACGATGCTGATCTCGGTCGTCTCGATCTCGAGTTACACCGGGCTCATGTCGGGGCTGACGTTGAGTTTCATCGAGATGCCCACGGGCCACCCGCTTGCAGGCGAGGAGGTGCTTACCATGTGGGGACGCTACCTCACCTGGACGTTCTCCACGCCGTTCATCCTGATCGTGCTCGGGATGATTGCCGGCTCGAATCTGACGAAGATTCTGACCACCGTCTCGATGACGATCGCGATGTGTGTCACCGGCCTGGCCGCCGCGCTGACCACCTCCTCGTACCTCATGCGCTGGTGGTGGTTCGTGCTCAGTTCGGCCTTCTTCCTGGTGATCGTCTACGTCATCATGGTCGACTGGACCCGGGAGGCCGAGCGGACCGGTACCGATGATCTGTTCAACACGTTGAAGATCCTCACCGTCGTCGGCTGGTTCGGCTACCCGATCCTCTGGGCGCTCGGCGTCGAAGGGTTCGCGCTGCTCGAGGTCTGGATGACCTCCTGGGGCTACAGCGTCCTCGACATCATCACGAAGTACATCGTCACCGTGCTGATCGTGATGTACGTCATCAAGGAACCCGAGACGATCACCGCCGACGCCGACTACGGCACCACGCTGAAGAGTGTCGGGACCCCCGCCGACGACTGACCCGGACGCAACCGACCCGATGCCACCCTACAGTTCCACACGATGACGCCACCGCTCACCTACCTCGAATTCCACCTTGTCTTCACGCTTCCGCCGATCGCGCTGCTCGGCTGGCTCGCCGTCAGACGCGAGCGAGCCTGGTGGAACTGGCAGTCGTTTTCGGGGTTTGCGATCCTGGTCGCGCTGGCGATGGTGTACACGATGCCGTGGACGAACGCGCTGATCCCTGAGGGAGTCTGGTGGTACGGCGAGGGAGCCGTTATCGCCACGATCTGGTACACCCCCGTCGAGGAGTACCTCTTTTTCGTCCTCCAGACGGCGTTGACGGCGTTCTGGCTCTTTCATCTGCTCGACGTCGCTGACGTCTCCCTCGACCTCCCGACGAGCCACCGCGTCGTCGGCGTTCTCGCCGGGCTGTCGATCTGTCTGGTCGGCTGGGTTCTGCTCGGGACGACGTCGACGTTCTACCTCGGCGCGATCCTGTTCTGGGCCGGCCCGATCCTCGCGATTCAGTGGGGGTTCGGTCTCACCTACCTCGTCCGCGCGAGACGACAGGTGCTGCTCGCGATCGCCGTCCCGACGCTGTACTTGTGGCTCGCCGACTGGGTCGCGATCTCGCTCGGCATCTGGATGATTTCGGAGACGCACACGATCGGCGTCGGCGTCGCCGGTCTGCCGCTCGAGGAGATGTTATTCTTCCTGATGACGAACGTCTTCATCGTGCAAGGGATCGTCCTCTACGTCTGGGTCCTCGACCGCCTGGACGTCGATCCGGCCAGTTCGCCCGTTCGGTCGCTCGTCGAGCGACTCGACGGCCGACCAGCCGATGAGTGAGCTACCGCCATCGAGCGACCTCGGCGCGGATTCGGCGACCAGCACCGCACGGAAGCGTGCCACCCGGATCGCCGTCGTCGGTGGCGTCGTGGCCCTCGCCGTCGGCGCGGCCGTCGCAGTCGTCACCGACTCGATCCCGCTATGGGCACAGCTGCTTCCGTTCGCGGCGAGCGTCCTCGTCTTCGGGCTTCCTCACGGCGCCGTCGACCATCTCGTGCTCCCGCGTGCATACGGCCGCCCGGTCACCCCTCGAGCCCTGGCGTTTGTCGGTGGGCTGTACCTGACCGTCGGCGGTCTGTACGCCGTCGTCTGGTGGTTCGCGCCCGCGGCCGCGTTCGCGGCGTTCATCGGGCTGACGCTCGTCCACTGGGGACAGGGCGACGTCTACACGCTCGTCGCGATCGCGGGTGCGGATCACCTCCGGACGCGGGCGGCCCGCGCGCTGACGGCGTTCGTTCGCGGCGGGATCCCGATGCTCGTCCCACTGGTCGCGTTTCCCGCCGAGTACGCCTTCGTCGCGCAGGCGCTGGTGGGGCTGTTCGATCCCGCCGCCGTGGCGGCTCTCGAGCCCGCTTTCGCACCCGAAACGCGCCTCGTCGTCGGTGTCGTCCTCGCGGCGTCGATACTGGGATCGCTCGCGATCGGGTTTCGCGCGGCCGATGACCACGGTCCCTGGCTGCTCGAGGCGGGCGAAACGCTCGGACTGGTTGCGTACTTCGCGGTCGTCCCTCCGATCCTCGCGATCGGGCTGTACTTTCCGTTCTGGCACTCGCTTCGTCACATCCTCAGAGCGATACTGCTCGACGAGTCGGCCGGCAGTCGGCTCGCCCGGGGTCCTCTCGCCGGTGCATTCGGTCGGTTCGCTCGCGACGCCGCGCCGCTGACAGCCGGTGCACTGGTCCTGTTTGTCGCCCTCGCGCTCCTC
Source organism: Natrialbaceae archaeon (assembly GCA_003559215.1). Taxonomy (GTDB): domain Archaea; phylum Halobacteriota; class Halobacteria; order Halobacteriales; family Natrialbaceae; genus Natronococcus. The sequence continues at coordinate 146,398 of PWMF01000192.1, forward strand.
GTGCCGACGACACCGGCGACCGTCGCTGATCTGCTGGGACTCTACCTGGTCGGCATCGCAGTGTTAACACTGCCACACGTCGTCGTCGTCGTGTTGCTGGATCGCCGGATCGGACTCTGGGCGCCGGGGCGCTGACCGACCGACGAACTCGAGAACCGACCACAGTAGTGCCGGGTAGCTATAAATCGAAGGCGATCGTATGAGCCTGTCAATGTCTCACACAGACGGCAGTGCCGACCATCCGCTAGACCCGCTAGCACCGTCCGAGATCGAACGGAGTTGGTCGATCGCGACCGAAGAGCGGAGCCTCTCGGAGGACGCTCGAGCGATCGAGATCACGCTCGCCGAACCACCGAAGGCGGCGCTTCGGGCGTTCGAGGACGGCGACTCGAGACCGGAACGACGGGTATCGATCGTCGCCCGCGACAAGACCAAGCGGGTATCCTACGAGGGGATCGTCTCGCTCGACGACGAGGCGGTCGTCGAGTGGAGCGAGATTGAGCGCGGCCAGCCGCGAATGATCGGCGAAGAGTTCGTCGAGGTCGAAGAGACGGTCACCGCGAACGAGGAGTTCTGCGAGGCGGTGCGCCGACGGGGTGCCGATCCCGATCTGGCGATCGTCACCGCCTGGTCGGCCGGCTACGACTTCGTCCCCGAGGACGTCGACCGGGAGCGCCGGCTGGCACACGGTATCGCCTGGGTGCAGGGCGACGCCGAGGACGAGGGTGCGGAGGCGTACAATCGGCCGCTATCGGGCATCCACGCCTGGGTCGACCTCGACGACCGCGAGGTAGTGAAGGTCGTCGACACGGGGCCGAAAACGGAAGACGTCGTCGGGAACCTCCGGACGAGCTACTACCGCGAGGACAAACGCGACCTCCGCGAGGACCTCGAGCCGTACAACGTGATCCAGCCGGAGGGGCCGAGCTGGGAGGTCGACGGCCACACCGTCGAGTGGCAGAACTGGAACGTCCGAGTGGGATTCAACCACCGAGAGGGGCTGGTACTTCACGACGTCAGCTACGAGGACGGCGGCGACGAGCGGACGATCCTCCGGCGGGCCTCCTGGCCGGAGGTCGTCACCGCGTACAACGACCCCGATCCGGATCACGACTGGAAGGCTCCCTTCGACGTCGGCGAGTACGGACTGGGTCGGCTGGCAAACTCGCTGACCGAGGGCTGTGACTGTCTGGGGTACATGCACTACTGGGACGCCGCGCTCAACGACGGCGACGGCAACGCGCAGGTGATCCCGAACGCGATCTGTCTCCACGAGGAGGACTACGGCCTTCTCTGGAAACACTACGACTGGCGGATCGACGACCACGAGGTGCGGCGCAACCGCCGACTCGTGATCTCGTTCATCTCGACGATCGGGAACTACGACTTCGGGTTCTACTGGTACTTCTACCAGGACGGAAGCGTCGAGGGCGAAGTTCGGCTGACGGGGTGTAACGCGACGGGACTGCTCGGCGAGGGCGACCGGGAGACGGGGTACGCCGAGACGATCGGACCGGGCCACAAGTCGATGCTCCACCAGCACGTGTTCAACTGCCGGCTCGATTTCGAGGTCGACGGCCCAGCAAACACCGTCCGGGAGGTGAACCTTCGAGAGGTGCCCTACGGGCCCGAGGGGTACGATCCGACGCCACACGCCGACGCCGACCGAAACCACCTGAATCCGCACGGGAACGCCGCCTACGTCGATCGCACGCGGTTCGAACGGGAGTCCGAGGCCAGGCGCCTGACCGATACCCACGCGGGTCGCTACTGGGAAATCGTCAACGAGGACGTCCGGAACGACGCGACGGGCGAACCGGTCGGCTACCGACTGGTCGGCGGGGACGGGACGAACACCGCGTTCCCGATGCAGGCCGGCTCCGGCGTGGTGAAACGGGCCGGCTTCGCGAAGAAACACCTCTGGGTTACGCGGTACGACGACGACGAGCGCTACCCCGCAGGCGAGTACCCCAACCAGCACCCCGGCGGCGAGGGGCTACCGGCCTGGACCGAGGCGGACCGCTCGATCGCGAACGAGGACCTCGTCGTCTGGTACAACCTCTGTCAGACCCACGTCTCGGTGCCCGAGGACTGGCCGATCCTGCCCGCGAAGATGGTCTCGTTCAAGCTCCAGCCCGCCCACTTCTTCGAGGAGAATCCCGCGATCGACGTCCCGCCGGAGCACGCGATCAAGGACGTCGAGCAGTGGAAGACCGACCGCCAGGAGTCGATGGAACTCGACGAGTGATACGGATCGCCGTCTCGAGCGATTGCCGGGCGTCGTTCGGCCCGCCCTCGTCCCCGTAGAACGGCGTTCATGAATCCGATCGGTCGAGACGAGGGGCCCGAAACGGCCACCGGCCGGCCGTCAGTTTTCGCTCGTGAGCGACGGCTTGACGACCGCGAGAAAGAGGAAGTACGCGAGCGCGGCGACGACGATCGAGACGGCGAGGACGGTCACGCCGACGAATCCCTCGAGTGCCGCCTCGGGCCGCTCGAAGAGGTACGCGCCGCCCTCGATGGCGAACACGACCAGCCCGCCGTAGACCGCGGTAAACGCGACCGCCCGGACGAGCGCTTCCCCGTCGTACCCCGGGCTTCGAAAGAGTTCGACCACGAACAGCAACGCGAGCGCCAGCACGTAGAACGGCTCGGGCACGGCCCCGAAACCAACGGCGCTCACGGCGAGGTAGCCGTAGTACGCGAGCGCGAGCAACACCCCGCCGAGCAGGGTCATCGAGAAACCGTACCCGCTGGCGTCGTCGACCGCCGGCGTCGTGAACTCTATCCCGTCGCTCGCGTCGTCGGCCGGGGTCGAATCCGGCCCGGCGGTCTCGTCGTCGGACATAGCTCTATACGTTGACTCGACACCCATCCTTAGAAACATTCGGTATGTTATACGTGCGGGTGGCGACGTCTCCGCGGTCACCGATCGGCCCTTAGCGCGCCCGTTCGAGGTCCTCGAGAAGCGGAAGACCGAACGCCGGGAGCCGATCGAACTCGAGGAGTGGGTCGAGCCGGGTCCGCTTGGGAGTACGACCGCGGTCAGCGTTTCGAGGAGGGGAACTCCGAAACGGAATTGTCGAGGGAGGGCACGCGGTCCTGTCGCCCAACGGAACCCGCCGAACGTCGATTTCGACTACGGTACCGCTCGAAACGCCCGCCGCGACCGTCCGTAACGGCCGGCGCTACTCGTCCTCGAAGTCCTCGAACTCGAGATCCAGCTCGTCGAAGAGCTCGACGACCAGCTCGTAGTCGCTCCGGTCGGCCTCCTCGATCCCGGTAAACCAGAGTTCGTACTCCTCGTCGACGTCGTCGGGGATGAGGTCCTCCTCCTCGGCGTCGAGCAGCGCCTCCCTGACGTCGTCGCGAACGGGCCCGTCCCAGTCGCTCCGGGCCGCGATCGGCGCTCGCGGGAGCGGCTCGGAGACGGCGACCAACTGCAGCTCCTCCGCACCGTCCTCAAGCGCGTGACCCGCGTCGTCGTACTCCGCGGAGTGTTCGACGAACTCCTCGTGTTCGTCGAACTGTTCCTGTGGGATCTGCGGCGCGGAGGCGAACGCCCCCGTCGCGGCGGCCGCGACGGTGTCGTCGTTGATCATCTGTTCGCGGGTCGTGTCGTGGTCGTCCGCGGTCTGGATCTCCAGGTCGTTCGCGTCGCCCTGCGGGAAGTCGCCGATGTCCAGCCCGGCCTCGCTCAGCATCATTGCCGGCGCGAGCGTGCCGCTGAACGACAGGAGCGCGCCGGTGGCCATCGTATCCCCCTCGAGGTCGTCGATGGTTTCGATACCGCTGTCCGGCGTGGTGATAATCGTCGAGAAGTACAGCGGGCCGCCGAAGGCCGTCCGCATCCCGAGAACGTCCGCGAACTCCTGGCTCCCCGGGAGCCCCGTTGGCGACGTGTCCGCGATCTCGGCCTGATTGGTGTTGAGCGCCTCGAAGGTCTCGACGTAGCTGCCGGCGCGGATGAGTTCTATCTCGGCGCCGGTTTCCTCCTCGAGATACTCCTTCATCGGGGTGTACTCCTCGACGATGTCGGTCTGTTCCTCCGCCGGGTTGAGGACGAACCGAACGGGGTCGTCGTCCTCCCTACCGCCGCCGTCTCCCTCCCCGAGGCAGCCGGCCAGTCCCGCGAGCGCGGCCCCGCCGGTCGCGGTCAGAAACGTTCGCCGAGTGTTGGTACCACGACGTGGTAGCTTCGCCATATTTCATACCCAAAGTCACTCATTATAAAATCAACGAGATACGGCTGCGGGCGTTTCGTACGGCGGCTCGTATTGGCAACTGATCTGGAACACCGAGCGGTCGGGTTCGCTTCCGATACCGGTTCAGTCGGACCTACCGCGCGTCCTCGAGATCCTCGAGCGCGTCGGGGTTCTCGATGCTGCTCATGTCACCGAGATCCTCGCCCGTGTAGGTCGCCTCGATCGCCCGGCGGATGATCTTGCCCGACTGAGTCTTGGGGAACTCGTCGACGAACAGGACTTCCCGCGGACGGAACGGCTTCCCTAGCTCTTCGCCGACCTGCGCGCGAAGTTCCTGGCGGAGTTCGTCGCTCTCCTCGCGGCCCTCCTCGAGGATGATGTAGGTGACGACCGCCGTGCCCGTGGTGTCGTCGGGGGCGCCGATCGCCGCGGCCTGGTTGACCGCCTCGTGGTCGATCAGCGCGCCCTCGACCTCGGCGGGACCGACCTTGCGGCCCGCGACGTTGAGCGCGTCGTCGGCTCGGCCGTGGAGGAACCAGAACCCATCCTCGTCCTTCTGGGCCCAGTCGCCGTGGTTCCACATGTCGTCGAACCGCGACCAGTACTCCTCGAGGTAGCGCTCGTCGCCCGACCACAGCGACTTGGTCATCGACGGACAGGAGTCGCGCGCGACGAGGTAACCCCGCTCGTTGTCCTCCTTTACGGACTCGCCCGTCGCATCGACGATGTCGATGTCCATGCCGAGACCGGGACCGCCCAGCGTGCAGGGTTTTAGCGGTTCGGTCGGCATCGGCATCAGGAAGCAGCCACAGATCTCGGTCCCTCCGGAGATGTTGATGATCGGGGCCTCCCCGTCGCCGACGTTCTCGTAGAACCACTGCCAGGATTCGGGATCCCAGGGTTCGCCCGTCGATCCGAGCAGCCGGAGCGAGGAGAGGTCGTGGTCCTCGAGCCACTCGTCGCCGTGCTTGCGCAGCGCGCGAATGGCGGTCGGCGAGATGCCGAACTGCGTGAGTTCGTGGCGGTCGATCATCTCCCAGAACCGATCCGGCTGGGGATGGTCGGGCGCGCCCTCGTACATGAAGACGGTGCCGCCGGAGGTGTGGGTGCCGATCAGCGTCCAGGGACCCATCATCCAACCGATATCTGAGACCCAGAAGAACCGATCCGAGGGCTTGAGGTCCATCCCGAAGTGGAGTTCCTTCGCACACTGGACCTGCACGCCCGCATGGGTATGGACGATCCCCTTCGGTTTGCCCGTCGTCCCCGATGAGTAGAGCAGCATCGACTCCTGGCTCGAGTCCAGTGACTTCGTCTCGTACTCGTCCGAGCGGCTCTCGACGGCGTCAGCCCACCACTCGTCGCGGTCGTCGGTCCAGGGAACGTCGTTCTCACTGGTGTCGCTGCTGGTGCCGAGTCGGTCGAAGACGATCACGTCCTCGACGTACCCGGCCTCCTCGATCGCCTCGTCGGCCGACCCCTTGAGACGGACGGGGCTCCCCCGCCGGTAGAAGCCGTCACCGGTAAACAGCACCGAGCACTCCGAGTCGGCGATCCGGGTCGCGGTGGCGTCGACGCCGAAGCCCGAGAAGATCGGGACGGCGATTGCGCCGACCTTGTAACAGCCGTAGAGGATCGAGGCGACCTCGGGGACCATCGGCATGTAGAGCCCGACCGTATCGCCCGTCTCGATCCCTCGTTCCTCGAGGGCGTTCGCGACCTGATTCGACTGGCGACGAAGCTCGTGATAGGTGATCTCGCGAACCTCGCCGTCCTCGCCCTCCCAGATGGTGGCGACCTTGTTGCGCCGCTCCTCGTCGCGGGCGGCGTGGCGGTCGACGACGTTGTGGGCGAGGTTGAGTTCACCGCCGGGGTACCAGTCGGTGAACTGGGGGCCCTCGCTGTCGTCCCTGACGGCGTCGTACTCCTCGTAGAACTCGATCCCGAGGTAGTCGACCAGCTCGTCCCAGAACCAGTCGACGCCGCTTTCCGGTTCGTCCTCGAGCTCGGTCGTCGTGCGCTCGATCAGTTCCTCGTAGTCGTCGATCCCGTACTCCCGCATGAACGCGGCGACGTTGGTCGACTCGACGAACTCCTCGCTGGGTTCGTGAACGACCTCGTCGACGTCTTCCAGACTGGTGTTTCCTCCCATCGTCACTCTCACTCGTAGGTTAGGGTCATGCCCCCATCAAACAACAGGTCGCCGCCGTCGAGATGTCGGCCGAGATCCGAGAAGCCGAGCACGAACAGGTTCCCGACGTCGATCGGCTCCATCATCTCCTTGACCCGGGAGTGGCCCAACATTACCTCCTCGATCACCTCCTGGACGCTGATCCCGCGCTGTTCGGCCGTGTCCTCGAGCTGGGCGGTCACCAGCGGCGTCTTCACGTAGCCCGTACTCACCGAGAACGCGCGGATCTCACCGTCGCCCTCGGCCGCGATCGACTGGGTGAGCCCGCGCAGCCCGAACTTCGAGACGTTGTAGGCGACCTTGTCGCTCGTGACGAAGTGGGCGTGGACCGAGGCCATGTTGCCGACGCAGCCCCGTCCGTCCTCGGTATCCCGGAAATGAGGGAGACAGAGCTTCGAGAGGTAGATCGGGGCCCGGAGCATGATCCGGTGGATCGTGTCGTAGGTCTCCATCGGGAAGTCCTCGATCGAGTCGATGTGTTGCATCCCGGCGACGTTCGCGAGGTACTTGAGATCCCCCAGCTCGGCCGCTTCGGCGACGATCCGCTCGATGTCGTCGTCGACAGTGAGATCGCCGGGGACCGGCACGATCTCCCCCTCGAGGTCGAGCTCCTCGCCGCGGGCGACGGTCTCCTCGAGTCCGTCCTCATCGATGTCCGTGATCGCGACGGTGAGGCCGTTTCCTGCGGCTGCCAGTGCGGTTGCCCTGCCGATACCGGATCCCCCGCCCGTAACCAGACAGACGTTTCGCTCGGTAAAGGAGTCGTCCGCGATCCTGTGGATGTCCTCGTTCGTGATCGTCGGCGGGCTCACCTCGTCCTGAGACATACCGTGTAGGTCGACCGGAGGGCGCTAAAACGACCCTGTTAACATATCAACGGCGATCACCGACTCGCCGTCGCGACCGTGGCCGGTGCCAACCGCAGATGCGAACGATTAATATCCGTATTATAGTTATAATATACCGTGCTATGATCGACCTCGATCTCGACATGCGACAGTACGACTGCCCCTTTATCGACACGACCGACGACGTCGACGTCGCGTTCTCGGCCGTCCAGTGGCAGCTCGACACCGACGCCGAGAAACTCGAGACGCGACTCATCGCGAAGGGGGAGTCGGCGCCGGCGCTGGAGCAGGGGCTCCACGAGCTTCGGACCCACCCGAACATGCGCGACTGTTATATCCTCACGAAGCGGGACAACGTCGCCCAGATCGGGACGACGATCGAACAGACGAACGCGATGCGGGCGATCCAGGAGAACGACGGCTACATCACCGGCCCGTTCCGGATCGAAGACGGTCGCGAGCGCTGGCACGTCGGCTTCGACGACGACGACGCCGAGGACCGCACCCTCGCCGAACTCGAGCGACACAACGACTACGAGGTCGAGGACCGCGACCAGTTCGGACCGACGACGCTGTTCGACCTGCTCGAGAACTCCGACAGCGCGCTTCGCCTGCTCGAGGGCTGTCGCTCCCTCACCGAGACCGAGCAGGAAACCTTCGAGGTCGCCTCGAAGAACGGCTACTACGAGACGCCCCGGGAGACGACCCTCGACGAGCTGGCCGACCACTTCGACATCTCGAAGACCGCCGTCTCGATGAACCTGCGACGCAGCGAGCGAAAGATCCTGAAGGCCGCGCTGGGTGCGATCGAGGGGATGGACGGTCACGACGAGCTGTAGTTTGGTACAGACTCGCAGTAAGTTACCAGAACTGTTAGTTGTGTCTGACGTACGTTTATGGTTCCGGACCATTCCCTAGAAGGTATGTCGAACAATCGCGTGGAGCAACTCGAGTCGTCCGTCGCGGAACTCGAGTCGACCGTCGAAGGACTGACGAGCGAACTTATCGAAGCGAAAGAACGAATTCGCGTCCTCGAGGCCGAACTGGACGCCGATACGCCGACCCGCGTTCCCGAACGGCGAAGCGAGAGCGAGGAGCCGGTCGACGCCGAGGCGACCGAGGAACCCGAACCCTCGGCTGACGACGCCGAGGCGACCGAGGAACCCGAACCCTCGGCTGACGACGCCGAGGCCGAACCCGCGGACGACGAGGCGACCGAGGAGAGCAATGCCGACGAAACGGAAGACTCAGGTAGCGACGACATTATCGTCGCATAACCGCACGACCGCACCGCAGGTCGATCCGCGACGGCCGAGTTGACGGAGGATTCGAGAAGGGTATGTACATCAAGGCGCTCGTCTTAGACAACTTCAAGAGCTTCGGACGCAAGACCAAGATTCCGTTCTACGAGGACTTCACTGTCGTCACCGGGCCGAACGGCTCCGGGAAGTCGAACATCATCGACGCCGTCCTCTTCGCGCTGGGGCTCGCCCGGACCCGGGGTATCCGCGCCGAGAAGCTGACCGACCTCATCTACAACCCCGGTCACGAGGACGACGCCTCCTCGGGCGGTCCCCGCGAGGCGACCGTCGAGGTGATCCTCGACAACTCCGATCGAACGCTCGAGCGTTCCCAGGTCGTCAACGCCGCCGGCAGCGACGATGTCGGCGACGTCGACGAGATCCGCATCCGCCGTCGGGTCAAGGAGACCGAGGACAACTACTACTCCTACTACTACCTCAACGACCGCTCGGTCAACCTCTCGGACATCCAGGACCTGCTGGCCCAGGCCGGGGTCACCCCCGAGGGGTACAACGTCGTCATGCAGGGCGACGTCACCGAGATCATCAACATGACGCCCCACGCCCGCCGGGAGATCATCGACGAGATCGCCGGCGTCGCGGAGTTCGACGCCAAGAAGGAAGACGCCTTCGCGGAGCTCGAGACGGTACAGGAGCGGATCGACGAGGCCGAACTCCGGATCGAGGAGAAACGCGATCGCCTCGCCCAACTCGAAGACGAACGACGGGAAGCCCTTCGCTATCGACGGCTTCGCCGCGAGAAGGAGGAGTACGAGAGCTACAAGAAGGCCAGCGAGCTCGAGGAGAAACGCGAGGAGCTCGACGGGCTCGAGGCGAACGTCGACGACCTCGAGGACGAACTCGAGGAGCTCCGGCGTACGTTAGATGAGCGCCAGGGAACCGTCGTCCGTCTGCAGGAGGACCTCGAGGATCTGAACGCGGAGATCGAACGGAAAGGCGAGGACGAGCAGCTCCGGATCAAAGGCGAGATCGAGGAGATCAAGGGCGACATCTCCCGGCTCGAGGACAAGATCGAGGCCAGCGAAGAACAGATCGAGGCCGCCGAGTCCGATCGGCGAGAGGCGTTCGTCCAGATCGACCGCAAGCAGGAACAGGTCGACGAGCTCGAGGACGAGATCCGGGAGCATAAACTCGAGAAGGCGTCGGTCAAGACCGAGATCGCCGAACGCGAGACCGAACGCGACGAGCTCGAGGCCGAGATCGAGGCCGTCGACACCGAGTTCGACGAACTCAAGGCGGACCTCGCCGATCGCAAGGAGGACCTCGAGGCGGCCAAGACCGAACGGAACGATCTCCAGCGCGAGCAGGACCGCCTGCTTGACGAGGCCCGTCGGCGTTCGAACGCCATCAGCGAGACCGAGGAGACGATCGAGGAGAAACGCGCGACGCTTCCGGAACTCGAGGAACGGGAGTCGGATCTCGAGCGCGAGCTGCAGAAGGCCGAGACGAACCGCGAAAACATCGCGAGCGTCGTCGACGACTTGAAAGCCGAGAAGCGCCGGACCCAGTCGGAACTCGACGAACTCGACGACGAGATCCAGGCGAAACAACAGGAGTACGCCGAACTCGAGGCAAAGGCCGGCGAGAGCGGCGACTCCTCGTTCGGCCGCGCGGTGACGACGATCCTGAACGCGGGGATCGACGGCGTCCACGGCGCGGTCGCCCAGCTGGGATCGGTACCGGGCGAGTACGCCGTCGCCTGCGAGACCGCGGCCGGCGGCCGGCTCGCGAACGTGGTCGTCGACGACGACGGTGTCGGCCAGCGGTGTATCGAACACCTCAAATCGCGCAACGCTGGACGAGCGACCTTCCTCCCGATGACCGACATGCACGAGCGCCGGCTCCCGTCGGCGCCGACCGATCCCGGCATCGTCGGCTTCGCGTACGATCTGGTCGAGTTCGACGAGCAGTACGTGGGGATCTTCTCGTACGTGCTCGGCGATACGCTGGTCGTCGAGGACCTCGAGACGGCCCGCTCGTACACGGGTGACTACCGGATGGTCACCCTCGACGGCGACCTCGTCGAGAAAAGCGGCGCGATGACCGGGGGTTCCCGGAAGGGCTCTCGGTACTCCTTCACCGGCGGCGGCGAGGGCCAGCTCGAACGCGTCGCGAAGCGGATCACCGACCTGCAGGAAGAGCGCGAGGAACTGCGCGAGGAGCTCCGGGGCGTCGAGGATCGCCTCGACGACGCCCGCGACCGAAAGACGGACGCGGCCGACGAGGTCCGCTCGATCGAGAGCGAACTCGAGAGCATCGAGAGCGACCGCGAGGCGGTCCGAGACGAGATCGACGACCTCGAGAGCGAACTCGAGGACCTGCGCGAGGAACGCGAGTCGGTCGACGAGCGGATGACCGAGATCTCCGACGAGATCGACGTGAAGACCGGGCGAATCGAGGAGATCGAGGCCGATATCGAGGAGCTCGAGTCCGAACTCGCGGACTCGAAGATCCCCGAACTCACCGCACAGATCGAGGAGCTCGAGGACGAGATCGACGAGCGCGAGAACCGAATCGACGATCTCGACGGGAAGCTCAACGAGCTCCGCCTGGAGAAGGAGTACACCGAGGACGCCATCGAGGAGCTCCACGACGACATCGAGGAAGCCCAGAACCGGAAGGCGGACCACGAAGACCGGATCGAGGAACACGAGGCGACGATCGAGGAGAAACGCGAGGAGCTCGAGGCCAAACACGAGGCCGTCGCGGCACTCGAGGACGAGCTGACGGAGCTCAAGGACGACCGCAGCGAGCTCAAAGAGGGGCTCGCCGACGCCCGGACGAAACGCGACCAGCAACAGGACCGGGTCAACGCCGTCGAGAGCAAACTCGAGGACAAGCGGGGTCGGCTCGAGGACCTCGAGTGGGAGATCGAGAGCCTCGAGGCCGAGGTCGGCGACTACGACCCCGAGGACGTCCCCGATCACGAGACGGTCCTCGAGACGATCGAGCTCCTGGGAGCCGACATGGAGGCGATGGAGCCGGTCAACATGCTCGCGATCGACGAGTACGACGAAGTCCGGGAGGATCTCGCGGAGCTCGAGGAGGGGAAGGCGACGCTGGTCGAGGAGGCCGACGGCATTCGCGACCGGATCGAGCAGTACGAGACCCAGAAGAAGCGGACGTTCATGGACGCCTACGAGGCGATCGCCGGCCACTTCACCGACATCTTCGAGCAGCTCTCGGAGGGGACCGGAACCCTCCACCTCGAGGACGAGGCCGATCCCTTCGAGGGCGGGCTGACGATGAAGGCCCAGCCGGGCGACAAGCCGATCCAGCGCCTGGACGCGATGTCGGGCGGCGAGAAGTCCCTGACCGCGCTGGCGTTTATTTTCGCGATCCAGCGGCACAACCCGGCGCCGTTCTACGCGCTCGACGAGATCGACGCCTTCCTCGACGCGGTCAACGCCGATCGGGTGGGTGAGATGGTCGACGAACTCTCCGAGGACGCCCAGTTCGCGGTCGTCTCCCACCGCTCGGCGATGCTCGACCGCGCCGAGCGCGCGATCGGGGTAACGATGCAACGGGACAACGTGAGCGCGGTAACCGGTATCGACCTGGGCGACGGGGAGACGACGGAGGTTCCGGCCGATGACTAGCGACTCCGACGACGAGATACCACTCGATATCGCCGGACATGACGACCGACCCCGAGCGAACGACGAGGAGGCTGTGTTCGAGTTCGACGACGAGGAGGTCGGGCCGGTCGACGAAGACGAGGACGGAGACGACGAGGAAGTCGAGCCCGTCGAGTTGCTCGTCCAGCTCGCCGAGAACGGGGAAATCGACCCCTGGGATATCGATATCGTCGAGGTGACCGATCGGTTCCTCGAGGCGCTGGACGACGCCGATCTGCGGACCTCGGGTCGGGCGCTGTTCTACGCGAGCGTCCTGTTGCGGATGAAAAGCGACGAGCTGTTCGGCCCGGACGAGCCTGAAGAGGAGGAGCTTCCCCCGTGGGAGGCACCGTTCGCCGACGAGACGCCGGCTCAAAACGGCGGCGACGCGCCCGCGTTCGACCCCGTCGAGGGACTCGAGGCGGAGATGGAACGCCGCCTCGAGCGCAAACAGGCCCGCGGGAAGCCCGAGACGCTCGACGAGCTGGTTCGTGACCTTCGAGACGCCGAGCGAGACACCTGGTGGAAAGAGTCCCGGAGCTACGACACGAGCGACTCGCCTCAGGGGTACGACCGCGGCGTTCAGGAGCTGAGCTACCACGCGGAGGACCAGTTCCGGGTCGACGACGAGCCGACCAGCGACGACGTCACGCACACGACCCACGAGGAGGATATCGAGCGAGTTATCGACGACGTCGCGGCGGCGCTCGAGACCCGGTACGAGCGGGGCCGCGAGGAGGTCCTGTACGCCGAGGTCGACGAGGTCGGCGGCTCGCGCGTGATGACGTATCTCGCTGTGCTCTTTCTGTCACACCGGGGAACGATCACGCTCGAGCAGGACGAGCTGTTCGGTGATCTCTGGCTCCGGCGGACCGACTCCGACACCGATCGGGCCGAGCCGGTAGCGAACTAACGATCGTTGCAAAACCGGGAGCGGGTCCAGTCGGGCGAACCCGCACTCGAACCACTACAGACGAGAGAGAGACGTTACTGTGCGGTGAGGCTGTTCGCCGACTCTACGAACTGCGAGAGGTTCGTGACGAGCGTGATCAGCGCGAACAGCGCCGTGATGATCGCCGCGAGGGCGACGCCGGGAATCGAGAGGAGGCCGACCGCGGAGGCGAACAACAGGCTCGCGCTCGCGGCGACCGCGGTGACGTAGTACTCCCGGACCGCGCGATTGCTCGCGAGCTGGGAGTCCAGCTCCGCGGTCCCCTTCTCGGTCGCTTCGATGTAGGGCGCGAAGATCTCGAGATTATCGGTCGGTTTGACGATCCCGCGGGGCTGGTTGTACTCGACGACGCCTTCCTCGTCGAGCTTCGGCAGGTGGGACTGATACAGCGGAATGTACACGCGCTGGCGCTCGGTCGAGGACAGCTCCGCGACGGTCGTATCGTTCTCGCGGGCGGCGACGTACTCGGCGACGTCGCGCATCTTGACGGGGCCTTCCTCCTCGAGGAGGTAGCGGATGGTATCCCGCCGGCGGTTGGTCTGGAGCAGGTGGAAGATATCGTCACTGGAGAGATTCGGCGTCTCGTCGGACACCGTCTCTTCCTCGTCGTCAGATGAGTGGGCTGAGTGGTCGGTTTCGAGGGTCATGCTCTTCACTCGAACATTGGCGTCCGTATACACATAAAACTTTCTGTGACAATCTGATTTTCTGAAGATATTCGTGACTATAGAACACTAAGAAGGAATTAATCGCTGAGAAAGTGCACAACTGTTGCACTTTGCGATCGGCGATGGATCGTCGACCGCTTCTTCGAGCATATCGACGGGCTCAGTTCGTCTCGTACTCATGAAAAGGGGTGAGAGTACTATAGGGGTTGTTCCAACGATATTTGGTATGGTGCTGTCTGGCAGGATTCAACTATCGTCCCCATAACGTCGTCTTCCTCCCGCTGGCCGGGATTCCTGTCGAACGTGGAACTCACTATCCGAACGCTACGCATCTCCTACTCGGTCGATAACGGACCGATTGTCGAATAGAAACGGTTCCAAGAAACGAACGAACTGCGGTAGTCGGTGTCTCAGTGCCGGGCGACGTCCGCTATCGAAGATACTCGCCGGCCAACAGGTCGATCCGCTCGCGAGTTTCCTCGGGAATCGCGTCGGTCGGCGTATTGATCGTTCCCTCTAGGGCGCTCCAGGCTTCGCTCTCGAAGTCGTCGGGCATCGTTCGAATCGCGTGCTCGATGACCGTATTGATCGACTCCTGGTTCGCCTCGGCGTTCGCGAGCACTTCCTCGAGGCTGACCTCGCTGTCGTCCTTCCAGACGTCGTAGTCGGTGACGCCCGCGACGGTCGCGTAGCTCAGTTCGGCTTCGCGGGCCAGTTTCGCTTCCGGGATCGTCGTCATCCCGACGATATCCCACCCCTGATCGCGGTAGAACTCGCTCTCGGCTTTCGTCGAGTACTGCGGCCCCTCGATACAGACGTAGGTGCCGTCCTCCGAGACGTCCGCGTCGGTAGCTTCACGGGCGGACTCCGCGAGGTGTGCGGTCATCTCCGGACAGTACGGTTCGGCGAAGCTCATGTGGACGACCATCCCGTCGCCGAAGAACGTCGGCGTTCGGTGTTTCGTCCGGTCGTAGATCTGATCCGGAACGACGAGCGTCCGGGGTGGCAGCTCCTCGCGGAGGCTGCCGACGGCGTTCGTCGAGATCACCCGATCGACGCCGACTGACTTCAGCGCGTAGATGTTCGCCCGGTAGCTCGCGTCGGTCGGCGTGTGCTGGTGGTCCCCGCCGTGGCGCGGGAGAAAGGCCACCTCCCGACCGCCGAGTTCGCCGAGCGTCACGTCCTCGCTCGGTTCGCCGTAGGGCGTAGAGACGGACTCCTTCGAAACGTTCTCGAGTGGCAGTGCCTCGTAGATACCGCTGCCGCCGATGACACCGATGGTCATACGGTCACCTCGCGCAGGCGAGAACGTAAACAGTGTGGGTTCGGACCGACTACTCGAGCAGCCGCCACTCGCCGTGGTCGACCATCTCGACGACCTCTCGTCGGTCCATCTCCCGGAGAACCTCTTGAAGACGGTCGGGTTGGGCGATCTCCATCTCCATTCGGTCGATGCCGTGATACTCCGAGAGGTAGTGGCGGATCTCCTTGATTGTGAACGCCTTCTGGTCGGCCCGCTCCATTGCACCCGAGATCAGGTCGACCATGTCCTCGATGAAGTTCCACGGGTAGACGACCCAGGTCCACTCCTTGAGACGCTCGCCGATGTAGTCGGGTTCGTACTCGCTGGTCTGGAGGAGTTGGAGGGTCGCAGTACGGACCTCACCGGCGTTGCGGTCGTCGACGTACTCGTGGGCGCGCTCGATCGAGCCGCCCGTGTCCGCGATGTCGTCGATGATGAGAACGTCCTTCCCCTCGACGCTGCCTTCCGGCATGGGGTAGCGAACGGTCGGCTCGCCGCTCTTTTCGGCCGTGCCGACGTAGTGTTCCATCTTCAGGCTCGTCAGGTCGTCGAGACCGAGGAAGTCACAGATACAACGGCCCGCGAACCAGCCGCCACGGGCGAGCGCGACGATGACGTCGGGCTCGAAGTCGCCCCGGCGGACCTCGTCGCTGACGTCGCGACAGAGGCTGTAGATGTAGTCCCAGTTCGTTATCGTACAGTCGAAATCGTCCGGTAAGTCGGACATCTGGTGGCCACCTATCGGAAAGAATTCGCCCCGTCCTCATAAGTGGGGCTGAAACGAGCGCCCCAGTATGAGAGAGACAGCCACACTTCTAAGGTAGTTCGGTACGAATGTGTTACAGATTCAAATTATGCCCACAACCCAGGATTTCGAGTACTTGCTCGAGTGCAAGAACGTGATCGGCGTCGATTACGACGAGAGCGAAAACGAGGTTCGGGTGTTCGTCTCACAGAAGGAGCCACCCGGCTCCCTCGAGGACAAGGACGACGTCGAGAAACGGATTCGCGAGGTCGGCGACGCGGACATCACCGTCGACGTCGTCGACGCCGGCTACGGCGAGGAACGGCAGGGATTCGATCCGTTAGCGACCCTCGAGGCGGTTCCCGAGGCCGCGGAGGGACGAAGCGATCGCAAGCGGCCGGTGCCCGCCGGGGCGAGTGAGGCCAACGCCGAGCTGTCGGCGGGCACCGGGGGGCCCTACCCCGCGCGGGTTACGGGAGACGCCGAGGACGCGGTCTGGAACGAGGCGGTGGAACCGGACGACCTCGTCCGCCTCTCGAACAATCACGTCTACGCGCGCTCGAACGAAGCCGAACTCGGCGAGTCGATTCTCCAGCCTTCTCCCCACGACGGCGGCGGGCCCGACGACGACGTCGGCAAGCTCGTGGGGTACGTTCCAGTCGAGGACGGCGTCCGGGTCGACGTCGCCGCGAGATCCGTCGACCCGGACCGGGAGTCCGATCGGTATCACGAGCTCGACGAGGCGTGGCCGACGGGCGTCCGCCGAGACGGGTACGGCGAGCTCCGGGGCGAGACGGTGACCAAGACGGGGCGAACGACGGGAGTCACCAGCGCGACCGTCGAGGCCACGAGCGCGACCGTCGAGGTCGAGTTCGGTGCCGAGCAGGGGACGGTGACGCTTCGCGACCAGCTGATCACGGACTACATGTCCGAGGGCGGGGATAGCGGTTCACCGGTCTTTCGCGAAGATGGCGAGCTCATCGGCCTGCTTTTCGCCGGCTCGTTCCAGCAGACGATCTGTAACCGGATCGAGAACGTCGAACGGCAGCTCGGGGTGGAGATTCTCCTCGAGGAACCGGACGACGGGAACGGTGGCGGGGACGACGACGAGGACGATCGGGACGTTCCAGTGTACACGACATCGTTCGAGACCGATATCGAGGTCGATCTCGAGGGTCGCGCCCTCGAGCTCGAGTCGATCACGTTCGGCGATCGACTTGTCCCGGGAACGGCCGTTCCGGCGACGGTCGTCGTCACGGCGAGCGAACCGGGGCGCTACTGGCTCGAGGTCGACGGGGAACGACGGACGCTCGAGATCGACTCCGACGACCGCGACCGGGCGCTCGAGGTCGACGTTCCGATTCCGGAGGCGGCCGACAGATCGGTAACTCTCTCCGTCCGCGGCGGTCCCGTCGAGTGATCGAGCTCGCGCGCTGGCGTATCTGCGGGCGCGACCGATCGTCCGCTGACGCTGCGATGGTTTGATACCGCGGCCGTTCGAGGCCGACGTATGGAGACGATTCGGGTTCTGCAGGTCGACGCGTTCACCGACGAGCCGCTGACGGGCAATCCGGCCGGCGTCGTCCCCGGTGCCGACGGGCTCACCGACGAGCAGATGCAGTCGATCGCCCGCGAACTGGCGCTGAGCGAGACCGCGTTCCTCTACTCGAGCGACGACGCCGACCGCCGAATTCGGTACTTCACCCCCACACAGGAGGTCGATCTCTGCGGCCACGCGACGATCGGCAGCTACGCCCACCTTCACGACGAGGGGCTCGAGCCGGGAACGACGACCCTCGAGACGAACGTCGGCGTCCTCGAGATCGAGCTCGAGGCCGACGGAACGGTCTGGATGACCCAGAACGAACCGGCGATCCGAGTGGTCGAGGTCGGCTACGACCGGGTCGCCGAGGCACTCGGCGTCAAGGCGGCCGCGCTCGAGGGCGCCAGCGACGACATCCCGCTCGCGATCGCCTCGACTGGGCTTCCGTTCCTGATCGTCCCGATAACCTACCTCTCGGACCTCGGCGCGGCCGATCCCGATATGGGCGCGATCGAGGAGCTCGCCGAGGAGTTCGAGGCGACCGGAATCTACCTCTTCTCGTTCGACACCCTCGAGCGCGAGTCGACGCTCCACGGGCGGATGTTCGCCCCCGGAGCCGGCGTTCCGGAGGATCCGGTCACCGGAACCGCGAGCGGCGCCGTCGGCGCGTACCTCGATCGGTTCGGCGCGTTCGACGACGACCTCCCCGACGACCTCCGACTCGAGCAGGGCCACTACGTCGACCGCCCCGGAACGGTCTTCGTTCGCGTCGGCGATCGCGTTCGGGTTGGCGGCCGTGGCGTAACGACACTCGACGGTAGCCTCGTCGTTCCGGACGACGACGGCGACAACATCCTCGAAGCCTGACTAATCAAAGTTGCCGCGGGGATCGCAAACTCATTCGGTCACGAGTTGTGAATCATGTGTGGGGTTCGCAACCTTCTTTAGCCGGTCCGATGACCTTCCAGCTACAGATGGCTGTACTCTGGTTGGACGAAATCAGCGCCGGTGACCTCGAGAAAGTCGGCGGCAAGGGAGCTTCTCTGGGCGAGCTCACGGGCGCTGGACTTCCCGTCCCACCTGGTTTCGTCGTAACTGCGGACACCTACCGATCGTTCATCGAGAACGCGAACATCGACGAGGAACTGTTCGAGGTCGTCGACGTCGACGTCGACGACTCGAGCGCGCTCGCGGCGGCGGCCGAGCGCGCCCAGGAACTCATCCTCGAGACCCCGTTCCCCGAGGACGTTCGCGAGGAGATCCTCGAGGCCTACCGCGAGGTCGGCGACTCGGGCGAGGAAGCGTTCGTCGCCGTCCGCTCCTCCGCGACCGCCGAGGATCTCCCGGACGCCTCCTTTGCCGGCCAGCAGGAAACCTACCTCAATATCACCGAAGACGACCTTCTCGACCGCGTCCGGAGCTGCTGGGCCTCGCTGTTCACCCAGCGGGCGATCTACTACCGACAGGAGAAGGGGTTCGACCATTCCGCCGTGAACATCGCGGTCGTCGTCCAGCAGATGGTCGAGGCCGAGAAATCCGGCGTCATGTTTACGAGTCACCCCTCGACCGGCGATCCGACGATGATCATCGAAGCCGCGTGGGGACTGGGCGAGGCCGTCGTCTCGGGGGCTGTCTCCCCAGACAACTACATCGTTCCGCGGGACGGCGGCGACGTCGACGTTACCGTCGCCGAAAAGAAGGTGATGCACGCCAAAGACGAGGAAACCGGCGAAACCGTCGAAAGCGAAGTTCCCGAGGAGAAACGGACCGCCCGCGTCCTCTCCGAGGGGGAGATAGATCGACTCGTCGAACTCGGCGAGCGCGTCGAGGACCACTACGATACCCCCCAGGACGTCGAGTGGGCAATTCTCGAGGGGACGGTCTTCATGCTCCAGTCCCGTCCGATCACGACGATCGACGAGGGCGACGCCGACGCGACGAGCGCCACCGATGCTGGCGACATCACGGCGGGGCTCACCGACGGGAGCGGGACACAGACCCGGGCCGCCGACAGTGCCGAGAGCGCAACTGAAGCCGGGACGGGCGACGTGATAGTCGACGGGCTGGGTTCGAGTCCGGGCCGGGTCAGCGGCGCCGCCCGGATCGTCACCAAGCTCGATGAGCTCGACAAGGTCGGCGAGGGCGACATCATCGTCACCGAAATGACGATGCCCGACATGGTCCCCGCGATGAAACGGGCCGCCGGCATCATCACCGACGAGGGCGGAATGACCAGCCACGCGGCTATCGTCTCCCGCGAACTCGGCGTGCCCGCGATCGTCGGCACGACCAACGCCACGACGACGCTGGAGGACGGCCAAGTTGTCACGCTCGACGGCGACAAGGGCTCGGTCCTCGAGGGAGACCTCGTCTCGCCCGAGGAGGAGGCCGAACCCGTCGAGGAAGTGCGCCCGCAGTCGCCGGTCAAGCCGATGACCGCGACCGAGGTCAAGGTCAACGTCTCCATCCCCGAGGCCGCAGAGCGGGCGGCCGCGACCGGCGCCGACGGCGTCGGCTTGCTTCGCACGGAGCACATGATCCTCTCGCTGAACCAGACGCCCGCGAAGTTCATCGAGGAGAACGGCGAGGACGCCTACATCAAGGAACTCGTGCAGGGCATTCGCGGCGTCGCCGACGAGTTCTACCCCCGACCCGTCCGTGTTCGGACGCTGGACGCGCCGACCGACGAGTTCCGCCAGCTCGAGGGCGGCGAGGACGAACCCCACGAACACAACCCGATGCTCGGCTACCGGGGGATCCGCCGTTCGCTCGATCGTCCCGACGTCTTCGCTCACGAGCTCGAGGCGTTCCGCCGGCTCTACGAGCTGGGCTACGACAACGTCGAGATCATGTTCCCGCTTGTCAACGACGCCGAGGACGTCTACCGCACCAAGCGACTCATGACCGACGCCGGGATTGACCCCGAGAAGCGGACCTGGGGTGTGATGATCGAGACGCCCGCCTCCGCACTGGCCGTCGAAGGGATGGCCGAAGCAGGCATCGACTTCGCCTCCTTCGGGACCAACGACCTCACCCAGTACACGCTCGCGGTCGATCGCAACAACGAGCACGTCGCCGACCGCTTCGACGAGCTTCACCCCTCCGTGCTCCGGCTGATCGCCGACGTCATCGAGACCTGCCGCGAGCACGACGTCGACACGAGCATCTGCGGTCAGGCCGGCTCGAAACCCGAGATGGTCCAGTTCCTCGTCAACGAGGGCGTTCACTCGATCTCGGCGAATATCGACGCCGTCCGCGACGTCCAACACGAAGTCAAACGCGTCGAGCAGAAGCTGTTGCTCGATTCGGTTCGCTGATTCGGGCTGCCACAGCCGCGGATTTCGCCGCGTCTCTTTCGTCCGTACCGCTGTTACCCGTCCGGAAGGCCGCCCAGGAGGCCGTATCTCCCGCGGTAACAGAGCGCGCCGAGCGTCGACCCGAGACCGAGGCTGTGGAGCCGATCCCGGTCGTCGAGGCCGAGCGCGAACCAGGCCGTCCAGACGCCCGCGAGGACCGTCGTTCGACGGATTCGAGAGCGACGAACCCCGGCGACGTTTCGATCCAGCAGCGTCCGGTATCCAACGGCAACGACGGCACCGAGAAGCGCCCAGCGCGGGCGAACGTCCGGAACGTCTATCCCGTCTGTCAGCCCGACGCCGAAAGCGGTCCGCGCGTCGTCGAACGTCACCTCGGACTCGTCTTCGGAACAGCTACTCTCAGCGGCGGGGTCCTCGAGCGAGCCTTCCCGCCGCAGCCGTTCGACTCGGGCCGACTCGTTCCGGAGAAGCAGCTGGACGAGGACGGCCGTCGCGTTTCCGAGGAAGTCGAGGACCGCGCGGGTTCTTCGCGATAGCATGTGATTTGACACGTTCCGTCGGACGGTAGGTCTTCGGATCGATCGAGTCCATCGTTCGACGATCGGGTTCGACGGTAGTAGTAAGCGCTTTTGGTACTGCGGCGCACTCGATGGAGCCCGACCCGTTCGCCACTCTCGAGGACGGTCCGTTCGGGGAGAACGCAACTACTAAGCGGCTGACGCGACTGCTGAGTGATATGCAAGCGGAGCCGCAGGCGTTCGACCGGGTTCTCTCGTCGATGTGTACGAAACCCTACCCGGACGCGCGCGATGCGGCCGAGCGGTTTCTCGCGACGAACCCCGGCGATCCCGCCACCTACCAGCGGGTCGCCACCCTCGAGAACGAGGTCGTCGACCTGCTCGGCGAGATCGCGGGCCTCGAGGATCCCGCCGGCTACGTCGCCAGCGGCGGAACGGAGGCAAACATCCAGGCGGTCCGGATCGCCCGCGAGCGGGCCGACTCGCCGAGGCCGAACGTCGTCGTGTCCGAGTCGGGCCACTTCAGTTTCCAGAAGGCCGCCGACGTGCTCGAGGTCGAGCTGCGGCTCGTGCCGACCGACGACGACCATCGGACGGACCTCGAGGCGGTTCGAGCCTCCGTCGATGCGGACACAGCCCTGATCGTCGGTGTGGCCGGCACCACGGAGTACGGCCGGGTCGATCCGATCCCCGAGCTCGGTCGAATCGCCGACTCGGTCGGCGCCCTGTTACACGTCGACGCCGCCTGGGGCGGGTTCGTGCTTCCCTTTACCGACCACGAGTGGCACTTCGGTCACGCACCCGTCGACACGATGGCGATCGACCCTCACAAGATGGGCCAGGCCGCGGTTCCCGCCGGAGGGCTACTCGCCCGATCCGACGAGTTACTCGACGAACTGGCCGTCGACACGCCCTACCTCGAGTCGACCGCCCAGGCGACGCTGACCGGGACTCGATCGGGTGCGGGCGTCGCCAGCGCCGTGGCCGCGATGGAGGCGCTGTGGCCCGGGGGATACCGCGAGCAGTACGTTCGCTCGCAGCGAAACGCCGAGTGGCTGGCCGACGCCCTGGAGAAACGCGGGTACGAGGTCGTCGATCCAACCCTGCCGCTGGTCGCCGCGACGGTCCCTCGACCGACGTTCGACGCGCTCCGGGCGAAGGGGTGGCGGATCTCCAGAACCGCGACGGGTGAGCTTCGAGTCGTCTGTATGCCCCACGTCACCCGCGAGATGCTCGCCTCCTTCGTCGGGGATCTGGACCGGCTCGAGGTGCGTGCAAGCGTGCCCGTCGCGAGCGACGACTGAGACGGTTTGCTGTAACGGTTTACCGATGAGACCGCAGGACGGATCGCGGTCCCACCGGAAATGACTTACAGCAGACAGTACGAGCGGAGCCACGGAGGGTCGAGCGTAGCGGTTGGGACGGGAGCCGAAGAAATCGATCGACTCGAGTCCGCTACTGCATCGCCTTGACCCAGCCCGGAACCGAGGCCATCCCCTCTTTGTCCTCCCAGCCGTGCTCGCGGAGGTAGCTCTCGAACTCGGTAAACTCGAAGCCGAAGCGCTCCTCGAGCCCCTCGAGATCCGCGCCGTAGCCGACCTCGTTGAACCACTCGCACATGACGGTGAACTCCTCGCCGAAGGAGTCGTAGGCGTCCTCGATCGGGACGTGAACCGGCTCGACGTCGCGGCCCGTCACCTCCGAGAGGGTTGCCGCAGCTTCCGCCAGGGTAAGTTCGTCGCCAGCGAGTTCGATCCGCTCGCCGACGAACGCCTCGGGGTTCGCGAGCGCGACGGCGGCGGCGTGGCCGACGTCGCCGGTATCGATCATCTGCAGCGAAACTCCTTCCTCGAGGGGCAGCGCGATCTGACTGTCCTCGACGACGTCTTCGGCGAACGCCTCGAAATTCTGGAAGAAGAACACGGGACCGAGGACCGTCATCGGGAGCTCGAGGTCCTGTGCGTGCTCGTCGATCTCCTGAGCCGAATCGAAGTGGGGGACGCCGGTGTCCTCCCAGTGGCTGCCGACGCCGCTGAGGACGAACTGCTCGACACCCTCGTCGGCGGCGACCTCGGCGATATTCTTCCCTTGCTGGACCTGCGCGTCGTACCCCTGGGTCCAGAAGTTGGTAACTGCGAAGACGGCGTCGACCTCGGCGACGTGAGGGGCAAGCGACTCCTTCTCGTCGAGGTCGCCCTCGACCATCGTCACGCCGTGCTCGGACAGCTCCCGTGCATGGTCGCCCGAGGCGTCCCGCGTCAGTCCGTAGACGTCGAACTCGGTATCGCTCTCGAGCAGGTGGTCGACGACCGCGCCGCCCTGGTTGCCGGTTGCGCCGGTGACGAGAACCTTCGTACTCATTTCAGTTCGCCCTCCATCCGTCGGTCCCGGTCGGTGCGGCGAACTCGGCTCGAACGGCGGCGTCGGTTTGTGGTTGCATCACGTCACCTAGTTCGTCAGGTAACCATATACGCGTTTGGCGACGCCGGAGATACCACGTAACACTGATGTTATCGCCCCCGCCGTATGCCGAACCTGTCGCTGCTCGAGAGACACGTTGTGGGTATGGACGAGAACGCAGAACGCGGCCGCGGGGAAGCGATCCCTCGCTACGCGCCGTTTTCCTCACAGATCTCGAGGAAGTTCTCAAAGATCTCCTCGCCTTCCTCGGTGTGGGCGACCTCGGGGTGCCATTGGACACCGTAGAGGTCCCGGTCGGTGTCGCTCATCGCCTCGACGTCGCAGACATCACTGTGGGCGGTGAGTTCGAACCCTTCGGGAAGTTCGGTGACCTCGTCGGCGTGGCTCGCCCACACCCGAGTTTCGGGGTGGAGGCTGCCCGTGAGCGGATCGTCTTCGTCGACGATCTCGACGGTCACGTCCGCGTAGCCGCCGTACTCGCCGCTGCCGACCTCGCCGCCGAGTTCCGTCGCGATCAGTTGCATGCCGAGACAGATCCCCAGGACGGGGAGGTCGGACTCGAGGTACTCCGCCGAACGGCCGATCCGATCCATGTCGGGGCCACCCGAGAGGACGACGCCGTCGGCGTCGACCTCCGCGGGGGCGGTATCGTTGTCGATCAGTTCCGTCTGGACGCCGAGATCTCGAAGCGCCCGCTGCTCGAGGTGGGTGAACTGTCCGTGGTTGTCTACCACGACGATCTTCGTCATTGCGAGGGTATAGCCAGTCGGCCGGTAAAAGCGGACCGGAACCGCGAGTG
The DNA here is from genome assembly GCA_003559215.1 of Natrialbaceae archaeon. Classification (GTDB taxonomy): domain Archaea; phylum Halobacteriota; class Halobacteria; order Halobacteriales; family Natrialbaceae; genus Natronococcus. Next base: position 170,847 of record PWMF01000192.1, read on the forward strand.
GGTGATTCAGTCTCCGATGGTGGAACGGGTGTTCTCCCTACTCTTCGTTGTTTCGGGGGCTACGCTGCAACTTTCAATAGACTGTGGCAGGGTGTCTAGCCAGTCGGTGACGCCGACTGACCAATCACGTCTTTGTGGGTAAAGGTTCCAAGCCACTGGGCGAAACGCTCCTGCGGGGCACCCATCGCGGAACACGTACCCCGAATCGTGGAGCGCCAGAGCGTTGTATGCGCGAGTGTCTCCTGGTACCGCCGTACGGCGTTCGAGGGCCGTACTTCAACCGCCAGTTGCTGCCCGCTATCGCGTTGGTACTGACCGATCAGTGCTTCTACACGCTATCGATCTGCTTTCGCCACTTTTTATACTGCACGCGGTTTCTCTACAGCCGTCCAGAGGAGAAATATTTGAAGCGTAGTCTAACGAGTGCAATTCTCTCGGTCGCCAGCGGCAAGTTCGTCGCGTTGATCCTGGGGATCATCGCTTCCCCGCTGCTCTATCGCTGGCTCGGCGACGTCGATTACGGCGCCTATGCGACGGTCCTCTCCGCCCACTCCATGTTCATGATCGTCGTCAGTACCCCGATCGCCGACGGCGTCCGGAAGTACGTCGCCGAGGACCGCGACGACCCTGCCTGGGAACGGATCGTCGTCGGCTTCTACTTCCGGCTGGCGACGCTGCTGGCCGTCCTCGGTGCCGTCGTTCTCGGTATCGTTACCTACCTCGGCTTCTTCGAGTGGCTCTGGCGCGAGGAGTTCACGCTCTACTTCTACGTCACCGTCGCGCTGGTAATCACGGCTCAGTACTGGCCCTTTGCCAGGAAGACGCTGATGGGATTCGGCCTCGAGCGCTACTCGGAATCGCTGAAGATTCTCTTCAACGTCTCGTTCGTGGCTATCGCCCTCCCGCTCGTGTATTTGGGCTACGGCGTCGTCGGGGCCCTGCTCGGTCACATCCTCTCGAGCGGTCTGGTAGCGCTCGTCGGGCTGGTCGTGCTCCACTACCGTCAGTCGCTCTGGGGCGTCTTCGAGACGAACGACAGAATGCTTCCCAAACGGGAGATGATGACTTTCAACTCGCTGTCGATCGTCCTCGTGCTCCTCTTGATGTCGCTGTACCACATCGACATCCTGATGCTCCAGGCGATGGCCTCGGAGGAGGCGCCGGGCCACTACAAGGCGGCGCTCGTGTTCGCCGAGTTCCTCTGGTTCGCACCGATCGTCCTTCAGACGGTGTTCGTCCACTCGACGTCCGAACTCTGGTCTCAGGGGAAGGTCGGTCAGATCTCGGAGATTGCGGGTCGGACGCTCCGGTACACGTTCTTGATCACGGCGGTGATGGCACTCGGAATGGCGGCTCTTGCCGACGCCGCCGTCCCGATCTACTGGGGGCCCGGCTCCGAACCAGTTATCGCGCCGTTGCTCCTCTTGCTTCCCGGTGCGGTCGGATTCGCGCTCGCCCGCCCGATGCTCGCGATCGCCCAAGGAAAAGGCGAACTCCGGTACCCGATCGTCGCGACCGGCGCCGCGGCGATGATCAACCTGGTCCTGAACGCTGCCCTCATTCCGACCTACGGGATGCACGGGGCGGCGATCGCGACTTCGATCGGGTACGGCTCGATGGCGATCTTCCACCTCTGGAGCGCCCGCAAGACCGGTTTCGACCCGATCACCAACGCCCGGTACGGACGGGTCGCCGCTACCACCGCCGTCGCGGCGGTCCCGATCTACCTCATGGCCGACGCGCTCTCGATGCCGATCGGGTTCCCGATCGTCGGCGCGATACCGATCTCGGTGTTCGTCGTCCCGCCTGCAGGGTTGCTCGTCTTCCTCGCCATCGCCGTCCTCCTCCGTGCCCTCGAGTTGATCGAGATCCTCCGCATTCTCGCCGAGTTTCCCGAACCGATCGGGTCGAAGGCCCGTCCGCTCTGTCGGCGCCTCCGGAACGCCGACGACGAGAGCGGCCTGTTGCGGTACTTCTAAGGATCGAAGCCGTATTCGGAGGCAAGCGTCTCGCGGATATCGACCCACTTCGACTCTGCTTCCTGCGATCCGCTCCGGCTCACCCCAAAGCCTTCCAGTCTCTTGATTGCAAGAGATCGCAGTGGAGTCCAGCATATCGACAGCCGTCTCTCCCCGTGGATCTCACTGCCTCTGGTGATCAGTAGCTGACCAATCCCGGTGGAGGTTCTCTTCGAGAAGCAGAACTGCTACAGCGAGACGTGTAAACCGCCCATTTATAGCGGTACGGTGTTCGAAATCAAGGAAACCATACTACCCGGCGTGGGCCCGCAAGTGCGCCGGTACGTTTATGAACGCCTCTTCGGTTCGTATCTACATGGCAATCGATATACGCGAGTTCGAGCATCCTGCCTGGCTCACTGCGGGAAGCACCGTCGTCGGCTACCTCCTCATTCTGGCCGTGCTGACGGCGGCGCTGTTCGTAGTGCCGTGGCTCGTCTTCGCCGCGCTGTAGAGAAAAAACGAGACGAGTCGACCCGACAGGAGCCCGGTTAGGCGAACGTCTTCGAGACCTCGTCGGTCTCGTCGGTTTCGGCCTGAACTTTCTCCCAGGCACCACGGAAGTCCTCCATCCGGATCTCGGTGCGGTCGTCGCGGATGGCGAACATCCCGGCCTCGGTGCAGACGGCCTTGACGTCGGCGCCGGACGCCTCCTCGGCCTCGGCGGCCAGTTCGGAGAAGTCGACGTCGTCGGCGACGTTCATGCCGCGGGTGTGGATCTCGAAGATGATCTCGCGGCCCTCCTGGTTCGGCTTCGGGACCTCGATGAGGCGGTCGAACCGGCCCGGCCGGAGGATGGCGCGATCGAGCATGTCGAAACGGTTGGTGGCGGCGATGATTCGGATCTCGCCGCGGTCCTCGAAGCCGTCCATCTCGCTCAAGAGCTGCATCATCGTCCGCTGAACCTCGGCGTCGCCGGAGGTCTTCGACTCCGTGCGCTTGGCGGCGATGGCGTCGATCTCGTCGATGAAAATGACGGCTGGCTCGTGCTCGCGGGCGACCTTGAACAGGTCGCGGACGAGCTTCGCGCCCTCGCCGATGAACTTGTGTACGAGTTCGGAGCCGGCCATCTTGATGAAGGTGGCGTCGGTCTGGTTGGCGACGGCCTTCGCGAGCATCGTCTTCCCGGTGCCCGGCGGGCCGTACAGCAGGACGCCGCTCGGGGGCTCGATGCCGACGTCGTCGAACATCTCGGGCTTCTCGAGGGGCATCTCGACGGTTTCGCGGACCTCCTGCATCTGCTCCTCGAGGCCGCCGATGTCCTCGTAGCTTACCTCGGGGCTCTCGGTGACTTCCATCACGCGGGCGCGGACGTCGGTCTCGTTCGAGAGGGTCTTGACGATAGACAGCGAGTTGTTGACGGCCACGCGAGCGTCGGGCTCGATGTCCTCGCGCATCTCCTCGGTCACTTCGGTCAGCGCCTCCTGGTTGTTCCCGTGCTGTTTGATAATGACGCCTTCGTCCGTCAGTTCCTGGACCGTGGCGACAAACAGGGGAGACTGCTTGAGCTTCTTGTTCTCGTGGGTAAGCCGCTCGAGCTTCTGCTGGTACTTGTTGTTCTCGGCGTTCGCATCGAGGAGCTTGTCGCGCATCTCCTCGTTTTGCGACTCGAGGATCTCTAACCGATCCTCGAGTGCCTGGATTTTCTCCTGTTGGGACGCCTCGTCCTCGTCGTAGGGGAGGTCGACGTCGTCCACAGTGTCGCTCATCACCTGTGAGTTGGGTGCTGGCTCATAAGAGGCTTCGGGTAACTACAGCCCCGCTGGAATATTACCATAAGACATAGAATGAAACAGAAAATATTATCAGGCCGTATTCGTAATGGGAGTACAGGATGAGTTCTCTAGAGTCGCCACAGCCCGAACCCACGAACCGGGGGTCGTGGGACGACGTCCGCGAGCTCCCGCCGAGCGCGAAACTCGTTGCGAAGGTTCTCGAGTACAACGACACCATGACCCAACAGCAGATCGCCGAGGAGACGCTCCTGCCGGCGCGGACGGTTCGGTACGCCCTGAACCGGCTCGACGAGGAGAACGTCATCGACTCCCGCTTCTCGTTCTCGGACGCCCGCAAGCGCCTGTACAGCCTCGATATCGAGTCGTAGCGGAGCCTCCCGTTACCGATCCCGTGCGAGAGGAAAGTTACTCGTTTTCGCCAATCCGCTCTACTTTCAGTCCGGTCGCGGAATCCATTTAGGGCCTCGTAGTCAACTCCCGGCAGATGACGCGGGTGATACACACGGGCGACACCCACATCGGGTACCAGCAGTACAACTCGCCCGAGCGACGACGGGACTTCCTCGAGGCCTTCCGGAGTGTAGCCGAGGACGCTATCGAGGGCGACGTAGACGCCGTGATCCACGCCGGCGACCTCTTTCACGACCGCCGGCCGAACCTGGTCGACCTCCAGGGGACCGTCGAGATCCTTCGCTCGCTCGAGGCGGCCGACGTCCCCTTCCTCGCGATCGTCGGCAACCACGAGGGGAAACGCGACGCCCAGTGGCTCGATCTGTTCGCCGACCTCGGGCTGGCGACCCGGCTCGGCGCCGAGCCGTACGTCCTCGAGGACGTCGCGCTCTACGGTCTGGACTTCGTTCCACGCTCCCGACGCGAGAAGCTCGAGTACGAGTTCGACCCGGTTCCGGACGAGGCGGCACACGCCGCGCTCGTGAGCCACGGACTGTTCGAACCCTTCCCTCACGCCGACTGGGACACCGAACGACTGCTCGAGGAGTCGACCGTCGAGTTCGACGCCGTCCTGCTCGGTGACAACCACCACCCCGACACCGCCGAGCTGGAGGGAACGTGGGTCACCTACTGTGGCTCCACCGAACGGGCGAGCGCGAGCGAACGCGAGGACCGTGGATACAACCTCGTCGCGTTCGAACCCGGTCAGGAGCCGGCGATCCGGCGGCGCGGCCTCGAGTCGACTCGCGAGTTCGTCTTCGCCGACGTCGAACTCGCCGAGGGCGAGGGCGTCGACCGCGTCCAAGAGCGGGTCCGCCAGCACGACCTCGAGGACGCGGTCGTCATCGTCACGATCGAGGGCGAAGGAAAGCCGATCGCGCCCGCGGCCGTCGAGGAGCTCGCCGTCGACCGCGGCGCGCTCGTCGCTCGCGTGAACGACCGGCGGGAGCTGCCCGACGAGGGCGAGGCGGTCTCGGTCAGCTTCGCCAACCCCGACGACGCGGTCCGCGAGCGCGTTCGCGAACTGGGGCTCAGCGACGCAGCCCTCGAGATCGACCGCACCGTCCGGAACGCCGACCTCGCGGACGCGAACGTCCGCGAGCAGATCGAACGGCGGGTACGGGAGCTGCTCGAGGACGACGACACGGCCTTCGAACCCGCACCCGATCGGAAGCCGAGCGACGAGGACGTGTCGACGGTCGCCGATCAGCTGGCGAGTGGGGACGGGTCGGCGGCAGCCACCGCGTCGACAGAGACGACCGAGGACGAGACCGTGGCCGCAGCGGACGACGGTTCGAGCGACGAACGGGAGACGGAGCCCGTCGTCGCGGACGACGGTGACGGCGAGACTGCTACGACCGAGACGAGTCAGCCGTCGGCCGAGGAAACCGCCGAGACGGATTCAGGAGACGGCTCCGAGTCGAAGACGGATTCCAACGGCGAGTACGCCTCGCTGGGTGATTTCGAATGAGGGTCGACCGCGTTCGCCTGCGTAACTTCAAGTGCTACGGTGAGGCCGATCTCGGCCTCGATCGCGGCGTGACGATCGTCCACGGCGTTAACGGCAGCGGGAAGTCGACGCTGCTCGAGGCCGTCTTCTTCGCGCTGTACGGCTCGAAGGCGCTGGGCGATCGGACCCTCGACGACGTGATCACGACCGGTGAGGAGGAGTGCGAGGTCGAACTCGAGTTCACCCACGACGACGAGAGCTACCGCGTCGAGCGTCGGCTCAAGCTGCGGGGCGATCGGGCGACGACGACCAAGTGCGTCCTCGAGGGGCCGAGCGGGACCATCGAGGGAGCGCGCGACGTCCGCCACGAGGTGACCGAGCAGCTGCGAATGGACGCCGAGGCGTTCGTCAACTGCGCGTACGTCCGTCAGGGCGAGGTGAACAAGCTGATCCACGCCTCGCCGGGCGAGCGTCAGGACATGATCGACGATCTTCTGCAGCTGGGCGCGCTCGAGGAGTACCGCGAACGAGCCAGCGACGCCAGACTCGGCGTCAAGTCGGTGCTCGACGGCCAGCGCGAGGTACTCGAGGATCTCCGGACGCAGGTTCGGCGCAAGGAAGACCAGGACCTCCACGACCGGCTGAACGCCCTCGAGTCGAGTCACGCCGACGTCGTCTCGGACATCGAGCGCTTCGAGTCCCAGCGCGAGAACGCGCGGGAGACCCTCGAGACGGCCGAGGACGTCCTCGAGCGCCACGAGAAGACTCGCGAGGAGATCGCCGACCTCGAGGAGGGGATCGAGGAGCTTCGTTCGAAAATCGCCGAGACCGAACGGAAACGGGAGGACGCCGGCGAGACCCTCCGCGAGCGCAAACGCGAGCGCGAGGAGCTCGTCGACGAGCGCGAGTCGCTGCTCGCGGAAACCGAACTCGAAGCGGGCGACGCCGACGCGGTCGAGTCCCGAATCGAGGAACTCGAGGACCGCGACGACGACCTCCGTGACGACCTCGAGGACGTCCGCGTCTCGATCACGGAGCGCAACGGCGAGGCCGAGCGACTGCTCGAGGAGGCCGACGAACTCGAGTCCCAGGCCGAGCGGGCCCGCGAAGAGGCCGACGAGCTCGACGAACGCATCGAGGACGACCGCGAGGCGATCGCGGATCGCGAGGAGAAGGTCGACGAGCTCGAGGACGACCTCGAGACCGCCCGCTCGGCGTTCGACGACGCACCGGTCGCGTTCGGCGAGGCCGAGAGCCACCTCGAGGAGCTCGAAGACGAGCGCGAGGAGCTGGTCTCGACGATCAACGACGTCACCGCGGAGATCAGAACCGTCGAGAACGCGATCGAGGAGGGCGAGCGTCTCCGCGAGGAGGGGAAGTGTCCGGAGTGCGGCCAGGACGTCGAGGACTCTCCCCACGTCGACGTCCTCGAAGAGAAACGCGAGAAGCTCACGACCCTCGAGGAGCGACTATCGGCGCTCGAGGACGACCGCGACGACCTCGACGACCGCATCGAGCGCGCCGAGTCGCTGGTCGAGGCCCAGCGTCGGGTCGACCGACTCGAGGAGAACCGTGAGAACGTTACCCAGCTGCTCGCCGAGAAGCGCGCGAGCCTCGAGGACCGACGGGAGCAGCGGGACCGACTCCGCGAGGAGGCCGACGAGCACGAGCGCGAGGCCGAGACGAAACGCGAGCGGGCGACCGTTCTCGAGGGCGAAGTCGCGGACGCGCGGACCGAGCTCGGCGAGATCAACGCCGAGCGCGGCGAGATCAAGGAGAGTCTGGAGACGCTTCGTCGAGCGAGCGAGATCGAGACCGAGCGCGCCGAACTCGAGCGCGAGATCGAGTCGCTGCGGGAGCGACGCGCGGACTGGGGGACGATGAACGACGAGCGCCGCGAGCAGCTCTCGGCCGACCGCGAGCGCAAGCGCGAACTCGAGTCGGAGTTCGACGACGACCGGATCGAAACCGCTCGGACGAAAAGGTCCAACGCCGAGCAGTACCTCGAGAAGGTCGACGAGAAGCTCGCGGCGCTCGAGGCCGACCGCGACGAGCTACAGGGGAAGATCGGTGGCGTCGAGGAGAAGATCGAGGAGCTCGAGCGACTCCGGGAACGTCTCGAGAGTGTCGAAGAGAAACTCGAGAAGCTCGACTCGCTGTACGGCGAAGCCGAGACCCTGCAGACGACCTACGGGGAGTTGCGCGCGGAGCTTCGCCAGCGAAACGTCGAGACTCTCGAGCGACTGTTGAACGAGACCTTCGATCTGGTCTACCAGAACGACTCCTACGCGGCGATCGACCTGGACGGGGAGTACCGACTGACCGTCTACCAGAAGGACGGGGAACCGCTCGAGCCCGAGCAGCTCTCGGGCGGGGAGCGCGCGCTCTTTAATCTCAGTCTGCGGTGTGCGATCTACCGGCTGCTCGCGGAGGGCGTCGAGGGAACCGCGCCGATGCCACCGCTGATTTTGGACGAGCCGACCGTCTTCCTCGACTCCGGACACGTCACGCAGCTGGTCTCGCTCGTCGAGTCGATGCGAGACCTGGGCGTCGAACAGATCGTTGTCGTCAGCCACGACGAGGAGCTGATCGGCGCGGCGGACTCGCTGGTCCGCGTCGAAAAGGACGCGACCTCGAACCGATCCCGACTCGAGCGCGGCCGGCCGACGGAGGCGGCGCTGCTGACTTCGGACTGACGGGTTCGAAAACGGCGACCAAATCCGGTCAGGAGTCGGATTCGTGCCCGGACGGACCGTCGTCGGTCGATCGAGCGGCCGCGGACTCCTCGCCGATGTCCGCACCGATGGCCTCAAGTGCGGTCTCGCCGTCGTCGGTGAGCCGATACCCGCGCTCGCCGGCGACGTCGGTTTCGGCGATCAGGTCCGCCGCCGTCAGCACCGTGAGCCGACCGTGGAGGTCGCTCTCGCAGCAGTCGTAGGTTTCGATCATCTCGCGAACGCCTAGCGGGCCCCGCTTGCCGAGCTCGACGAGCAGCCCGAGACCGGTCTCGTCGTGGACGGCCGACAGCAGCGTTCGGACCGGTTCACCTACCGTTCGAGCGGCGGTCTCGAGGACCGACTCGTCTGCGAGGTGCTCGAGGCGGTCGTTCTGGACGTAACACTCGTTTCCGGTTTCGGGATCGCGAACGAGACTCGCGTGCTCGGAGCGTTTGAGAAGGACGTATCGCTTCCCGGTGTCGTCTTGGACGGGTTTCATGTGCTGTCGGGTTCGTCGTGTGATCGGTGTTCGGGCTCGGCTTCCGAAGTCGTTTCGCCGGGTACTGACTGGACGGAATCCGCGTCGGTATCCGAGTCGTCCGCCTTGCCATCGGTCGCCGGCGGATCGTCGCGTTTTGTCACCTGGTAGCTCCGGTAGCGGTAGACGGCGAACCCGGAGAGTACGAGTCCGCCGGCGACGAGAACGAAACCGTTGGTCGACGGGCCGTCGAAGAGCAGAAACAATACGCCGAGCGAGAACGCGAGCACGGCCGCGTTGACGACGAGGACGATCGACCAGAACGCCTGCAGCAGGTCGCTCGAGACGTCAGTTTCGATCTCCGCCTCGTCGTCGGTCGACGACTCGAACTCCGAGCGCAGGTCCGACCCGAGGTCGGATCCGGCGTCCTCGGTCGACACTTGCGGAATCGTCAGCGAGTCGCTGTCGGGGTCGGTAAACTCCTCTTCGGGGTCCCACTCCTCGGGTTCGTGTTCGGATCGGTCGAACACCACACAGTCGAAGACGGGAAGCGCAAGGAAAAGGATTCGCGTTCACCCGCGGGGAGCCTCAGACGAACTCCTCGAGCGTCAGCGTTCTGCTCGTCTCGACCCACGCGAGGGGGTTCTCCGCGTCGTAGAACACGACGCCGTCGTCGATCTCGTAGGCCTCGATCGTCGCTGTGCCCTCGGGTTCGCTACTCGGTTCGCCTCGATCCGTCATCTCGTCTTCGTTGGCACGAGTGGACACGTCGGTCACCTTGGGCCTTGCTATGTGTTACCACATTATATGCTTTGTTCTTCCTTCAGTTTTACGTGGTATCGACGGGAATGGTGGGTTTTTAACCGGCGACGCCAAACGTCGACGCAATGACCGAGGCGGGCCAGACTGGACTCGCGGAGTTTTCCCCCGAGTCCGCCGAACGGCCGGACGAAGAGGCAGCCGCCGTCGCCGGCGACGGGACGGGAGAGAGCACAGCCGTGATCGACGTTCGCGAGGAGACGCTTCCGGAGTCGACCGGAGAGCTCGAGCTCGCCGTGATGCAGGTCGACTACACCATCGCCGGCTACGGCGACGACGAACGCCCGATCATGCACGTCTTCGGCCGGACGGCCGAGGGCGAGCTCGAGCACGTCCAGGTCGTCGGCTTTCGTCCGTACTTCTACGCGCCGACGGCGTCACTCGAGCGTCCGCCCGAGGAGGCCTACGACCGGCTCACCGGGAGCCGCGAGGAGGATCGAAACGGCGAGCCCTACGAGAGTATTCGCGGCAAAAAATTAGCCAAAATCTTCGGGCAGACGCCCCGCGACGTCGGCCAGGTCCGCGACGAGTTCGAACACTACGAGGCCGACATCCTCTTCCCGAACCGGTTTCTGATCGACAAGGACGTCCGCAGCGGGATTCGCGTTCCCGAGCGGCGGGCCGACGACGACTCGCTGGTCGTCCCCCACGAGGAGGTCGAAGCGACCGACGTCGACGCCGAGCCGCGGGTCCAAACGTTCGACATCGAGGTCGACGACCGTTCGGGGTTCCCCGAGGACGGCGAGGAGCCGATTATCTGCCTGACGAGCCACGATTCCTACCGCGACGAGTACGTCATGTGGCTCTACGAGGCGCCCATCGGCGACGGACCGATCCCCGACGCGGTCGAGGAGTACGATCCCATAGAGGGCCCGATCGATCACGAGGTTCGCCGCTTCGCGGAGGAGGAGGCCATGCTCGAGGCCTTCGTCGACTATATTCGCGAAACGGATCCCGACGTGCTGACGGGGTGGAACTTCGAGGATTTCGACGCGCCGTACCTGCTGGATCGCCTCGAGGAGCTCCAGGGCGGCCACGAGTACGACCTCGAAATCGACCGGCTCTCGCGGGTCGACGAGGTCTGGCGCAGCAACTGGGGCGGCCCCGACATCAAGGGTCGGGTCGTCTTCGACCTGCTCTACGGCTACCAACGGATGGTCTTCTCCGAACTCGACTCCTACCGCCTCGACGCCGTCGGCGAGTCGGAACTCGGGGGCGGCAAGGAACGCTACGCCGGCGACATCGGCGATCTCTGGGAGGACGATCCGACCCAGCTGCTCGCGTACAACCTCCGGGACGTCGAGATCTGCGTCGAACTCGACCGCCAGCAGCAGATCATCCCCTTCTGGGACGAGGTCCGCTCGTTCGTCGGCTGCAAGCTCGAGGACGCGCCGACGCCGGGCGACGCGGTCGACATGTACGTCCTCCACCAGGCTCACGGCCAGTTCGCCCTCCCCTCGAAGGGCCAGCAGGACGCCGGCGAGGAGTACGAGGGCGGGGCCGTCTTCGACCCGATTACGGGCGTCAAGGAGAACGTCACCGTGCTCGACCTGAAGTCGCTGTACCCGATGTGTATGACGACGATCAACGCCTCGCCGGAGACGCGGGTCGATCCCGCCGAGTACGACGGCGAGACCTACACGGCGCCCACCCAGCCCGAGCCGATCCACTTCCGAAAGGAACCCGACGGCGTGATGCGCGAGATGATCACGGAGCTGCTCGCCGAGCGCGAGGAGAAGAAGGGACTTCGGAACGAGCACGAGCCCGGTAGCCCGGAGTACGAGCAGTACGACCGCCAGCAGGGTGCGGTAAAGGTTATCATGAACTCGCTCTACGGGGTGTCGGGATGGGAACAATTCAGATTATATGATAAAGAAGCAGCATCGGCGATCACCGCTACTGGGCGCGAGGTCATCGAATTTACCGAGACTGCTGCGAACGAGCTGAATTATCAAGTTACGTATGGTGACACCGATTCGGTCATGCTCGAGCTCGGTCCCGACGTCTCGAAGGACGAGGCCCTCGAGCACTCCTTTACCATCGAGGAGCACATCAACGACCGCTACGACGACTTCGCGCGGGAGGACCTGAACGCCGAGGAGCACCGCTTCCAGATCGAGTTCGAGAAGCTCTACCGGCGCTTCTTCCAGGCGGGCAAGAAGAAACGCTACGCCGGCCACATCACCTGGAAGGAGGGGAAAGACGTCGACGACGTCGACATCGTCGGCTTCGAGTACCAGCGCTCGGACATCGCTCCGATCACCAAGGAGGTCCAACACCGCGTCATCGAGATGATCGTCAAGGAAGGCGATATCGAGGGCGCCAAGGAGTACGTACAGGGTATCATCGAGAACGTCCGCGCGGGCGAGGTGAGCCTCGAGGAGATCGCCATCCCGGGCGGGATCGGCAAACGCCTGGACAACTACGACACCGACACGGCCCAGGTTCGGGGCGCGAAGTACGCAAACCGGGTGCTCGGGACGAACTTCCAGCGCGGGAGCAAGCCGAAGCGACTCTACCTCGAGCGTGTGGATCCCACCTTCTTCGAGCGACTCGAGGACGAGGAGGGACTCGACGCACGCCGGGATCCCGTCTACGGCGCGTTCAAGCGCGATCCAGACGTCATCTGTTTTGAGTACGACGACCAGATCCCCGCGGAGTTCGCAGTTGACTACGACACGATGCTCGAGAAGACCCTGAAGGGGCCGATCTCGCGGATCCTCGAGGCGCTCGACGTCTCCTGGGAGGAAGTGAAATCCGGTCAGGAACAGACCGGACTCGACCAGTACTGGTGAGCGGACGGCTCGGGGAGCGGAGGAGCTGCCGGTTTCGCTCGCCACGAGCGGCGAGAGCCCGGAAAACAACGACCGAAAAGACGAAACCGCGGCTGGTTCGGCGTTTCCGATACTCCGTCGCCGGTTCTCGTTAAAGAAAATTATCTTCGCCATTCGAAACCGTATCCAATCGGATACGAAACCGTTATCACTCGGACGACCCACGGTTCACACGACAGACTACTATGGCACGCCTCGAACTACGCAACCTGCACGCGGAAGTGGCGGACGGCGACGAAAAGATCCTCGAGGGCGTCAACCTCGAGGTCGAGTCGGGCGAGATCCACGCCCTGATGGGCCCGAACGGCTCCGGGAAGTCGACCTGTGCGAAGGTCATCGCCGGCCACCCGGCCTACGACGTTACCGAGGGCGAGGTTCTCCTCCACCTCGAGGACGACGAGTTCGGCGAGGACATCGAGATCGACGAGGACCAGCGCACCTGGAACCTGCTGGAGCTCGAGCCCAACGAGCGCGCGGCGCTCGGTGTCTTCCTCGGCTTCCAGTACCCCGCCGAGATCGAGGGCGTCACGATGACGAACTTCCTGCGCACGGCGCTCAACGCCAAGATCGAGGAGCGCGAGGAGCTCTTCGAGGACGAGGACGAAGCGGAAGCGGAAGAAGAGGAGGACGAAGGCTTCGAGACGTCGCCGATGGAAGGTAACGTCGACGAAGGCGAGGTCGGCGTCGCCGAGTTCCAGCAGATCCTCCAGGAGAAGATGGAGCAGCTGGACATGGACGAGCGATTCGCCCAGCGCTACCTCAACGCCGGCTTCTCCGGCGGCGAGAAGAAGCAAAACGAAGTGCTGCAGGCCGCGATCCTCGAGCCGTCGGTCGCCGTCCTCGACGAGATCGACTCTGGGCTCGACATCGACCGTCTGCAGGACGTCTCGAACGGGATCAACGCGCTGCGCGACGAGCAGGGCACCGGGATCCTTCAGATCACCCACTACCAGCGCATCCTCGACTACGTCGAGCCCGATCACGTCCACGTGATGCTCGACGGTCAGATCGCCAAAAGCGGCGACGCCTCGCTCGCAGAAGAGCTCGAGGACAAGGGGTACGACTGGGTCCGCGAAGAGGTCTACGGCACGGCGTAACCGGATTCGACTAGAACAACCGTAATAACGCTGCAGCCGTAAACACGAATACATACCAATCATGAGCTCCGAACAAGACCACCTCAAAGAAACTGACACTGAAGCGCGGTTCGAATTCAAGAAAGAAGAGCGCTCCGCCGTCAAATCGGACAAGGGCCTTACCGAAGAGGTCGTTCGACTGATCAGTGAAGACAAAGACGAGCCCGACTGGATGCTCGAGCGGCGCCTCCGCGCGCTCAAGCAGTACCAGAACATGCCGATGCCGACGGACTGGCCCGGTCAGCCGGACCTGACCGAGCTGGATATCGAGGAGATCGTTCCCTACATCCGACCGGACGTCGACAAGCGCGAGGGCGTCGACGACTGGACCGAACTCCCCGACGAAATCAAGGACACCTTCGACAAGCTGGGCATTCCGGAAGCCGAGAAGAACGCCCTCTCGGGCGTCGGCGCCCAGTACGAGTCCGAGGTCGTCTACCAGAACATGCAGGAGCAGTGGGAGGAGAAAGGCGTCGTCTTCATGAACATGGACGAGGCCGTCAAGGAGCACCCCGAACTCGTCAAGGAGTACTTCATGACGACCTGCGTCCCCCCGAGCGACAACAAGTTCGCCGCGCTGCACGGCGCCGTCTGGTCCGGCGGCTCGTTCGTCTACGTTCCCGAGGACGTGACGGTCGAGATGCCCGTCCAGGCGTACTTCCGGATGAACTCCGAGGGAATGGGCCAGTTCGAGCACACGCTCATCGTCGCCGAGGAAGGGTCGGAAGTCCACTACATCGAGGGCTGTTCCGCACCCAAGTACGGGAGCCACAATCTCCACTCGGGTTGTGTCGAAGTCTTCGTCGGCGAAGACGCCCACGTTCAGTACTCGACCGTCCAGAACTGGTCGAAGAACACGTTCAACCTCAACACCAAGCGTGCGATCTGTGAGGAGAACGCGACGATGGAGTGGGTCTCCGGCAGCATGGGCTCGAAAGCGACCATGCTCTATCCGTGTACGATCCTCAAGGGTCGCGGCTCGACGGACACCCACATCACCATCGCGTTCGCTGGCGAGGGACAGAACATCGACACCGGCGCGAAGGTCTACCACAACGCACCCGAAACCAGTTCGACGATCGAGTCCAAGTCGATCTCGAAGGACGGCGGCCGCACCAACTACCGCGGTCTCGTCCACATCGCCGATGGCGCCGAGAACTCCTCGACCGCCGTCGAGTGCGACGCGCTGATGTTCGACAACGAGTCGACGTCGGACACCATGCCGTACATGGAGATCGAGGAGTCGAAGGTCGACGTCGCCCACGAGGCGACCGTCGGTAAGATCGGCGACGAGGACATCTTCTACCTCCAGAGCCGCGGTCTGGACGACGACGACGCCAAGAAGATGATCGTCGCCGGCTTCATCGAGCCGATCACGGAGGAACTGCCCATCGAGTACGCGGTCGAACTCAACCGCCTTATCGAACTCGAGATGGAGGGGAGCCTCGGATAATATGAGCGCAGGAACCCAGGTACACGCCAATCTGACGGAGGAACAGGTACGCCAAATCAGCGGAGATCTCGACGAGCCCGACTGGCTGCTCGAGACCCGTCTCGAGGCGCTTGAGGCGCTCGAGGAGCTCGGCATGCCGAAGGTGATCCGAACGCCGGGTCGAGACTGGACGAACCTCCACGAACTCGACTTCGAATCGCTGGTCGATCCGCTGAACGCGGCGGAGAACAAGGACCAGGTTGGCCCCGACGAGGTCGAGGTTCTGCCCTGGAGCGACGCGGTCGACGAGCACGAGGAGCTCCTGAAGGAGCACTTCGGCTCGATCGTCGACCCCCAGGAGAACTACCTGACAGCCCTATCCACGGCGCTGTTCAGTACCGGAACCGTGGTCTACGTCCCCGAGGGCGTCGACGCCGAGGACGTCACGATCCGGACCGAGCAGAACTCCAGTTCGCTGTTCAACTACACGCTCGTCGTCACCGAGGAGTCCTCCTCGGTCACGATCATGGAGCGTCAGTCGACCGGCGAGGAGCAGGACGAACAGTACTACAGCGGAATCGTCGAAGTCGTCGCCGGCGAGAACAGCAACGTTCAGTACGGCAGCCTCCAGAACCTCTCGGAGGAGGCTTACAACTTCGCGCTCAAGCGCGGCGACGCCGGCACCTACGCGACGATCAACTGGATCGAGGTCAACGTCGGAACGCAGCTGACCAAGTCCGGCGTCTCGACGGAACTCAACGGAGACTCCTCCGAGACCCAGATCGTCGGCGCCTTCTACGGCCACAACGACCAGCACTTCGACCTCGACGCGAAGGTCTGGCACCGCGCCGAGCACACGACGGCCGACCTCGTCACCCGCGGCGTCACTGACGACATCGCCCGCTCGGTGTACGAGGGCGTCCAGGACGTCGGGCGCGACGCGTGGGACACGAGCTCCTACCAGCGCGAGAACACGCTGATGCTCAGCGACGAGAGCGAGGCCGACGCCTCGCCGAAGCTGATCATCAACAACCACGACACCGAGGCCAGCCACTCGGCGACGGTCGGCCAGATCGACCAGGAGGACCTGCTGTACATGACCTCCCGCGGCATCTCGCCCCGAGCCGCGCGCAACATGCTCGTCGAAGGCTTCTTCGTGCCCGTACTCGACGAGATCGCGGTCGACGAACTCCGCGAGGACCTCGAGGACCTCGTCGCGGCGCGTCTTCGGAAGCGCGACTAACCCCTCTTCGAACGGACGAGGACGGCCGCTCGTCTGACGGGCCTTTTTGTATCGAAGCCCGGTACCGATCGGTAATGCCGGAGCTGTCGGTCGCGTTCGACGCCGAAACGCTCGAGGAACTCGAGACGGAACGACGAGTTCTCGGGTTCGAGAGCCGAGATGCCTACGTCCGGTGGATCGTCGACCGGCGAGAAGCGCCCGAGGACGTTCAGCGCCGAACGGACGGCCCCGACTCCGAGTCCAACGATCGAACTCCGACGGCGGCGGACGCCGACGGGGCGAGTCGATCGACCGGGAACATCGAGCTCGACGACGTATCGGCGTCGCTGACCCCGGAACGAATCGACAGGATCCCCGAGGACGGCGTCGGGACGGACGCGACCGTCCTCGAGACCGTCCGGCTCGATCGGCTCGACGAGCTCTCGCGG
Organism: Natrialbaceae archaeon; assembly: GCA_003559215.1. Lineage (GTDB taxonomy): Archaea > Halobacteriota > Halobacteria > Halobacteriales > Natrialbaceae > Natronococcus. Next base: position 187,588 of record PWMF01000192.1, read on the forward strand.
CGGGCGGTCGCCGAAACGCGCAGTCGGCTGGACCGGGACGTCGAGACTGGACTCGAGTACCGATCGACGGCTTCGCTCGGGCGAGAGACGCTCCGGTCCGGCGCCGACCTCGTCGATCTCGACGCCCTGTCGGTTCCGGGTCGATCCGCGGATCAACGCGAGCAGCGACGAGCCGTCGCCGGACGCGCGGTCGCCCTCCTGCGCGATGAGGGGCGAGCGAAGAAGGCGCGCTTCGTCGCGGAACTGTACGATTCTCATCCCGTCGGCTACGAAACCGCCGACGGCTGGTGGACGTTTCTCAAGGGCGTCTTCGAGCAGATCGACGCGATCGAGGGCGGCGACGGCAGCCGCGTCTGGCGGTACGTCGGCAGCACTCGGAACCGGGATGCCTGAAGTTAAGTAGCACGCTCACCGACGGTACGTGTATGAGTCTGGGACAGCGCGTCTCGAGCGACCACCAGCTCGCCCGACTCCTCCAGATCGGGGTCGTCCTGGAGGAGGTGGTCGAGTCGCGCGCCGCCCACCACCTCGAGTCGCTGCCCGACGACGAGCGCGAGGCGGTCGACGACGAGGTGCGGGCGCTGCTCGCCGAGGCCGCCGAGGAGTCGGCCGAACACCGCGAGCGACTCGAGACGCTGGTCGACGAGCTCGACGCCGAGACGGTCGCCTACGAGGAGATAAACGCCTTAGTCGACGCGCAGTACGGTCCGCCCGAAGACACGGACGGCGTTCTCTACGATCAGCTCTGTAACGAGGAGACCGCCTACAAGTTCTACGACGATCTGATCGATGCGATCGAGGCTTCGGAGGCGACGTTCGCCATCGACCGCGACCGGTTGCTCGAGACGCTGTACGACATCCGCGAGGAGGAACGGGAGGGCGTCGAAGACGTCACCGAGATCATGGAGCACAGAGCATGACCGGCGCCCGGATTGAGCGTCGACCGACGGATCGCAGCCGGACCGACACCGACGGAGGGATGCGATGAACACCGCAGATCAGTATCTCAAGGCGATCTACCTCGCACAGCGTATCGACGACGGCCCGGCCTCGACCGGCACGCTCGCCGACCTGCTCGAGGTCAGTCCGGCAAGCGTCAACGAGATGATCGGCAAGCTCGAGGAGCGCGGCCTGGTCGAACACGAGAAGTACAAGGGGGCGAGCCTGACCGACGAGGGCCTCGAGCGCGCCCACGACGCCCTGCAGACCTACTGCATCATCGAGCGATTTCTCGCGAACGTCCTCGAGGTCGAGGAGTTCCGCGAGGAGGCCCACGCCCTCGAGGCGGTGATCGACGACACCGTCGCGGAGCGACTCGACACGATCATCGACCGGCCCGAGGAGTGTCCGGACTGTTTCGACCCCGAGGCGGACTGCTGTAAGTACCTCGAGGTTCCCAGCCGAGCGGATTAGCGTCCGGAACCGGAACGCGGATCCGGCTACTCCGAGCCGAACCGCACGTACCGGTGGCCCACGGCCGCCGCAGCCGCGAGCGCGACGATGACGGCGAGGGAGAGCTCGAACGGCAGCGACCAACTCTCGTCGCCGTCCCAGTCGCTCTCGAAGACCTCCGCGTAGTACGCCGCCGCCTCCGCACCGTGCAGGGCGAGCAGCACCTCGCGGTTGTTCCGAAGCGAGTTTTCGTTCCAGTTCGCGCTGCCGACGACGGCGACCTCGCGGTCGATTACGATCCCCTTCGCGTGGATCTTCTCGAACGCGTCGGTGTCCTCGACGAGTTCGACCTCGAGCGAAAGCTCCTCCTCTTCGGCCACGTGTTCGAGGTCGGCCGCCAGCGCCTCGTGTTCGTCCTCGACGTACCACGTCGAGTCGAGCAGGAGTCGAACGTCGACGCCCCGCCGAGCCGCTTCGAGCGTCGCCTCGAGCAGGGAGACGTCGTCGGCGATGTTGGCCTGCTTGATCAGGATCTCGTCGTCGGCGTCGGCGAGCAGCTCCAGCAGCCTGGGCTCGGCGTTCTCCGGCGCGAGCAGGAGTTCGGCCTCGTCGACCGATACCGTCTCCGCCCCGTGAGCCGCCGGAAACTCCCGCGGTGGCGGCGAATCGTCCTCGACGAACGAGGTGTCCTCTCGAAAGCTCGCTCCAGATCCGGTGTCCCAGCCCTCGAAGTCCGCTCGAAAGACCGCGGCCAGCTCGTTTGCGAGCGTGTCGTCCTCGAGACGGACGCCCCAGCCGCGACTCGACTCGCCGCCGACTCCCGAGGGCTTCCAGTTTTCGCTCGTCACGAGGACCGAGCCGTCCGCGACCGCGTACTTCGGGTGGTGGAACCGGTAGCGCGCCCCCTCACCGCCGACGACCCGAACGTCGACGCCGCCACGCTCGAGCGTTTCGAGGACATCCGCGGTCGCTGCAGGGGTGCCGCCGACGGGTCCCGACTCGAGCAGTACCGCCACGTCGACGCCCCGGTCGGCGGCCGCGACGAGGTCGTCGGCGACGTCGTCGTCGGTGAACGTGTAGCCGGCCAGCAGGAGTCGATCGTCGGCCTCGTGGATCGTCTCTCGCGGGACGTCGGGGCTGTCGGGGAGAACGAACGCGGTCGCCTTGTCGGTATCGACGGTCGATGCCGGGAGACAGGTCGCGCCGCGGGGCCACCACTCGCCGCTGCCGGGAACGTCGTCGGTCGACTCGACGTCGCCGGTCCCGGTCGTTCGGTACCACCGCTCGGCCGTCGGCGCACGGTCGTAGGCTACCGCATCTAGCGTCCGATCCTCGTTTCGAAGCTCGAGTTCGTCACCGTCGGCGGCGAGTCGTACCGTTCCATCGAGTTCGACGACCGGATCGTCGATTAGCTCGCGGGTCTCATCGGGATCGGTGGTGAGCGCGATCCGCCCGGACGCCGTCTCGTTCGGGAGCCGCGCGGTCGTGTGGCCGTCGGTGAGCGACCAGTTCTCGAACTGAGTTTCCGGAGGCGTCTCGATGACGAGGTACTCGCCGACGTTTCCGTGCGCCGTCGGATTCGGATACAGCTCGACGATTCGGGGATCGGCGTCGGTTTCGGTAGCGTCGATCGGTTGCGGACAGCGGGTGTCGCCGGCCTCGTCAGCTTCGGCGGTCGGCAGTTCGGAAGGCGACGGCTGTGAACGGTCGGCTGTCGCACCCGGACCGTCGAGTTCCGACGAGGGAGACCCAGCGCCGAGACTCGCCGCGAGCGGGAGTCCGAGGATAGTACCGAGCAGGACCGTCGCGCAGAGCGCGAGCGCGACTCGCCTGGAGACCATCGGCTCTCCTGGCCGCGCCATCGGATATAAATTCGCGGAGGAAAGGAGCGACGGTCAGGCTGCCGGCTCGAGGTCGGCGCGCTCGGCCTCGGCCTGGACGAGGTAAGCACGGTCGTCGGCGTAGTCGGCGACGACCTCGAGTGCGTCCTTTGTTCCGATCTGGTTGAGCGCCCACGCGGCGCTGGCCCGGACGCGGTCGGCGTCGTCGTCCTCGAGGACGTCCGAAAGCGGCTGGATCGCCCGCGTGTCGCCGATCAGACCGAGCGAGCGCGCGGCGTTGCTGCGGACGGCGGGGTTGTCGTTCGTAGCGAGCTCCTCGGCGATCGGCTGGACGGCGTCCTCGGCGCCGATCTCGCCGAGCGCCCTGAAGGCGGGCCGCTGGAGCTGGATGTTCGAGTCGACGTAGTCGAGCAGCGTGTCGACGACCTGCTCGTCGTCGTCGCCGATCTTTCCGAGGATGCTCATCGCCTTGGTATCCCGGCGGTTGGCCTTCTGGATCATCGGCTCGATAGCCTCCTCGGGGCCCATCCGCTCTAGGGCCTCCATGCAGTGTTCCTCCATGAACTCCGAGCCCAGCGAGTCGAGCGCCAGCAGGATGAGATCGACGTTTCCGCGTTTCTCGTGGACCTTCAGGGCGTGCCACTCCGGGGGGAAGTCCTTGACGTGGTCGAGCACGTCGTAAAATCCCTCTCGGCGGAGCTGCTCGCGGACCTTCAGGTCGGTCCACGCGGTGGCGTCGTCGACGTCGCCCTCGAACTCGTCGACCGCCTCGAGCAGGTCGGCGATCGTCTCTGCGTCCTCGTCGGGGTCGAGCTCGGCGTCCTCGACGGCGTCGGTGACGTCCTCAAGGGTTGCGGCGAGCCGTTCGGGAACACCTTCCGCGTCCGGATCGGGCGCATCCTCGCGGAGTTCGGCGCCCTCGGTCGGCTCCAGATCGTCGGGCAGCGCCACGCTGGCTCCGAGAATGCCGTTTGTGTCATCGAGGAAATCGTCGACGATCTCGATCAGTTCCCGCTCGCCCTCGATCGTCCAGCGGGTACCGGTGATCGTCCCGCTGACGCCGTTTATCTCGCCGATCACGTCCTCGGCGTAGGGACCACGCTGATCTTCGAGGTCGTCTTCCAGATCATCGAGGTCGTCCTCGATCTCGTCGTACCGGTCCTGGAGTTCCTCTTCGGGGTGGACGACGTCTTCCTCGTCCTCGTCTTCCTCGTCTTCTTCCTCGGGTGGGTCGGGGATCTCGAGACCCTCGAGTTCCTCGCGGAACGCCTCAAGCTTCGGCTCGACCTCGTCGAGGTCGTCCTCGGTCTCGGCGGCCTCGAGTTCGGTCTCGAACTCCTCGATCTGGGTCTCGAAGGCGTCGAGCTGGCCGCGGATCGCCTCGAGTTCGTTCACCTCCTCGTCCAGGTCCTTCTCGTCCTCCGCGTCTTCTGTGTCCTCGTCTTCGGCCGACTCGGGCTCCTCCTCGGTCCCGTCGTCGTCGGATTCGGCTTCTTCGTCGGCCTGGTCTTCCAGTTCCTCCTCGGTTTCGGCTTCCTCCGTTTCGGGTTCATCGTCTGCCGTCTCCCGCTCGTCCGGCTCGTCGTCACCGTTCGCCTCGTCCTCGCTCATGGAACCACCCGGGGACGACACCGACGCGTGACTTCGTTCATACGTACAGGTCGTGTCAGCACGTTCCTAAGCGTTTCCATGCAGGTCGGTTTCGGCTCGAGGAGGATCGGGGCGCCAGTAGAGCCAAGGACTCAGCGTCATGTACGCGATCCCGAGGGTCAACAGGGCGTAGGGGAAGGTTCGGCCGGCGGCTGTCGGCACGAGAATAGCCAGCGCGTGGACGACTCCCATGATGGCGGCGTCTCGAGCGAGCAGGTCCGGGTACGGGATGCGCGAGACCATCAGATAGGTGAAGGCGGCCGTGATCGCCAGGATGAGCATGGGAGCGTCGGCGGGGTCGCCGGCGAGGATGGCGGCACCGATGATCGTCGCGGCCAGTGTCGTCTGGACCCCTTCGGTGTAGCTGCCGGTCGTATCGTAGGCGGTGTACAATCCGAGGCGGGTGACAGCCATCGCGACGAACAGCGCACAGACCGCGGTGACGACGAGCAACTCGGCGGTGACGGCGCCGAAGCTCAGGCCGAGCCCGTCGCTGACGACGACGAACGCGAGGACGGCGGGGGCGACGGCGAAGGACGCGACGTCGGCCAGCGAGTCGAGATAGGGCCCCGCCTCGGTACCACCGTAGCGGCGCGCGAGCAATCCGTCGAGGCCGTCGGCGATCGCCGCCAGCAGAATGAGCCGCGCTGCGAGTTCGATGTCGACGAACGCGACGACGATAGCGACGAAGCCAAGCGTCGCGTTGGCGATCGTCACCGCGTCCGCGACACCCAGTCGTCCGACGAACCGCGGAAGCATACTCCTCGATTCGAGTGGCGGCTACCTTACTATTTTCGTTTCGGGGGGCGGTGAACTAATCCGGTCGACGGTCGAATCGAACCCGACGGAACGCGAGACCGACTCCAGTCCGTTCGGGCGGCCGGCCGCATCACGAGCCGTCTCCGAACGTGTTCGACACTGTAGGGCAGGTTCGAGAATCGAACCGGACCCGTTATACCGCGACCGTCCTAACGCTCGCGTATGCACCGGCGCGTCTACCTCGCCACCGTCGGGACCGCCGCCTCGGCCAGCCTGGCCGGCTGCTCGTCCGTCCTCAGCGTCTTCGACGACGACGACGACGGACCGTGTGCCGGCGAGGAGTGTGACATCGGGATGAGTCGCAACGAGTTTCTCCCCGAAACCTACACCGCAAGCGTCGGCGAGACCGTCGTCTGGAAGAACACGAGCGGAGCCGACCACACCGTCACCGCCCTCGAGAACCAGATCCCCGACGACGCCGCGTACTTCGCAAGCGGCGGCTACGAGGACGAGGACACGGCGATCGACGCCTGGCACGAGTACCGCGGCGGGCGGCTCGGAACGCGGGACACGTACGAACACACTTTCGAGGTGCCTGGGACGTACACCTACATCTGCGAACCCCACGTCAAGGGCGGAATGATCGGCGAAGTCGTCGTCGAGTAGCCAGCGCGGCGCGGCTCTTTTTTCACAGCGGACCGTGGGCTCGGCCATGAACGTCCGTCAGGTAATTCCGAGCATCGACGATCCGACGTTCGGGACCGAACACGCCGGCGAGCCCGACGACGACCTGGTGATGTACGATCGGGAGACTGGGTCCGAGTGGAAGCAGTCGTCGGGCGAGTGTATCGACGGTCCGCTGCAGGGACGGGAGCTGCGGGTTCGTCCGGCGGGCGTACTCACCTGGACAGGGTTTCGAGAGCGCTATCCGGACGGAAAGGTGCTTCAGCCCCCAGAGAACGCCGTGAGCGAAGCCGCGGCCGACGGCGACGAGCCGGCTCCTGTCGACTACGACGAGACCCCGTACGCAGCGTACTTCGAGAGCGACGGGTTCGGCCTCGCCGCCCACCGGGGAACGGGCGACGAACGGTCCTGGGACCATCCCGAGCTCGACCCCAAGACCGTCGTACTCGGCCTCGAGGTCGGCTCCGAAGCGCGCGGATACCCCCTCCCACGGGTGGAGGCAGCGGGCGGAGTCGTCCACGAAACCGTCGGCGGAACCGATATCGTCGTCCTCGCGACCGACGAGGGAGTTCACGCGTTCGAGAACCCGGGTTTCGAGTTCGACAGGACCGACGATGGGACGATCCGCGCCGACGGGACCGCGTGGGACGCCGCCACCGGTTCGGCTGCGGACGGCCGGCGGCTCGAGCGACTCCCGGCCCGGCGGCTGTTCGCGTTCGCCTGGCGGGACGATCACGGCGTCGACGCGTTCTACGGTCGGTCGTAAAAATCGGGATCGAACGGGTTCGAGAGTCGCGTCAGTTCTCGGCTGCGACGTCTTCCTCGTCGACGTCGACGGAGGTCGCTTCCTCCTCGGCGACTTCCTCGGGGTGGGCCTCGAGGGTCGTCTTCTGGATCTCGACGCGGCGAAGCGGGTAGATCGTCTTGGCCTCGCCGTAGATCGCCGAGGAGAGTCGACCCTCGACGATGCTGTCGATGAGTTCATCGAAGGTTCGCTCGGCGGCGGCCTCCTCGACCATCTGGACCATCTGCTCGCGGATGGCCTTCTCCTGGCTCGCGTCGGCCTTTTTGGTCGTGAACGCGACGGGCTGGATCTGGACGCGGTAGTCGTCGGTCGTGAGGACCGTCACGTAGGCTTCGACCTTCGAGGCGCCGCGGCGGACCAGCGAGCGCAGGTAGTCACGGGTCAGGGCGTGTTCCTGAAACTCCGTGTACGCCGAGTCGCTGCCGACGTCGGTGATCTTGAAGGTCAGCTTCGTGTTGTTCTCGCTGGCGTTGTCCGTCAGCTCGCCGAGCGTCGTTTCGATGGTTCTGTCGTAGACTTTCTCCGGTTCGTCGGCGGGGGTCTCACCGAGTTCCTTGCGATCGAACTGCTCGGGCGCGAGGATGGTGTACCACCGCTTTTCCTGTTTCGTGCGTGAAACCGATCGTTCACTCATGGTTTGTGTTATCTGGGGTGTCGGACACAGTGCCCGTGTCCGTCGGGTGTGCGTGCTGTGCGACCTCGATCGCGACCGCGAGGTTGACGACGTAGTCGTCGACCGTTGACTGCAGTCCCGACGTCGTCTCGCGTTCGATCCGGGTGACGACCGCGTCGTCGCTCGAGGGATCGCCTCCCTCGCCGTCTTCGACCGTCGTCTCCATCTCGGCGGTGTTGTCCGGTGCGATCGCGCTCGCGATCAGCGCCGGATCGCCGTGGGTCGTCCGGATCGTCGCTCGTCGGGTCATCTGAACTCCCTCGCCGTCGCGATGATCGCCGAGTCGTCCGTTTCGGGGTCGTACCGCAGGTAGCCGCGTCGCCGGCCGTCATCGTACTCGAGGCCGGCGACGTCGTCCTCGAGCGCCCTGGCGATCGCTTCGGTCGTCGCGCCGAGCGAATCGTCGGCGCGGGTCGCGAGTGCGGCCTCGCCGTCGCCGACGACCAGCACGGTCGCTTCCGGCGATCGGTAGGCGACGGCGACCTCGGCGACCGTCTCGACGGGGCCGTCCTCGACCTCGAGGACGAACAGCCCGTCGTGTCGGCTGAGCGACGCGGAGTCGAGCGCCGCGTGGGCGCGTCGGCCGTGGGTTCGCCAGGCCTCGAGTGCGGCTCGATCGACGCCGTGGCCCATCGCGAGCGCGACGCCGGTTCCGGGTTCGGTCCGGGCCGTCGCCGCGAGCACGTCGGCGTAGCCGCCGACGGTCGCGAACGGCCCTTCCGGGGTCGCGTACGGTTTCAGCGCGCGACCGACCGATCGGGCGCTTTGCTCGACCGCGTCCTCGGCGCCAACCGCGTCGAGCGCGACCAGCGAGGCGATCGCGCGATGATCGTCGATCTCGAGCGCGTCTGGTTCGGGGAGCTCAAGTCCCGAAAGCGCGTCGCGGACCGCATCCGGGTTGCTGGACCACGGTGCGCGAACGCGCGTCGAATGTGCGAGTCCGTCGACCGGATCCGCGGTCGCCAGTGCGACCCCGGGTCGTCGATCGACGAGGCTCCGATCCCGTGCGGTCTCGAGTACCCACTCGCTCTCGCCGGCGCCGGGTTCGCTCCCGGCCGCGACGAGCCCCGCGAGCGCGAGGACAGGGTCGGGCGTCTCGCCCAGCCCACGAACGAGTTCGACGGCCTCGAGCGTGGCGGCCCTGTCGGCCGCTGCGAGCCGGGTCGCGTCGAGATCGGCGTCGGCGCTACCGACGACGATCGTCGCGTCGTCGGCCTCGGGTTCGTCGGCCGTCGCCCGTTCGGTCCGTTCGGCGACGGTGCGGCCGACGGTTACCTGGAACGGCGTTCCACGTTCGCGGATCGCCCGCGCGAGCAGCCCGGTCGCCGCGAGCGCGTCGCCGTCGGCGCTCGTGATGAGCCGGACGAAGCCCGCGCTCTCGAGGGGGGCGATCGACGCCTCGGCGGTTCGACCCTCTGTAGACATTCCTTACTCCTCGAGGATCTCGACTGCCACGTCGTAGGAGTACTGGAAGTCGGCCTCGAGTTCGTCGCCGCGGTAGTAGTTGACCAGGCGGCGAACCTTCGACTCGGTGTTCTGCAGGGCGCGCTTGTTCTGGTAGTCCTGGGGGTTCTGTCGGACGTGCTCGCGCAGGCGCACCGCGCGCTGCATCAGGCTGCGCAGGTCCTCGGGGATATCCGCTTTCGCGTCGTTCTCCTCGAGGATCTCGGTGAGCTTCTTCCCGGTCGCCAGCTTGACGTCCGGGACGGGCGTCCCTGTGACGCCCTCGTCGCGCAGTTTGATCCCGATCTGGCTGGGATCGTAACCCTGCTCTGCCAGTTCGACGACGCGGGCTTCGATGTCGTCCGCGTCGACGTCGCTCCACTCCGGCGGTTCGTCTGCCGTCGGCTTGTCCGATCCGGACGAGC
>PWMF01000094.1 GCA_003559215.1 Natrialbaceae archaeon
CCAAGAAGGGGGAGGTTGGCGGAGTATGTATGGATACACACTCACTTGAATGGGTCCAGTTCGGTTCTGCCGTGATCGCGGACCGATCGGGCGTCACCGAACTACCAAGGCTCACATCAGAACTCATCTTGCGGCGGACCGCAGGGGTGAACTCCTCATCTTCTTCGTACTATATCGAAGTGCCCGACCACTACATAAGGCCTTCGAACGCAACCCTCGTCGGGAGGCAGTCACAAACACGTTGCCGTCGTGCGATTCAGATCTAGCAATGTGACGAAATCACAACGGGTTGTGGATTATTAAGGGTGACACGCTCGAGAAGGCGCGGAGATCAGCGATCGCGGTCGGATCTCGGTTCGACGTGGGGTTTCGCAACGAGGTCGTCGAAGGGTTTCTCGTCGAGCCACTCGAGCAACGCGACGAGCTGGTCGGTCGCTGCCTCGAACAGCTCCGCGCCGATCTCGGGCGTCGCGTCGGTCTGGTCCCCGAAGACGCCGTTGGGACTGTTTTCGATCGAATCGTAGAACGTCGTCGCGCCGTGGACGCGTTCGGCGTCGTAGTCGAACGTCGCGCCACCGTCCCGGGCGTCCTCGAGGCGCTCCTCGCGAACCAGTTCCCCGGCGATGTGCATGATCATCGCCGTCTCCTTCGGGCCGCCGTGGGGCCCCGGCGTCTCGAAGACGTCCCGAATCAGTTCGGGAATCGACTCGTCCCACATCCACTAGATGGCGTAGGCCGTTCCGTCCCGGTGAAGCCGGCGGCCGACCTCGCGCAGGTGGGCGACGTTCCCGCCGTGGGCGTTGACATAGACGATCCGATCGATTCCGTGGTAGGTGAGGTTACGGGAGAGGTTCTCGACGTAGTCACGAAAGACCGGCGGATCGACCCACATCGTTCCGTGAAACTGTCTGTGGTGAGAACTCACGCCGATCGGGATCACCGGTGTACAGAGGTGGTCCGTGCGGTCGGTCGCCGCGCGGGCAAGCGCCTCCGCGATCAGATAGTCGGTCCCTTCGGGAAGATGTGGACCGTGTTGTTCGGTCGAGCCGAGCGGAACCACCGCGAGCGATTCGTCGGCGACGTAGTCCGCGAGGTCCGGCCAGGTCTGGTGGGGAAGGAACATACTGCACTCTTCTCCCGAACGGTCAAAACGTTGTGTTACTGCCTCGTATTCTACAGGGAGTGCGGCGCCCGAACCGTCCAAGTCCGAATCGATAGTAAGCCTTAATAGTCAAACGCCACCGAGTTATTATATGGCAGTCGTCAGCGTCTCGATGCCGGACGAACTCCTCGAGCGACTCGACGAGTTCGCCGACGAACACGGATACACCGGCCGGAGCGAGGTCGTCAGGGAAGCGTCTCGGAACCTCCTGGGAGAGTTCGAGGACACTCGCCTCGAGGACCGAGAACTAATGGGGATCGTCACCGTCCTCTTCGACTACGAGACGACGACCGTCGAGGAGCGAATGATGCAGCTAAGACACGAACACGAGGATCTCGTCGCCTCGAACTTCCACAGCCACGTCGGCGATCACTACTGCATGGAGCTGTTCGTCCTTGAGGGACAACTCGAGGACATCTCGACGTTCGTCGGAAAGATCCGGGCGACCAAGGACGCCCTAACGGTCGACTACTCGGTTACCCCGGTCGACAGTTTCGATCCGATCTCGCAGGACGGTCACGGCCAGTAACGATCGCGAGCCACGGAGTGTACGAAGAACGCGTACCTTTACTGGGTTCCCGTCGTACCGTCACCCATGTCTTACCGCAAGGTCAACTACGAGGACGTCGATCAGGTCTCGAGCGCGATGCACTTTCTCAGCGACCCCCTCGAGACCGAGCAGGTCGGCGTCACGGTCGCGCGCTGCGACCCGGGCTGGAAGAGCCAGCCGCACGATCACGCCGATAACGAGCACGAAGAAGTGTACGTTCTCATCGAGGGGAAGGCCACCGTGATCGTCGACGACGACCCGGTAGAGATGGAGACGGGCGACGCGCTCTGGATCCCGCCGGAGTCGACCAGACAGATCCGAAACGGCGACGCCGAGAGCGCGTTCGTGCTCGTCAGCGCGCCCGGGATCGCCGACGAGGAAAGCGGGAACGGCGAGTGGTTGCTTTCGGGCTTTGCCGGCTGAGCGGGGAGACGTTTAGTGTCTCGACGGCGTGTGCGGTGACGGGTGAGCCGCTATTTATTCGATCCACCACGCAGTCGTTTCGTTCGTCGTCTCCAGCGTCGTCGTCATCGCCGTCGGTTCGATCGACCTCGTCGGCGCGATCGTTCCCGCGGCCGCGATCGTCGTCTACGGGACGATCGTCGGTGTCGCTATCGACCTCGATCACTTCGTTATCGCTCGGTTCAAGACCGGAACGTGGGACGCCCTTCGCTTCTGTCTCACTAACCCGGTCGCCGCGTTCACCGATCAGGACAGAATCTTCGAGCGCGGTGACGTCGGCGCACTCTCCCGGCTGTTGAGCCACCTGCTGCTCACGGGACTCGCAGTCTCCGGTACGGCGCTCGCGAGCGCGTCGCTTGCGCTCGTGACGGGCACGGTACTCTACGCACACATCGTCACCGACGTCGTTTGGGACATCCAACGACTGCGGCGACGACCGAGCATCGCAGCGGACGAGATCGTCCCCTCGGACCGGTAAGCCGCTCGCGGCGGGTTCGACGCGGACTTGCACCGTTGGGGGTCGATTATTTGGGAGTTCCCAACGAGGAAGGGATTGTGAACCTTCTCGATTCCAGTATCGTTCCGGAGCACGCACACGAAATTAAGGACGAGGCCCGCGAGTTCGCTCGCGAGCACATCGAACCCAACGCCCAGGAGTACTTTCAGGCGGGCGAGTACCCACACGAGATCCTCGAGGCAGGCCAGGAGGCTGGCCTCGTCGCTCAGGACATCCCGGAGGAGTGGGGCGGACGCGGGCTCGATCTCCCGCAGCTGCTCGCGCTCACCGAGGAGTTCTACCGGGCCGACGCCGGGATCGCGCTGACGCTGCAGCTGGCGAGTTTCGGCTGCGAGATCACCTACGAGTACGGCTCCGACGACCAGTGTGAGGAGTACATCCGGCCGGTCGCCGAGGGCGACCAGATCTCCGGACTCGCCGTCTCCGAACCCGAGACGGGAAGCGACCTCGCAGGGATGCAGACTCGAGCCGAGAAGGACGGCGACGAGTACGTCCTCAACGGCGAAAAGTACTGGATCGGCAACGGCGTCGAGGCGGACTGGATCACCCTCTACGCGCGCACTGGAGACGACGAGGACAACCGGTACGGCAATCACTCGATGTTCATCGTCCCGACCGACGCCGAGGGGTACGAGGCCGAACACATCCCCGAGAAGATGGCGATGCGAGCCTCGAAGCAGGCCCACATCACCTTCGACGACTGCCGGATTCCTGAGGAGAACCTGATCGGCCACGAGGGGGCCGGGTTCATGATGCTCGCCGACTTCTTCAACCACGGCCGCGTGATAGTCTCGGGCCACGGTCTCGGCATCGCCGCCGCCGCCATCGAGGAGGCCTGGGAGTTCAGCCACGACCGCGAGGAGTTCGGCCGGACGATAAACGAGTTTCAGGCGGTTCAACACGGGCTCGCCGACATGCTGATCGACTTCGAAAGCGCGCGATCGCTCACCTGGCGGGCGTGCGAAAAGGTCGCGAACAACGACCATGCCGGCTACTGGGCGGCGCTGGCGAAGACGACGGCGACCGAGGCGGCCGTCGACGTCTCCGAACAGGGGATGCAGTTCCACGGCGGGCGGTCGATCCTGGACGAGCGACGGATCGCTCGGGTCTACCGGGACGCCCGAATCCCCGTGATCTACGAAGGGGCCAACGAGGTCCAGCGGAACCTGATCTACGGGCAGGTGCCCTGAACCGACTCCCGGTCGTCGAACACCCCGGGGAACGGGACGACCGTCCGACCGCATCGGGTCCGGTTTCGTGGACGGTTCGATGACCGGCTCAGATATCCTCGAACGCCCCGACGAAGTCGTCGTGAGTCGTAAACTCCGTGACGGTCTCGTCGAGCCGTCCCTCGAGTTCGTCGATCCGTTCGCAGAGCTCCCGGTACTCCGGGTTGTCCGCGAGTTCTGATTCCCCCTTCTCCGATTCCAGCAGCGCCTTCTTCGAGACGAGCGCATAGTAGTCCTGGACCGCCGACTGGTACGCCGACCGGTTGGCGACCGACGCGACCAGCTCGAGGAGTTCGTCCTTCGAAACGGGTTTGACGAGGTAGTCATCGAATCCCATCTCGATGATATCGAAGTCGGGATCGACCGCCGTGACCATGATAACGCGGCAGTCGTATCCGTCCTCGCGGATCCGCTCGAGTACCTCGTCGCCGGACTGACCCGGCATCCGCCGATCGAGGAGGACGACGTCAATCGAGTCGTCCAACTTCTCGAGCGCGGCCGACCCGTCGTAGGCCGTTTCGGTCGTCCACTCGGCACTGAGCCAGGTTGCAAAGAGATCTGCAAGCTGTGACTCGTCGTCGACGACGAGCACGCGCCGCTCGTTACGCATAGAATTGCCCTCCGTTTCCATCATCGATTACAGCCACGCATCATAAATAGTTGCTCCGTGTGATAAATCTCGCGACCGACGAGGACCGAGCCAGCTGTAGACGAGCAAAGCAAAGAACGGCGATGGATTCGTCGCGTGTGACGGCGAAGCCGTTAGCTCACTTTCCCTGGAAGTCGGGATCCTCGTCTCCCATGAACGCCGTAATTCCCTCCATCAGGTCGTCGGTTGCCATCAGCTGTCCGAACGCCGACGCCTCGTACTCCAGGCCGGCATCGGTGTCGTGACGGCCGGCGAGCATCGCACGCTTGGTGTACTTCGTCGCGATCGGCGGTCCGCCAGCCAGATCAGCAGCCAGCTCGAGCGCTTGGTCCTCGAGTTCAGCGTCGTCGACGACGTCGCTGACGAAGCCGAACCGCTTCATCTCCTCGGCCTCGTAGCGCTCGGCGGTGAGAATGATTTCCTTCGCCGGCCCCTCGCCGATGACGTTCGCGAGCCGCTGGGTGCCGCCCCAGCCGGGGATCAGCCCGAGATCGAGTTCGGGTTGGCCGAACTCCGATCGTTCGCTCGCGACGCGGATGTCCGCACAGGTCGACAGTTCCATGCCGCCGCCCAGACAGTAGCCGTCGATTCCCGCGACGACGGGCAGCTCGGAGGATTCGAGCTTGCCGAACGTGGACTGGCCCTTCTTCGAGAGTTCGACGGCACCAAGCGGGTCTGCACCGCCAGCGGCCATGCTCTGGACGTCGGCACCCGCGGAGAAAGCACGGTCGCCCTCGCCGGTAATGAGGATCGACCGCACTTCGTCGTCCTCCTCGAGGATGGTGACGGCCTCACCGAGTTCGTCCAGTAACTCGCTGCTGATAGTGTTCATGCGGTGTGGTCGGTCGAGCACGATGTGACCGACCATCTCGCCGGGGTACTCGATGCGGATCGCGTCGAACTCGAGATCGCCATCCCCGTCCTCGCCGGTCTCGTAGAACCCACCCTCGCTCGCGCGCTCCTCGAGGTAGTCGGCGGGCGCGTACCGCTCGTGGCCCGTCTCCTCGTAGGCGTCCTCGAGCGCTTCGAGTGCGTTCTCGAGGCCGAACTCGTCGGCCAGCTTGACGGGGCCGTCGGGGAAGCCGGCGCCCAGCTGGGTCGCCTCGTCGATCGACTCGGGCGGGGCGACGTCGCCGCCGATTAGCTTCGCGGCCTCGTTGGCCATCGTGGCGACGAGTCGCTTCTCGACGAGGTCGGACTGCTCGTCGGTCGGAATATCGGCGCCGTCGCCGTCCTCATAGTCGTAGAATCCCTTTCCGGTCTTCTTCCCGAGCTCCTCGTTCTCGACCTTGCGCTCGAGGAGGGGACACGGCTCATAGGCCTCGCCGAGGACCTCGTGCATGTACTCGAGGACGTGGTAGCTGACGTCGTTGCCGACCTGGTCGCCGAGTTCGAAGCTGCCCATCGGCAGCCCCATCCCGTACTTGGTTGTCGAGTCCACTTCGGCGATGGTGGCCTCGTCGTTCTCGACGAGCCAGCAGGCCTCGTTCATCAGCGGGACGAGGATGCGGTTGACGATGAAGCCGGGCGAGTCCTTGTGGACGCGCACGGGCGACTTGTCGAAGTCCTCGGCCAGCGCCTCGACGACCTCGAGGGTCTCCTCGTCGGTCTCGGCGCCCGAGATCACTTCGACAAGCGGCATCCGAACCGGCGGGTTGAAGAAGTGCATTCCGCAGAACTGCGCCGGCCGTTCGGTGACGTCGGCGAGTTCAGTTATCGAGAGGCTCGAGGTGTTCGTCGCGAAAATCGCCCGATCGGGAGCCGCCTCCTCGAGTTCGTCGTAGACGTCCTTCTTGATCTCCATCTTCTCGGGGACGGCCTCGATGACGATATCGGCGTTCCCGCAAGCTTCCTCCATGTCGACCAGCGGCGTCACGCGCTCGAGGGCGGCGTCGGCTTCCTCCTGAGAGAGCTGGTCGTTCTCGGCGAGTTTGTTCAGCGACCACTCGATCTGGTCGTAGCCGTCCTGGACGAACTCCTCCTTGATGTCGCGCATGGCGACGTCGTAGCCGGCCATCGCGGCGACCTCCGCGATACCGTGACCCATGTTACCCGCTCCAAGAACTGCGACGGTGTTGATATCGTCCATATCCATACTGTCGTATGCAGTGCGGACCCGTTTGAACGTTTCCCTCTCACCTAACAGAAACTACAGTTCTGTTCACTTCCGGTTACAAACATCTTTATCACTCGGTAGATAACGAACGACTATGGAATTCGGGCTCTCCGAAGAACAACAGCAGATCCGTGACGAGGTCGTCCGCTTCGCGGAAAACGAGATCGTCCCCGTCGCACAGGAGTACGACGAGGAAGAGAAGTACCCCCACGACGTCATCGACAAGGCCGCCGAGATGGGGCTGACCGGTGCGTACATTCCGATGGAGTACGGCGGCGCCGGCTACTCGATTCTCGACACTGCGATCATCACGGAGGAGCTGTTCTCCTACGACCCCGGTATCGGGCTCTCGATCGTCTCGACCTCGTTCGGCTGCGAGGCGATCATGAACTTCGGAACCGAGGATCAAAAAGAGCGTTTCTTAGAGCCCGTCGCGATGGGCGAGATGATCTCCGGAGCGGCGATTTCGGAACCCGACAGCGGCTCCGACGTCTCCTCGGTCTCGACGAAAGCCGAGAAGGACGGCGACGAGTGGGTGATCAACGGCAACAAGATGTGGATCACCAACGGCACCGTCGGCGACTTCTTCGTCGTCCTCTGTAAGACCGACCCCGACGCCGAGGGACGGTACAACGGCTTCAGTCAGATCATCGTCGAGTCCGACCGCGACGGCTTCGAGGCCGACAAGATCACCGGTAAGCTCGGCATTCGGGCCTCCGACACCGCCGAACTCATCTTCGACAATGTCCGCGTCCCCGAGGAGAACCTCGTCGGCACGGAAGACGCCGCGTTCATGCAGCAGATGCAGTTCTTCGACGAGACGCGAACCGCCGTCGCGGCTCAGGGCGTCGGCATCGCGAAGGGCGCGACCCGCGCGGCCCTTGACTACGCACAGGACCGCGAACAGTTCGGTCAGTCGATCTCGGAGTTCCAGGCCATCCAGCACAAGCTCGCCGAGATGGCGACCGACACCGAGGCCGCGCGCAATCTGACCTACAAATCCGCCTGGAAGGTCGACCAGGGCGAGGACATCACCAAGCTCGCCTCGATGGCCAAGGAGTACGCCTCCCGGGTCGCCGTCGACGTCGCCGACGAGGCCGTCCAGATCCACGGCGGGGCCGGCTACGTCAACGACTTCCCCGTCGAGCGGTTCTACCGCGACGCGAAGATCACCCAGATCTACGAGGGAACCAGCGAGATCCAGAAGAACGTCATCGCCCGCGAGATGCTCGGGAAGGGCTTTTAACCCGACTCCACGGTCGTCTCGACTGGTGACGACGACCCGCCCGCCGACTGAACCCTCGGTACGTTTTTCTCCCTCTCCCCGCACTCTTCGTGCATGATCGATGATCTCACGGTATCGGAGTCGACCGTCCGAACAGCCTGTGGGGACGTGGGCCTGCCACAGATGGGGGTTGTCGAGCAGCGCTGGGAGACCGATCCGATCGCGCCCGAATCCGTCGCCGACGAGGCGGCCGCGGCGGTCGGGGACCTCGAACTCGAGGACGTCCCCGCGGGCGGCGAGGTCGCCGTCGGTGCCGGGAGCCGCGGCATCGCCAATCTCCCCGAAATCGTTGGCGGGGTCGTCGACGGGTTGCGGGAGCAAGGGTACGAGCCGTTCGTCTTCCCGGCGATGGGGAGCCACGGCGGGGCGACCGCGGAGGGCCAACGCGAGAAGCTTGCAACCCTCGGCGTCACCGAGGAGGCGATCGGCTGCGAGATCCGCGCGACGATGGACGTCGTCACGGTCGGCGAGACGCCGGAACGGGAGGTGCCGGTGTACGCGGACGCACACGCCGTCGAGGCCGACGCCATCGTCCCGGTCAACCGCATCAAACCCCACACCGATTTCAGCGGAGAGGTCGAGAGCGGGCTCTCGAAGATGCTCGTCATCGGAATGGGGAAACAACGCGGCGCGAAGATGGCCCACGACTGGGCCGTCGACTGGAGCCTGCGCAACATGCTCCCCGAGATCACTGGACGGCTCCTCGAGTCGCTGCCCGTAGCCGGAGGCCTCGCGATCGTCGAGGACCAACACGACGAGACGACACACATCGAGGGCGTCCCGCCATCGGGATTTCTCGAGCGCGAAGCGGAGCTGCTCGAGTTGGCCTGGGAGCTCATGCCGAAACTTCCCTTCGAGGAGCTGGACGTCCTCGTCGTCGACCAGCTGGGCAAGGACGTCAGCGGGCAGGGGATGGACACCAACGTAACGGGACGGCGCCACTTCACGATCAACGAGCCCGAACCGGAGACGGCCGAGATCAAACGCATCTTCGCTCGCGGGTTCACCGAGAAGACGAAGGGCAACGCGATGGGGATGGGACAGGCCGATTTCGCCCACCGCGACGTGCTGGCTGGACTGGACTGGTCGAAGTCGCTCATCAACGCGATCACCGCGAGCACGGTGCGGGGAGTGCGGCTCCCGCCGGTGGTCGAAACCGATCGAGCGGGACTGACCGCGAGCCTCGGGACGATCGGTCCCGTTCCGAGCGAGGAGGCCCGCGTCCTCAGGGTGACCGACACGATGCGTTTGAAACGGTGCTACGCCTCGGCACCGCTGATCGAGGCCGCACGCGAACGCGAGGACCTTCGCGTCGTGAGCGAGCCGGCGCCGCTCGAGTTCGACGAGGACGGGAACCTCGTCGCCGCCTCGCCGGACTGAGTCGGCGGTTTCGGACGGTCGGCGAGGTGGTCTCAGTTATCGCTGTCGGAGTCGGTGTCGCCGTCGTCGCTGTCGGAGTCGGTGTCGCCGTCGTCGCTGTCGGAGTCGGTGTCGCCGTCGTCCCGATCCGAATCGCTATCCCCATCGCCGCCGTCGGAGTCGGTGTCGCCGTCAGCGCCGACTCGAGGGGTACCGGTGGCCCCCGGTTCGACGGAGCGTCGGCCGGTCGCAACCGCCGGTTGTTCGGCTCGAGAACCGTTCCGGGCGTTCGCCGTTTCGGCTGACGCCTCGTCGGATTCGGACGCTTCCGGCATCCCGTCCGCCCGAACGTAGAGGATCACCGGTGGGAGCACGTACAGGGCGATGGCGAGGACGGCGAACGCGTCGTCGACGAACACGAGCAGTCCGAAGATGGCGAACCCTGCGGCTGCGGCCGCGTGAACGGCCGTCTTCGTGTACGCAAGGTAGAACGTCCACAGCCCGCGGAGCCACTCGATCACGGCCGATACTACGCGAACGACCGGGAACCCTTTTTCGCTCGCCCGCCTAGGACGGCTATGAGAGAGTTCGTCTTCGCCCTCGAGTACGAACCCGGGACGAACCCGGTCGCCGACGTGCTCGCCGAGCACCCGGAAACCTCGATCAGATCGCTGTCGTACCACGCCACCGAGGACAGCCTCTGGCGAGTCGATCGCGCCGAGGGGTCCCCCGAGGCGCTGACGGCGCTTGAGGACGCCTACGCGAATGCGGACTACTTCGCCGACTGTCTCGTCAAGGACGACTGCGGCGCCGACTGCGAGACCCAGGTGCTCGATCGCTCGAGGGACGAACTCGTCGTCTACACCTACTGGGACCGAACCGACGTCTGCACGTCGGTCCCCCACGTCGCGCTCGAGTATCTCGGGGACGGCCTGCTGTTCGAGACCTACCGCGAGGGGCGCCGGTACCGCTGGCGGATCGTTCTCGCCGACGACGCGTCGATCCACGACTTCTTCGACGCGCTCGGAGACGAGGTCGGCGAGTGTACGGGCATGGAGGTGCTCCGGGTGACTGAGCTCGATCCGGATCGCCGTACTCCCGACGCTGGCGCAGACGACACGCTGCCCGTCGAACAGCGCGAGGCGCTCAGCGCGGCCGTCGAGGCCGGCTACTACGAAACGCCGCGGCGGATCGAACTCTCCGAACTAGCCGACCGGTTAGGAATCCCCCGATCGACGCTTTCCTACCGCCTCCGACGGGCCGAGGCGGCGCTCGCGACGACGTTCGTCAGCGAGGAGGCGTCGATCGAGCAGCTAGCAGGAATGTAACGCGGGCGCCTTCGAGTTGGCGCACGCCAAACAACCCCTATTCCGTGCGACTGACTACTGGAAGGTGATGAGCGACCCCGCCGCCCTCGACTCGAGTCGCACTCTCGAGTTGCGGGTCCCCGAGATGGACTGTCCGACCTGTGCGAGCAAGGTCGAAAACAGCGTCGAGCGCCTCGACGGGATCGACGCGATCGAGCCCCGGGTGACGAGCGGCCGCCTCGTCGTGGAGTACGACCCGACCCGGGTCGACGAAGCGGCGATTCGCGAACGGGTTCACGCGGCGGGGTACGACGTCGAAGCCGCGAGCGCCGAGCGCACGTTTTCGGTTCCCGAGATGGACTGTCCCTCCTGTGGCGCGAAAGTCGAAAGCGCGCTCGCCGAGGTCGACGGCGTCGACGACATCGAGACCCGACCGACGACGGGCCGCGTCACCGTCTCGATGGGTGAGGGTGTCGATGCCGACACTGTCGTCGCAGCGATCGAATCCGCCGGCTACGAGGCGACGCCGGTCGTCGACGCCGACGGAGCGGTGGCTGAATCCGCTGCCGTCTGGCGGGGTCGCCGAGCTATCGGAACGGGGATCGGCGCCGTGTTCGTGACCGTCGGCCTCGTCCTCGAGTTCCTGCTGCCGGCGTTCGATCCGACCCTCGCCGCACTCGGCGGTCGAACCTACGACCTCTCGACCGTCCTCTTCGTCGCAGCAGCGGCGATCGCCGGGACGCCGATCCTGCGCAACGGCTACTACTCCGCGCGAAATCGGAGCCTCGACATCGATCTCCTGATGAGTCTCGGCATCGTCGCCAGCGTCGCGGCTCACCACCCCAAGGAGGGCGCGATGCTCGCTGTCCTGTTTTCCGTCGCGGAGTTGATGGAGCGGTTCTCGATGGATCGCGCCCGGGACTCGTTGCGGGAGTTGATGGAACTCTCGCCCGACACCGCCACGGTTCGGCGCGAGGACGGCTCCGAGGAGACGGTTCCGGCCGAGGACCTCGAGATCGGTGACCGAGTCGTCGTCCGCCCGGGGGAGAAGATTCCGGCCGACGGGACCGTCCTCGATGGATTCAGCGCAGTCGACCAGTCGCCGATCACGGGCGAGAGCGTCCCCGCTGACAAGGAGGTGGGCGACGAGGTGTACGCCGGGACGATCCTCGAGTCGGGCTACCTCGAGGTCGAGGTGACCAGCGAGGCTGCCGATTCGACGATCGCCCGGATCGTCCGTCTGGTCGAGGATGCTGAGCGTGAGAAAACCGAGCGCGAGCAGTTTATCGACCGGTTCGCTGGCGTCTACACGCCGATCGTCGTCACCATCGCGGTCGCGGCTGTCCTCGTCCCGCCCCTGCTTTTCGGCGGCTCGTGGGGCTACTGGTTCCTCGTCGGCCTGACGCTGCTCGTACTCTCCTGTCCCTGCGCACTGGTGATCTCGACGCCCGTCAGCGTCGTCTCCGGAATTACGAGCGCCGCGAAAAACGGCGTGCTGATCAAGGGCGGGCGTCACCTCGAGGCGGTCGGCGAGAGCGACGTGCTCGCGGTGGACAAGACCGGAACCCTGACAACGGGTGATCTCTCCGTGACCGACGTCGTTCCGCTCGAGGGCGCCAGCAAGGACGAGGTTCTTCGCCGAGCTGGCGCCGCGGAGCACCGAAGCGAGCACCCGATCGGGCAGGCGATCGTCGGCTACGCCGAGGAGCGAGGACTCGAGCCCGACGATCACGACGTCTCCGCGTTCGAGGCGCTCACGGGGAAAGGCGTCCGCGCCGACGTCGGCGGCACCACCCATTACGTCGGCAAGCCCGACCTCTTCGAGGGGCTGGCGAACCTCGAGCACACCCATGCGACCGACGGCGGGGTGGTACTCGAATCGATGGGCTACGAGGTCGACGCCGGCTCGCAATGCGACCGAGAGGGTTGTCTGGACGTCCTCGGCGACGTCGTCCCCGATCTCCAGGCCGAAGGGAAGACGGTCGTGATCGTCGGCACCGACGAGGGCCCGATCGGCGTCGTCGCCGTCGCCGACCGCGTCCGGCCGAACGCTGCCTGGGCCGTCTCGCGGCTCCAGGAGCAGGGGGTTCGCGTCGTGATGCTCACCGGCGACAACGAGGGGACCGCCCGGGCGATCGCCGACCAGGTCGGGATCGAGGAGTACCACGCCGAGCTGTTGCCCGACGAGAAGCTCGAGCTGATCCGCGAACTGGGCGAGGCCAACGGAGCCCGAAGCGAAACGGGGATCGAAGGCGGAGCAGCATCCGACAGCGACCGTGACCGAGCCCACGTCGCCATGCTCGGCGACGGCATCAACGACGCGCCGGCGCTTGCGACCGCGGAGGTCGGCATCGCGATGGGCGCGGCGGGGACCGACACCGCCCTCGAGACGGCCGACGTCGCCTTGATGGGTGACGACCTCACCCGGCTGCCGTACCTCTACGAACTCTCCGGGAAGGCAAACGGCGTCATCCGCCAGAACGTCTGGTCGAGTCTGGCGGTCAAGGCCGTCCTGGCCGCGGGCGCGCCGTTCGGCATCGTGACCGTGATCCACGCGGTCGTCATCGGCGACATGGGGATGAGCCTCGGCGTGACGGGCAACGCGATGCGGCTCGCGGGTGTCGAACCCGAAACGCCAGACACGGACGAACTCGCCGAGTGAGGTTCAGCCTCGGAGCCAGTGAAGCAGTCCGATTGCGCCGATGACGGCGAGGACGAGCCACATCCCGACGACGAGTACGGCGACGAGGAGGATCGCAGGTCCTCGCGGTGACTCAGAAAACGGGCCGAGGTCGGGAAGTCCAAGGCCGAGCCACTGAACGGCGAGGAAGCCGACGAAAACGAGGGCGAGGACGACGATCCGATCCCGGACCCACCGCCGACTCAGGTAGTAGTCGAGGTACGTGTCGTCGTCGCGTTGCATCCGTTCCCGGAGACAGCGTCGGTGAAGAAAACTATTGCTTCGGCCGTCGGAGTCTTCGAACCACTACCGCGGTCCCACATCAGATACCTGAACGGGACAGTAACACTCTGCTCGAGGCGCTCTCGGTCGAGAGTGTCAGTCGTTGGGAAGATGGGATATTCGTTTGGCGTTAGTGCCGAATCCGAATCGGCCAGCACGCCGCACAGAGCGTGCGAACGTAACGTGGTCACTTCCATCAGCTAAGAGAGGTGTTGAACGAGCCGTGCTGAATACGGCACGTAGGTGTGCCCCAAGATGGGAGGTATCGTAACGAGGTGTGACTTGCGTCCGTGGTGTTGTCCGTCAGCCGAAGTCGATCACTCGCGTAAGGCGACGAGGCGACTGCGGCTCGTTACGGCGTATAGCGTCGACTCCGTAGCGGCGAGCCGGACAGGCCGGATCGAGTCTTGCTCCCAGAGCCGTTCACCGGACTCGGCATCCAGTGCGACCAACGGATGCCCAGTGTACACTGTTCCGTTGGCAGCGATCGCGCTAGCATGCCCGCTCACATCGGCCGTCCACCGTCGACTCCCGTCGGATCGTACCGCAAGGAGGGGCCCGTCGCTCGTCGCGGACGGCGAGACGATCAGGCCGTTCTCGGTAACAGTGAGTCGGTGTGGTCGGTAATCGAGGTCGATTCTATGCCGTTTCTCTCCCGCGGAGCTGTAGACCACCACGTCCCCCTCGTCCGCGAGGGGTCGATACTGGAGGTCGTAGATGTGATCCTCTATAATTACAGGCTGACCCGATTCGGTAGAGTACTCACTCTGTGCTCGCCACCGTTTCTCAAGCGTTCGACCGTCGACCTCGTACCTGACGAGGATTCCCGAAAAGGCTGCGTACAGCGACCCGCCAGCGGACGCCGCGTTTCTCACCCAATCGTCGCGCTCACGCACGATCTGACCAGTATCAGCGTGGAGAACCCAGTACCGATTCCGACCTGCGACGAACACGTATCCGTTCTGCTCGTGAACGCCGATGATTTGTTGTGAAACGGTGGTTCGCCACTGTTCGTCTCCATCGGACGAGCGCGCCACCAGATCCGGTTCCTGAAGATCCCAGTTCAGCTGATATAGGCGTCCATCGACGTACTTCAGTCCCGCGAGCCGTCGATACGGTGTTCCCACCGAAGCGCTCCGTCGGTGGCGTCGAACGCCCGTAGCCGATGCCGCGTCGCAAGATACACCGTGTCGCCTGCGACGACGAGCCAGCCATCACCGAGGGCCTCGTCGAGATCTCGTTGCCAGTCGACGGAAGGTTCGGTTCGCGGTGGCGTTGCATGCGGGTTGTGTCGACGTTTCTGGGGGCCATAATCTCGTTCGGCCCACGTTCCCCGTTCGGGGCTCCAATCGGGGACGACACGGCGCTCCGGGGGACTACGCCGGACGTCGCCGACACGTTCGCGAGCGGTAGTACAGCCGGCGAGGCCGACGGTCGCGGTGGGCGTGAGCAAGAGAAGTCGGCGGCGGCGCATGGAGGACACCATAGACGATCGACATTCCACAGTGAAAAGTTTCGGGCGCTTTATAAAATTTTCTGGGTATCCGTCTATTCTACTCGAGGACTGCCGTGTTGCCTGAAGACAGCTATCGGACGTATCGATTGCCGCACCGTTACCTACTCACCAGTACGGAACACGAGCTTTCCAATTCACGCTGGACAAAGAACTCGTACGACTACTTGCCGATAGCGTTTTTGTGCCAACACCTCAAGCGTAGGGTAATGCCGTGGTACTCGCGACCGTCGGTGGGATCACCGTCTCGGCCGCGCTCGAGGGTGTCCCCCGCGCGTTCTCCCTGGCGGTCGGTCTCGGACTGATCGGTGGATCGTTCATTTTCGAGGGAGTCGCGGACTATCGGCAGTAACGAGGGAATCCGCTAACACCGGCCCCGGGAGTCGACCCCGTCACGACCGGCCGAGCGCCCGCCGAATCGGTGCCGTCCCCGGATAGCCGTCGGCCCGCCAGAGCGCGATTCCTGCCACGAAGATGACAGCCTCGAGCCACAGGGTCGTCGCCTCGAGGCCGAGT
Organism: Natrialbaceae archaeon; assembly: GCA_003559215.1. Classification (GTDB taxonomy): domain Archaea; phylum Halobacteriota; class Halobacteria; order Halobacteriales; family Natrialbaceae; genus Natronococcus. The sequence goes on from PWMF01000094.1 coordinate 15,628, forward strand.
CCGGGGACCGTCCCGAGGGGTTTGACCCCGGAGTACTCGGGCATGTGCGTGATCGGCCACAGGAGAAAGCCGAGTTCGTGGTAGTCGCCCGCGAGCACGTGCCAGGGGATATCGGTCGCGATGTGGGAGCCGTAGCCGATGGCGAAGGCGACCCCCAATATCCCGCGGTCGCGGCGGCGCGCCAGCAGCCAGACGGCGACGATTACCGGGATCGCGAACAGCAGCGAGTGGCCGACGGTACGTCCGACCGGGGTGAGCCCCGCGTGGTACAGCGACTGATCGAGGGCGTCGGGCAGCGCCGCGCCGGCGATCGCAGCGAGGGTCGGTGCCTCGGCTGGCGGCTCGCCCCGAGAGAGACGCGTGTACGCCGCATAACACAGGTATCCGACGGTAAGGTGAACGACCGGCTGCATCTGTTCTCGAATACGTGGATAGCCCCCGTAAACGTCCGGCCGTCGACTGAACCCTCTCCCCCCATCCTCAAGCCGCCACAAAACCCACTCACAGGCCCTAATATCCCCGTTGCATCGTTTGGGGTCCCACCTAAATCCGCTCGGAGCCCACTTCCGCGTATGGGACGAACACCGAACGACGACCGCGGCGACCGACCGACTGCACCCGAAGCTTCGGGTGTCGAAGGCCGCCTCGAGGGGAAGAGCGCAGCCGGGGAAACGGCCCTCGAGTACGGCGTCGTCACGACGCCGGTGCTCGTCGTCGGCGCCGGGGCGGCGGGCGCCCGCGTCGCGATCTCGCTCGCCGAGGCGGGCGTCGAGCCGCTGGTAATCGGCAAGCGCGACTACGGCGACGCGCACACGACGTGGGCGGCCGGCGGCATCAACGCCGCGCTGGGCTCGCTCGATCCCGAAGACGAGTGGGCGATCCACGCGGCGGACACGCTGAACGAGGGCCATCATCTGAACGATCCCGAAGCCGTCGAGCTCACCGCTCGAGAGATGCCCGATCGGATCCGCGAACTCGAGGAGTGGGGGATGCCGTTCGACCGAACCGACGACGGCAAGATCAACCAACGCTACTTCGGCGCCCAGTCCTACCGTCGCACCTGCTTCGTCGGCGACCGCACCGGCGAGGCGATGCTCGAGACGCTGATCGACCGAGCGCAGGAACTCGAGATCCCCTACCGAGAGAACGTGATGATCACGCGGCTGCTCTCTGACGGTCGGCGGGTCTCAGGGGCCATCGGCTTCGACATGGAGACCGGCCGTGGCCTGCTCTTCCGGAGCGAGCACGTCGTGGTCGCCGCTGGCGGGTTCTCCGCGCTCTACGATCGCCACTCCTCGCGGGACGACGAGAACAACGGCGACGCTCAGGCGCTCGCGCTCGAGGCCGGCGCGCGACTGCTCGATACCGAGTTCGTCCAGTTTCACCCGACGGGAATGGTCGGCGAGCGCTACGGCGAGGAGTGGGACGGTCGGCTCGTCACCGAGGCGGTCCGCGGGGAGGGCGGTCGGCTCTACAATTCGGATGGCGAGCGCTTTATGGAACGGTACTCGCCCGCCCAGATGGAACTCGACGCCCGCGACGTCGTCGCCAGGGCGATCGCTCGGGAGGTCCGTGAGGGACGGGGGACCGACAACGGCGGCGTCTTCCTCGACATCTCCCACCGAGACGACGACTACGTTCGCGACCGACTCCCGTCGATGGTCGAGCGGTTCGAGTCGCTCGGCGTCGACATCACCGAGGAGCCGATGGAGGTCGCGCCGACGGCCCACTACACGATGGGCGGCGTCGACATCGACTTCCAAACCGGCGAGACCGGCGTCGAGGGGCTGTACGCCGTCGGCGAGGCCGTCGCTGGCGTCCACGGCGCGAACCGCCTCGGCGGCAACTCGCTGGCCGAGACCGTCGCGATCGGGAAACTCGTCGGCGAACACGTCGCGAGCGCGGTGACCCCTGACGATCGCGAGCCGGCCGTCGAGGACGGACAGCGCGCGCTCGCCGAGCGCGAGTTCCGCGTACTCGAGACGCTCTCGGCTGCCGACGGCGAGTATACCCCGGAGACCCTCCTCGAGGAACTCGGGGAGCTCCTGTGGGAACACGCCGGAATCCTCCGAGACGAGGCGGGGCTCCGCGAGGGGCTCGATCGCCTCGACGAACTCCGTGCGCGAACGGCGGATCTCGAGGTCGAGGGCGACCGAACCTCGCGGTCGTTCGAGTACGCCGTCGATCTCTCCGTTAGCCTCACCGCCGCCGAGGTGCTGCTCCGGACGGCGCTCGAGCGAACCGAGTCCCGCGGCGCCCACCACCGAACCGACCACCCGGAGACGGCGTCGGACTGGCGGACGAACCTCCTCGTGTCGGTCGACGGTGGCGGGTTCTCGATCCGGCGTCGCGGCATCGGC